>CAMKNA010000006.1 GCA_946414075.1 uncultured Fibrobacter sp.
TTTTTGACCGCTCGGGCTAGAATAGGGAAAACAGGTACAGGGCTGGCCCTCGCTCCCACCTAAAGGTGGCCATGTACACTAAGCACTAAAGTGCTAAGTGTCCAAAGCTCGCCTTCGGCGACTCGTCAATACGAGTCGCCTACGGCTCACCTTTTTGTATATTCTAGAAGTATGGAAAATGATTCTTTGAATATGGACGCCGGCACTGTGGACAGCGCCGGCGTGAGTATGGATTCTGTCGCCGAAGTCGCTATGCCCACCCCCGAGCAGTTGGGCATTTCTATAATGTCGGGACCCGAGGGCGGGTTGCCTGCGGTTACCGTGGGCGACACCTTTGAGTTTCCGGTGACGGTGAGCTGGAGCGTTCAGGGGAGCGCCTTGTTGGTGGTGCCCACGGGGTCTGCCAATGCGAAGGGCCTTACCCAGGTGGGCGTGTCCCAGGAGTCCGCCCGCTCTGTGAAAGACGGTGCCGAAATTGCCTCCATCACCTTTACTTATAAGATTGTGGCTGAAGATACGGGTAGCCTGAATGTGCCGGCGCTTAGGTTCGAGATTCCTACGCAGGTGGGCCGTCCGCTGGATCTGCGCAGCGAAAGCGTGCCTGTGCGGGTGAACGAACCGTTCAATCCGTTGCCCATTGTGGTGGGAATCGTGGTGGCCTTGTGCGTTCTGTGTGCAGGACTCTGGCGTGCAAAGCGCAGGGCCCATGCCCGTGCGGCTACCGCTGCAAGGAATGCCGCTGCTGATGCCTTGCGGGAGCAGATGATGGTTTTGAAACAGCGGGTGAATACGGCGGATAGTCGGGAATGGCTTTTGGAGCTGGAGAGTGTATGCAAGGGTTATGTGGCCCGGCACCTTGGGATTGCCGATGGCTCCGGGGATGTTGCCGCCGCCGCTGTGAACCTTGACGCCCTGGTAAAAGATGGCCGGCTAGAAGGTTGGGAAACTCTGGTCCAGGAATTCGCCCACGCCCGCTACGGCGGCGGCAAGCGTGACGGTTTCGAGAACAAGGAAACCTGGAAGGCGGCCATGCGCCTTATGGGCGTGGAGGAGTCTTGACCCTGGCCCCGTTCAGCCTGTAGTAGCGGGGGTTCCGTTTGGAATGGTTGACAGCGCCACGGTGCCTTGTTATAGAAGATGGCGTGGAACTTTCGGGGACTTCTGTCTTCAAGTTCCACTTTTCCAGGGAGTCGAGCCCTGCGTTTCCGAGAACCGCCAGGTCGTAGACGATGACCTTTGTGGCGCCTGCCGCACGGGCCGTATCCAGCTGGGCCGAAAGCCTTGCGCTGTCGGCCAGGGCGTGGGAGTCGTCGGTGCGGAACAGTTCCATGTCAATCCAGAATTCGATTCCGTATTTGGAGCATGCCTGCGCAAGGGCCCGCTCGTAGTTGCCGACGGTCGCGATGTCGGCGTGGGCGTTACCTGCGTCGCTTGCGCCTACGCCGTCTTGGGGTGCCAAAATGTCGGGCTGGAATCCTGCGGCAAAGAGACTCTCGAAAAAGGTCTGTAGCTTTTCGGGAGTTTCCAGGTTCTTGTTGTAGAAGGGGGCGGCCATGACCTTCCAGCCCTTGGCCTTTGCCGCCTGGGTGATGGGTTTCAGGAAATGTTTCGACAGGGAATCTGCGGTGGCGTCGTTCCGAAGGCCATCCCAGTAGTAGCGGGCCACCTCTTGAGGGATGTACACGCCCTCCACCACAGATTCGTTTCCGTAGAGAGTATAGAGCTCGTCCAGGACTTTCTGGTTTCTCGCGGCGAGAGTGTCTAGTTGAATTGTTGTGGGTGGCGTATACCAATCGGTTCCGTTATAATAAAGGCCAAGATAAATCCGGGTTCCCGTGGCCTTGGCGGCCTCGATGCTTTTTGGGAAAAGTTGGTTGTTCTTGTATTGGGTATCTTGGAGAAAGTCCAGTTGCGAAGGGTAGTAAAGCTGGGTCGCTTCGACAGCGGCATATTGCAGCACCACATAGTCCATGCCGAGAGCGTGGAGTCTCTGGTGCATGTGGGTGATGGAATCCTGCGAATAGTAGGCGGTGGACCAGCCCGCATCGAAAACGCCATCCATGCCCACGGTGGCCGCAGACGAAATGCCGTTCCACAGGAGTGTCAACAGGGCGAGTCGAAAAATGAGACGAGAACAGGGCATACCAGAAATATAATCTGTTTCTGGCTGGATAGCTAAAAAAGATGATTTTTTATATTTGGGGCATGTTCTGCCTTAGAAAAGCCTTTTTAGGAATGCTTGTCGGTGTCGCTGCTGTTTGTGCTGGCGACTATTCGGCGCCGACGCGTACGGCTTTTCTGCAGGATTGTACCCGGGAGGCTAGCGAGAAGGAATGCCTTTGCGTGCTGGATAAGATGCAAAACCAGTATAGCGAAAAGGCGTTCCAGAATTATTACGCCGGCATGAGAAACGGAACGGGCAATGAGGATTTTGTCACCTTTATGGTGAGTGCCGCCACGGGATGTGTTCTTATGAGTAGCGATGCGGGCGAAGTTTTTAATACTGCCGTCAAGGAACTTTCCGATGAAGAAATAAAGCTGCTTTTCAACACCATAAAGCAGGAAATGCCCAAGAAGGATTTTGTGCAGGACTGTGCTCCCGAAGCGAAGGACGTAATCGGTGACAAGATGGCCCGGGAGGTTTGCGGTTGCGCTTACGACCGGATGGTGGCCGACTATGACCGCTTTGTAAAGATTGTCAAGGAAGAGGGTATGCCGGGAGCCTCTGAAACATGGGGTGCGGATTACATAATTGATTGCGTTCCCGAGAAATTTACGCCAGATGTGGAGCAGAATCTGATAAAGTATCTGAATCACGAGGGTATTCCCCTGTCTACAGGTAAGTGCCTGTTGGATGTGCTGAAAAAGGAATATACCCTCAGGGCGTTTATGGCGGCTTCTGTCAAGAACAGTGAATCGTTCCAGATGATTCTCATGGGACTTGCATCCAAGTGCATGGGCGCGACTTATTAAGAGAATTATGAAAATTATCCGGGTAACAAGGGAATGCGAACGGGCTGGCACTTACTATGTGCGCATGGCTGCGATGATGCACAAATACCAGATTCCCTTGGATGCTGAAGTTGATTCGCATGATGGCGAGAACTGCCATTATATTTTGGCATTGGATGGTATTTATCCGGTGGCTACATGCCGCTGGTTTAGCGTGGGCGATGCAGCCGATGGTGTTGCCGAAATCGGGCGTGTCGTGGTGCTGCCGGAGTACCGGGGTAAGCATTTAGGCCAGGCCGTTGTCGCTGAGGCTGAAAAGTGGATGCGCGAAGCTGGAATTAAGAAGGTCGAGATTTCGAGTCGTGAGGATGCCGCAGGTTTCTATGAAAAAATGGGCTACCGTTTTAACGAAAACGGCAAGCCTCATCACGATACGTTCCAGTGCGTGTACATGGAAAAGGTTCTGTGAACCTAGTGGATTTCCATCTTTGAAAAGAGATTCAGTACGGCCACTCCTGAGATAATTAGGATAAGCCCGATGATGGCGCCTAAATCAGGTATTTGCTTGAAAAAGAAGATGCCGCTTATGGTGATGAGCGCGATGCCCAGTGCCGACCAGGTGGCGTACGCGATTCCGATGGGGATGGTGCGCAGGCAGAGGCTCAGCAGATAGAGCGATGCCACGTAGCAGACGAGCGAGGCAATGGAAGGGACGAGCTTGGTGAACTGTTCCGACATCTTGAGAAATGTGGTGCCGGCGGCCTCTGCGATAATGGCAAGTAACAGGAATAGGTAATTGAGCATGGTGGGAATATACAAAATAATTTGTATATTATGAAAATCGCCGAGGGGTGTATATGCCGAGTTCTGAAAAGTTTCGTGACCATGTGTTGCAGCAGTTCAAGGGTGAACTGCGTGTAACGACCCGCAAGATGATGGGCGAGTACATTCTGTATGCCGACGGGAAAATCTTCGGCGGAATTTACGATGACCGCCTGCTGGTGAAGCCCGTGCCCGCGGCTGTGGCGATGCTCCCCGGCGCGAAAAAGCAATTGCCTTACGACGGCGCCAAACCCATGCTTCGTGTGACCAACGAGCAGATAGAAGATAGCGGCCTGCTGGTGCGCCTGCTCGACGCCATGCTGCCGGAATTGCCTGCTCCGAAGAAGAAAAAGTAAGGTGATTTGCCTTTTTCCGTGGAATTTTGTATCTTAATTCGCGAAAACAGAAGAGGTTAACTAAATGGATATTCAGGAACTTTCGGAAAAGGTTAGACAGCAGAGTGCTTTTTGCATGAATTTGCTGCGTGAAGTGGAAGGTACGGTTATTGGCCAGAAGGCGTTGGTTGAAAGCATTCTGACGGGCATTTTGGCGGACGGTCACGTGCTGCTGGAAGGCCTGCCGGGCCTTGCCAAGACGACTGCGGTGAAGGCTTTTGCCGATGCCGTGTCGCTGGATTTCAAGCGCATCCAGTTCACTCCCGACCTGTTGCCGGCCGACTTGCTGGGTACCACGATTTACAACGCGAAGGAAGCGAAGTTCGAGACCCGCAAGGGCCCGCTCTTTACGAACCTGGTGCTCGCTGATGAAATTAACCGTGCTCCGTCGAAGGTGCAGAGCGCCTTGCTCGAAGCCATGCAGGAACGCCATATCACCATTGGTGACGAGACGTTCAAGCTCGACGAACCGTTCTTGGTGCTTGCCACGCAGAACCCGATTGAGCAGGAAGGTACGTATCCGCTGCCCGAAGCCCAGGTGGACCGTTTCCTCTTGAAGGTGAAGGTCAGCTACCCGAACAAGGCCGACGAAATGAAGATTTTGGATGCCGTTGCCGGTGCGGGACTCCGTCAGCCGCAGGCTGTCGCCACGAAGGAAGACATTCTGGCCGCTCGCCAGCTGGTGAAGCAGGTGTACGTGGACGAACGCGTGCGCGAATACATCGTGAACCTGGTGCTTGCGACCCGCGATCCGGGCAGCATCAAGCGCAGCGACCTGGTGGGCTTTGTGGAAGTGGGCGCCTCTCCGCGTGCATCAATTGGCCTTGCCCAGGCTTCGAAGGCCCATGCGTTTATCCAGGGCCGCGCCTACGTGACGCCCGAAGACGTGAAGGCCGTCGCCATGGAAGTGCTCCGCCACCGCATTATCTTGAGCTATGAGGCCGAAGCGGAAGAAGTCTCCGCCGAGACCGTGGTGCAGAAGATTCTCGACAGCGTCGAAGTGCCGTAGTCGCGGGTGCCGCAACCAACAATTACACAAGCCGGGCCTTGAGCTCGGCTTTCACTTTTTTTAGGTCGCTGCAGGTGAGGATAGGCAAAAGCTTGTTGATTTCGTCGATAGGCTTGTCCCACCATTTGAATTTGAGTAATAGCCTGGTGAGTTCTTCGTCGAAACGCTTGCGGAGCGGTTTGGCCGGATTGCCTACCACGATGGTGTAGGGTTCGACATCGCTGCCCACGACTGTATTCGCCCCGATAATCACGCCGTCGCCAATGTGAACTCCAGGGAGGATTGTGGCGTTCTGACCAATCCATACATCGTTCCCGACGACCGTATCGCCTTTGAGCGGCAGGTCCTTTTGGGCCGGGGCGTTTTGCTCCCAGGTGCCAAAAATGTAGAAGGGGTAAGTGGTAGCCGCGTTCATTTGGTGATTTGCCCCATTCATTATGAATTCCACTCCTGCGGCAATTTGGCAGAACTTGCCGATAATGAGTTTGTCTCCAATAAAGTCATAGTGGTGGGTGACATGTTTTTCGAAATCGGTATCGGCAAAGTAGGTGAAATCACCGACGATAATGTTTGGGTTCTTGACGGCGGGCTTGACGAAGGTCAATGCCTCCACGTTGGCGATAGGCTGGATGACGCTTGGGTCGGGAGTCTTTGCTGGCATAGAAGGAATATAGATTAATTTGCGGATTTCTATCCGTAGGCTATATTTTTATTGTGTGCAGTTTTTGGGAAAAACTTGCTATCATTTACGGCATGGATGAAGTGTTTATGGAGTGTTTTTGCACTTGCAGGGTGTTCTTGTGAAAAAATTTAGACTTGTCGCTCTCGGCCTGATTTTTGTGGTGGCCGTTTTGTTCCACATCGGGTTTGCCAATGGGGTTTTGAAAGAGGAGCGCACACTTGATTCCGGCGTCAAGGTTTCGGTGAGCGCCCATGACGTGTGGCAGGCTTATGCGGGTGGTATCGACGATGTGGCGCTGGGAGCGCCCTTCCGTCAGTATGCGATGCACACGAATGTGGGCGGAAAAGAATTCCGTTCGACGCTGGTAGAATTTCCTTTCGGGAGCTCGGCGGTTGATTCCGTTGAGGCTGATTCCGCAGCCGGTGCCAAGCCCGCGCGGGGGATAATCCTGTATGTGCATGGTTACAACGATTATTTTTTTCAGAAGGAAATGGCTCAAAAGGCGGATTCGGCGGGCTACGCCTTTTTTGCGATAGACCTGCATTATTGCGGGCGCTCCTTTGCGCCTGGGGACCGTCGGGGTGACCTGCGAAACATGCGGGAGTTTTTTCCGGAGCTGGATTTTGCGGTGGAGCTTGCGCGGGTGATTACGAAGGAGCGTACAGGGCATGCGCATTCGCTGCCGCTGGTCTTGATAGGGCATTCCCAGGGCGGCTTGCTGGTGTCGTTTTATGCGGAGTCCCGTCCAGCCGAAAAGTTTGCGGCTCTTGTCTTGAACAGTCCTTTCTTTGATTTCAATTTCAACTGGCTTGTGCGCAATGTCGCGATTCCGGTCATTTCGGAGCTGGCCATGTACCTGCCCGACTTTTCGATTGGGTCCAGCGGGAATCCGAATTACGCCTACGCGATCAACAGGGAGCGTTATGGCGAGTGGCAATACAATACGGAATGGAAAAGGGAAGAACGGCCGGAGCAGTTTTTGGGGTGGATACGCGGGGTTCATAGGGCCCAGCTGGAATTGCACAGGGGATTTCATATAAATTCACCGGTGCTTGTGATGCATGGAGACTGTAGCGAAAATGACGATGAGTGGTCAGATGACCAGATGCATTGCGATGGCGTGCTGGATGGGGAGCATATAGAGATGTGGGCGCCGAAAGTCGGGACGAAGGTAACGACGGAAACGGTGGCGGGCGGCTTGCACGACTTGTACCTTTCCCGCAAGGATGTGCGTGACGAAGCCTACGCAAAGACATTTAGCTTTATAGACGAAAGCCTGCGAGAGTTAGAACGCGCCGACGATTAGCCTGCGGTGTTTTAGCCGGAGCGTTTTCTAGCCGTTTTTGCCGCATTGCTAGCCCTTTTCAGTCCCGCATTCCGCCCACTTTTTTATCTTTATGGCGAAAAAGGGCGCAGGGAAGGCCTCTGCGCTTGAATTTTCGTGTTTAACCAGAAAGACAAAAAACGAAGGATATATGGCAAATCGTGTTGTAATCGGTTCCCAGTGGGGTGACGAAGGCAAGGCCAAGGTTGTTGATTTTCTGACGCTGGACGCAGACTACATCGTGCGTTTCCAGGGCGGCGCAAATGCTGGCCATACCGTGGAAGTGGGCGACAAGAAGTTCGTGTTCCACCTGATTCCCTCGGGCATTATGCATGATGACAAGATTTGCGTGATCGGTAATGGCGTGGTGCTTGACCCGGTGCAGACTTTGGCCGAAATCGCCGACCTGCACACCAAGGGTATCAATCCCGAAGGTCGCCTGTTCATTGCCGACAACGCACATGTGGTGCTCCCGTACCACTCCACCCTCGACAAGGCCAAGGAAAAGAAGGCTGGTAAGGGCGCTATCGGTACGACTGGCCGCGGCATTGGCCCCTGCTATAGCGACAAGGTGAACCGTATCGGCGTTCGCGTGGGCGACCTCATGGACGAACGCGAACTGCGCCCCCGCGTCGAAGCGATGGCCAAGGTTCACAACGAAGAATTTAAGGTGATGTACGATGTTCCCGAAATTGATCCGGAACAGGTCATCAAGGACTACCTCGAACTCGGTCAGAAGATTAAGCCGTTCGTGCGCGACGTGAGCGCCATGCTCTATGCTGCCGTCAAGGCCGGCAAGCGCTTGGTGTTTGAAGGTGCCCAGGGTACCATCCTCGACGTGGACCAGGGTACTTACCCGTTCGTGACCTCCAGCAACACGGTCGCAGGCTATGCTAGCTGCGGCGCAGGCATTGGCCCCACGGCCATCGACCAGGTGGTGGGCGTTGTGAAGGCTTACACGACCCGCGTGGGTAACGGTCCGTTCCCGACTGAACTTTTGGACGAAACGGGCGATGTGCTCCGTAAGATTGGTAACGAATACGGCGCCACCACGGGCCGTAACCGCCGTTGCGGCTGGTTCGATGCCCCGGTGGTCCGCAAGGCTGCCGTGGTGAACGGACTCACTCACCTGGCCATTACCAAGCTCGACGTGCTGGACACTTTTGACACCATCAAGATTTGCACTCACTACGAATGCGACGGCGAAAAGATCGAAAACTTCCCGAACCAGCTTTCCAAGGTGGGCCGCTGCGTGCCGGTCTACGAAGAAATGCCGGGCTGGAAGTGCGATACCACCAAGTGCCGCAAGCTGGAAGACCTGCCGGAAAATGCCCGCAAGTACCTGAACCGCATGGCGGAACTGGTGGGCGTGAAGATCGGCATGATTTCTATCGGTGCTAAGCGTGACCAGAGTATCATTGTAGATTTGGACTAACCTGTTTGGGGACAGGGGTGGACAAGAAGAGAGGAAAACATGGATGCTAGCGTTTTGGAATTGCTGAAGGGCGTGGAGCTGTTCTCGGAACTGAGCGACGAGCAGCTGAAGCTTCTGGGCGATTTGGTCGAAGTGCAGAACTTCAATCGTGACGAAACCGTGGTACTGGAAGGCGACGACTCCGTTCAGGCGCTGTACCTTATTGCCTCGGGTTCTGTCCAGGTGTACATGACCGGTGCCGATGGCCGCGAGACTATCCTTAGCTTCTTGGAACGGGGAGACTTCTTTGGAGAGATGTCTCTCATTGATGGTGAGCCCAGGTCCGCTTCGGTTCGCACGGTCTCGGATTCTCAGCTGATGATTATCTATCGTGATGCGTTCCTGGACCTTCTTCGCAAGTACCCCGAACTGGCTATGTCTCTCCTTTCCGAAATGTGTAAGCGTCTCCGCAAGGCCAACAGGCAGATTGGTTCACTTTCCACTATGTCGGTCAGTGGTCGTGTGGCGGGCACCCTCCTGAATCTCATGGAAGAGCGCGGTGTTCGCATCCATACCGAAAACGGCAAGATGGTTACCGTCATCCACAACCGCCCGACCCAGCAGCAGCTGGCAGACATGTCTGGCACCACCCGCGAGACGGTGAGCCGCATCAGCTCCATTTTGGTGAAGGCCGGTGCCATCGCCATCACGGGTAAGGACATCGTGATTTTCGACGAGGAATCTTTGCAGGAGAAAGCTGCAAAGGGGTAATTTTTTAGAGAATGAACAAGATAAAGAAGTTTTTTACATGGCTTAAGACATCACCGTTTATCAAGGCGGTCATCGCCTGGGTGGTGATTCTCGTAGTTTTCGCGCTAGTCGTAGACAAAATGGCGCTGCCTATTTTTTCTGGACAGTTCACTAGCACCGCCGAAGTTCCCAAGCTGGAGGGCATGACGGAGGCTGAAGCCGAAGCGGCCCTTGCCAAGGCGGGCTTCAAGGCCAAGTGGCTCGAAGAGGGTCGCTACAATGCCCAGGTGCCTGCGGGCCGCATGCTGGTGCAGATGCCTGCCGCAGGGCGTATGGCCAAGATTGGCCGCACCGTGCAGATTACCAAGAGTCTCGGGCTCCGTCAGGTGGAAATTCCAGACCTGCGCGGAAAGAGCCAGAAGCAGGCGACCATCACCTTGACCCGCGCAGGGCTTGTACAGGGCCAGATTATCAAGGGCGCCCACAAGAGCATTCCCCGTGGGGTTGTTATCCGTACGGACCCGATGGCTGGCGATACCGTGCGTGTAGGCGATACCGTCAATGTCATTATTTCGGCAGGCGAGACTCTCGGTCGTGTGCTTTTGCCCTCCTTTGCCGGCGAAGTCATTGACGATGTCTTTGTGAAGGTGGAACAGCTGGGATTCAAGGTGGGCAACGTGAAGCGCGTGAAGGCTGAAAACGGCGAGGCCCCGAACACTGTTTTGGAAACATCTCCCAAGGAAGGCGACTACCTGTTGCCCGACACCAAGATTGACTTTGTCATTGCAGACTAGTTATGTTTCGTGGCGGTCTTTGGTTCATCTTGAGTTTGGCGCTGGCCGTATTCTTTACGGCTTGTAGCTCTGCGCCCCGCAAGGATGCTGGTGGTGCTCCGCTGACCGCTGCCGATTCCGCCGCCATCAAGGGAGCTCTCCAGAATAGCGAGAAATCGCAGGCCGCCCCTGTGCAGAATCTGGATATCGCCCACGAATCCTTTATCCGTGCCATGGAAATGGAACTTCGGGGTGAAAAGTCGCTGGCTGAAATCTTTTGGCAGCGGGCTTTTGAGGCGGACCCTGAAAGCCGTTACCTTTCCTTTGCTGTGGCGGAACGAGTAGCCGCCCATGGTGAAGATTCTGCGGCGCTGGTGCTGGCCCAGCGTGCTAACCAGCTGAAGGGGAAAATAAACCCTGGACAATATGAGCTACTGGCCAAGTTGTATGTGAAGGCGGGAATTGCGGACTCTGCCCGCCGTTATTTCAATCTGGCGCTGGATTCTTCTCGCTATCAGGATATGACGCTCCTGTACGATTACAGCCTGTTTTTGGAAGCCGTGCAGGATAAGAAAGAGCTGATCCGTGTCTACGATTTGCTTTTACCGCAGGTGAATTACATCTCTTCGTTGTTCCAGAGACAATTGAATCTACTTATCGATGCGCAGAAGGACTCCGCCGTGGTGGAACTCTTTGCGAAGGGCTACGAGGCTACCGGCGACAAGAAGATGCTGCTCCAGCAGGTGCAGGGGCTTATTATCCAGAAGCGCAACGCCGAGGCCCGTGCCATTGTGGATACGCTCAGTGCGGTTTCGGAGTACGAAGAGAATATGATAAACCTGGTGCTCCTGGTGATTGCAAAGGATAGCCGTGCCGATGCCCTGGCGTTTCTGCGAAAGAAAATCTATACCGACCACCTGGAATCCCCAGTGCTGTTCTATTTCTTGGCCAATTATGAATACGCCCAGAATGAGGTGGATAGCGCCAAGGTCCATTACAGCAAGGCGCTGGAAGGCCTTACCAGCAAGCCTTTTGCCGCCCAGGCTTGCCGGGCTTTGGCCGGAATTGCCCTGGTAGAAAAGAAAAAGGACGAGGCTGTTGCCTATGCCCAGCGTGCCGACTCTACTTTGGAGGGTGGCGACAAGGATTTCTTGGCTATGACCTACGGTTTTGCTGGCAGGTACCAGCAGGCGTATTATCTGCTGGATTCCTTGCTGGGGGTATGGAGCAATTGGACGCCTATGATGGGTATCGCCGATTCCGCTTCCGTGGCTCAGGTGAACCAGGAAGCACAAAGAAATTATAGGCACCTTCAGCACACTTACGCCAAGATATTGGTGGTGCAGGCGCAGGAGATCGAGAATGATGGCAAGGCAGATTCCTTGAAATTGTTCCAGGCAAAAGAAGCCCGCTCCAAGGCGAACCTGTTCTGGGAAAGCATGCTGATGGGGGACTCTACGAGCTTGCTTATCCGTTTCAACATGGCCATGAACCTGGAGCGGATGGGAGAATACGACGAGTCCTTCAAGCTGTTCGAATACCTGCTGACGGCCCCTGACAGGGGCGAGCTGGATCGACCCGAGATGTACAACTACTATGGCTATTCGCTTATCGAATTGAACCGCAATGCCGAAGAACTGGACAAGGGCATTATGTTGGTGGACAAGGCCCTTTCTTTAGAAAAGGGCAAGGCTCCTTCGGAAGCATTCCTGGATTCCAAGGCCTGGGGACTTTACCGCAAGGGAAAATTCGAGGAAGCTCTTTCCGTGATGCAGCAGATTAAGAGTGAAAGTTTCAAGGACGATCATGTCTACTGGGAACACATGGGCGCCATTCAGGCGGCAGCGGGCAAGACGGGCGATGCGGTAAAATCTTACAAGCAGTTGCTCAAGTTGAGACCGAATAACGCCACCGCCAAGGAATTCCTGAAGAAGCACTGATGCGGGCGGCGGGATCCATACTTACGGTTCTTGTATTGGCCCTTCTGGCGGGCTGTGCCGGGAGCCGTGGCGTTTCGGGCGGCGCCTGCGACGCTTCTGCGGGTTGTGTGCAGGAAGCTCCCCTTGATAGCTTGCGGGCGAAATTCCAGCTGAACATCACCCAAGAAGATGGTAAGGTCCAGGAATTCGACGCTGTGCTTTTCTCTGTGCCGGGGAAGCGTTACCGCCTGGAATTGACAGGCCCCTTGGGAATCGGCGTTGCTTCCATGCTCTGGACGGAATCTGGATGGCAGATGGTGTTCCCAACGGAAAAGCTATATGTGAAGGGGAGCGGCTACATGGTAGGGCTCCTGAACGACAACACGCTCCCGTTGGTGCATATCCACCAGGTCGCGGCCCTGTTCGAAGGCAAGCTTTTGCCGGAGCGCTTCGAGAAGGAAGGCTCGGCGGATTCGGCAGGCGTGACTGTGGTGAAAGCGAAGGAATCCACTGGACGGCTCTTTACCTATGGCGAAAAAGACGGACGCGTCCAGTGGCTCTTGCGCCAGGGCCGCGACGGAAAGCCTGAGAAGATTGTCTTCTCGGATGTCGGGACTCTCGAGGGTCGCGAGATGCCCAAGAATATTCGCTTCGAGCGAGACGGAAAGCCTTTCCTGGAAATCCGTATCAAGAAGGTGACCCTCGGCAAACCTTTCAGCCTGGGCACCTGGCGCCTGAACATTCCCAAGAGCTACAAGGCCGTCGGGGAATAGCTAGGTCTTACAAAGCGATTTTCAGGATTTCCTTGATTGCGGCGGCATCCAGCGGTACGTAATGCCCGACCTTGCCATTGCGTGTAGCGCGGGCCGCCATGGCGTCAAAGTCCTTGTCGCCGATCTTCAGTTCCGCAAGCGTCGTCGCAAGCCCAAGCTTCTTGAAGAATGCAGCGAGTTTTTCGGACAAAATGAAAGCCCTTTCGGTTTCGCTATAGTTGAACGAATCTACGCCGAAAACTCTGCTGGCAAGGAGCGCAAGACGCCAGGGCTTCTGCACCGCCATGTACTTTGTCCAGGCCACAGTCACCACGGCCATGCCTTCTCCATGGGTGATGTTGTACTGAGCCGAAAGTTCATGTTCAATTCGGTGCGAGCCCCAGTCCGCCCGGCGTCCTGCATCCAAGAACCCGCCGTGTGCCACACTGGCGAGCCACTGGATTTCTCCACGGGCATTCACGTCTTTCTGGTTGGCAATCAGCTTGTCCGCGTTCACGAACAGAGACCTGATTGCTCCCTCAATCAGGTAATCTGTCGTGTCGGAATACTTCTCGTCCGAGAAATAGCGTTCCAGCAAGTGCGAAAGCACATCGGCAATTCCCACGAAAGTCTGGTACGCCGGCAGGCCCACCGTATATTTCGGGTTCATGATGGCGAACTTCGGAATGATTCGGTCGTCTTCAAAACCGAGTTTCCACTGCCCGCTAGAAAGAATAGCCGCATTCGAAGTTTCGGAACCGCTCGAAGCCGTAGTGGCGATTACGCCAATCGGCAAAACCTGTTTGGGCGAGACACCTTTTTCAAAGAAGTCCCACACATCGCCATCGTAGGGAATACCAAGCGCCACCGCCTTTGCGGTATCGATGGAACTTCCGCCTCCGACAGCAAGCACAAAGTCTACTCCGTTTTCTTTACCTTGCTTCACCAGTTCGCGCACAAGATCAATGGAAGGGTTTGGCACCACGTTCCCGTTTTCCGAAAAACGAATCCCCAGTTCCGCAACCGCATCTTTGATTACGTCGTAAATGCCCAGGGTCTTGACAAAGTCACCGCTGTACACAAGCTGGAGCGACTTCACGCCGTATGCGGCCAAAAGCGATTTCAGTTTCTGTTCACTGTGTTCGCCAAAAACAATCTTTGCCGGGTTATAATATTCGAAGTCAATCATGTAATACTCTCCGTTTCCGCCTTGGTGGCGGTTATAAAAAAAAGAATCCAGTCTGACGATCGTTTCCTAATGGTGAAAACGCCGTCGGAACTGGATACTTAACGTAATAGAAGTTTCTTTAGATTGCGTTCAGTGCCTGGTCGAGGTCGTTAATGATGTCCTCGTAGTGTTCCGTACCGATGGAGAGGCGGATCGTGGCGGGGCTGATGCCTGCGGCGGCGAGTTCTTCCGGAGTGAGTTCGGAGTGAGTCGTCGTGTACGGGTGAACCACAAGGCTCTTCACGTCGGCAACATTAGCGAGCAGGCTGAAGATCTTGAGGCTGTCGATGAACTTGAAGGCTTCGGCCTGGCCACCCTTCACATCGAAGGTGAAGATGGAACCACCGCCGTTGGGGAAGTAGCGTTCGTAAAGCTTGTGGTCCGGATGGTCCTTGAAGCTCGGGTGATTGACCTTCGCGACCTTCGGGTGCTTCGAGAGAAATTCCAGAACCTTCTTGGTGTTTTCCACATGACGGTCGAGGCGGAGCGAAAGCGTTTCGGTGCCCTGGAGCAGCAGGAAGGCGTTGAACGGGGAAATCGCAGCGCCTTCGTCGCGGAGGAGGATTGCGCGGATATAGACGATATAGGCAGCGGCGCCAGCAGCGGCAGTGAAGGGCACGCCGTAGCTCGGGTTCGTTTCGGTGAATTGCGGGAACTTGCCGCTTGCAGCCCAGTCGAACTTGCCTCCGTCAACAATCACGCCACCGAGGGTAGTGCCATGACCGCCGATGAACTTCGTTGCGGAGTGAACGACGATGTCGGCACCGTGTTCAATGGGGCGGATCAGATACGGCGTACCGAAGGTATTGTCGATCACGACCGGAATCTTGTGCTTGTGGGCAATCTCGGAGATGGCCTCGATGTCCGGGATGTCGGAATGCGGGTTGCCGAGCGTCTCGATGAGCACGAGCTTCGTATTTTCCTTGATGGCGGCTTCGACTTCCTTGAGGTCGCGGGTATTCACGAACGTGGTGTCTACGCCGAACGGGCGGAGCGTATGTTCCAGGAGGTTGTAGGTACCGCCGTAGATGGTGCGCTGGGCAACCACATGGTCACCCTTGCGGGCGAGAGCCGTGATGGCGTAGGTGAGGGCTGCGGCGCCAGAAGCGACGGCGAGACCTGCGATACCGCCTTCGAGAGCGGCGATGCGCTTCTCGAAAACATCCTGCGTGGTGTTGGTGAGTCGGCCGTAGATGTTGCCGGCATCCTTCAGGTGGAAACGGTCGGAAGCATGCTGTGCGCTGTGGAACACGTAAGAGGTGGTCTGATAAATAGGAACGGCGCGAGAATCGGTTGCGGGGTCTGCCTGTTCCTGGCCAACATGGAGCTGAAGAGTTTCAAAGTGGAGCTTGTTCTGTGTAGTCATTGTATAAATTCCTTTTAGGTTGCAGCAAGCAACGGGGTTTTTCGCTGACCCTTGCTTACTAAAATTTTTTCTGGGGTGTCCTTTAGGCTTGTTTTTCTAACCTGTAAAGCCTTAAGGACGTAAGACTTTCGGCTAGTTCGTTCTCAGAATGCCTCGCGGCATTCGACAGTCACTTATCATAGGCGCTCCTTCGAATGCTTAGGGTTCACAAACCATTTTGTTTTCCCTATCAATCTTGTAGGGTTTAAGATAGAATAAGAAAACGGGCCTGTCAAGGCATAAATCAATACT
Organism: uncultured Fibrobacter sp.; assembly: GCA_946414075.1. GTDB lineage: Bacteria > Fibrobacterota > Fibrobacteria > Fibrobacterales > Fibrobacteraceae > Fibrobacter. Next base: position 15,678 of record CAMKNA010000006.1, read on the forward strand.
ATTTAACTATTGCTTGTTATAGGTTTAAGCTATAACAATGCTTCATTTTCCGATTTTGGCTGTATGGTCCGAATCATGTGGTGTCTGTCATACAATTCATCAAACATGCTACGGTATGCCTCAATATCATCCAATTGAACGATAGTCGTAATCTTGTTCCCGGCATCTTTGCTTGAAGCTCCGCAATGGTACAGTTTTTCGCTTTTGGTCTTAAAGTCAACAAGAATGTAGCGGTCGTGAAACTTGTGCGCGGCAGAAACTTTGTCAATCGAAACACCCGGCATTACGCCTCGGAAATCGTTGAGCATATCGTCCGTTATGCGAGCGTATTGGTCACTTGCTATCAAGATGGAAACGCCTTTGCGTGCGTACCGAAGCAAATTTAGGGTCTTAATGTCGACATAGTTGTCGACAATCAACAACTTTTTCTTAGCTATGCTGTAAATCTGCGCGTAGGCGACATCGGCCTCCAACTTCTGCCCGTTCAGAATCAAGAAGTGCCTATAGGTTGAGGGATCGACGAAATTTTCCATGACCATCTGGAGGTCCACATTGAATTTTCCCAAATCGCTCCGGATATCGCGAACTTCGCCGGAAAGTTCCTTAACTTCGGCAGAAACCACTGCGATTTCATGTGTATTTTGAGCTGTTTGCGCTGCAATCTGTGCAATTCCCGCAGTCCCGAGCAATTGCTGATTTTCTGCGACGATATAGTCCTTCATCTGCTTGAAAAGGCGGATAAGGGCCTTACTTTGGGCAGTTGCCCGCTCACCCTTGAGAACAGTCATGAGCATATAGATGCCCTGTTCGGTAAAGGCAAATGGCATCTTTCTTAAACCACCCCAACTTGAAGTCAAAATTTTTGACTTCAAGTTGTCTTTTTTGTAAAAATTGTCGAAATTCGACGAATTTTCGCATCTTGAGGTCGATTTTTTCGATTTCAAGATTTCAAATTCATCTGAAGTCAGCTGAAATCGAAAATCTTCGTCGAATTTTTCGATATTGTTTTTTACCTGTTGGTTAAAGACCTTTTTCTCATACCCGTAGATTTCAGCCAAATCGGCATCCAGCATCACCTTGACCCCGCGAATCGTGTATATCCGCGATTTGAGCAGGTTTTCGTCTATCAGGGATATTCCCGGCTTGACTGGCGTAACCGCCACATCTTTCTTCTTTTTAGCCATGTTTGCCTCCTTTTAGCCGTGAAAGCGGCTGGTTGATGTTAGAGGCGTTCTTGCAAAATTGAAAACTCAATTGAAGCAAAAACGCACCTCGCCTTTGTACAGCGAGATGCGTCGGACGGTAATGTACCTAATATTCAGAAACCTGGCAAGAGGGGGAAGAAAATTTTACAATCAGAACTTGAAATACATTTCGGGTGGGACTCCGAAAACTTGGGACAATTTCGTGGCCATTTTCTTGGATACTGGGCGACGATCATGTTCCATGGCAGAAAGGTTCTGTATGGAAATGCCGAGCTTTTGCGCAAGGACGCTTTGCGTCCATCCACGGAGTCCGCGGTCGGCACGGATTGCCTTGCCCGAAGTCATCTCTGTAGCCGTCTTCTTGTACCAATCGGTACTTTCAAGCGCGACCGACTCCTCATCCATATTGTGGGGTTTCTTGACCGGAACATCGTAAACCCTGAGACATTTCGGGAACATGTACTTGAGCATTCCCAAAACGAAATCGGGAATTTGTTCGCCTTCAATCTTGAAGGAAACGGGCTTCTTAGTGCCGTGCGTAGGGGGCGCTTTCACGACTGCCAACATAGTAGACCTCTATAGTTAATGTTCCTGACTCATTTTTCTAGCATGCAACCCATTTCCTTGACAAATGGCAATGGTACATGTTTACACCGAGTTTAGAATAATTCATAAATGAGGGTTGATCCGGACCACTTGTTTCCAACGCTGTCTTCAGACGGAAAAACTTTTCCTGTTGTAGCTTAGGCATTTTGTCAAGGTTCTTTAAAGCCCTATGAGTTATTCTTACAGTGTATCGTTTTACAATATACTCAATTTTTGACAAGTTGTCAATATTTTCTTTCATAACGGGTGATTTTAGCCTCCATATGGCCACAAATTGTGGCTGGTTGATGTTAGAGGCGTTCTCGTAAAATCGAAAAGTCGATTAACACAAAAACGCACCTCGCCTTTGTACAGCGAGATGCGTCGGACGGTAATGTACCTAATATCTAAAAAGTTGGCACAAATGCGTAAGGCGAGAGTCGCAGACATGCTTGCATGGATATGACCGAGCCTAGCATTTGGCGCTTGCGCCAGAGGGGGAAGAAAATTTTACAAGGCGTTTCCCGCGCTACCGCGCGGGCCGGGCTTTACTCGCTACGCTCCCGGAGCCTGTAGTCTCCGCCCTTACGGGTAACAATCCCTGACGCAAAAGTTAACGAAAAACACCTGATTTAAGTCTTTTCTTAAAATATTTCAAAACCAACATATCTCTTATGCTTAAATTCATATATATTTCAAGTGAATGCCCGATTTTAGCAAATTCTTATTTTTTGATTTGGAATATAATCCCGAAACGCAGAAAGTTCGGGAATATGGCTATATATTGGGTGAAGAGAAAGTTCGCGACAAGAACCCTGCTAAATTAGAGTCTGCTGCCTCAAAAGCAAAGTTTATCGTTGGTCATAACGTGATACGTCATGATGCTCCGATACTCCGGCAGTATTTCTCCATTGATTTCCCGAATATCAAGGCTCTTGACACCTTAATGCTGTCATCGTTGCTATTCCCACGCAAGCCTTATCATAAATTGCGCAAGGAATACCTGCACAATGAAGATGATCCATCGGATCCCTTGGAAGATGCCAAACTCTGCAAGAAATTGTTAGAAGATTGCATCGAAAAATGGAAGAGTTATCCGTGGCAACTCCAATACCTACTTTTCCAGTTTTTAAAGAACGAGCCTGGATTCGCTCCTTTTTTTGAATTAGTTGGCGTTCCTGATTCGCAGAAACTTCGCCAAAATATATCGGAAATACAGCGTTGGTTTAAATCTAATTACGAAAAAAACATTTGCTTGCGTCAAGATTTTCAGAATGAATGGAATGCGTACCGTGCAGAATGGTGTTTTCTCCTGACATTATTTCATGAAGAAGGCCCAAGTGATTATGTGCCTTATTGGGTTCGCTATCAATACCCGCATCTTGAAAATATTTTGCATCGCAGACGCCTTGTTCCTTGCGGAGATTCCCAATGTCCATACTGTTCCGAACAATTAAGTTCGACGAAACAATTGAAAAAATGGTTTGGCTTTGATAGTTTCCGCTCTTTTAATGGGGAGAAGATACCTCTTCAACAGCAGGTTGTTGAATCAGCGATGCGTGGAGAGTCCCTATTGGCGGTATTTCCAACGGGTGGCGGAAAATCAATGACTTTCCAGCTACCAGCTTTAATTGCTGGTACGCAAGTTGGAGCATTGACTGTTGTGATATCCCCGATTGTCGCCTTGATGAAGGATCAGGTTGACGTTTTGGAAAAACGAAGGCAAATAGGGGATGCTGCCTATATAAATTCCATGCTTTCTCCCGCAGAACGAAAAGATGTTATTGAGAAGGTTAACAATGGCGAAAAGAACATTCTTTACATTTCTCCGGAATCGTTGCGTTCAAACACAACGTTCAATATATTGAAGCATCGGCGTGTGGAACGTATCGTTGTAGACGAGGCGCACTGTTTTAGTGGTTGGGGCCACGATTTCAGAGTCGATTACCTTTATTTGGCCGATTTTTTGAAAGACCTGCAAAGGGAAAAGAATCTTGAATCTCCTATTTCTGTGAGCTGTTTTACGGCAACAGCAAAACAATCCGTTGTAGATGATATATGCAGTTATTTCAAAGAACGCTTAAATCTTGAATTAGTGAAATTCATTAGCCCAGCAAAGCGCACAAATTTGACGTATAAGGTCATCGAATCTTCAGAATCCCCTAACGAACGGCGCAAGCAGCTGGTAAATGTTCTTCGCGAATATAATGGGCCCAAAATTATATATGCGTCCAAGGTGAAAACGACGGAATCCTTAGCTGAGGAATTGTACAATCGTGGTTTCGCTAGTGCCTGTTATAACGGCAAAATGGAATCTGAAAAGAAAATGACCATTCAGGATCAATTCCAGAATGGCGAAGTGGATACCATGGTGGCGACAACTGCGTTCGGAATGGGGGTTGACAAGGATAATGTGGAGCTGGTCGCTCATTATGAGATATCAAGTACGCTAGAAAATTATGTACAGGAAGCGGGCCGTGCTGGTCGTGATCCAAAATTACAAGCTAGCTGTATTGCACTTTTCAATCCTAAGGATCTTGACACTAATTTTCAAATTCTCCAGCAGTCCAAACTTTCTGCGCAAGAAATCTCTGCTGTTTGGAAAGTTTTGAAAAAAATGGCAGGCAACCAGAATCGCGTTATCATGTCGGCTCTTGAAATTGCTGATTTATGCGGATGGACCGAAAAAGAAACTGATGCCAGTGTCAATACGACAAAAGTCAAGCTTGCCATTCTTGTTTTGGAAGAGCAAGGTTTCTTGAAACGCAAACGAAATAGAACTCAAATGTATGGTTCATCAATCTCGGTTGATTCTGCCGAAGAAGCTCGAGAAAGAATCGGTTCAGATAAGATTGAAATTACCAATTCTGTTGAAGGTGTTGCATATCGCATAATACATCATATCATCAGTAAACGATGGACCCGTTCTCCAGAATGCGCTCTTGACGAACTTACTGTAAATTTGGGTTTGACTCGCGAGCAAGCTAATGATGGATTGCGACTGCTGCGAGCGCTTAATCTTTTGAACGAAGAGAATGATTGGAGTGCCCGATTGCAGAGAAAGGGCAATGATACTCCGCGTTCACTTCTGAAGGCCGCTTACGAATTACAGGACGAGCTGTTGAAAGCGTGCGAAGGCAAGGGTGTTAATGATCGATTTGTCTTGGACATGACCAAACTCAATTCCCAGTTGAATCAAAGAGACGGTTCAATTGGGGCTTCTACATCTAGACGGAATTTGTTTATTTTTCGCGGTATTCTGCGCTATTGGGCTCATGAAAGTGTCGCTGAAATCCATTTGGTGGAGGCTGGGCATCAAGTTTATCAGATAGAGTTTCTTGTCTCTCCGGAAAGTGTCAAGGAAAACCTCAAGAAACAATGGCAAATATTTGACAAAGTCATTGATGCATTGACTGGCATGCAAAAAGAACAGGCGCGTAAAACTGGAAATATTGTTTGGTTCTCCTTAAATAGTTTGATGAGAAAAATGTACGATGAGAAAGCTGTTCGCCGTGTTGAGATGCAAAAGCAACTGGAATACGCGCTTCTTTTCTTGCACTTAGTCGGATCTATTACACTGGATCATGGCCTTGTCGTTTTCTATACCGGCCTTGTCTTGGAGCTGAACCCAGAAGCAAAACAACGCAGTTTTACTCCTAAAGACTTCGAAATGCTTGATGCTCATTATAAGCATAAAGCTGAATCGATTCACATTGTTGGTGAATATGCGAAGATGATGCTTACCAATGAGCAAATGGCTCAGCAGTTGCTAGAAGATTATTTTGTAATGGATATTGCAGATTTCCGTTTGAAGTACATGCAGGGCGTCGCCCAAACGGATTCTGTATCCGATGAGCTAAAACGAAAAATTGAGAAAGTCAATGACGAACAGCGTAAGGTCATAAAAAGCCGCAAGAAACATATCCTTGTCGGTGCTGGCCCTGGTTCAGGAAAAACGCACCTGCTGGTTCATAAAGTCGCATCACTTTTGTGGATTGAAGAGGCAAAACCCGATTCAATTTTGTGCCTTACATACACCCGCGCGGCATGCCGTGAACTCAGAAAACGACTGTTTGATTTAGCGGGGCCATTAGCTGCAAAAGTAACTATCACCACATTCCATTCGCTCGCGTTCTCCATACTTGGCGTGCAGGGGAATAAAAAGGCGCTTGAAAATGCTGACGATGTTGTTTCAAAGGCGGCTGAACTTCTTGAATCCGGAGAAGATGTTGGCGTGGGAGCCCCGGGGGTCATTCTTGTTGATGAATTCCAGGATCTGTCTGCAGGTGAATATCGTCTATTACAAGCTCTTTATGATTTAGGGGAAAAAGACCCCCGCGTTATCGTCGTTGGCGATGACGATCAAAGTATTTTTGCTTTCCGTGGAAGTTCTTCTCAGTATTTCCAGAAATTTGCCGACGAATTTCCAAATACAGAGAAATTCTATTTAACAACGAATTACCGTTCTGTAGCGGGGCTTGTCCGTGCAAATGCAAAATTACTTGATTTGATGACAGAACGAGTAAAAGAAGGTTCGCAACAATTTGCATTAAAACAAGACAAGGCGTCGCTAGCATTCTATGAAGAAAGCGACAAGGCTACAGCGGCTTTTGCAGCAGCAGAAATTCTGGCAAAAAGATTTTCATCAAATTCAACAGAGTCCTATTGTATTTTGACAAGGGATAACGCGGAAGCCTTTTTGGCTGCTGCTAAATTAGAGGAAAAGAATGTTCCATATCGTCTTCTTAAGGGGCGAGACAAGGACAAATGCCCCATTGAGAAAACGCGAGAAATTTTAGGATTCAGTAAAATCCTCCAAGAGGATCCACGGGTAGGTGAATTCCCGTGGAGTGCGAAAGAATTTAAGCGACTTGCGGATGATTATAAAACGAATCATAAAACAGAAAGTTCTTTTGAATTATTGGACGCCTTAGTAAATGATTTTATAGAGACAGAAACAGCTTGTGGCGAAGACGAAATAACATTAGGTGATTTTAACCAATATCTAAGTGAAGTATCGTATAGCGACTTTGCAACAAAAAACATGGGTGCTGTTTCTATAGGGACAATGCATAGCGCAAAAGGACTTGAATGGGATAATGTAATCCTTGCGCTAGGTTCATGGGCGTTGAATGATGCCGACGAGAAAAAAGCACAAGAAAATTATCGTCTGCTTTATGTCGCGGCAACACGTGCAAAGAAGTCGCTAACCATTATCGGTGCTGAGAAAATGTTGCCTCAAGAATGGCTAAGTCATTTTGTCAAGCAAGGTAAAATCAATGATGTGGCCATCCCGAAGATTTTGCATATCGAAACGGGACTCAGTGACATGGCTTTGGGACAGTATCTGAAAAAAGGTGATTCTAGCGATGTTTTTGTTGAAAAGCTACAACAGGTGTTAGAAAAAGAATCGATAGGAACATCCCTTTCTGTAGAACTTCATACCAAAACAGGAAACTACTGTATAAAACAAGGTTCACTTTATTGGGCATGGTTCGCAAAGGATTTTACTGGCGGCCTTGTGAAAAGCCTGGCAAAGAATATCCTTGTTCCACAAAAGGCTATTCTTTCGCAAGTTGTTCGCTGGACATCTGAAGACGGGCAAGATACTTGGGTTCCATTATTCAGGGTGGAGTTCGGAAGGACGTAATTTCCCAGTTGTCGCAAATTTTGTAACAACTCCTCGAAATTTTCGAGGAGTTGGGTTATTAAGGGTTCCTTGACAACTCAAAATGCGGTCAAGCGGGGCGTTGCGGGGGTATCCCTGCTAGAAGGGGTAGCGGATGAATCGGCTAGATTCCGGGTCAAGCCCGGAATGGCGACGAGTCAGGAGCGAGGGGAAGGCTTTCCCCTGCCATATTTCGCCCATTTTTTATTCATACATCAAAAACATTTATCATTTTAATAAAAACAATATATTTGACATTATGAATCCTTGAGGGTATATTAGTGGTGTAAAACCAGGATAACCCTTAGAAAAGGAGTTCATCATGAAAACCGAGAATCGTGCAACGCCGTTATTTACCGCTACTGCATTTGTAGCTATTTCTGCCGCCTTGTTTTTCCTTTCGGGCTGTTCCGCCGACACCAGTGTCGCCGGGGCCTCGGAAGAGGAGTCTGCTGTGAGTTATGAAGTCGTGAATCAGGGGACAGCCCTTGCCAAGAGTAAGGTGTCGCCGGAATCGGTGGAGCATGGGGAATTTACCGACCCTCGCGACGGTCAGAAGTATCGGACCGTCAAGATTGGGAATAACACATGGTTTGCCCAGAACTTGAATTTCGAGACGGCCAACAGTTGGTGCTACAACGATGAGGAGGCCAATTGCGAGGAATATGGAAGGCTCTATACCCATGCCGATGCGGCGAATGCTTGCCCCGAAGGTTGGGATTTGCCTTCTGCGATAGAGTATGTGGGTTTGTACATGAATACAACAACTTCTTTCAACGGGCAGATTTCCAACGTGGCGATGCTCGTTGCTAGCGGAACAGTAGATGCCAAGGCAAAGGACGAGTTCGGGTTCTCCCTCTTGTTTGCAGGTGCACGGACTGGCGACGGCAAGTTCGAATCTGCCGGGTCGGAAACGTTCTTGTGGACCAGTACGGGCAAGGATACCGCCGGTAGGTATGTGGCCCAGAAGATCGGTTTCTGGTCCGATAGAAGATCATTGGTGGAGCATAATTGGGCCCCCAAGGGCAATGCCGCCTTGTCTGTGCGGTGCATCAAGCGCTAGGAGTCGGCAGGCTTTCCAATCCCAGCGCAAAAATTTTGTATATTGTGCCCCAACACCAGAAAGGGTGATATTAAAAGATCGCTATCCGCGCAGGCGGGGCGGTCTTTTTTTATGCCCAAAGGAGTAAAAATGGCGAAAAAAGGCGAAATTGTAGTGACAAACCCGCTCGTGGAGTCGGGGGTCGAAAAGATGATTCGGGTTATCCGTGGCAAGCAGGTCCTACTTGACCGCGATATTGCGACGCTGTATGGCGTTGAAACTAGGGCTATAAATCAGGCTGTAAAACGTAATATTGAACGTTTTCCAGAGCGGTATTGCTTTCAGTTGGTAAAGGGAGAATTGGAAAACTTGAAATCACAAAATGTGATTTCAAGTTGGGGTGGAGACCGGTTTATGCCCTATGTTTTTACTGAACAAGGGTTTGCAATGCTTTCATCCGTTTTGAAAAGTAGAGCCGCTGTGAATGTTTCCATAGCGATTATGGATGCATTCGTCGCCATGCGGCAGTATTTATACCAGAATGGGGGGATTGTCAATCGTCTTTCTAATGTGGAAGCAAAGGATTTAGAGCAGGATGCCCGCCTTCTTGATCATGACAAAAAAATAGATTCGATTTTCGAGGCGATGGACCGCGGCGAACTGCAGTCGAAGGGGCTGTATTACAACAACCAGATGTTCGACGCTTATGTGTTCGTGTGCGGGCTAATCAAGCAGGCGAAAAGGCGGATTGTCCTTGTGGACCGATTCGTGGACGAGAAGGTGTTTGTGATGTTGCTCAAGCGCGGCAAGGGTGTGTCAGCGACCATCTACACCTACGACAAAAGCAAGGCACTCAAGGTGGACCTGGCAACTTACAATGCGCAGTATGGCGACTGCCCGCTCAAGGTTCTGCCGAGCTACGGAATGCACGACCGTTTCCTGTTTATTGACGATACGGCATACCATTTCGGTGCCTCACTGAAAGACTTGGGCACAAACACGTTTTTCTTCACGAAGGAGGATTTCACACTAGAAGAGGTGCTGAAGAAGTCGGAAGAAAAACGGAAGGAACTGGAGAGCCTGAAAGGTGGATGAGGTGCTGAAGAAAGTTACTCGTACAGCCCCTTGCTGAAGTAACGGTCGCCGCGGTCGGGGGCTACGAACACGATATTTCCGCGGGCACCTGAGGCGATGAGCTTTTTGGCTGCGGTGAATGCCGCGCCCGAAGAGGAGCCCGCAAAGATTCCTTCTTTCTGGGCGAGTTCGCGAGAGCCGGTAAAGGCGTCGTCATCGTTGATTTTGATGACCTGATCCACCAGCGACATGTCCATGGTATCGGCGATAAAGTCGTTGCCGATTCCTTCGATGTTGTAGTCGCCATGTTCGCCGCCGCCCATGGTAGAGCCGATGGGGTCTGCCAGCACGCCCTTGATGCTTGGGTTGCGTTCCTTGAGAGCCTTGAGAATGCCGCTGTAGGTGCCGCCGCTGCCTGCGCCTGCCACCACATAATCTACATGCCCGTCTAGGTCTTCATAGATTTCGGGGCCGGTGGTTTCGTAATGGGCGAGGGGGTTGGCCATATTGTGGAACTGCCGAAGCGAAACAGAATCGGGAATCTGTTTCAAAAGTTCTTCGGCCTTCTTTTCGGCACCGAGCATGCCTTCTTCGCGCGGGGTGTTGATGAGTTCAGCACCGAGAGCACGCAAGAGGGTCTGCTTTTCTTGGGAGAACTTGGTGGGCACCACGAATATCACGCGGATGCCGCGGTTGAGGGCAGCGAAGGCAATGCCGAGGCCGGTGTTACCTGCAGTCGCTTCGATAATGGTTCCGCCCGGTTTGAGCGTGCCCTTTGCGAGGGCGTCGTTCACCATGTAAAGGCCGGTGCGGTCTTTCACGCTACCCGAGGGGTTCCAGAGTTCCAGTTTGGCAAACAGGTTCACGCCTTCGGGGAGGCCTACATGGGTGAGTTTTACCAGCGGAGTCTTGCCGATTAAAGATTGCATTGATTCGTAATAATGCATGTTAGGCCTCGTTATGCTTTTGCGGCGTTAATGCCGGCGTTCAAATCCAAAATGATGTCATCGACTTTTTCGATACCCACGGACAGGCGGATCAGTCCGTCGGTAATGCCCACCTTCTCACGGATTTCCTTCGGAATGGAGGCGTGGGTCATGGTGGCCGGATGGCATACGAGGCTTTCGACGCCGCCTAAGCTTTCGGCAAGCGAAATCAGCTTGAGGCCCTTGAAGAATTTCTTGATGTCATAATCTTCGCGTAGTTCGAACGAAATCATGGCGCCACCGTTCTTGGCCTGTTTCTTGTTGATTTCGTAACCCTGTGCGGTCGGAAGGCCCGGATAATAAACATGCTTTACAGCCTCGTGGCTCTCTAGGTAGCGGGCGATGCGTTCTGCATTTTCGGTATGGCGATCGAGGCGCACGCCAAGAGTCTTGATACCGCGAATCAAGAGGAAGGAATCAAAGGGGCCGAGTACAGCGCCAACAGCGTTCTGCGTGAAGGCGAGGCGTTCCGCAATTTCTTTGTTGTTGGTCACTGCAAGGCCCGCCACAAGATCGCTATGGCCACCCAGATACTTGGTGGCGCTATGCACAACGATATCGGCTCCCAGCTCTAGCGGGCGCTGCAGATAGGGAGTCATGAAGGTATTGTCCACAATGGTCAAAATTCCATGTTTCTTGGCAATAGCGGCAACGCCGGCCAAGTCCGTCACCGTCAGGAGCGGGTTTGCCGGGCTTTCCACAAAGAACGCCTTCACATCGGGAGTCACCTTGGTGTCAAGCGTCGCCAAGTCGGTGGTATCTTCGATGGAATAGGTAATGCCCAGGTTCTTGAAAACCTTGTCCAGAACGCGGAAGGTTCCGCCGTACACATTGCTGGAAATAATAATCTTGTCGCCCTTGTTAAACAGGGCAAGTACCGTCGAGGTGGCCGCCATGCCGCTAGCAAAGGCGAAGCCCGCCACACCGCCTTCCAGTTCTGCAATCAGGGCTTCTAGGGCTGCGCGTGTGGGGTTGCCTGTGCGGGAATATTCCCAGCCGGTATTTTCGCCAAGGCCCGCCTGCTTGTAGGTGGAAGTCTGGTAGATGGGTACGTTGACAGCTCCCGTGACCTTGTCGCCATCGATGCCGCCGTGAATGAGTTTTGTTTCGATATACTTAGAAGTTGACATTTTGAAATCCTTTAGCGCGTCGCGCTGTCTTAAAAGTTTGAATAAAAAAATCCCGCTCCGGAGACACAACCGAGCGGGAATCTGTTTTAGATAAAAGCCTAGAAACTAGTCGCCCGCCCGACATCGACAATGACACCAACAGCATATGTTTGCAAAGTTTGTAGTCATAATTGTATTTGTTTTTATTGTTTCCTATTATTTCGGTAGGAAATAAGATAGATAATTCTTTTTCCTTTGTCATCCGGTTTTGCCGTTATTCGGTTATACTATTTTCTTGTAACGGGCTATAGGTTTAAACTATGGCGCACATTTTCTACAGCGTGCGCTCGAATTCCGCCAGGAACTTGCGGCCCTGTTCCCATTCACCCAGGTTGCAATCCGAATTGATGTGGCCAAGGGCCCCTGCGTTGAACAGCTTGGCTCCCCACGACTTGGCAAAGAATTCTGCACGAGCGTAGGTCATATACGGGTCGTTTTCACTACCCACGATGCATGTGGGTACCGGAAGCTTGCCTAAGGGCATGGGGGCAAAGTTGCTGATGGATTCCACCTCGTCGGTATCGGCGGGGGCTACCAAAAACGCTCCCTTGATGTTTGCGGGAAGTTCGTGCTTTTCCTGTGCCCGCAAGAGCCAGAATACGGTGGTCACGCTGCCCAGGCTGTGGGAGACCAGAATGGTGTCGCCTTTCAGCTGCTTGATGGTTTCGCCAAGGGTTTCTACCCATTCTTCTTTTTGCGGTTTGTCCCAGCAACGCTGGTAAACACGGGATGCGTTGGGCAGGCTTTTTGCCCAGAAGGTCTGCCAGTGGCTCGGACCGGAATTATTCAATCCAGGGACTATCAAATAGTTCATGTTGGACCCCTTTTCACAAGTGAAAAATAAAAAAAGGCGCTCCCGAAAAAGGACTTCAAATCTCTCGGGAACGCCAGCTTGTACGGAGAGTACAAACTTACTTGATGTCTTTTCTCCAGGTGGCGGGCTTGAACTCGCCAACAATGGGGAGCAGACGCTGGTCCACGTCGATTTTCAGTACTGAGTTGAAGTTGTTGGTGGCGATCATCTGGGCCGCAAAGCCTACGATGGCCACAATCTCGGAATCGCTGTAGAACTTGCGCAGTTCATCGAAGTAGGAATCCGGCACGGCGGTGGGGTCCTTCACGATTTGCCTTGCAAGCTTCACGAGAATCTCTTCGTTCTTCTCGTATTCAAAGCCGTTCGGGTCGATACCAAGAGCCTTCAGGTCGCTGATGAAGAACAGCGAGCAGAGCTGGCAGCTGTTGGTGGTAGAAACGGCGTGGGCGTACACAGTGGCGGCACGCTGGCCGATGATTTCCACAAGGCGCCCCCAGCTGGTGTACCAGCCCATGAAAGCGTCAAATGTTGCGTAGTCCTGCAGCAGCGCACGCTTCATGTTGGTAATCTTGCCGGTAGAGACGAGCTTTTCATAGGCTTCCTTGGCCTTGCCCTGAGCTTCGTCAACAGATTCGATAAATTTTACTCTTGCCATATTTTGCACTCTCCGTTGGTGCGATTGCACCGTTTTTTGTTGCGCAAAATATAGAAGCGGTTTTTCGCTCTGTCCAATATTTAATTCTTATGCGGAGTTATCAGTTTTTTTTATAGTGTCCGTGGCTGGCGGGCCCGATTTGGCGCCTTTTACGGTTCGCGGCCGAGTACTGCTCGGGCCAGCTGGTCGGCACAGGAGGTAGGCTTGCTGCCGCAGGTGTTGCCCAGGAGTTTTGCCGCGATATCTTCGGCGCTCATGCCTTCGCAGAGTTTTGCGATGGCCTTCAGGTTGCCGTTGCAACCGCCTGTGAAGCGGATATTGCGGATCTTGTCGCCATCACGGGTGAACTGGATGGTGGTGGCGCAAGTGCCTTTTGTCTTGAATGTCTCTTCCATAAGGTACCTCTGGCCAAAATATAATTTGTAAATTATGACTCATGAAGTTAAATGCGGTTTTCTTTGCATTTGTTTTGGGGCTTTTGTCTTTGGCCCAGGCAGCGGACACCTTGGAGGTGTTCGTATTGCTGGTGGATTTTAAGCAGGAAAAGCCCGACAATTCGCTGACGACGGGCGATGGCAGGTTTAATTCCGATACCAAGGTGAACTACAAGCTGGACCCTTCGGGGGTTCGCGCCAACCCCAACTATTGGCTTAGGCATTTCGAGTTTGTGAACGCTTTTTACCAGGCGGCTAGCGGAGGCAAGCTGGCGGTTCGGGCTCGTGTTTTCCCGGAAAACTCTCTTTACACCTTGGATAAGCCCATCATGGGTTACAATAGGACGGCCAAGAGCAAGGGTGAAAAGACAGCGGAATATGACGAGGACCGCAGCAGGCTTTACCTGAACTTCATTTACGATGCGGTGGCCAAGGCCCATTCTTCTAGCGAGTCGCCTTTCAAGGTTCCCCTTTCAAAGAACCCGAATGTGAAACGCTCCTACATGATTGCCCACGCAGGGGCGAGCCGCCTGCTGGATGGCGGGAGCATGGGCACCCGTAATGCGGATACGCCGGGTGACTTTTTGGACATTTATGTGGATAAGGACGCTTGGATGTACCTGATGCCCGATTCGGCGAAGGTGAAGAGCGTGCAACCCGTGATGGGCGTGGGCGAGAACGGCGATACGGTGACGACGGCCCTTGCTCTGGAAGGTGCAACGGATACCCTGCGCTCTATCATGGTGGTGTCGGAGACGGCATCCCAGGATGGGCTGAATTGGGGTATCAACGGAATCATCACGAACCAGGTGGGGCGCGAGCTTGGGCTCCCCAACACCTACGATGTGGTGAAGGGCATTAGCCGCCTGGGTTATTTTGACCTGATGGATTTTGCGGGTTACAATGCAGGTAATGGATTTTTCCCTGCGTTGCCCGCAGCTTGGGACAGGCTCTATATGGGTTGGGGCACGGTAAAGGAAGTTCGTCCTACGGCGGGTCACCCGGTGACGGTGGAGATCGCTGCTGCGGGTAGCGGTCTCGGTACTGAAATCGTGAAAGTCCCCCTGAACGGTAGCGAATACCTGTTGATCGAGAACCGTCAGCGCAGCTGGAACAAGGATGGTACGGTAGAAGTGGCCCATGTTCGTGATGCCGGTGCCCAGACAGAAACGCAAAAGATTACAGTGCCGGCGGATAGCATTTCCAAGCTTTTTGAGGATAGCGTTTGTGTGAAGGACAAGTGCAAAGCCAATGCGAAGCAGCTGAGCGGATTTATCTTGGCCCCCAGTTCCTTTGATGCGGGCCTGCCAGCCAGTGGCATTGCGGTTTGGAAGGTGAACGACTGGTATCTTCGTGAAACGCTGAAGTACGGTATCGCCAACTTCTGGGGCGGCGATACGCTGCGTGACCACCAGTTCGGAATTTCGCTTGTAGAGTCCGACGGAATCCTCAGCATAGGCAAGTCCTTCAAGAATGCCTTGGGCGAAGATACCTATGATTACGGCTCCGGAACAGATTTGTTGCCACACTTGCGCATTCCCGCAAAGGATTCCAAGCAGAAGTTCGATACGGTAAAGACCATTGCCCCTACGGGATATGCCAACACCATGACCACCCAGGGTGGCTACACGGGAATCAAGATTACGGTGAATGTTCCCAAGGGTGCTCGCAAGGAAAAAACATCCAACGCCTTCATGGGCGACAGTGTGCTGAACTTTGCAGCCCCCATTATCAGCGTGACCATCAGCATTGATGACGGCAGTATCGAAGGGAGCAAGTTCCCCCGCGAGATTGGCCTAAATTCGGCGGTGCGCGGCGCGGTGTTCGTAGATGACCCGGAACACGATGGGCAAAAGATTATCGTGGTGGGCGCTGAAGATGGAACCCTGCAGGCCTTCAATGCCCTGGGCGACACGCTGTTCGTGGCGGATACGGTGATAACCAAGAAGTCCCTGACCCGCGACAGTGCGAAGGTCGAAGTGCCGTTGTACCGCGTGGGGCCGAGCAATGGAGCGCTGGTGGGCATGGCCAGCGATGGCAAGGATGTTTACAGCCTGCACAGGAACAAGCTGGTAAAGACCCGCTTTGTAGGCGGCATCCCAATACAAGATGAAATTGCGGTAGATTCCGCTACGGCAGGGCCTGTCGTTCACGATGGAAAAATCTGGATTGCCAGCCGCGAAGGCGTGGTGACCTACGATGCAGTCAAGTTTGAAAAGAAGTCGACAATAAACGTTCATGAGTCCAATTCGACAGCGTCAAAAATCTATACCGATATGGCTTATTGCAAGCAAGATGCCGGCAAGGGTATCGAGAGTGTACAGGTGTCTAGCGATGGCGAGCTCTTTACGACACAGGGGTGGATTAAGCTGAACGGAAAATCTGGTGAGACATTCCGCATTGCCTGTACCGATATGGATCGGGATGACAAGGTGGATATTATCGCTGTGGGCAGTCGCGGGACCGTTGTGGCTGTGAATTATGATGATGCCAAAAAGGGCCTGGTGACCCGCTGGACAAAAAGCTACAAGCGTGGCGCCGCAGGCACAAGCGGCCTGAAGGACGAGACTTCGGGTATTGCCATCGGCGATATCAACGGAGACAAGTATCCTGAAATCGTCTTCTTGGGCGACAATCTGGTTTATGCCCTGGACCGTTCGGGCTTGCCTATCGCTGGGTTCCCCGTAAAGATTAGCCGCGGGACCCCGATTTATGGATTCTTTAGCGACCCGGTTCTTGTGGATGTAAATGGCGATGCTGACCCTGAAATTCTAGTGCCCAGCAACGATGGCCTGGTTTATGCCTACACCGGCAAGGGTAAGGCCCTGACTGAAAAAGACGGGTTCCCGCTGGCGGCCGGCAGCTTTGAGTACGTGGAGTCCACAAAGCAGCTGAAGCCCATGAGCATCTTCGTGACAGATGCCGTTCCCACGGCAAAGTCGGCCGGGCCCGAGATTTACGCTTTGCATCGTGACAAGCTCTCGGCGTTCCGCTTGCGGAAGGCCACCACAGGGGCGGCTGAATCTCTGGCGGCCTGGACGCTCCCTGCTGGCGGAAACGAAAGGACGGGATACTTTGACGCTTCAAGGCTGGGTACACCCGAGGCCTCCAAGCAGAAAGACGAGATCCGAGAATTCTTCGTGTACCCGAACCCCGTGCGGGGTGGAAACGCCAAGGCCCGCTTTGAAATCGGGAACAGTGCCAAGACGGTCACTCTGGAAATTTACGACATTACGGGCTACTGCGTCTACCAGCAGAAAATGTCTGGGGTAGAGGCGGGTCGGAACCAGTTCGAGAACTTGGACCTGAAGGCTTTGGGTAGCGATGTCTATACGGTCCGGCTACAGGTGAAGTTCAGTTCCGGCAAGACCAAGCAGAAGCTTTACCGCATTGGGGTAGTGAAATGAATAAAAGCATATGCAGAGTGATTCTGGCATTTTTAATTACCGCCACCCTTGTCGCCTGTTCAGCAGGTGGTGGTGAACAGACTTTTGAACCGCTGCGTCCTGATGAGAATGCCGACACTGTCAATTCTTCAGACGGCAAGGGCTCTTCTGATTCGGCTGCTCCTGAATCTTCTAGCGGAGCGGTCGAAGATTCTACCTGGGCGCCCCTTATGGAGTGGGCCGTAATTCCTGCGACTAGCATTATTCGTGGTACGGCCACCTATTCTATTTCCGGCTTTGAAATTACCACTACCGAAGTGACTCGGGATGTTTACAGCAAGGTTATGGGTGATATTCCCCAGCAGGTAAACGATGGCGCGGATTTCCCGGTGGAAAATGTGAACTGGTACCAGGCGGTTCTCTTCTGCAACGCCTACTCTAAGCTGCTTGGCCGCGATACGGCCTATGTCTATACTTCTGTTGGTGATGAATTCTATTTGAATGATCTTTCTATTGATTATGCTGCCAAGGGCGCAATTCGCCTGCCCACAGAAAACGAGTGGGAAGTTGCCGCCCGCGGCGGAACCACCAGCACCTATTACTGGGGCACGGAGGAAGCCAAGAATTACGCCTATTACGCACAAAGTAAAGGCCCCGTGGCGGTAGGTCAGTACTTGCCCAATGAATATGGTCTCTACGACATGGGTGGGAATGTGGCCGAGTGGGTAAACGACTGGTATGGTACCTACGAGAATAAGGATATGGAGGACCCTACCGGTGCAGAAAAGGGGACAAACCGGGTTGTGCGCGGGGGCGGTTGGAGCGACAAGGTGTCGGCCCTTGCTTCTAGTGAACGCGCAAAGAAGGCTCCCCTGTATAAGGGCCACAGTTTGGGCTTCCGGATAGCTCGATCCGCAATGTAAAATAGGCAAAATTTTTAGATTTGGTGTTATGAAGTATATTGGCTGGATTTTCCTGTTTGTGGTTCTCTTGTTCCTTGGGTGTTCCAAGGAAGAACCTGCGCCATTGCCGCCCTTGAAAAAGATTGATGTCCCCGAGGGAGTGGTCGGTCTTTATTCGGGTAGGCTTCCTTGCGAAAATTGTAGGGCGAACATTGTCAAGGTTCAGCTTAAAGAGGACAGTTCGGTGGTGTTTGTCCAGAATATCGTCAGGGGCTCCACTCCCGATTCCATCGATACGGATACCCTGTTGGGGCGGTTCTCCTTGACTGGCGACAAGATGCTCGTAGATCTTTCCGAGGGGAAGGTCCGCTATAATTTCCAACGAGAACCTTACGGTTCGTTCGCGTTGCTTACGGGAGCCGGCACGGTCTACAGGGATCAGGACGATATGAAGGCGGAGCTTGTCAGGATCTATGTCAATCCTTTGAGAACGCCTGCTGATACTGCGACTGGCGACAGTGTAAAGAAAGATTCTGCGGTGGCAGGAGAAAAGTGATGCGGTGTACGGCTCTGATTGTAGATGACGAACCGCTTGCACGCGTACGCATGCGTTCTCTGCTGGAGCCTTTTTCTTCCGAAATAGAGATTATAGGGGAGGCATCTTCCGGGGCGGATGCTATTGAAAAAATAACCCAGCTTTTGCCCGATGTGGTGTTTCTGGATATTCAGTTGAACGACATGGATGCTTTCGAAGCGCTTAGATCCTTGGAAGACGACATGCCCCTGATAGTCTTTACCACGGCCTACGATAATTTTGCCTTGCGTGCCTACGAAGAGAATACGGTTGATTACCTGCTGAAGCCCGTTGAACCCGCCCGCCTGGAAAAGACGGTGGAAAAGTTGCGGAAACGACTGGAACAGTCGGCATCGGAAAACCAGTTGCCCGAAAATTTCTCCTGGGATTCATTCCGGCAGATGATGGGCTCTGCAAACAATTACCTGCAGCGCCTTCAGGTGAAAATAGGTGACCGGATTCTGCTTGTGAATGTGGACGAGATTGTCCGTTTCCAGAGCGAGGAGAAATATACGACGGTCTATGCCCTGAGTGGACAGTATGTAATTGATATGCCCCTTGTGGATTTGGAAAAGAAGCTGGACCCGCGGCAGTTTGTGCGGATTCACCGGGCACACCTGGTGGCTATCGACTACATCGCTGAAATCAGGAAAAGCGACATGAGCCGGCTGAATGTGGTGTTGCGGGACAAGGACCATACCCAGCTGCTGGTAAGTAGGAATTTTGTGAAAAGGGTGCGTAGCCTTTAATTGAGTCTTGTATGGAAAATTCACCGAAACATTTTTCGACGAAGAAGTTTTTGAAGGGCCTGACCCGGGAAATTATCGTCCCGGTAGTGCTTGCGCTGATTGTCATCCAGTATGTGATTCAGGCGTTTCAGATTCCCAGCGGCTCCATGGAAGACTCCCTGCACACGGGAGATTTCTTGCTGGGGCTCAAGTTTACCTACGGGTCGCCCATACCTTTCAGCAACCAGCATTTCCCTGGCTACACATTACCCGAGAAGGGCGATGTGGTAATCTTCCGTTATCCAGGTGAACCTGAATATCCGGACAACAATCCTGGGCGTTATACCCATCTTTTTAATGCCCTGATGCTTGGGAATTTCTACTGGGACCACGAACCTGAGGAAGGTCAGCCCCACTTGATTCACTATGCCGATGGCCCGAAGGACTACATTAAGCGCTGTGTTGGCGTGAGCGGCGATACCCTGGCGGTTCACGAGGGAAAACTCTATCTGAACGGCGTCCGCCAGGATACGCTTCCGGGGCATGGTAAGTACACGGCCACATTCCGGAGCAAGTCTCCCAAGGACGAGCGGGAGACCTTTGTGGTTCCGTCGGTGGGGGATGTGTTCTATGTGGATTCCCTACCGTTGGAAAAGTTGTGGTGGCTCCGCTCCCTGGTGCTGCAGGAAAATCCTGATAGCCATGTGGAATTGGACCTTTCTCTTTGGCGTGATGGCGTAGAAGACAACAACTACGAATTCGAGAATTTCTTCATTCCGGTGGAAAACGACCGTAGCCTTTTAATAAACGACATGTTACGCTACAACCGTACCGTATTGCAGCAGCATCTGGTCCAGGGCGATACGATTTACGGTACCATGAGTTTTGCCTATTTCAAGGAGCTTTCGAGAATTGGGTTCTTGCCCATGCTGGATCCCCACCAGAAGGGTGGCATGACCCGCCAGGTGAGCTATATCGGGCTTGAAGCTTCGGTGTTGCGGGATTTGGAAGGGAATGTGGCTTTGCTGAACAAGTCGGCTGATACTCTGGTCGTAGACAGTCTCGTTGGGGATTCTGCGACGGTGGATACGACTGCAATTGACACATCGGTAGCCTCTGCGGAAAAGGTTGCTTCGAAGTTTGAGATTCGGCGTCGCCTGTTGGTAGATGGCAAGCCCATCGAGAGCTACACCGTCAAGACTCCGCAGTTCTTTATGATGGGGGACAACCGCGACAATTCCGCCGACAGCCGCTACTGGGGTTTTGTTTCGTTACGCAATGTTCGTGCGAAAGCGTTTGTGATTTATTTCTCCTTCGAAAACGAAAACCAGAAATTCGCCCTGGGCAACCCCTTCACCTGGTGGCGCATTCCCTTCAACATCCGTTGGAGCCGTATAGGCAAGATTATACCCCTGATTTGATATGAAGTTTAGGACTGTTGCATATTGCCTCTGGATTATCCTTGCGCTTGTCTGTGCGGGATTTGTGGCCTGTGCAACCCAGGTGGCGCCGGGAGGCGGTCCTGAAGACAAGCTGCCGCCCCGGATTGCGGCGGTCTACCCGGCTCCGGGTACCACGAACCACCCCAACGAGCTTTACATCAAGCTGGAATTCGACGAGTGGATCAACCCCAGCATCCCGCGAAACGCCGTTTCCATATCGCCGCCCATCGAAAAGAAGATGCGTTTCGAAGTCAGTGGCAAGACTCTGGAGCTCACATCCCGCGGGCTTTTGGATACGGGCACTACCTATACGGTGACTTTTGCTAGCGGCATCAAGGACCTGCATGGTAACGCTCTCGCAAAGCCTTTCCAGGTGGTGTTCTCCACAGGCGCGCATATTGACTCTTTGAGACTTCCGGGCCGTGTCATGGTGCATGATTCCATGACGAAGAAAAAGCTGTACCCCAGTGTCGGCTTATTCCTGATGGGTTCGGAACGCGAAGGCATCCGCTACCTGCAAAAGTACAGGGATACGACTACGAACCTGCTGGATTCGCTCCCTATGCTTACGAAAGAACCGCCCCTGTTCACCACCCTTGTGGATAGCGCCGGCAATTTCGAGCTGACGGGGCTTAAGCCAGGCCGTTACCGCATAGCGGCATTCTTGGATTTAAATGGAAACCAGAAAATCGAACCGTCTGCAGAACTGGTGGGTTTTTGGGGAAGGGATATCGTGCTGACAGAAGGAACATTGGATACATTGTGGATCCCCCTGGCAGATCAGGACACCAGCCGTTTGGAGTTGGAATCGGTGGCACAGCCTAACGCCAATATTCTGGAAGCGACTTTCACGAGACCTGTCTACTTTGATTCCCTTTTCAGGGACACGACCAACTGCTCTCTCACTTCTAGCACCGATGGAAAAACCATGTTCCCCTCTAAGGTGTACCTGGGCGCATCTTCCAAGAAGCCGCTGTTCTACTTTAACGAAAAACCCAAGAAGGAAACAGTTTACAAGTTTGCCTGCCGCGAGGCGAAGGATTCCCTGTTCCGTCCGTTGGACACGCTCCGCAATTATGTGGAATGGGAATGGCAGGAAATGGCGAAGGATACCGCGGCGCCCAAGGTTGTGGCCGCAAAATTCACATCCAGGACCAAGGCGGTTTTCCCTCACGATTCCTTGATTATATCCTATGACAAGCCCTTCGGAGATTCTTTGACCCAGGCTTTCTATATCGCCATCAACAAGGATACGGCCCTGATGCAGGTGGAGCCCATAGATCCTGTTCGCTTGCTGGTGAAACATGATGAGGAATGGCCTACCGATGTTGCCATCGAGGTTCTGGAAGGTTATAACGACACGACGCTAGCCAAGGCGGACAGCAACGGCGTGCGCGATACGGTGGTTACGCTCAAGTACAGGCGGTTGAGCCGTGTGGAATCCGTGTCCAAGTTGAAGCTGGCATCTCTTAGGGGCTCCATTCCCGGTGGAAACGACCAGGTGGCGGTACGCCTCACTTCCATCGAGACGAAGATGACGCAGGTGGCAAAGTGCGACGGCTCTGGAAACTTTACTTTCCCCGACCTGGAAGAGGGCGGTTTCTTCATCGAGTATTACTATCCCGAAGAGGGTAGGGACACGCCCGATGCGGGCAAGCTTGCGCCATTCAGGTTTGGACAGCCCTGGCGTGCACCGAACGATACACTAAAGATTTCCAAGGGCGAGAATGACTTGAACAAGTTGATTCCCGATTTGCCGACATTGTCAAAAAAGTGAGATTCCCATGAATATTCCTACTTTTATCGCCATCGATCTGGAAACCACGGGTCTTGAATTCGACAAGGACGAAATTATCGAAGTGGCCCTGATGCGTTTCCAGGACGGAAACCCTGCGGAATCTCTGGATTATCTCGTCCGTCCGGCATCGGTGAAATTGCGTCCCTTTATTGAGAGCCTTACGGGAATATCCCAGAAGGAACTGGACGAGTCCGAAGACTTTGCGGCTCTTGCCGGAAAGATCCGTAGTTTTATTGGTGACAGCCCCATCGTGGCCCACAATGCCAGTTTTGACGCCCGTTTTCTGAAAAGTGCATTTGCAAAAGTTGGGATAGATTTCGAGAATCACCCTGTATGGGATTCCCTGACCCTTTCGAGAATCGCCTTCCAGGATGTTCCCAACCACCGCCTGGATACGCTGGTGGCGTCTCTCGGGATTGAGCATAGCCGCGCCCACCGGGCGCTCCCCGACGCCGAAGCCTGCGGCAAGCTTTTCGTGAAGGCTTTCGAGAAGATTGCGTCTATGGATTCTTGGCTCATGAACGCTCTCACCAAGGTCAGTGCCGAGACTCATTGGGAGCGTCTTTTTGGACCTGCCGCCGGCGCCGTAGAATTTTGCCCTTCTTACAAGATTCCCGAGGTTTCTGGTGAACAGGGTGTGCCTTTACCAATGAGTGGTAAGCAGGTCTCCGAATTTTTTGACGAGGGTGGAATTCTTTCTAAGCAGATTCCGGAATTCACCTACCGCAAGAACCAGGCGGAATATGCCTCCATTGCCGAACGCAATATGTATAAGGGTGGCCTCTGTGTTATAGAGGCTCCTACGGGTTCTGGAAAGTCCATGGCCTACCTGGTTGCCGCCGCCAACAAGGCAGTGGCAGGGGAGCGCGTGGTCATCAGTACCGCTACCCGTGCGCTCCAGGAACAGCTTTGGAATCACGATATCCCGCAGATAGAGCCTTTGTTTGACGGCAAGCTGAAGGTGGCTATTTTGAAGGGTCGGGACAATTACCTGTGCCTACGCAAGTTCGAACAGCTCCTGGAATGTTCCGCCGGCCTTTTGCAGAGCGAGGAGCGGGATTCCTTTATGGCGCTGCTCCCCTGGGCAGAACAGACTACCACCGGCGACATCAACGAATGCACCTCGTTTAACCACAACCGCAATCGCGTACTGTGGTCCAAGCTTTCCAGCAGTGCATCTACTTGCGAAGGCGAGAAGTGTACTCATTATGCCCACTGCCCTGCCATGGTGGCGAAGCGTCGCGCAGCCGCTTCCAACATGCTGCTGGTGAACCATGCTCTGTTCATGGCGGACCTGAAGCTGGATTTCGCCCTGCTGCCCACTTACGAGCATATCGTTTTTGACGAAGCCCACAGGCTTCCGGAAGTCAGTAACCAGGCTCAGGGCCGGCTGGTGTCCTTCTTCGGTTATAGGAACATCGCAAAGACTCTGGTGCCTTCTCGTATGCGTAAGGATGGCCTTATCGCCGAAATAGAAAGTCGGATTCCTGCCGAAGAGACGGCACTCATCGCTGCCTGCGAAGAACTGATTAACGCTTTGAACGAAACGGAAAAGTGTCTGCACCGTCTCTTCATGAAGATAGGTAAGCGCATTGGTAAGCTCAAGACGGATAAGACGGGCCTTATTTACAGGAACGGGATTCTGGCAGAATACGATGCAGACCCCAAGCCCTTTGTAGACCAGTTCCTGGTATCGAAGGTCCAGGCCGACAAGCTGTTCGATTCCCTCGCAGCGGTACCTGCGACAAAGGGCCTTGTGAAGGATGCCCGTGGTGCCATGGAAGACCTGTCTCGCTTTATGACGGATTTTGAATTCCTGGTGAAGGCGGGTCGGGTGGATTGGGTGTTCTATCTGGAAGAGCCTTTCAATCCGCATACCCTCAAGATGCACGCCTATCCGCTTCATTCCGGCGATACCTGGAAGGAGAAGTTCTATCCCTGGATCAAGTCGGCGTTGTTCACCTCTGCCACCTTGGCGGTCCAGGGCGACCTTTCCTACTTCGTCCAGAAGATGGGCATGTCCAGCGAAGGCCCGGGCAAGCGGCCCTTCCTCAAGGTGTTCCCCGACGAACAGGCCCGCAACTCCCGCACCTCCGTCATCGTGACGAAATACCTGCCTAAGCCCTCTACGGCGGAATTCGGCGAAGCCCTGAACGAAACCCTTTTGCAGGTCTTGCCCAAGACCGACGAAAACACCCTGGTGCTCTTTACCAGTGTTGCTACCATGATGAAGGCCCAGGCTGCACTTGCCCCCGCTTTCGCTGAAAAGAACAAGCTTCTCCTGTGTCAGCATGTGGACGGTTCCCTGGATGGTCTTGTCTCTATGTTCCGCAAGTCGCGCGGTGCATGTCTGCTGGGTTGTCAGACCCTGTGGGAAGGAGTGGATTTTCCGGGCGATGCGTTGAAGCTTCTGGTGATTACCAAGCTTCCGTTCCCCAATCCTTCTGATCCGCTGGTGGCGGGCATTTCCGCCGACATGAAATCCCGGGGCGAAAACACCTTCAAGAGCTACTTTGTGCCCGAGGCCTACATGGAACTGCGCCAGGGCCTTGGCCGCCTTATCCGCACGGAATCGGACTCCGGAAAAATCCTGATTCTCGACAACCGCGTGGTGAATGAGGCTTACGGAAAAACCTTCATGCGTATCTGGAACAACAAACAGCAGGTGGCCACCAGCTCCGAAGAACTGGACGCCCTTCTGTAAAGTTTTCCCTCTTTACCTTGGCGGGGGGAAGCCTCCCCCTCGGCAAAGCCTTGCCCCACCATGTCATGCCCGCCTTGAGCGGGCACCTCCGACCTTGACCAGCGTCATCCTGGAGCGCAGCGACGGGATCCATACTTTTCATACCAGCAATTTTCAGGGGCAAGTCTTTGCCTACCCCCTCTCCTAAGGGGCTCCGCCCCTTAAAAACCCTCTTCACCCCTTCGTGCTTTCCCTCACTTTCTCAATGACTTCTTCCGGTGTCACAAAATCCAGCACGCTGAAAGCCGTCATCTCGTTACCCATGTCCTTGAAACTTGCGCCAAAATGATATACAGTGTCATCGACCAGAAGAAAACGGTCGTGAATCGTGCGCATGGTCTTCAGTTCTAAATTTGGGTACTGCTTTTTGTGCAATTCTGCTGCAGCTTGGAATTCGGGTGTAATTCTCGGGGAGTAGATTGTTGCCGAGACACCTTTCGCCCGCATGGCCGCGAATTTTAGCACCTCGACGGTGGCATACGGGTCGATGAATACTACGGATTTTTTGGCGGTTTTCACAAGATCCGAAATCAGTATAAACCCGTCAAACCGCGTTCCAGTCGCAAGAATTCCACCCGTTGGAGTTTGTGCCGCATTCACGAAAAAGTCTATACGTTGTTCGACTGCGGAAAGCCGAGTATCAACATTTGCGAGTTTGACGCCTTGGCCTTCGATGAGTTGCCGCTGTTCGTGCAGACGGTCCGCAATCTGCAAATCGGTCGATAGCTTTCGCTGGTTTATGGCGTAACCCTTGAGCATGAATTCCTTGAGAACTCCCAATGCCCACTGCCGAAAACGCGTTCCCGCAATAGACTTGACTCGATATCCGACGGATATGATAATGTCCAGATTATACCATAGGACCTTACGAGAAACCTCTCTTTTCCCTTCTTTTTGAACTGTCAAGTATTCCTTGACAGTTCGATTTTGCATGAGTTCCCCTTCTTTGAAAATGTTTGAGATGTGCAGACTCACGTTTTGCTTTGACGCATGAAACAGTTCCGCCATCTGTGCCTGTGTAAGCCATACGGTCTCGTTTTCTACACGAACTTCTAACCGCACTTCGCCTTCCGGCTGGTAAAGCACGATTTCGCCCCTGTTTTCGTTCCCGACCTGGTCGGGAATCTCAATTTTATCCTTTTTGCTCATTTTACCTCCATAAAAAAAGTCGTATTTCCATAGCCCGCAGCCGATTTTAGCTGCTATGGGATATGGAAACACGACTTTCGCGGGGTAATATACAAAACAGAACCAGGAAAGGGCAAATTTATTACAAATTGCGGGGAACCGCCCCCCCTTAGTTTGTTTATGAAATTTTACAATGGGGGGGGGTATGGACTTTGGCAGGGGCACTACCTATATTTCACAAGATAAACTATAGACGGGGATGTTTTTATGAAGAAGTCTTTCCAGCGTGTCATTGCGACCCTGAACTTGTTTCAGGGGAAGCAATCTCTAACCATCTGTTTATTTGCGGCAATCTTCGCCCTTTCCGCCTGCGGAAGCGATTCCTCTAGTTCTCCCTACGAAACATCTGCCAAGGATGCCAACGAACCCTTTTCTGGAGATGTTTCGGGAATTGCGCAGGTGGGGCCCTTTGTGGAAGGCAGCAACATTGTCATTCAAGGGCTAGATTCAACCTTCATTATGGTCTTTGAGGAATTCACCGGTGAGGTTGCCGACAATGATGGGGCATATTCCATAAAGGAAGTCTCCTCGGAAACCAACTATGGTTATGCAAAGGTAACTGGTAAATTTTACAATATCGTTACAGGCTCCATTTCTTCATCGGAATCATCGCTAAAGGGCGTCATAAACCTAAAGCAAAAAAACAGTGCGAATATCAATGTTGCAACATCCTTGGTTTATAGCCGTATCGAAGAGTTGGTGGATTATGGAGCGTCTATCTATGATGCCAAAAAGCAGGCCGAACAGGAACTTTTCAAGACCTTTGGCTTTGAAGGAAACTTTGACGAATTGAACAAACTGAACGTTTACTCCGATACCGATGGGGGAGCGGCACTGCTGGCTATGACGATCCTTATGCTGAATGAATCGGAAACTGGTTTTGATTATCGCCTACAGATGTTCGCTCTTGACTTTAAAAAGGATGGAGAATGGAACGATTTGGATAATCGTGCGGATGCAGCAGACTTTGCAGTGGACCAGGATTTCGTACAAGTGCGAAAGAATATCCAGGAAAGTGGTGGCGTTGAAAAAATCCCAGACTTTGAATCCTACATAAACTCCTTTGTTGCCGCAGAGTACAAACTGGGCGAGTGTTCTGACAACTTCGATAAGAAGATTGTTGCTGCCCGAAATACTTACAGTAAAAATGATGGGGTCTACTTTATTTGCGATAATGGAATGTGGCGAAAGGCGACAGCCTTGGAGCAGAACACCCATGGCCTCAAGTGCGACGCTGACGGAAGTGTTTTAGCGGGTGCTGTCGATACGAGTTCTTTTTATGTATGCGAATCCGGAGCATTTAGGGAAGCCTCCTCATCTGAAATAGAACTTAAAAAGGGGTGTGGCTCATATAATGAAGGGGCGTCCGTAACACAACCCGTCAGTAAGTTTTGGGTATTGTCTTATACGTGCAGGGACAAAGAATGGCTGGCTAACGGGGTGTTGCAAAATATGGACGCCTATGAAATCTTGACAGACTCAAGGGACGGGAAAAAATACCCGATTACAACCATTGGCGACCAGACCTGGATGGCAAAAAATTTGGAATATGACTGTCAACCGAATAGTGCGTATGATGATAGTACCTACGGTTGCTACTATTCCTGGGAAAAAGCCGTTGTTGACACAACGAATTTAACCGAACCTGTCCGTGGGGTATGTCCTGTAGGATGGCATATTCCAAGTGTTGCAGAATTTAAAAAACTTTTTGAGACGGTCGGGGCGGATTCGCTACACTCAAGCATGTTGTTCGCTCCACCGGCATGGGATACTGAAGGGACGATTAATGACGTTGGCTATTTCCGCAAGAGTGGCAAGACCGATGTCGAGGTAATGCAAGCCAACGGATTTAAAGATGAGTATGGATTTTCCCTTTTACCGGGGGGTGGCGATGATTTCGTGGACAGAAATCGAAATAGATATAAGGCTGTGCTTTTGACTTCTTTAAAAGATGATATAACAGATTATATTTGTACTGGCGGGAATTGTAGACCTTTAAGACGCGGTATATTTGTGGAATTCCAGATGGGTCTGGCAAAAAAAAATTCTCCAATGAAATTTAAATCAGGACTTGGTGGCCTCACATACAATCTCCGTTGCTTGAAAGATTGACTAAGGGGTAAAATTTTGTAATGGGTGTTTTTATGAAAAAATTTATTTTACTGTTGGCAATCTTTGCCCTTTCCGCTTGTGACGATTCTTCGTCGGCGGGGGGTGATGGCGGTAGCGGCGGGAATCGTGGTGGAATTCCTGACACCGTCGAGACATTCATGGAACTGTCGGACTATGACTGCGGCAAGAGTCAGAAGTGCGTTGCCACCTACCTGACGGAATACCATGACATGGCTGTGTGCGATGGTAACAACGGCTGGGTCATCGGGACTCTCATCGAGAAGATGGACTGCGATTTCTCTTCATCGAGTGACAAGTCGAGCGACAGCAAGGGCAATCCTTCTTCGGCAGGAACATCGACCAAGTCAAGCAATTCCAATTCGTCTGGAAATGGCACAAAGTCAAGCAACAGTTCTGCGAGCAAGGTTGAATCTTCTTCAAGTTCAGACGAAGTTCCGAAAAGTTACGCCGAAGCAAAGGTCATGCCGTCGGGAACATACGATTGCACGAAGTATAAGTGTGTTACGACAGAATACCTGAACCAGGAATTCCTTGAAACGGGTAAGTATGGCGAAATTCTCGATGAACGCGATGGTCAGGTTTATAAGACTGCTCAGATTGGCGAGCAGATATGGATGGCACAGAATTTGAACTATGCCGACAGTATTAAAACGCCTAGTTTGTTGGAACGTAATTGGTGCTATGAATACAATGAAGAAAAATGTGCGTATGGCGGTCGGCTTTACACCTGGGCCGCGGCGATTGACTCAATCGCACTTTACGACAGCGGCAATGGAGTGGACTGTGGCAGAAAAAAGACCTGCTCTCTACCTTCAAAAGTTCAGGGCTTATGTCCGATGGGGTGGCATCTGCCTGATACAACCGAATGGAATGTTTTGATTGATGAAGTTGGCGGAACAGATGATGCGGGTAAGGCTCTCAAATCTCAGACGGGATGGACTAATAATCGTAACGGTACGGACGCATACGGTTTTGCGGCGTTGCCTGTGGGCTCGAGACCAACCGATGGTTTTGTCAATGCTGGCGATTATACAGACTTTTGGAGTTCTTCTGAAATTGATGGCTATTATGTATATGGCGTGAATATGTATTATGGACGTCCGAGTGCACTCATGGTTAATCGCAGTAAGGTCATTGCAGTGAGCGTCCGTTGCATCAAGGACTCTGAATAAATTCCAAAAGGTTTCGCTATGAAAAATACATTCTCTAGAAAGTTTACGGTCTGTGCCCTTGCTGGGGTGCTCGGTTTCGCCCTTTCCGCCTGCGACGATTCTTCGTCAGCGGGGGGTAATAATGGTAGTGGCGGGAACCGTGGTGGAATTCCCGACACCGTCGAGACATTCATGGAACTGTCGGATTACGACTGCGGCAAGAGTCAGAAGTGCGTTGCCACCTACCTGACGGAATACCATGACATGGCTGTGTGCGATGGTAACAACGGCTGGGTCATCGGGACTCTCATCGAGAAGATGGACTGCGACTTCTCTTCATCGAGTGTCAACTCCAGCGACAGCAAGGGCAATCCTTCTTCGGCAGGAACATCGACCAAGTCCAGCAACTCTAGTTCTTCGAGAGTCACCTCGAGCGATGTTGAGGGGTCTAGCAAAACCGCCTGGGATTACTTGAATCCGGACATTAACTATGGCGAGTTTACCGATGAACGTGATGGACAGATTTACAAGACGGTGACCATCGCCCCCGCGGGCACTGGCTATTCCGAGGTGTGGATGGCCGAGAATCTGAACTTTGAGACGGAAAACAGCTGGTGTGGTGGTGGAATCGGAACTACAGAAGGCGATTGTTCTGTTTACGGTCGTCTTTATACCTGGGCTGCTGCAGTGGGCAGGGCGGAGGACGAGTGTGGTATTGATCATGCATGCAACCTTGGTGAGGGAGATATTCGTGGTGCATGCCCCAAGGGCTGGCATTTGCCCAGTCAAAGCGAATGGGATGCCCTGATTGTGGCCGTTGACGGTTCCATTACGGAATATACGTCTTCAAATACGGCGGGTTCCAAGCTCAAGTCCGCGGCTCGCTGCTGGTCGTCGTACAGCGGCATCACCATCGAGGATGCCTTCGGGTTCTCGGCGCTTCCTGCCGGCTTCAGGAACGACGGCATTGGGAATTACAACTCCAAGGGCTATGGCACGGTCTTCTGGAGTTCTACTGAGGAAACCATCTACTACGCGTACGCCATGGAGTTGTATTACCGCAACGACGGTGCGGACCTGTTCAACGACGGCAGCAAGAACAGAGGGTTCTCCGTCCGTTGCGTCAAGGACTCAGAATAGCCCGCCGATAAACAATCATTCCACATTCCACACTACACACTTCACACTCGCGTCTGCGTTAGGGGACGTCGCACCGCCACGCGGTGGCGAGACGCGCAAGCGGCTCGATGAGCCGAGCGCGCTCGGCGAGCAGCACCCGACCCGTCCTGTGGACGGGGAACGCCCTTTGACGGCAGGCTCATTTTTTGCTAAATTTGCGTCCCTATTTGAGGGGATGCACTATGATGGATTTGACTGTATTTTTTGATGGAATGTCCAAGCCTATGTTGCGTGATGTTCATGCCTTGGCTTATGGCAAGAAGGGCTTGCTGAACAACGCCTTGATACAGTCTGAAGTTCTGTCTTTTTATTCTAGTTTGGAACGACTGCAGTCCATCCGCCAGAAATTGGAACCCTGGCAGCGCCATTGCCTGGACTTGATCTACCTGAGCGGTTCCCGCGGACTTTCTTACAACGAGCTTAGACTTTCTGTTCCTGCGGCGAAGAGCGCCGAACTCCAGAAGTTTCTGATTTCCCTTTGCCGTCAGTTTTTGGTGTGGCGTTCATCTGTATCTAATACCGTCGTCTATTACGGTTTTCGCAATTTCGAGGAATGTATCAGGTTCGTTCCCGAACCGGTGGACCCTTCCAAGGGGACTCATGTGGGCTACAGTACATTGCTGGACTGGCATGTCTGTAAGGTACTTGGGCTTGCCCAGCGTGGTGAACTGAAGATTAACGGCAACGGGAGTCTTCATCGTCGGGGCAGGCAGCTTTGCCTGGATTCCTTTACATCGGCTTCCAAGCTGTGGATGAATGCTGCCGAGACGGAACTGGTTTTGATCTTTAGCTTCTTGACCCAGAACCGCTGGCTGGAACTGGTGGGTACGAACCTGTATCCGTCGGCCAAGGCGCTGGAGTTCCTGAAGAAAAACAGCTTCCGCCTGCATCAGGATATTCTGTCTTGGTGGCTTTGTGCCCGGTTCCAGAAAGACCGCAGGCTCTGCAAGAGCATCTTCAAGAACCTCTCGACGGTCACTTCCATCCAGGATGCCGCTCAGATTTTCTGGGTGCTGGACCCCACCTTCCGTATACTGGATAAGAGCAAGCATTTGGGCTGGGACAACTTGCCAAGACCCCTGAAGGAAGCCTGGCTTTTGGGCCTGGTGGACTTCACGCTTTCCGACCAGAAGGGTGCCCGCAAGGTGGAGCAGGTGGCCTTGAATGCAAACGGTCTGGAGTGGTTGGAGTCCTCTGTGATGCCAATACCCGAAGCATCCGTTTCTGTGCTTCCCAATTTCGACATTGTGGCTTCTGTGGGAACATCGCCGAGAATCCTGTTCGTGCTTTCGACCCTTGCCACATCCAAGAACGACGAGACCTTCCTTTGCTTCAACCTGGACAAGGAGACATATCTTTCCGGCTTGCGGAGCGGTTTTCCCGAATCGGAAATCGAACACTTCCGCAATTGCGTCAAGACGCCCAGTAACGTGTCTGCGACGCTTGACGAATGGAACGGCTCTTTTTATGGGGCTCGCATCCGTACGGTTCGCCTGTTGAAGATTGACGATGGGAAGGCGCTGCACGAGCTTTCCTCCTTCCCGCAGTTCATGGAAAATGTGGAAGAATTTATTCCCGGTTACGGGTTCTTGATAAAGCCGGAACAGGAAGCGAATGTATTCAGCATTCTGGAAAGCTATGGGTTCTGCCCCAATGCCTCTCGCGCGTCGGAAAATGCAGAAAAGGCTCCTGTGGAGGAATGGCGCAAGGAGTTTTCCATTCCCCGCTACGAGATGGGCGCTCCAGACTACGAGCTTCGCAGCGGCCAGGACGAATCGTCCCTACAGTCTTCGTTGGATGCCACCAAGTATGGAAGCCTTTACCGCAAGCTTGACACCTTCGACCTGGTGAAGGTCCTGCGCTATGCGAAGATGACGGGAACCATGCTAGGCGCCCAGGTAAAGGACCCTGCCAAGCGTACCGACAGGATGAGAGAAATCACTTTTTATGTCCATTCCCTGCACCTGTCCAAGCCGCCCTTCAATGCGGAAATCCAGGAAGTGGGCAGCGAGACGGATCATTCCTTGCTTCTCTCCTTTATCCAAGAAGTCAAGGTTATGCAGAAAAAGTCGGTTTAGGGGCGATTAGGGGAGCGTCTGGGCGTAGCCGGCGATGTCCACCATTTCGTCTAGCTCTATTTCATCATAATAGGCCTGCATGCCCTCGCGGCTCTCATCGCCAAAATTCATCTGGTACCAGAAAGTGGGCATGTCGTAACGAGCCCTTTGCCCCATGTAGGTGGCTTTTCCTTCCGTTGGGGTAAAATTGATATGCCTGCCGTCTACTCCGTGGCATCCCTTGCAATTCTGGTGGAACAGTTTTTTGCCCCGTTCCAGATTCGCCCCCTTGATTTTCCCATTCTCGTCTAGGAGGTTGTAGACCAGGTAGGCCATGCGCTTGTCCTCTTTGGTAAGGGTGTCCCCTTCGGACCCTGGGTTGGGCGCGGTTCCAGCAGGTGCGGGATCGCCAAAGACCAGGCCGTAGCCTGCAAGAAAAAAGGCAATCAACGGAAACCGATGGAACATACGGGGAATATAGATAAATGTGGGGTGTGTGATGTGAGAAGAACGTCATCCTGGAGAGGTGAAACCCCGACGGAATCCAGGAAGTAAGATGTGGAATGTGGGGTGAGAGATGCGAGGACTGTTCTTCGTTTATCTGTAAATATGTTTATATTTCTAATCAACACATGACTACAAAACACGCCCATATTCCTTTTGCCGTCGCCTTGCTTTTGGCTTTCGGCTTTTTTACCCTCTCCTTCGGAGCTACAATGAACCATCCCCTTCTTGAAAATGTCCTCTTGACAGGTCGCTGGCAGGTGACCTCTCAAGCGCTTGTCGCCAGCGCTCCCGGTGTCATGGTCCAGTTTTCCGCCTCCACTTCGGAGCTGTCTTTTGACCTGGAAGGGGAGGCCCGCTACCGCCTGGATGTCGACGGCAAGGAGACGGAGCACTTTACTATCGATGGCCGGGAGACCCACAAGGTGAAGGTTGCAGGCGACGGGGTCCACCAGTTCCGCCTGATAAAGATTAGCGAGTCCAACCCCGGAAAGATTAGTCTCTACGGTATAGACCTGGGAAAGGGTGGCAAGTTCGGTCCCAAGCCCAAGGCGTCCAACCGCCGTATCGAGTTTATCGGCGATTCCTTCAGTGTGGGTTATGGTAATATGGCGGGTGGTCCCGAAGACGGGACGGTCTTTGAAAAGACGGACGCCTCCCGTGGCTATGCCTTCCTGCTGGCAGATGGCTACAAGGCCGATTTCCAGATTAACGCGGTGAGCGGGCGGGGCCTGATCCGCAATTACGATTGGATCGTTCCTGACTGGACCCTGAGCAAGCTCTACGACTATACAATCTTTGGCGTCATGGAGCTTGGCGAAAAGTCCGAGCTCTGGGATTTTGAGTCCTTCCACCCGCAGGTTATTGTGATTTTCGTGGGCATTAACGATTTTCAGGGGAATCCGCCCCATGCGGACCCCACTGCATTTAAGACGGCATACGCCGCCCTGCTGGACAAGCTCCGCAAGTTGCACCCGGGCGTGAAGTTCTTGCTGGTTTCCACCAAGACCTGGCCTGACGACTCTATGACTCCCGCGGTGCAACAAGTCTTTGAAGACCAGAAGGCCAAGGGATTTAAGGACCTGGAATACAAGCTTGTCTTTACGGAGAATACCGCTCTCCATGGTCACCCCTCAGCTCATTCCCAAGAAGACTTGGCTCAGACGCTCCGCTTTACGGTGGGACGATTAGGGGGATTTTTGAGCAGGTAAATAATTGTTTTCGGAATAGTTTTGTATTATTTTTAGAGAAGGTTTAATGGAAATTTCTAGATGTCTTGGTTGATGGAAAAGATATACGCCCTGTTCAGGATGAACATCCTGATCTTCTTGCTCCTGGCCGCTACGGTCATTGCTTTGACGGCTCACCAGAAAGGGCTGAATGACATACAATTCCTGAACTTGTCGGATTACCCCTATATCATCGCTCAGACGGATTCGACGGATGGAGGCAATTCTGCCATCAAGCTGATGCGTACGGATTCCTCGGTGGTGGTGGATTATGAATTGCGGGAGGGGTATCCTTACCCCTATGCTGGTATCAAGATTTTGTTGGGCGATGGCAAGACCAAGGGCTGGGATCTTTCCCATTACGATAGCGTTTTCGTGTGGGTAAAACCCCGTGGTGAAGGAACGGTCCGCCTGTACCTTCGCGCCTACGACGCCTCTTTCTACCGTGAAGGGGATGAAACATCCCTGAAGTTCAACGAGGTGGAATTCTTCCCTCTGGAGGAGACCTACCCGGCGGTGTTTGTACCCCAGGAATTCCGCGTGGCTAGCTGGTGGGTGGCCCAGAACGAAATCAATGTCCACAAGGCCCGTGTCGACCTGTCCAATGTGCCCCTGATCGAAATCCAGACGGGAACCAACGCTCCCCTGGGCTATGGCACCATGGAAATCCGGGGCCTGTGCTTCAAGGGGAAGAAGATTGCGAAGCTGGATTTGGTGACCATCATTGTCGCCATCTGGTTTGTGACCTTCTTGATCATCCTGATTATCCGCTTCTTTGATTACAGCCGTGAACGCGCTGCCAACAAGAAGAAGCGCGAAGAGTTGGAAAAGAACCTGCGGGCTCTGGAAATTGAGAAGAGCGAATACGAGAAGTCCAGTAAGGAAGACCCGCTTACCGGTTGCCTGAATCGTGCGGGCTTTAGCAGCGTGCTCATGCGGGAGCAGGAAAACCTGGTGAAGAACGGAAGTCCTGTTTCCTTCGTGATTCTGGATATCGACCACTTCAAGGATGTGAACGATACCTGGGGGCACAATGTTGGTGACGAAGTGCTGGTGAATCTTACCAAACTCATTCAGGGTAAGATCCGTAATACCGATGCCCTGGTCCGCTGGGGTGGCGAAGAATTCGTAATTCTGTGCGGCGACACGCCTATCCAGAATGCCCAGTTCTTGGCTGAAAAACTCCGCCATGCCATCGAGTCGACCCAGCTTATCAAACAGCAGGTGGTTACCTGCTCCTTCGGTATCGCCGAAATGGTTGCTGGCGAAGATCCAAAGCGCCTGTTCGACCGTGCGGACAAGGCCTTGTATGCCTCTAAGCAGGGTGGCCGTAACCGCGTTACCAGCGCCACGTTCAAGAAGTCCGAGTCCAAGAACTAGGACTCAACAACCTGCCATAGCTAGAACAGGAATCCGCCGAAGCGGACAATCACTCCCGCAAACACCACGCTCACCATGGTCATGAGCTTTATTAGGATATTCAGGGAAGGCCCTGCGGTGTCCTTGAACGGGTCGCCTACGGTATCGCCGACGACGGCGGCCTTGTGTGTATCGGAGCCCTTGCCACCGTAGTTCCCTTTTTCCACGAACTTCTTCGCGTTGTCCCAGGCACCGCCTGCGTTGTTCAGCATGGTGGCGAGGGCGAACCCGCACGCAAGGCCGCCTACTAGCAGGCCGAACACGCCAGCCACTCCCATGAACAGTCCCACCAGCACGGGGACAACAACCGCCAGGAGCGATGGGATGACCATCTCGTGCTGGGCGCCTACGGTGGAAATTTCCACGCAGCGGGCGTAGTCGGGCTGGGCGGTTCCTTCCATGATTCCCGCGATCTCCCGGAACTGGCGACGGACCTCTTCTACCATGGCGCTGGCGGCACGGCCCACCGCCTTAATGGTTAAGGCGCAGAATACGAATGCCATCATGGCGCCGATGAAGATGCCCCCTAGCAGGAGCGGGTTCATCAGGTTCAGGTTGTAGATGTTCATAAAGTCCACATAGTCCGCCTTGCTGGCCACAAGCCCGATAAGCTCGCCGCTGGCAGAGACGGCACGGTTCCCGCCGTCGAGAATTTTTGCACCGTCGACACCCGCGACGGCGTTCACCAGGTCTTGGCTGTGGTTTGCGAAAGTGACGGAGCCTACATTCCAGAGTCCCTTGGCAGATGAGGCCAGGTGCCCAATCCATATCTTGATTTCTTCGACATAGGATGCCAGCAGTGCCATGGCGGTAAGGGCCGCCGAGCCGATGGCGAATCCCTTTCCTGTAGCCGCAGTGGTGTTTCCCAGCATGTCCAGCTCGTCGGTACGGGCACGCACGCTGGCGTCCAGCCCCGCCATTTCGGCGTTGCCACCTGCGTTGTCGGCGATAGGCCCAAAGGCATCCGTTGCAAGGGTGATGCCCAAAGTGCTGAGCATGCCCACGGCCGCAAAGCCCACGCCGTAAAGGCCCATGGCCATGTTCTCGAAACCGCCGGCACACCCAAATGCCGCGATGATGCCTATCACGATGGTCACCACGGGGAGCCCGGTAGAGAACATGCCCACCGAAATGCCGTCGATGATGGTGGTGGCCGGTCCAAGCTTTGCCTGGCCCGCAATGCCCTTGGTAGGCTTGTAGGCGTCGGAGGTGTAGTATTCCGTGAACTGCCCGATAAGCACGCCTGCCGCAAGCCCAGAAAGTACGGCGCCAAAGATACCCAGCTCGATAAAGCCAAGCTTTACCATGACGAGCAGGGCAATGAGAATCATGATAGAAGAACCCAGGGTTCCCGTAAGCAGGGAATGCAGCAGGTTCTTGGTAGTGGCATCTTCTTTAGTGCGAACCATGAAGATGCCGATAACCGAAAGTACAATGCCGATGGCTGCCACCACCATGGGGGCGAGCACATAGTTGAGCCCTCCGGGGAGGGCCGCCCCCAAGGCCGCCGTCGCCAATATGGAACCGCAGTAAGATTCGTAGAGATCGGCTCCCATACCCGCCACGTCGCCCACATTGTCGCCTACATTGTCGGCGATGGTGGCCGGGTTCCTGGGGTCGTCTTCGGGAATGCCCGCTTCCACTTTGCCCACGAGGTCGGCACCCACATCGGCCGCCTTAGTGTATATCCCGCCGCCCACACGGGCAAATAGGGCCTGCAGGGAGGCTCCCATCCCGAATGTCAGCATGGTTGTAGTGATTTCCACAGTCTTGCCGTGGAGCCACACGTCATTTTGCAAGAGCGATTCGCTCCATCCGCCTAATGCTAGTTTGTTTGCAATGCTAGCCCCAAACCCGAAGACATTGTGGTCGTAGATGTAGTTCAGAAGAATGAACCAGGCGGAAATATCTAGCAGGCCAAAGCCCACCACCACAAGGCCCATGACGGCCCCACTACGAAATGCGATGACAAGCCCCCGGTTCAGGCTGCTCATGGCGCCCTGCGCCGTTCTGGAGCTGGCGTAGGTCGCCGTCTTCATTCCCAGGAATCCGCACAGGCCGCTAAAGAAACCGCCGGTAAGGAATGCCACTGGTACAAAGGGGTTCTGGATGCCCATGAAGGCGAGCACCACAAACACGGCGAACAGCACTGCAAAAACGATGGAGACGGTTTTGTATTGGCGTCTCAGGTAGGCAAAGGCCCCCACTCGCACAAAGTGGGCGATGGCCTTCATTTTATGGTTGCCGTCAGGGGCCTTTTTCATGGCCCTGTAGAACAGGTAGGCCGTAACGAGAGCGAAAAGGGCGGCAACGGGAACAAGGAACCAAAAACTGGGAATCGTAGTCATGGGAACCTCCTATCGGAAATCTACCTTCAAAAAAAGAAAAAAGCACATGGCGCCCTATTTATTTGCGATGAAATGGGGAAAATAGGGATAAAATGCGGATTTTGCGTCTACTGATTTAAGTATCTTTGTGCGTATGCAGTCTATTGAGAAAGAAGCAGCTGTTGCTCAGGACTATTTGTCCAAGATTTCTGTTCAGGCGGAAGCCTTATTTGACAAGTACCTCCCACCGGTGACGGATCAGCCCTGCCGGTTGCACGAGGCCATGCGTTACTCCATGCTTGCGGGTGGTAAACGCCTGCGGCCCGCCCTTGTTAGGGCTACTTTTGACATGTTTGGCGGCAAGGGCGATAATGTCGAGCTTGCCATGGTCGCCCTGGAGATGATACATACCTTCTCCCTGATTCACGATGACCTGCCCTGTATCGACAACGATGATTTCCGCAGGGGCAAGCCCACTAGCCACAAGCAGTTTGGCGAGGCTACGGCGGTGATGGCTGGCGATGCGCTTTGCGTCTTGGCTTTCGAACTTATGGGTAAGACGGGTAATGCCCGTGCCATCGAGGTCCTGGCCCACCTGCTTAGCACCTACGGCCTTATTGGTGGCGAGATGATCGACATCGAATGCGAAGGCAAGGAAGTGGACCTGGAGACGGTGGACTACATCCATTACCACAAGACGGCGGCCCTTATCGAGGCGGCTCTCCAGGTAGGCGCCATGCTTGCCGGTGCAAGTGACAAGGATATCCAGGTTATCCGCCAGTACGGTAGGGCTATCGGCCTTGCGTTCCAGATTGTTGACGACATTCTGGATATTGTGTCTACTACCGAGGAACTGGGCAAGGATGCCGGTTCCGATATCGAGAAGGGTAAGGCTACCTATCCCTCTGTGATGGGGCTGGACAAGTCCAGGGAAAAAGCCAAGGAACTTTACGAAGAATCCATCCGCGCATTGGATGGGCTCTCTTGCGATACGAATGTCCTTCGGGCCATGGCCGCATTCATCATTACTCGGGTTAAATAATGGAACTGAAGAACATAAAGTCTCCGGAGGACATAAAGCATTGTTCTGTGGAGGAACTTTATAACCTGGCGTCCCAGGTCCGTGAGGCCATCATTAGTCAGGTGGCTAAGCATGGTGGGCACTTGGCGTCCAGTCTCGGGGTGGTGGAACTGACCATCGCCCTCCATTACGTGTTTAACGCTCCCGAGGACAAGATCGTGTGGGATGTGGGCCACCAGGCCTATGTGCACAAGCTTTTGACGGGCCGCTACGACCGGTTCGACACGCTCCGCCAGCAGGGCGGCATTTCGGGATTCTTGAAGCGCTGCGAAAGCGAGTACGACTGCTTTGGGGCGGGGCACGCTACCACCTCTATTTCTGCGGCTCTCGGCTTTGCCGTGGCCCGTAATCATTTCAACCGCAAGAACAATGTGGTGGCAGTCATCGGTGACGGCTCCATGACCGGCGGTATGGCTTACGAAGCATTGAACAATGCTGGCATATCGAAGCAGAACATGACCATCATCTTGAACGACAACAAGATGAGCATCGCCCCTAATGTAGGGGGGTTCAGCAAGTACCTGAACAGGGTCATTTCGGATCCGGTCTACAACAAGATGCGTTCTGACCTGGACCGCCTGATGACAAGGCTCCCGGGTGTGCTGGGAAGCCGGTTCCGCGACCTGTTCTTGCAGGTGGAGAATGCGGCGAAGAACGCCGTGAAGCCTGGCGCCTTCTTTGAAGACTTGGGTGTTCGCTATTTCGGGCCTATCGACGGCCACGACATCAACGAACTCATCATGATTTTGGAAAGGGTCAAGTCCCAGCCGGGCCCCTGCCTGGTGCATGTCTTGACCGAGAAGGGCCGTGGACTGAACGCTGCCGAGAAGAACCCGACCAAGTTTCACGGAACAGGACCTTTCGATCCCGAAAGTGGCTTGCCCCTTTCGCCGGGCAGCCCGAACCCTTCCCTTACCAGCGTGTTCGGACACACCTTGCTGGAGCTTGCCAAGAAGGACGATCGCATTATCGGCATTACGGCCGCCATGCCTACGGGTTGTGGGCTGGATATTGTGGCCAAGGAACTGCCCGACCGGGTAATCGATGTGGGCATTGCCGAAGAGCACGCGGTGACCTTTGCCGCGGGCCTTGCCTGCGATGGGGTGGTGCCTGTGGTGGCCATCTACTCCAGCTTTATGCAGCGAGCCTACGACCAGATTATGCACGATGTGGCCCTGCAGAAACTGCATGTGGTGTTCGTGCTTGACCGTGCTGGCCTTGTGGGTGCCGACGGCCCCACCCATCATGGGACTTTTGACCTGTCGTTCCTGCGGACTGTGCCCGGCATGACCATCCTTGCGCCTTCCAATGAGAACGAGCTTCGGGATATGCTGAAGGCCGCCATCGGCATGGAAGGCCCTGTGGCCATTCGCTACCCACGCGGCACGGCTCTTGCCGAAAAGCTTTTGGAACTGCCTGCGACTGTGGATGTGAAACTTCCGAAGGTTTTGGAACAAGGTAAGGGGATCCTGCTTTTGGGTGCTGGCTTCATGACCAACGAGCTCAAGAAGACTGCCGAAGTGCTGCGGGCAGCGGGACATACCCCCACTCTCGTGGACGCCCGCCTGGTGAAGCCCCTGGATCCCGAGTGCTATAGAGATTTGTTCGAGAAGCACGATATCATCGTCACTCTTGAAGACAACACTGTGGTGGGCGGTTACGGCTCTGCCGTGATGGAGCTTGCCGCAGATCTTGGATATTCAGGCAAGAAATTCTTCCGGTTCGGAATCCCGGATAATTTTGTGGAGCAAGGTGAAATCAAGAACCTTTACAAACTCTTGAAGATCGATGGCGAGTCTGTCGCCAAACAACTGATGGAAAAACTATGAGCGAAGAAAACAAGACCCCGCGTACCATAAGGAAGACTTTGGACCGCAAGTTTGGCGTCAGCGAAAGTCGTGAAGAACGCCGTCCCCGCCGCGATGACAAGACCGGCGATGATAGGGAATTTGGCCGTGGCCCTCGTGGGGATCGCCCCCGTGGACTTCGCGAAGACGGGAGCAGGCGCGAAGGCCGCCCTGGCGAGCGGGGTTTTGACCGTGAACGCCGCCCCTTTGATCGCGAACGCCGTCCCCGTCGCTTTGACGACAAGCCTTTTGGACGTTCCGAACGCTTTGGTCGGTCCGACCGGCGTCATGATGGCGACCGTCCTTTCCGCGGGTTCGACAAGGTCAATAAGCCCATTTACCGTCAACGCCCGGAGCAGAAGTCCGAAATCAATGGCGACGAGACTTTGGATGAATCCGTATTGGAAGCCCGTGTGGCGGCTTCCGAAGCTCCCGAAGCTACGGCTTCCAATCCTCCCTGGTTCAAGAAGCTTTTGGCTCTCACCACGGAAAAGGGTCGTGAGCGCGAAGGTCGTTTCTTGGGCGAGGGCGTCCATGTAGTGAACGAACTGGTGACCAACCACCGCGAGCTGGTCATTGCTGTTTACGCCGTAGAAGGCTTTGAGGACAAGTCTTTGATGGACACCATCAACGAGGCGGGAATCACAGTCCATGAGATGTCTGCAGAAATGATGAAGCAGATTAGCTCTACGGTGACGCCCCAGGGCATTATAGCCCACTGCCGCATTGCCAATACCAAGCCTAATTACGAGTCCAGCCGCAGCGTGCTTACGCTGGTGGATGCCGTGCAGGATCCAGGTAACTTGGGCACGCTGTTCCGTACCAGCCTTGGCTTTGGCTCCAATGGCATGATTCTCGGTCGTGGTACCGTCAGCCCCTTCAATCCGAAGGTGGTACGAGGCTCTTCGGGAACATTCCTGCGTGTTCCCTTTGAGTTTGATGTGGATCTGGTCGACCAGATTAACTTCTTGCGTAGCAAGGGCTACACGATTATTGCGACGGACTTGCATGCCAAGCAGTCTCTGCGCCAGATTCCAGAACGCAAGCTCCGCAAGATGGCGTTCCTGGTGGGCAACGAGGGCGCTGGTACCAACCCCTACTTCATTGAACTTGCCGACGAGACGGTGAAGATTCCCATGAGCAGCGAACTGGAGTCCCTGAATGTGGCGGTGGCACACGGCATTCTCAGCTACGAAGCGGCTCAGATTCAAGAGGATTTGAAGTAATGAACTTTCATGAGCTTCTAGAACAGCGTATCGCCAAGTGTGGTAATCCGGTCTGTCTGGGCATGGATCCAGTTTTAAAGCTTATCGATCCCTGCTGCCCTGATGGCTCTGCCGAAGACAAGATCAAGCGTTTCTATTCTGAGATTCTGGAATGCGCCATTAAGCGTAATGTGACGCCTGCGGTGGTCAAGCCCAATAGTGCCTACTATGAATGCGTGAGCGTGCAGGCCATGCTTGTGTTGCAGCAGTTGATTGCCGATTACAGGAGCGCTGGCATCCCGGTGATTCTCGATGCCAAGCGTGGCGACATCGGCAAGTCCAGCGCGGCTTACGCTACCGCCGCCTATGATGTGTACAAGGCTGATGCTGTGACGGTTTCTCCCTGGATGGGCTCTGATTCGGTTGGCCCCTTCATCCGTGAGAATTCCGAAGGAAACGGCGCCTATGTGTTGCTCCGTACAAGCAACAAGGGTGCCCACGATTTTCAGGACATGAGCGTTGTCCGCAGTGATGACCCTCGCGACAAGGCGGAGGCATTCTATTCCGTTGCCGATAAGATTATGGAATGGGATGGAAACCTCGGTTACCTGGGTGCTGTCGTTGGGGCTACCCACCCCGAGGAATTGGAAAAGATTACGGCCTACTGTGCCGCCAACAAGCACGAGATCCCCTTCTTGATTCCAGGAGTGTCCATTCCGGGCGTGCCGGGTGGTCAGGGTGGCGATGCCAAGACGGTTCTGACTGCCATTGCAAACGGCGGTGGCAAGCGCAAGTTCCATGTGCTCAACAGTTCCAGCGGGTTGAATTTTGCCTACCAGCGTAGCGGCAATCCGGCAAACTTTGCCAGCGACTGCATCGAGGCTCTGGAAAAGCTTGCGGAGTCCTGCGTCTTATAGAGTTATGCGTTACCTGATTTGTCTCATCTTGGCTGTTGCGGTCATTGCATTTGCGTTCCATTACGCGAAACCCTTGCCCAGTACCAACTTTGATGAGTCGTTCTTGCCCAAGGCCGACTATGTGAAGTATATCGCTGCGGGTAATGACGCGTCGGTGGCGGGATTGTTTTGGATTAAGGGTCTTACGG
The DNA here is from genome assembly GCA_946414075.1 of uncultured Fibrobacter sp. Lineage (GTDB taxonomy): Bacteria > Fibrobacterota > Fibrobacteria > Fibrobacterales > Fibrobacteraceae > Fibrobacter. The sequence goes on from CAMKNA010000006.1 coordinate 59,308, forward strand.
AATTAGGTGATAGCTTTCTGTCGGGCAAGGAATATGCCTACCTGAGTCATGTGGCCAACCTCTGTACGGAACTAGATAGCCTATTCTATACGCCTTATTATTTTGTGAGTGCCGTGACCCCTATGGATACCAGGGACACGACGGATTATGCGGTAATGCGTCGTGCGCTCAGGATTTATCCGGAACAGTGGAGGCTTGCAGTGGCGCACGCCTTGCGCTTGTCAAAAGGGCCGTTCCCCAACAAGACGGCCGCGGCCAATGTAATGCGGCCTTATTTTGATAGCCCCGACACGACGATTCCTTCTCACATCCGCACCATATACAGGACTTTCGAGCTGGATACCATGCAGACGGAGATGGCCGTAGAGATGGTGCTGAACGATGTGATGCAACCTCGCTTCAAAAAATTCCGTGCGAGCTTCTATAACAAGACATATCGCGTTCTCGGTTATCGGGGGAGAAAGACTGGTGCGGATTCAACGGTGTTTAATGAGATATCCAGAACCATCGACTTGTTTGCCGATGGAAAGATTGCACCAGCCCAGGCATACAACCACCTGCTTCAGCTGAAAAAGCCCGAAGAAGTTAAGCCCGCCTCCGATTCTACGGCGACGACCCTATCCGCCGCAGATTCATCTGCAGTTGCTGACACATCTGCGACGATTTCGGCGCCGAATTAAATCCTTGCTCTGAATTATTTACCGCAACGCTTCGCGTTATTCGGGAGACCCATCAATTCAAAGGCGTTCCTGCAACGGAGCCTTAGGTCATCTTTTTCTTTCTGCGGAGTGCTCTTGAGTAGGGAGCGTTCCCAGAGGATGGTGGCCGTCATGTAGGGGTAGTTGCCCTTGATGGATTTTTCTTCTGCTGCTTTATAGAAAGACTCTGCGTCGGAATTCCCTAGCAGCCTGGAAACATTTGCGGCCGTATAGGCGTAAAAGCCCGCATCGTCGTCACTGTTCTTTGCGGTCATCTTTAGTGCCTGCTTGGCGTCGTCTTCACGCTTGTTGGCGGCATAGGCGATGGCACAGCTTGAATAGAAAGAAGCCTTCAACGCTTCGTCGCATTTTTTTATGTCGGAATCACCAAGGGACCTGCAAATTTTTTCGCCGTCACTGAACTTTTCCCTTGCGTTGGCCAGGGAAATCTTATTGATGTTGAACATCAGCTTTGTATTCTCGTCCATCGCTTCCTGACGGATGACGCTGAGCAGGGAATCTGCGAAGTCTAGGTCCAGGCTCATGATTCGGATTTTCGCCATGGAGTTGAGAACACGCCCTTCGGCAGCCAAGTCTGCTTCCTTGCGGCTGGCCAGGAGAGCACGCTCCAGCTGGCCGTAGCCCTTGGCAAACTTTCCTTTGGTAAGGGACTTTTGGGCGCGGAAGGCCAACACCGAGGACTCGGAAGCAAGGCTCACTCCCGAGAAAACAAGGATAAGGATCAGGGCGAAGAGTCTATTTACCATAGGGTCTCCACCATGAAGGGTATGCTGTCGCGGTTGGGCATGTTCCGGTTGACAATCCACATGTTGGAAACACCTTCCATCAGCTCGTCCGCGTTCTGCAGGGTGTTCTCCGTACTTTCCATGAAGTCCGAAAGCCCAATGGTGATTTTCCCGAGTTCGGTAATCATGTCGTCTGCGCGTCCCACTGTACCATCAAGCTTGCCCATGAGAGCGTCCACCTTTCCGGGCAGGGGCTTCAGTTCCGTCATCATGCCGGAAACATCGTCCATCATGCCGGAGACATTGCTCATCACATTGTCCATCCGGTTTATGAGGGGCGGGACGGTCAACTGCAAGGTATCCATCAGGTCCGAAACCTTGTGAATGGCTCTTGTTCCGCTAAGAGTGATGTCGTCCAGACGGACAAGCTGTCGGTTCAAGTTGTCGTAGAGGGTGCGGGAACCGAACAGGGCGCCGATAGTGGTTCCCGTATCCATGGCCATGGATACCAGGGTATCGGCGGCATCGATAAGCTGGTTCACGCGGCCCAGCAGTTCGTTGGCCGTCTCCAGCACGGTCTCGATATCCTGGGCCTTGCCTGGCGGCAAGAAATCCCCGTTTTCCAGCACACGGCCTTTCCCGCGCTTGACATCGATGTTGACCACACGGGCCGAAATCACGTTCTGGTCGCGGATGGCGTACACCTGGGCGCTGTCGGTAATCCAGTTCTGGAACTGCTTCCGGAGGGTGAATTCCATATAAACGCCATCGCCCTCGATCTTCATGTCCGAAATCTGCCCCACGTCCACACCGCTAATCTGCACGCGGGTGCCGGGCCTAAGACCCAGGGCCTTGTCGAAGGTACTGTGGAGCTTGTACTCCTCCACGCCGATCATTCCGCTGGTAAAAAGCTTCGTATAGAGCACAAGTCCGAACACCATCACGGCAACCGTAAAGAAGATACCGACCAAAAGGCCGGACATCTCCATCCAGTTTATCTGCTTGATGGGCTTGAACTTCATGCGAAAAAATATAGAAACAGGTAGGCCGGCCCCCTTGTTCTTGGAATCCAAAACCTAATTTTGGAATATGGATTTTCTTGAATTTTTGAACAAATCGGTTACGCCGTACCATACGGTAGAGTGTCTCAGGCAGATTTTGGCTCCTGCTGGTGACAAAATAAGGCTTTTTGCCCGTGGTGGCGCCCTTATTGCGGTTAGGCCTCCTCAGGCTATAGACGGGGAATCCAGATTTAGGATTGCCCTTGCCCATACGGACTATCCGACCCTAAAGATTACCCCCAATCCGGACGGCTCGGCGGCTGGGGTGCGGACGCTCCATCCTGAAATCTACGGAAGCCCCCTATTTACCAGCTGGCTTGACCGGGATCTCGGATATGCAGGTCTCTTGGCCTTTGAACAGGATGGCAAGGTGCAGACCACGCTGGTCCGTGGTGACAAGCTATTCCGCATTCCGCAGCTGGCGGTTCACTTGAACCGGAATGTGAACCAGGATGGTCTCAAGGTAAATCCCCAGACGGACCTGAATGTTCTATGGACCGCCGTAAGCGGGAAGGAGCTTTTTGTGGAGGCCTTGCAGGGGGCACTGCCAGATGGCGCCAGACTCCTGGATTTCGATATTCAACTGTTCGATGCCCAGCCGGCCCAATACGGCGGCTTTGAAGACGAGTGGATTTATTCGGGAAGGCTTGACAACCTGAGTAGTTGCCATGCCATCGTAGAGGCTTTCGCCGCCGCGGAACCTTCGAAAAGAGATTTCCAGGTGGCGGTCTTTTTCAATAACGAGGAAGTGGGTTCTACCACCCGCGAAGGGGCTGCCGGCAATTTCTTGAAAAGTGTATTGGATTCTTTAACTCCGGATTCCGAGTTCCGAACTCCAAATTCACTCGCCCTTTCCATTGACATGGCCCATGCCTGTCATCCAAGCTTTGGGAACAAGCATGAACCGAACCATGCCCCCGTTCTGGGCGGCGGTGTTGTGCTAAAGGCCAATTCTCAAAAAAGATACGCCAGCGATGTATATTCCTGCGCTCAATTCAAATTACTTTGCGAACAAAGTAATATCCCATACCAAGTCTTTGTTTCCCGCAACGACATGCCCTGTGGCTCAACGGTAGGCCCTGCGGTTTCGGCTAGTCTCGGAATCCCGACAGTAGATATCGGCGAACCTATGCTCAGTATGCACAGTATCCGCGAAATGACAGCGGTAAAGGATCACGGGGATATGATACGGCTCGTTTCGGCCTTGTTCCACTAATAGGATTGTATGAAATAGTTACATTTGCTAGTGCATGTCTGCTACTAGGTTAAGAAAGCTTCTCGATGCATCTTCCCGTAATCGCTTACTGGGACAATTTTTGCGGTACATGGTAACAGGCGGCCTTGCGTTTGCCGTTGACTTTGGATTGTTTGCTGTTTGTCTTTATACCATTGAATGGCACTATCTGGTTGCAAATTTGATGGGCCTTGTGGCGGGGCTGATCGTCAATTATGTTCTGAGTGTTGTGTGGGTCTTTGTCGCCTGCAAAAGGACATTGGAGAAGAATAGAGGCCTTGAATTTTTCCTATTCACTCTTGTGGGTATTGCTGGAATAGGCATAAATCAGTTGCTGATGTATTTGATGGTTGGCCAATTTGGTTGGAATGAGATGATGTCCAAGATAATAGCCGCGGGTTTGGTGTTAGTGTGGAATTTTGGTGCGCGAAAGTTCATGCTTTTTCGCGGAAAAAGAACGGCATGATTGGAGTCAGGGTCTATGGCTGAAATGAAAAAAATCGCGGTCATTGCTGGTGCGGGTCCTGCAGGCCTGACGGCGGCTCTGGAACTGTTGCGCACGACCGATGTTAAGCCCGTAATTTTTGAGGCCGAGAATGTTATTGGTGGAATCTCCCGTACGGCACGCTATAATGGGAACCGCATGGATATCGGCGGCCACCGCTTCTTTAGCAAGAGCGATACGGTAATGGACTGGTGGCAGGGGATTTTGCCCCTGCAAGGTTCTGCAAGCAAGGACGACATCGCCATCGGGCGCAGCGTTCCGCTGGTACAGGGCGGACCGGATCCCGAGAAGACGGATTATGTGATGCTTTGCCGTAGTCGACTTTCCCGAATACTCTTCTTGCGAAAGCTTTTCGATTACCCGGTAAGCTTGAATGGCGACACCATCCGGAATCTGGGTCTGTGGCGCATGTTCAAGATTGGCATGAGCTATCTCAAGGTGCAGCTCTTGCCCGCCCGCAAGGAAAAGAACCTTGAAGACTTCATGATTAACCGTTTTGGCGTGGAACTCTACCGTACATTCTTCCGGGATTACACCGAGAAGGTGTGGGGGGTGCCCTGCAGCAAGATCAGCCCTGACTGGGGCGGTCAGCGCATCAAGGGTCTTTCCATCACGAAGACGGTAGTCCATGCCGTGAAGCAGTTTTTCGCCAGCAAAAAGAAAAGCGCGAACGGCGTCGAAGGTGCGGATATCCGCCAGAAGGATACCGAGACAAGCCTTATTGGGCAGTTCCTGTATCCGAAATTCGGTCCGGGGCAGCTTTGGGAAACGGTGGCCGAGAAGGTGCAGCAGCAAGGCGGCGAAATCCACATGAATGCGAAGGTTGTTGGCGCGAACCGCTCCGCCGACGGAAAGCGGGTGGAAAGCGTGGTGGTAGACTCTGGAAATTCCACCGAAACCATACCCTGCGACTATTTTCTCAGCACTATGCCGGTGAAGGAGCTTGTGGCTGCCATGGACAACGGCAAGACTCCCGTGCCGGCAGAAGTCAAGCGTGTCGCCGATGGTCTTGTGTACCGCGACTTCATTACCGTGGGCCTGCTTCTGGACAAGCTCTTGATCAAGAATCCTGCAAAGCCCGGCACTCCCGAAAGCAAGCTCAAGTTTGTGGCAGACAACTGGATTTATGTGCAGGAGTCCGATGTGAAACTGGGTCGCATCCAGATCTTCAACAACTGGAGTCCCTACCTGGTGGCGGACCCGGAAAAGGTTTGGATCGGTCTCGAATACTTCGCCACCGAAGGCGACGAGATGTGGCGCATGCCCGCTGCGGACTTTATCAAATTCGCCATTGCCGAACTGGACAAGATTGATGTGGCAAGGCCCGATGCGGTGCGTGATTCCGTGGTGTTCCATATCAAGAAGGCGTATCCCGCCTATTTCGGTACCTACGGCGAGTTTAACAAGATTCGCGAATATGTGGACCCGGTGGAGAACCTGTTTCTGATGGGTCGTAACGGCATGCACAAGTATAACAACATGGACCACAGTATGCTTACCGCCATGGAAGTCGTAAAATGTATCCGCGAAAGTTCCACGGATAAGACGGCTCTCTGGAATGTAAACAGCGAAGAAGATTATCACGAAGGGAAAAAGTGATGCTGAGAGTATTGGCAAGGTTTCGAGAATTGTTCATGGTGGCCCTAATAGGCATAGTGGGCCTTTTGTATTGGGTGAGCCACCCGGGAATCGACAATGTTGTCCTGCATAGGCAAGGCGAGGCGACGGAATTGTCTATACCGGTAAGTGTCACGATGAAAAAGGGGGAAGTTTTCAAAGTTGAAATGGATGTTTCCTCTGGTTGGGCCAGTGATTTTAGCATGGAAATTCATCCTGACAATTGCGTGCTCGGTTTCAAGGTGAACGGAGTAGATTTGCCGTTCAGCGATTATCCTGGATATTGCAGCTGGTCTGAGGGTTTTATTATCGACAAGGCGGAATTTCTAAGACATCTCGAGAAGGAGCCGTCTAAATACCATCTAGAAATGGTTATGCGTAATGATGGCGGATTGGGGGGAGTCAATGCGAAGTTCATGGCGGACAGCGCCTTAAGCACATGTCTTCTAGTTGTTCTTGTTCTGTGTGTCGCTTGCCTTTTGGTCATGATTGGGTCTCGGCTCAAATTAAACCGTCGGCTAATACTCATTTTCTTTTTCGGCTTGATTTTGCGTGCCGACTATACACAGGATACTTTTTTCAATGATCGGGGGCATGACACGGATGGTCATGTCCAGTACATCCAATTTATAGCGAAGGATTTCCATATTCCAAAGAAAGACGAGTGTTGGACATGTTACCATCCACCAGTTTATTATGTGGCGAGTGCTGGAGCATGGAATCTTTCCGATTGGTTAAAGTGGAACCCCCAGAATACGGTAAAATGGTTTGATTTTCTTATTTCGCTTGTCGCGCTTGCCTTTGGCCTTCTGTGCATAAGGGAGTCGCTTTCTGGATGGCCCCGATACATTGCGGCTATACTATGGAGTGTCTGGCCGAGTTTTATCCTGGCGTCTCCGAGAATAGGTAACGATATCATGTTCTATGCGTTGCATATTCTAACGCTGTGGGGTTGTATTCGTTATATCAAGTTGGATAACGGAAGATATTTCTTGCTAGCCGTAATGGCGGCCATATTGTCCTACTGGACAAAAACTACAGGGGTTGTTGCACTCGGCCTAGTTGGATGTGTTCTCCTTATGAAGACCATCCCGTCGTTGTTGCGGGGGCTGAACCGGTGGGAATGGATTGCAGTCGTTCTGTTTGTGGCGTCCGTTGTGATAGCCTTTATCCGCTTGCGCCATGGAGATATCGTTGGAAATGCGGACGGGATAGACAATACGGTGCTGGTGCGGAACAACCCTGGCCATTTCTTGTTTTTCGATGTTCGTTCCTTCTTGTTGAACCCGTATACCGATCCATGGCACGATAACTTGGGAAGACAGTATTTTTGGAGCTATTTGGCCAAAACATCTTTGTTTGGCGAGTTCAGGTTGCTTCAGACGAATATGGGCCATTGGCTAGCTTCGCTTATCAGTTTCAGTTTCCTTGTGCTATTGGGGTTGGGTTTGCGGGGCTTTTGGTTGTCCCGCTGGACAAAGGTGAAAGTTCTTCTGACGGCGCAGGCGTTTATGTTCTTTGCGGCAATGATCGTGATGCGTCTCAAATATCCCTTTGCGTGTAGCAACGATTTTCGCTACATTGTCCCCGTGTTGTTGAGCTGCCTGCCTTGGGTGGGCGAAGGTATAGGGGGCGAGGGTGCGTCAACCCGGTTGAAGGTGCTCGGCCTTATCTTTGTTGCTGTTTTTGTCGTTTGTTCGTCGATTTTAATGATGTGGGTATAGCGTGAAAGAAAAGCTTATAAAACACTTTAAGAAGGCGTTCTCGTTAACGGATTTTTTTGTTAAGAGAGACACTTTTGCCTTTTGGGGCATTTTGATTATCGCCATTAATTTTGTGATGCTGCACGGGAATGGCTATTCGTCAGATTTGTCTTATTGGCGCAATTGGATTCTCGACATGCAGCAGAGCGTAGGGGGCTTTTCTGGTGATTATCCTCCGCTATATGCACTATGGTTACGAGCTGTTTCCGTCATCTACAACCTGACCGGTTTTAGTTTGAAAATGGAATATGAACTTAAGCAGTTCTGCCTATTCCCCGTCTTTGTGGCACACCTGTCGCTGGCCCTGTTTGTATGGCAACGCCTGCAGAATCGTTCCTGGGCCCCTGAAATCAAGACGATAGTAATGCTCCTGGTGGTGGCAAACCCAATATTGTATCTGGATGGACCAGTCTGGGGGCAGGTGGACTTGCTGCCTGTAGCATTCTGCGTTTGGGCCTTATGGTACGCTGCCAAGCCGAGTACCTATGGAAGGGGAATGGCCTTGTTCATGTTGGGGCTTTTGACCAAGTTCCAAATGATTATGTTTCTGCCGATTTTTGCCGCTTTGTCGCTTCGCTACCGGAAAGTTATGTGGCGTGGGCTGGCGTCCATGGCGGTCGTTTTCTTGCTGGTGTTTTTGCCCTTTATTCTTGCCGGCGCGTTTACAAAGGAATTTTCCCAAGGGTATTTGAGAGCGGTTAATTCCTACCCCTATGCGACCATGAATGCCGGTAATCTATGGATGGTTGTTTCGGGCAACATGACGCCACAGATGAGGCCGATCTTTGAATGGGCTCCGGCCTTTATGAATCCGGCCCTGCTCGGCAAAATACTGTTTGTTATAATTTCTGCAACGATTATGGTGATAGCCTTTATTAGGCGGTTGTCTATCGGCCGGTTGATGATGCTGTCGTCGTTAAATGCGCTTGCCTTTTTCATGTTCTTGCCCTGTATGCACGAACGGTATGTGTTTCCCGCGGCAATTATGGCGATTGCGGGGATTGCCTGCCAAAGGCGCCCGGCGATTATCTGGGCGGTTCTTTTGTCTATGGTCGCCTACATGAATATCGCCATGGTGACATCTCTTCGTGGTAATGCACTTTGGTTCTGGATTTCGGTTCTTGGAATCGCCGTTACATTGCCCTTTGCGTTGTACGCGTTGGCGCCAACCGTTCATGGGAATCTTTCAAAATTGTATGATAAGGTTGCCGTACCCAAATTTGTACCATTTGCGATACTCGTATTGATTTATGTTGCAGATCTGGGCTCTAGTTATATTCAACAGGCGAAAACGGCCTACCACCTAGGCGAGGGGGAATATTTTGTATATGATTTGAAGTTGATCCACCAGTGGCAGGGGTATGGCAACATGCATATTGGGAAAACGGTCGATGGAAATCCCTTGCATGTCGATGGACTTCTTTACCTGAGTGGAATCGGTACCCACGCTCCGTCAAAACAGATTTATGAACTGCCCGAGAATGCCAACCGCTTTACTGTAACATGCGGTGTTGATGATGAATCTGGCAATGGAGTTCTGGAGTTCATTGTTAAGCTCGACGGCAAGGAACTGTGGCGGAGCGGACGGATGGAAGGCCGTCAATCCGCAAGTGCGGACCTGGATATTCGGGGTGGACACGAAATTATACTTGAAACGGATGAATTGGGAGACAAGGGGTACGATCATGCTGATTGGGTGAATCCCGTTGTATATACCAAATAATATTTGAAAGGGAATAATTGGTTTTGGCTCTGCGCCTTTTGTATATTCTTATCGTGTAGGGAAGGAGCTTCATTTTGCGATTGTTTTTGATATGTGTATGCTTATTGTCGGCGGCCCTTTGGGCAAGACCTATAAACGAAGGCAATAAGCTGTTTGCTAAGGGGGATTACGCCGGGGCTTTAGAGAAATATATGAAGGCCCGGGAGGCGGAGCCTGCCAACCCGTTGTTGTTCTATAACATTGGAACTTGCCAGTACAGGCTGGGCAACTACGACGAGGCCAAGAAGGAGCTGGAAAGTGCCGTGCGCATGCCTGACAAGAAAATGGCAGCAAAGGCGGCCTATAATCTGGCGAACACTCATTTCCGTATAGGTGAAAAATCTTCTGAAGGCAGCGAGCGTATTGCCGCCTGGCGCGAATCGGTGGCTTACCTAAAAAAGGCTATTGACCTGGATAACGGTTTTGAGAATGCCAAGAAGAATGTGGAGATTGTCCAGCGCAAGCTGAAAGAGGAACTGGACAAGCAAAAACAGAATCAGGAGCAAAATCAGGACCAGGACAACGACCAGAAACAGCCGCCCCTGAGCGAGAAAGCGAAGGAAGTTCTGGCCCGGGCATTGCAGCTTTGCAAGGACGGCAAGTACGCTGAAGCCAAGGAAATGCTGGAGAACCTGATTGCCGAAGACGAGACGGCTGGTCAGCTCAGCGGTCATGTGCAGCGCATCGACGATGTCATCGAGATCAAGGCTGGTCGCAAGCCCAAGGCAAAGATTGATGCCAGCAACACCGACAACGACCTGGAGGTAATCTGATGAAAAGGATTATGTTCACAGTCGCGGTGATGTTCTTTGCAGTAGCAGCCTTTGCTGCTCCGAAGTCAGCCAGCGCTTATTACAGCGATGCCGCCTTCCAGTATATCGAAAACCGCTTGCCCTCTGCAGAAATCACCTGTAACGAAGGCCTGCAATATTACCCCAACGATCAAAAGTTGCAGATGCTCCTGGACCGTATCCACGAGGCCAAGGACGAGCAGAAAAACGAGAACAAGAAGAACGACAAGAATCAGGATAACAACCAGGACCAGAACCAAGATCAGAATCAGGACCAGAACAAGGACGATGGTCAGAGTTCTTCTAGCGGCGAAGACCAGAATCAAGACCAGCAGAATGGTCAGGACGGTCAGTCCAGCAGCAGCCAGGCCGGCGAAAGTTCTGACAGCGAAGGCGGTGCTGGTGAACAGCCCGAGCCACAGCCTGAACAACCGGAGGAAAACTCCAGCGATAGCGAAGGTGGCGAGGAGCCCGAGGAACAGCCCGTGCCCATGGGAGAGATGAGCCCCGAAGAGGCTGCTCAGCTCCTGAAGGATTTCGACGAACAGAACGGCGAACGCAAGCCCTGGAAGCCTATCCGCGGCCAGGCCAGACCCGCTAAGGACTGGTAAGGTGAGGGTCACAGGATGCCCTCCCGCACCTACGCTGCCATAGACCTTAAGTCTTTTTTTGCCTCGGTGGAATGTATCCTCCAGGGGCTTGACCCCCTGAAAGCAAAACTTGTGGTGGCTGACGAGAGCCGCACCGAAAAGACCATTTGTCTTGCGGTGACGCCTGCGCTGAAGGCCTACGGGATTCCTGGGCGGGCACGACTTTTCGAGGTGAACCAGAAGGTCCGCGAGGTGGAACGGCGCACCGGTGAGAAGGTGGAATTCCTGATTGCAAAACCTCAGATGGCCAAGTATGTGGAGTATTCCACGAAGGTCTACAATGTTTACCTGAAGTACGTAAGCGCCGAAGATATCCACGCCTACTCCATCGATGAATGTTTCTTAGACTTGACGAAATATCTGAAGTTGTATAAGAAGACGGCCCGTGAACTGGTAAAGACCATCATTCAGGACGTGTTTGCCACTACGGGAATTACGGCTACAGGCGGCATCGGCACAAACTTGTACCTCTGCAAGATTGCCATGGATGTGATGGCGAAGCATGTGGAGGCCGATGCCGACGGCGTCCGCATTGCAGAACTGGACGAGATGAGTTACCGCAGGCAACTTTGGTCTCACCGCCCTATAACCAGCTTCTGGCAGGTGGGTCGCGGGATTGCGGAGCGCCTGGAAAAGTGCTACCTGAACGGCGGTCGGGGAATTTTTACCATGGGAGACATCGCTCGGGTAAGCGTCAAGAACCCTGAAGGCCTGTATAAGCTTTTCGGCGTGAATGCCGAAATCCTGATTGATCACGCCTGGGGTTACGAGCCTTGCACTATCGCCGATATTAAGAAAGCAAAACCCCGCTCCCGCAGCACGGGGGAGGGCCAGGTTCTGCAGGACCCGTACCCCTTCGACAAGGCTCGCCTTGTGGTCCGGGAGATGGTGGATACGGTTTCCATGGCTTTGGTAGAGCACTCCCTGGTGTGTAATGGCATGGTGCTTACGGTACAGTACGACCGCGAGAATGTGGACAAGGGAATTTACATTGGTGAGACGGTGCAGGACTTTTACGGACGCACCGTGCCCAAGCCTGCCCACGGTACGGCCAACATCGGGTATTATACCAGCTCCCAGTCGGTCATGGCCGATGCCACCATGAGACTTTTCGACCGGATCGTGGACCCGAAACTGACGGTGCGCAAGCTGAACCTGGTGGCCATCAATTTGGCGGACGAAAGTCATACCCAGTACGACCTGTTCACCGATGTGCAAAAACAGGAGCGCGAAAAGAAACGCCTGAAGGCGGAACTGCTCATCAAAAAGCGCTTTGGCAAGAACGCCATCGTGAAGGGCATGGACCTGCAGGAGGGCGCCACCACCATCGAACGGAACGGCCAGATCGGAGGGCACAAGGCATGACCGACTACAAAGACATTGTTGACCTGCCTTACCCGCGCAACGATTGGAATTTTCTCATGAAGCACCCCCGCATGAGCATGGATGACCGTGCCAAGATTTTCCACCCCTTCGCGGCGCTCCGGGGCCATGCCGAAGCTCTCGATGAAACTGCCGAAAGGAAAGAGAATTCCGTCGCCAACGAATTTATTCTAGATGACCAGGAATTTTAAAAAGCCCCCGATGTATCGGGGGCTTCGCTTATACTTGCAGAATCCTAAGCTTATTTCAAGCGGATAGCCTTGACCATCTTCTGGCTGCCCTGGTAGATAACCAGGAATGCTGTGCCGTGGTAACGGGTTTCCAGAGAAACGCTGTTGGCGCCACTGGTGGCATTCACATTCTTGCTTGCAATTACCTGGCCCAAGCTGTTCATAAGCGTGACGCTTGCATGACCTGCTGCGGTGGTATTAAAGTTGGCTGTGATGATGCCGTGCTGCACGGCGAAGTTAACACCTTGCAAAATCGAGTGCTTCTTTGCAATTGAAATGACTGCATCGCTGGGATAGGTATAATTGTCGGTGTAGCTGTTGGCCTCGAACACATAGTTTACCGTCTTGCCGCTGGTGTTCCCTGCAGTGGTGGCCGTGGCCACATTGTCGGTCTCGATACTTCCGATTTCATCGGGAACCAAATTGCCGTCATCCGATGAGCCTTCGAAAACGGCAGTCTTGAAGGATTCCAGGGTGTCCGGCGCGCCACCGCCCTTCTTGTTGAGGAGGATATAGTCAATGGCAAGCTTACCGGTCAGACCTTTGGCGTTGACAACAACGAGCGTGGCATTCACTTCGGTAGGCGTTTTGATGGTCGAAAGGTTCGCATTTACGGAAGTCCAAGTTCCGTTGGAAACGGTCATGGTCTCTTGTTTCCAGTCCCAATCGTTACCGCTCATGGTGACGAAGTTTATAGTTACTTGGCCATTCGCCGTTAGATCGGAATAGATTCTCACCGTTGCGCTTTCGTATTGGCTCCAGTCCTTGATGTTGTTGTTGATGCGGAGCGGGTAATTTGCCGCTGCTGTACTCGGGGTCTTGAAGAAGGCAATGCTGGACTTGTTGGCCGTAGAGGAACTTGCCTCCACCAATGCGCTGATGGAGTTGCCGCTCAGGGCGCTCAGTCCGTATTCTGCACGCATGGCATTCAGGACTTCATAGTCAAAAATAGTGTAGTCTACGTTCTTCTGGCGACGGATAACGGTCATGTTCAGGTTGTCCTCGGCGCCGGTATCCCAGATGATGGGAACGATTCCATCTGCCTTGGCAATCTTGGCGACATAGCCGTACCAGGCGGCGCGGGCAAGCAGGTGCTTTTCTAGATCCTGACCTTCGAGGGTCAGGCGCTTCTGGGCACCCATTTCGCCGATAATTACAGGAATGCCCTTGTCCACGAAAGCTGTTTTCAACTTTCCGAGCTGGGTTTCGATAGATGTTTTGGAACCGAGAGCGCCGTTTGCGCAGGTACGCTCGGCATCTCCTGTTGTGACACCTTCCCAAAAGTAGAACATCTTGCCCCAACCTTCATCGGCCTTCATCAGTGAGAACTGGTAGGGGTAAAAGTGGGCTTCGGCCATGGTGTAGCCGTCACCTGCGGGGTCCTTCGGGTAGTACTCGCTCAAAAGCTGGTACTTGTCAATTTCGGTGCGGGGCATCTGGAAAACGACGGTACGGGTGGCGTTGTTTCCGCCGGATTTGCGGACCTCGTCAATCATGACCTGATGGTAACGCTGCAGAATCTTCATACGTTTGGCATCGAATGCCTCTTGTCCGTTGTCGGCACCGCCGTTCCACGGGTCGTTCACGCCGGGTTCGTTGGCACTTGCAAAAATAAGGTGCTCGTCATAGTCCTTGAAACGGTTTGCCAAGTGACCCCAGATGGCCTTCTGGTTCTTGATGACGTTGGCGGAATCTGTCGCGAAGACCTTGTCTTCGAGCCAGCCGGTATCCCAGTGGCTGTTGAGCACTACGTAGAGGCCGTCCTTGATGCACATGTCCACCACGGTCTGTACCGTATCAATCCAGCCTTTGTTGATTTTGCCGTCCTTGACATGGGAAAACCAGGCCGTGGGCAGTCGGACGGTGCTAAAACCCGCTGCCTTGATGGAATCAACATAGGCCTGGCTCGGCAAGGGGTTTCCCCAGCCGGTGGGGCCTCCCTGGTTGGCAGGAACTTCCAGCGTGTTTCCGATGTTGAAACCCATTCCCATCTTGCTCACCAATGTGGAAGCCTTGGGAAGGTTTGCTGCAAGGGCAAGAGAGCCGCTGGCCACAATGGCCAATCCAAACACGGCGGTCTTTTTCAAGATATTCATACTCAATCCTTTTTTGTTGTTATCCCGTGGTAAATATAACTTGAACCGCTGAAAAATCATAGGTCGGTTTTGTTTACACAGTGGACATATTGTCCAAAAAGGCCGATTCGTAAGAATAAGGTAAGTTATCGTCTGCCCTTATATTCTGCGATAACCATTCCCGAGACGATGGCGGCGGCTCCTGCCCAGGCCATGGGAGTGATGCGTTCCCCGATGGTCACCAGTGCCGTAATGATGGTGACTAGCGGGATGGCGTAGATGTAGTTGCTGGCAAGGACTGTCCCGATTTTTTCAAGGACCTTGTTCCACACCAGGTAGCCGAACAGGGACGAGAATACGGAAAGGCACAGGAAGTTCAGCGTCACCACGGGTTCGGCGAAGTTTGCCCACGGGATGGAATGCCCGTTCAGGTATTCGAACGCCACCAGCGGGATAGAACTTACGAGACTGTAGAAGAATATTTTCCGCGTAATGAACAGGTTGCTGTATCGCCCGTTCAGCAGTCGAAGGCTCAGGGAATAGACCGCCCAGAAAACGCCTGCGACTAGGGCGAGAAAGTCCCCCAGGGGTGAAAGCTTCAGGATGAACTTTCCGTTCAGTACCACCAGCACCATGCCTACGAAGGTAAGGAGCGTTCCAAGTACCTGGCGTCTGCACAGCCGTTCGCTCTTGTAGAGGACGCTCCCGAAAATCAGGATCAACAGCGGGTTGGTGCACACGATGAGGGACACATTGGACGATGGCGACAGGGACAGAGCCACATTTTGCGTCCAGAAATAGAGCGTACCGCCGGCAATGCCGCTTACAAAAAGAATGAGCTCATCCTTTGCGCTTTGCGCCCAAAGCTTGCGGTGGCATGCCAGCAAAAGAAGCAGGTAGGTGAAGATGAATCGAATGAAAAACACCTGTACGGAGGTGAATCCGTGTTCTAGCAGGACCTTGGTGCTTACATAGCTCGTTCCCCAGAAGGTCACGGTGATTACGGCCAGTATGTGCCAGATTGTAGCACTGTTTTTCATCGCGAGAAATGTAGATTCTTTCTTTTATTTAACTATATTCTTTTCGTTCAAAATACCGGAGTTTTTTATGGAAATCAAATGGCTTAATCCCGATGCAAAGTTTGACCGCCTTGTCTTGGCGGGCGATATTGGCGGCACCAACACCAATCTCGGTCTGGTGGGCTACAAGGATGGCAAGTTCACGCTGATCCTCGAGACGGTGTGCCCCTCCAAGGATATCGATGGCCTGGAAGCCCCCATCCGCGAAACGCTTCGGATTGCGGCTGAGAACAACGCCGACCTCAAGCCTAGCCATGTGTGCATCAGCGCCGCGGGCCCGGTGGCGAACAACAAGTGCGTCATGACGAACCTCCCGTGGAGCGTGGACGGCGACGCCCTTTCTGCGGCCACCGGCATCCCGACCCTTGTTATCAACGACTTCATGGCCATCAGCTACGGTATCCCGACCCTTGATGTGGATGACCCCAAGCAGATTTTCAAGCTGACCCATACCGACGGCAGCCAGCCCGCTCCGCAGAAGGCCACCAAGGCGGTCATCGGCCCGGGTACTGGCATGGGTGTTGGCTTCCTTGCCTTCGACGGCGAAAAGTATATTCCCGCTTCTTCAGAAGGCGGACACTCCACCTTCGCTCCCTTCGACAAGGATTCCCAGGAATTCCACGACTACATGGAAAAGAAGATTGGCATGGTCCCCGGCGTGGAACCGCTGGTTTCTGGCATGGGGCTCCGCAACATGTATGAATGGTGGAAGGAGACTCGTGGCGTTCCCGATAACGAAGCCTTCAAGAAGATAGAAGAAACCGAACCCAACGATCGCCCCAAGTACATCAGCCGCGCTAGCGACACCGATCCGGTGGCGGCCGAGATGATGCGCCTGTTCGTGAAGATGCTGGCCCGCTTCGCAAGCGATGCCGCCACGCTGTTCCTGCCTCTCGGTGGTTTCTACCTGGCCGGCGGCACGGTGCAGAAAGACCTTCGCTGGCTCGAGCGCGACAACTTGTTCATGAAGTACTTCGAGAAGAACTACAACCCGAACATCCGTCCGCTCCTGAACAAGATTCCGGTGTACATCATCAAGGATTACAGCATCAGCTTGTACGGCGCCGCCAACGCCAGCCTGAATCTGCAGAAGTAAAAGCAGCCCAATATGCTTTTCTCCGAACTCCCCCTGGCAAATCCCTTGCAGCGTGCGGTCCGTGCCGTAGGCTACGAACAGCCCACTCCCATCCAGGAACAGTCCATCCCCAGCTTGCTCGAAGGCAAGGACCTGCTTGGAATCGCCCAGACGGGAACGGGAAAGACGGCGGCGTTCGCTCTCCCTATTTTGCAGTTGCTCTTGGATTCTGGGAAGTTTCGTGCGCCCAAGACATGCCGGGCCCTGATCCTGCTCCCCACTCGTGAGCTTGCCATTCAGGTGGCGGATTGCTTTAAACAGTACGCCCAGTTTACGGCTATTTCTACCACCTGCATCTTTGGAGGCGTAGGAGATGCCTCCCAGAAGAACAGCTTGATCCGTGGCGTGGATGTGCTTGTGGCCACGCCGGGCCGCTTGCTGGACCTTATCGGACAAAAAGCCGTTTCCCTGAAGGCCTTGGAATTTTTTGTGCTGGACGAGGCCGACCGTATGCTGGACATGGGATTTATCCATGATATCCGCAAGGTGGTGGCGCTGCTCCCGCAAAAGCGCCAGAACTTGTTCTTTAGCGCCACTATGCCCGATGACATTACCAAGCTTGCCGCCACCATTCTGCGCCCGAACCCAGTTAGGGTAGAAGTGGCTCCGCAAAGCACGCCTATCGAGCGTATCCGTCAGGAACTGTACCGCATCGATAAGCGCCGGAAGGGGGCGCTTCTGAAGGAGCTCTTGCTTGAACACCCCGAGATGAAAAAGGTGCTGGTGTTCAGCCGCACCAAGCACGGTGCCGACAAGATTACCCGCGTACTGGAAAAGGCGGGCATCAAGTGTGCCGCCATTCACGGCAACAAGAGCCAGACCCGCAGGCAGGAAGCTCTGAAGAACTTTAAGGACGAGAAAATTCGCGTGCTGGTGGCTACCGACATTGCCGCTCGCGGAATCGATGTGGACGATGTGAGTCATGTGTTCAACTACGACTTGCCCGATGTTCCTGAGACCTTCGTGCACCGTATTGGTCGTACGGCCCGCGCTGGCAAGGACGGTATAGCCATTTCGTTCTGCGCCCCAGACGAAGAGCAGGACTTGCGTGCTATCGAGAAGCTGACCAAGATAAAGATTCCCGAAGGGGACAAGGCCATCTTCGAGAAATTGCCACCCCCGCAGAAAGAAACTCCTGAAAGCGAGATGCGCAATGCCCGCGGTCGCTTCCACCAGCAGTCGCGTCAGCCGAAAAAAGAAGCTCGCTTATCGAAAAATGAAGCCAGACCCGAAAATCGCGGCGGCTCTAACCCGCTGGCCCCGCAACAGACTGCCGGTAATCCCCACAAGGGCAAGCGCCGTCGCAACAGACCCGGCTCCCGGGCCCGCCGCCGCATGCGTGAATCGGGCAATACTCCAAGTTAGAATAATGTAGTTTGGTGCCTTCAAAATGTGACAATGTGCGTATTTTTTACCCGTTGGCGCATTTTTTTTCACTTTTTTGATTATTTTCAGTTTAGGAATCGCTGCAATGTGTCGCACATTGCAGGTTTGTTTCGATACGAAAAAAGGAGCGGTTTATGGAAAAAACCTCTTATTCGGTGACAAAATCCTTTGCCCTATTGTTTTTTTTAGTGGGCATGAGCCAGTCCTTTGCTGCATGGGATGGAACTGCCAAGGCAAAACCGTCGAAAGAGACCATAGGCAACGCGGAATACTTCCTTATCGAAACGGAGGCGAACCTGGCTTGGTTCCGGGATTCCGTGAATACGAATTATGGTACGATTAAAATAAACGCCATGCTCATGTCGAACCTTGATATGGGACACAAGCTATTTGTCCCCATCGCTGCGGGTTCCGACAGCACGCGATTTGGTGGCATTTTTGATGGAAACGGATTTACCATCTCGAACCTTTATTTCAATTCGGAAGAACTGGGAGAGATTCCCAATGAATTTTGCCCTTCGAAAAAACCGAAATGCAATGCGCAGAATGTAGGCTTTATTGGCGCCCTTGGAGGCGGCGGTGTCGTTAAGAACTTGAACCTGGAGAATGTGGATATTTTGGCTTCCACCAACAGGGGAGAATCTGGTGCAGAGAGCAACCCGGTCTCTGTAGGACCTGTCGTAGCCTTCCAGAAGGAGAACGCCACCGTTGAAGGGTGCTTTGTCACCGGGAATATCCTTACGAGTGGTATGGGAAATGGTATCGGCGGTCTCGTGGGCAATGCCTGGTCTGGAAAAATTACAAACAGCTTGAGCACGGTCAGTGTTCGTGTGAGCGGTGACGACTCCTATGTGGGCGGAATTGTCGGGCTTGTGCGTAAATCGGGCACGGTCACTGTCGAGGCTTGTGCATACGATGGGAATATCATCATCAATAGTGGAAACGGGACAGCGGGCGGAATTGTCGGGTCTCTTGAACAGGGCAACCTGTCGGTTTCTAGAACCTATTACGGAACACGCATTAATGTCGAAGATGGTGTGGGAAAGCAGGCGGATGACGCGGATTATGACGGAACGATTACGGGTAAAAGAAATCTCAATACGGATGCTGTTGTCTGTGATCTGAATGGCGGCCAGTGGGTGGAAGCTGATGCGTCCTGTTCTAAGGATGGACTGTGGAGTGTCGGTGTTTCTCACATAGCCCTCCATGGGGTGTCTGTAGATGCCAACGGAGATGTTGTCTACGAGATACTTTTCGATGCCAACGAAGGGGCGTTTGCAAGCGGAGCCAAGAACACCAAGTTCCTCAAGGCGGGAGACTTGATTACTGCCGACGAGATATCCACCCCTGTCCATGGCGACACCGTCTTTGGCGGCTGGGCGTTGACTGCCGATGCGGCGGAGCCTACCGAAAACTTTGGAACTGTAAGCGGGCCGAAGACGATTTTTGCCTACTGGAAAACCATGTATGAAATTACCTTCGATGCCACGGACAATGGAGCCTTTGTCTATGATGAACAAACAAAGTCGACCATAAAGAAAAAACTGGTAGCTGCCGGCGAGACAATCGATGTGGATGGAATTGGGATACCGGAGTATGATGACGATGGAGGACCTGCTTATTTCTTTGCTGGTTGGCGTGAGTCAGTAGGAGATGAACAGCCCTTGAGCAATCTGGGAACGGCTTCGGGCCCCGCTACATTCTATGCGCTTTGGGTCGAGGCTCCCACATATGTGGTGACCTTCAATACCCGCGGGTTCGGTACCACCGTAGCCTATGTCCAGGAAAACGCGCAGAATGATCAGACTGTGGCCTCTCCGGAAAATCCCGTTGCCGAAGGCCGTGAATTTGTAGGCTGGTTCGAAAGCGAAGACGCCGACGAGTCATTTGACTTCACCACGCCCATAAGGGGTAATCTGGAGCTTTATGCCAAGTGGACTCCCGTGGATTATGATATTACATACGAATTGGACGGCGGAAACAATAATTCGGGCAATCCGGACTCCTACAACATCGAGAGTGCAGATATCAAGCTGAAAATTCCCACAAAGAAGGGATTCTCATTCGATGGCTGGTACTATGATGCCGGCTTCACCAATACGGCGACCCAGATTTCAAAGGGTTCTAGCGGTGCCAAGAAGTTCTATGCAAAATGGACTCCGCGGCTGTTCACCATCACCTATATGGCGGGAAGCTATGGCGCGGAAGTTGTACCGGCGGAATACAAGGCATACGGCGATACGATAACGCTGAGGGGGGCGGTATATACCCGTGCAGGTTATATCCAGAAAGGCTGGGCCAAAACAAATGGTGGCAAGAAGTACTTTGAACTGGACGCCAAGTATGGTGCCAACGCGTCTTTGGAACTCTATCCCTATTGGGAAGCTGATCCAACATCTATTCGCTACGGGGAGACGAAGCGTCTGAGCTCCTTCTCTGTGGCTGTTCAGGGCCGAGCTCTGGATATCTGCGGTGCAGTGAAGGAAGACTCCAAGTGGGCTGTTTACGACATGCAGGGTGGCCTGATTGCCCAGGGCGTCGTACGCAATGCGCCAAGTCGGGTTCAAATCCAGAAATCCGGAAACTATGTTGTCCGCATGGGCGGCCAGTTCCGGATGGTGCGTGTCCGTTAGGATTTTTTACGGCTCATCCAACTGAGCACCAGGTTCTGCCAGACTACATAGCAGGTGGGGGCAAGCGCCACCACCGGGCCTGCGTATAGCGTGGAAATCCATATGACCAGCGTGGTGTTCTTCTGTCCCATGCTCTGGGAGCCTTCGATTGGCCTGCGGTTCCTTTCGCAGAACCAGCCAAGCCAGAACAGTAAAATGCAAAGCGCCAAGGAGATTCCCCCCATCCAGGGGAGTTTTCCGCTATTCCATAAATCCCAGAATCCCATTGCGCGAATGTCGAAGCTTGCCTTGGACAGGATGACGAACACGGAGAAGGTCCACACCACCATGGTGTACTTCTGGAACTTTGCCGCCTTGTCGGCAAGTTCTGGGTAAAAGGCCCTAAGCCCGAGCGCAAAGGCCAGCGGGATGCTGATGATGGGCTGGATGGAATTGAAAATCTTCAGGGCGATTTCGGAAAGGCTCGCGTCGGCTCCGGTCAGGTAGCCAAAAATCAGCGGGATGGAGAAGCAGGCAATCAGGTTCCCGCTCAGGAAAATTTTCAGGGCAAGGCTTGCCGAACCGCCCAGCATCTTGGCCATGGCCGGAGCCGCATTTGCAGGCGGGCACAGCGCAATGATGGCGCCTCCCAAAAGAACTTCCCGCGGCAGCCCGAAGGCAGTGACCGCCGCCCATAAGAGTCCGATAAGAATCAGGCTCACGACAAAGGCGCGAATCTCGATCTTGAAGGTGTAGCCGTGGGTTTGCGGCGGGATTTTTGTCACGAAGGTGAGGAACATCATGATTCCGATAAGAAACGGCATCAGGGGTGACAAAAAATGCGCCTGCGGAAACAGAATTCCGAGTAATATGGCGATCGGCATCAAGATGGCGCGCAAGTTCTTCATAACGGTCCCAAATGTAGAAACTTAGGGGTCAGGTAGTATTGCTATATTTGCGGTCATGTTGCGCTCCAAGTACCAGGGCTCCCGTTTTACCGAGAGTCCCGTATTCAAGAAGAAGCAGAATAACCCCATTACCCTGGTGGTACTGGGTTACCTTTTGCTTATTGTAGCGGGTGCGGTTCTTTTGTTCTTGCCTGTTTCCCTAAACCGACCGATTACCTTTTTAGAGGCCCTTTTTACTGCGACTTCGGCGGTATGCGTGACTGGGCTTTCCGTGCTAGATATTAGCAGTACCTTCTCCCACTTTGGGGACTGGGTGTTGCTGGTGTTGATGCAGCTGGGCGGGCTTGGAATTATGACGGTGTCAACCACCTTGATTTTGCTTGCGGGAATGCACCCGGGCTTTAACCATCAGTCCGTTCTGCTTTCGGCGTTTTCCCAGGAGGGAAACATCGACCCGTCGAAAATCCTGAAGGCGGTGCTGCCCTTTACCTTCATTCTGGAGCTGGTGGGAGCCGTTGTCTATTTTACCCAGTTCTCGGGTGCGACTCTTTACGACCGTGTTTTTGTTTCGGTATTCCAGGCGGTCAGTTCCTTCTGCAATGTGGGCTTTACGCTTTTCCCGGATTCCCTGGTGCAGTTCCAGCTGAACCCCTTGGTAAACCTGTCCACCTGTGTGCTTGCCCTGGCGGGGGGCTTTGGCTTTTTGGCGGTGACGGAACTGCAGTACCTGTTCGACTTCAAACAACACAAGGTACGCAAGATTTCGCTCCATACCCACATCGCTACCATCGGTACCCTGTTTGTGGTGGTGGCCAGTGTGCTGGTATTCTGCCTTACGGAATGGAGCAATGCCCTTGGTGACTTGAGCGTTGGCCAGAAGTTGGAAACCACCCTGTTCATGGCCTTTACCAGCCGTACGGCGGGGCTCAACACGGTAGATGTGTCGGGTCTTTGCGCCAGTTCCCTGTTCTTCTTTATCGTCATCATGTTTATCGGTGCGAACCCCGGAAGCTGCGGCGGTGGCGTCAAGGTGACCACGGCGGCGGTAATCGGACTTTTGGGTTTCAACCGCTTGCTTGGGCGCGAAAAGACCCAGGTTCTTGGACGAACCATTCCCGAAACTACCGTTGATAAGGCCGTGCGGATTTTCATTGTGGCTATCGTGGTCATAGTGCTTGCGACCCTGCTGCTCCTGTGTACCGAAATTCCCGGCGGGGTTTCTGGCGCCGGACAGTCGTCCTTCCTGAAGGTCCTGTTCGAGGTGGTGAGCGCCTACAGTACCTGTGGACTTTCCATGGGGCTTACCGGTGAACTTTCCACTGTGGGCCGTGTGGTGATTTGCTGTGTGATGTTCATTGGCCGTATGGGACCTCTCTTCTTAATCTCTGCTGTGGCAGGACGGGTCCAGAATACTACCTGGTTTGCCGAAGAAGACATCATGGTGGGCTAATTTACTACATTACTCCATATGGCTTCTAAACAGTTTGTTATTATCGGACTCGGGAACTCGGCCATTTTCTTGGCCAAGCACCTGACATCTTTGGGTCACGATGTGATGGTCATTGACTGCCACCCCGACAAGGTGCAGGACATTTCCAGCTCCGTATCCCAGGCTATTGTGGCTGACAGTACCCGAATCAAACAGCTTTCGTCTATCCCCCTGAACAAGGCGGATTCCGTGATCGTGTGTATCGGCGAAAACCTGCAGGCTTCGCTCCTTACGGTGCTGAACCTGAAGGAGCTTGGAGTTAAGCATATCATTGCCAAGTCTAGTAGTGCCGCCCATACGAGCATTCTCGAAAAGCTTGGCGTCTCGGACATTTTCCACCCCGAAAGGGACTCCGCCATCAGCCTTGCCGAGCGGCTCAACCGCCCCAACATGCTGGACTTTCTGCCTTTTATGGAAGGGTTCTCCATTATCGAGATTGTTTGCCCCGAGAAGTTCCAGGGCAAGACACTTAAGGATTTGTCCTTGACCCACAAGTACGGCATCCAGGTTATCGCCATCCGCGACCCGCTGGAATCCGTACCCAAGATCGGTAACATCGCCGACTATGTGCTCAAGGAAAACGATGTGCTGTTCCTGATAGGCCCCAACGAGGCTCTGGACAGTTTCAAGGCTTAAACGCGGGCATAGCGCCGAAGTTTCACACATCAGCCCCGCCTAGGAGCGGAGAGGAGACACAGTATGAAAGTATGGGTTTGTAAGGTTTGCGGCTACGTGCACATGGGACCGGAAGCCCCGGATGAATGCCCCCAGTGCAAGGCTCCCAAGAGCAAGTTCTTCGAGAAGGTGGAACAGAGCGCTGGCGGCAAGATTGTCTGGGCCGACGAACACAAGATTGGCGTTGCCCAGGGCTTGGACGCCGAGGTGGTCCAGCAGCTGCGGCAGGACTTTACGGGAGAATGTACCGAGGTAGGCATGTACCTGGCCATGAGCCGCCAGGCAGACCGCGAAGGTTACCCCGAAGTGGCCGAGGCCTACAAGCGTATCGCCTTTGAAGAGGCCGAACACGCCGCCAAGTTCGCCGAACTGCTGGGCGAGGTGGTCTACCCCGATACCAAGAAGAACCTGGAACTCCGCGTGGCTGCTGAAGCCGGTGCCACCGAAGGCAAGCTCGCCCTGGCCAAGCGCGCCAAGGAACTGGGCTACGACGCCATTCATGACACTGTCCACGAGATGTGCAAGGACGAGGCCCGTCACGGCTCCGCCTTCCAGGGCTTGCTGGGCCGTTACTTCAAGTAGTGGAAATTCCCGAAAAAAAATTAGAACGCAGGACCGAAATCCTGCGTTCTTTATTTGAGATAGAATACTCTAGAAGCCTAGTCCTTAAGAGTGGCCCAGTCCAGGACGCCCTTGCGGAACACATAGAGGTAGCCTGCTTCCAGGATAACCAAGAAGCCCAGAAGCACCAGCAGGAGTTCCCAACCGCCGGCCAGGAACTGCACGGCCCAGGGGTACAGGAACGCCACTTCCAGGTCGAACACCAGGAACAACATGGCCACCAGGTAGTACTTGACGGGGTAGCGCTCGCCGGCGGTACCCGAGACATGGGCCAAACCGCATTCGTAGGATGTTCCCTTGATAGCGGTATCCTTGATTTTGCCCGGGTGCAAGAACCAGTTGGCCAGTAAAAGGGCCGTGGGGATGCAAACCGCCATGATGACCAGGATGGTCACGGCGAAAGTGGTGTCAAAAACCTCTACATTGCTCATAATGACGAAAAGATAGTATAATTTTACATGCTTTTTGGCTTTCAGGAGATTATATTTAGGTTATGAGTGCATTGAAAACATGGATTCTGTTTGTTGGTGTATCGTTTCTGCTCGCCGCCTGTTCTGACGACAGTAGCCCCACGGCGAAAGTCAATGATGATATCGGTGAAGATATTGTTGAGGATAGCGGAAGTTCGGGGGCTTCTGGCAAGAAGGGGTCTTCTGGGTCGCAAAAGCCGACTTCTGCAGAAACAATTGTCATTAACAACGGCAAGGATACTATCTATGTGGCTGATGCGGAAGGCAGCCTTTATTACAGTGATGGTGTTTTTTGCTGGACGGAAGGATGCGAGGCTAACTTCGTAAGCAGTTCTTCCAAGGGTGCCTCTGGCAAATCTTCCAGTTCCAAGGGCAAGTCCAGTTCTTCGACAAAGGTCTCCAGCTCGTCTGTCAAGTCTTCGTCTTCGGCGGTTCCTCCTACCGTGACGGACAAGGAAATGACTGATAACCGCGACAAGAACAAGTACAAGATTGAGAAGATTGGCGATGTCACTTGGATGACCGAGAATCTCCGTTTCAAGCCGTCGTCGGGAACATACTGCGATGCGACGGTGGAGGTGACCAAGCCTGGTCCTGGCGAAGAGACGCAGACGGTGAATGTTTGCGAACAGTTTGGAATGTTCTACATATCGCAATCAGCTGGTAGTTCCGCTTGCCCCCCTGGATGGCGTCTCCCCACGCAAGGCGAGGCTGATGCGGCTTGGGATGCTAAAATGAGTGGCGAACACCCAGATGACAAATGGTGGACCTTAGGTGGACGATTTGATCTGGAAGAGAAGAAGTATGGCAAGAATGGATCTGAAGGCCGTCTTTGGGTTCAGACTTCCGGTGGGAAAAACAGTATGCAGATCATGTACTTTGGAAGTTGGTCCAAGGAATATTTGAGCGCAGATGCGGGCAAGAGGGCGTTTAACGTACGCTGCGTGACTACGAACTAGCCCGTTCCTGTTTCTCAATTTATCACGCTCCCCTTGAAGAGCCTGCCCCGGACTAGTTCCGAGGCTTTTCTTTTATGCGGCGACACTAAGGTGTTTTATGCAAATATATGCATAAACGCATTGACAAGGTGCGGGGCCTTTTGCTATATTTGAAACCGATAACAAATAAGAGGCAAAAATGTCCAAGATCGAAACTTTGTGCGTACAGGGCGGGTGGCAGCCGAAAAACGGTGAACCCCGCGTCCTTCCCATCTACCAGAGCACCACTTTCAAGTACGAGTCCAGCAACGCCATGGCCGACCTGTTCGACCTAAAGGCCAGCGGCTACTTCTACACGCGCCTGCAGAACCCCACCAACGACGCCGTGGCATCCAAGATTGCGGCCATGGAAGGCGGTGTTGCCGCCATGCTCACCAGTTCCGGTCAGGCGGCAAACTTCTTCGCCGTGTTCAACATCTGCGAGGCGGGCGACCACTTCATCAGCACCAGCGCCATCTACGGCGGTACCAGCAACCTCTTCAGCGTTACCATGAAGAAGCTCGGCATCGAATGCACGTTCGTGGACCAGGACGCTAGCGACGAGGAAATCGAAAAGGCCTTCCGCCCGAATACCAAGTGCTTCTTCGGCGAGACGGTTGCAAACCCCGCCGGCAAGATTCTGGACCTGGGGCGCTTCGCCGACATCGCCCACAAGCACGGCGTGCCGATGATTGTGGACAACACGTTCCCGACCCCCATACTCTGCCGCCCGATCGAATTCGGCGTTGACATAGTGACGCATTCCACCACCAAGTACATGGACGGTCACGCCATGGCCGTGGGTGGCTGCATCGTGGATAGCGGAAACTTCGACTGGGAAGCCCATCACGACAAGTTCAAGGGCTTAACCGAACCGGACCCGAGCTACCACGGTCTTGCCTACACGAAGGCTTTCGGCAAGGGCGCCTTCATCACGAAGGCGACTGCCCAGCTCATGCGCGACCTCGGCAGCATCCAGGCGCCGCAGAATGCGTTCCTCCTGAATGTTGGCCTTGAAACGCTTCACCTGCGCATGCCGCGCCACTGCGAGAACGCTCTCGCCTGCGCGAAGTTCCTGCAGAACCACCCGAAGGTGGCCTGGGTGGACTACGCGGGCCTCGAGGGCAACAAGTACCACGAACTTGCCAAGAAGCAGTTCAAGGGCGGGCTCCCGTGCGGCGTGCTCACCTTCGGTATCAAGGGTGGCCGCGAAAAGAGCATCCAGTTCATGGATAGTCTCAAGCTGGTCTGCATCGTGACCCACGTGGCCGACGCCCGCAGCTGCGTGCTGCATCCGGCAAGCCACACGCACCGCCAGCTCAGCGACGAACAGTTGATTGAAGCAGGCGTTGCTCCGGACCTGATCCGCTTCAGCGTGGGTATCGAGAACGTCGAAGACATCATCGCGGACCTCACGCAGGCTCTCGACAAGGTGTAATCGAAACTTCGTTTAACAAAAAGTCCCGGCCTAGCGCCGGGACTTTTTATATAAGGTGTAATCGCTTTATCGCTTGTTGCGATCGATCCAGGGGCGTGCCGTTGCGCCGGTGTAAATCTGGCGCGGCCTATTGATCTTGCTCTGCGGGTCGTCGTGCATTTCTTTCCAGTGGGCAATCCATCCGGGCAAGCGTCCGATGGCGAACATCACGGTGAGCATGTTGGTGGGAATGCCCATGGCGCGGTACAGGATTCCGGAATAGAAGTCCACATTGGGGTAGAGCTTACGGGCTATAAAGTAGTCGTCCTTCAGGGCGGCTTCTTCTAGCTTCAGCGCGATTTCCAGCAACGGGTCGTTGATGTGTTCGTGTTCGAACACCTGGCCCATGAGCTTCTTCAAAACTTTTGCACGAGGGTCGTAACTCTTGTACACCCGGTGACCGAATCCAGAAAGACGGAACGGGTCGTTCTTGTCCTTGGCCTTTTCCATCACCTGTTCGATAGTCATGCCGCTGTTCTGGATACGGAGCAATGTCTCGAGAACGGCCTGGTTGGCACCGCCGTGGAGCGGGCCCCACAGGGCACAAATGCCGGCGCAGATGCTG
This sequence comes from uncultured Fibrobacter sp., assembly GCA_946414075.1. Lineage (GTDB taxonomy): Bacteria > Fibrobacterota > Fibrobacteria > Fibrobacterales > Fibrobacteraceae > Fibrobacter. The sequence continues at coordinate 87,217 of CAMKNA010000006.1, forward strand.
GCGTACAGGTTGGCCTGGGAGCTGCCCACCATGCGCACCGTAGAGGTAGAGCAGTTCTGCTCGTGGTCGGCGTGCACAATCAAAAGGGTGTTCAGCGCTTTTTCCATGATGGGGTCCAGGTGGTAGGGCCTGGCCTTACTGCTGAACATCATGTTCAGGAAGTTGCTGCAGTAGCTGCGTTCCGCCTCGGGGTAAACGAAGGGTTCACCGATGCTTGCCTTGTAAGAGAAGGCCGCGATGGTGCGGATCTTGGAGATAAGGCCCGCCGTGGTCAGCTCGAAGGCGCTGGCGATGTTTTCGTCGTCGTAGAAACGGGGGGTGAAAAGGCCCACGGCGTTCACGATGGAGCTGAGAATTCCCATGGGGTGCGCGCTAGGCGGCATCTCGCGGAAAAAGTGCAGCAGGTTCTCGTGGAGCAGGGCGTTTTCGGTAAGCAGGGTACGGAAATGGGAGAGCTGTTCCGGATTGGGGAGGTCTCCGTAAATCAGGAGCCACGCGGTCTCCGGGAAGGTGGCTTTTTCAGCCAGGTCCTCGATGGAGTAGCCCCGGTAACGCAGAATACCGTTCTCGCCATCTACGTAGGTGATGGCACTCTTGGTGCTGCCCGTGTTCAGGTAGCCATAATCGAGAGTAACCAGTCCGGAATCTTTGCGCAGAGAACTGATATCGAGACCGGTTTCGTTCTCGGTGCCTTTGATAACAGGGAGCTCGTAGCTCTTTCCATTATAGTTCAGTGTTGCCTTTTCGGACATTGATCCTCCGGAGAGCGGTTCAAGAACCGCCGATTACTTCATCTTCAAAACACAATTATAAATATTTTCGAACAGCTTGCCCAGCTTGTCGGTAGGCACGGCGCTGAATGCTACGCGGATAAGGCCCGAAAGCATGATAGTACCCGTGCTGTAGTCGCTGATGAGCTTCTGGCGGAGCAGTTCGGCATCTACACCCTTGGGCTTGATGCACATGAAGTAGCCGCTGTTGCAGGGCATGGCCTCGAAGGCGTCCTTGTATTCGGGGTGGTCGGCCAGCACCTGCTTGATGATGTCGTAGCGCTTCTTGAGAATGGCGAACTTTTCGGCCTTCTGCTGCAGGTATTCCGGGCTCTGGAAGGCGGCCAGCAGAATCTTCTGGCTAATGCTGGGGGCGTTAGAGATGTTTCCGCGGACAACGCCGGCGGCCTTGTCTTCCAGGGCCTTCAGCTGGGCTTCCGAGGCGCCCTTGAAACCGAAACTCATGAACCCGACGCGGAAACCCCACACATAGTCTTCCTTGGTGGGGCCGTCCAGCTTGACGGCCAGCAGGTTCTCGTGGGCGTCCACGATCTTTGTGAAGATGGATTCCTTGGTCACGCCGTCCTCATAGACCAGTCCAAAGTAGGCGTCGTCTAGCAGAGCCACCACCTTGTTGCCGGCAGCGGCACATTCGGTGAGGATCTTGGCGATTTCCACCGCTTCCTTTTCGGTGGCGGTGTAGCCCGTGGGGTTGTTGGGGAAGTTCAGGAGCACCACCTTCTTGTCGCTCTTGCTTTCGGCAAGGGCTTTCTTCAGGGCTTCGGTATCGAACCCGCCGTCTTTGAAGGTGTTGAAGGTCTTGATCTTTGCGCCGCAGCTGTTCTCGAACACCAGTTCGTAGTTGTCCCAGTACAGGTCGGGGATAATCATCTCGTCGCCCGGGTTCAAGAATAGGTAGCCCGCGCAGCTGATGGCGTGGGTCAGGGCGCAGGTTACCACCGGGTTACTGAAAGACTTGGTGGCAAGGCTCGGGTTCTTGCGGACAATCTGCTCTTTCCAGGCCTTGCGCAGGTCGGGGTTACCGAAGCTGGGGGCGTAGAGGAAGGCCTGCTTGGGCAGGTTCAGGCTCTTGAGCACGCAGTCGAGAACCAGGGGGCTACCGTCGTCTTCCAGGGCGGTGCCGATGGTGGCGTTGATTTCTTTGCCCTTGGCTTCGGCGCCCTGGCCCAGAATGCCCTTGCGCGGGAAGAAGATGGCCTTGCCCCTTTCGGAAAGCATGGAAAGTACGCTGCAGCCGTTTGCGGAAAGTTCCGCGTTGGCCTGTTCTGCGAGAGGATTGTAGCTCATGACCTTAGTCCTGTTAAAAATTCCGAGGCCAAAGATAGAAAAATAGGGGCTAGAGGCTAGGGGCAAGTGGCCTGCGGGTGCGGAAAAAAGCGGATAAAGACGACTCAAAGCCCGCTGTTTTTCATTTTTTGAAAAAGAGAGCATCGTACCTCTCAGTAACCGAGTCGATTCGGGCGTTCCCCGCGCACGCGCGGGTCGGGCTTTACTCGCTACGCTCCCGGAGCCTGTGGTCTCCGCACTGCCGTGTAACAATCCCTAACGCAAAAGTTCCGTATCGCAAAAAAAAGACTCGCGGTTTACCCCTTGACACGCAAAAACAGTGAGTATAGATTTAGACCATGACCTACTACTTTGTCAGTGATTTGCATGTCGATTTCTATGCGCCGATGGCCCGCACTGTCGCCATATTGCGCAAACATTTTGAAGTCTTCTTCGAACGCAACTTTTTACCGGCGGATGTCTGCTGCATCGCGGGCGATATTGCGAACAATTACTTCACCTACGTAGAATTCCTGAAGTTCATTGCCGAAAAATACGGTGCGGTTTATGTGTGTCTCGGAAACCACGACATCATCACCGAATATCTGGGGCGCTTCGGAGCGGACAAGGAATTTGCTACATCCGAAAGCAAAATAAAGTACTTCCTTGCCGAAGCAGAAAAAATCCAGAACGTTCAGTTACTTGAAAACCGCATCGCAGATGGTATCGCAGGTTGTATGGGCATGTGCGATTTCAAATACAAGCATACACCCGCTGCATCCGAAATTACGAACAAAATTCTGTGGGCGACGCGCTGGTTTGACGGAATCCATTGGAAATACATGCAGAACAACACGGATAAACTCTGGCGGCATTATGACAGAGTTTTCCGCAACCTTACTGCAAAACGCCCGAAAATTACGATGTCGCACTTTCTGCCACTGGAATTCGAGATGGCGGAACGGTACCGGCAAGACCCCTGCTCGAATTTCTTCTATTTCCACGGGGCGGAATATCTCGAGAACCTGGATGACGGGAGTATTTGGCAGGCGGGCCACACGCATACCGCCATCAAGCGCGAATACACCGACCCGCTAGGCAAAAAACACTTGCTACTCTGCAATCCCGTGGGCTATCCCGACGAGAACCCCTTTGCGGAACATGGGCTAAAACGGGAAGATTTCTTGGTGGAAGTGGGGTGAAAATTACAAATATTCAAAATTGTAGTCGTTTCCTTGACATTTTGATAGTTGTTAAACTCTGAGTCCTAGAAAAAAATGTTAAAATTCTACGGCATATTTGCAAAAGTGCCGTGATTTTATTATATTAAGGACATGCCCA
>CAMKNA010000007.1 GCA_946414075.1 uncultured Fibrobacter sp.
GATGCCCGTCCCCCTAAATCTAATGTGTAAATAGCCAAAAGTCAATAAAATGCGTTCTTGTCAACGCTTTTTTGCTCCAAAATGGCCGAATGGCTCTGCTGGGCCAGTCTGTACTGCTGTGAACTTGCTGCAACGGTCAGGGCGGGCCGGATAGCCAAAAAACTACGGTTCCGCAGCGAATAAACAGCCTGGAAGGGGCTTACGAAACTTCAAAAGTTTGCTAGCCGAGGGCGCCTGTACAGAATAACCCGACAGAGCCTCTTATCAGGGAAGTATGACTTTGGTGTTGTGGAAGGCTTGTGGATTCGGCATTCAGCCCAAAATGGCGAACTGACCACCACCACAGGCCTTTGTTTCCTTTTCTTAACATAAATCAGCCCTTCAACACCCAAGTTCTACATTCCCCTCTTATCAATTTCAAGGAAAACAAAGTATATTATGTTGTTAGTATGCACTTGAGGTGATTATGGGAGCAAAGTTCATATTTACACTAGGGCTCGTCCTGACCGTGGCCCAGGCATTTGGTGCTGTGTACTATGTGGCAACCGACGGCAGTGACAACAACGCGGGTTCCAAGGCCAAGCCCTTCGCCACCCTCAACAAGGCGAACAAGGTGGTATCCGCAGGCGATACCGTATGGATTCGTGGCGGCGTGTACGAACTGACGAGTACAGTCTTTTACGAACGGTACAAGATGACGGCCGGCATCCTCTTGACCGCCAGCGGCACAAGCGACGATAACCGCATCCACTACCTGGCCTACCCGGGCGAGCGCCCGATTTTTGACGGGGCCAAGCTCCCTGTCGGAAATGGCGTGGAACATAGCGACGGCACGTCCGAAGGGGCTATGTACACCTCCCCCATCGTGATTGCGGCAAAGTACCTGCACTTGAAGGGTTTCGAAGTCCGCAACACGCCTATGAAGCACAATTCCAATTCCGGCGTTTACCTCTATGCGAGTAAGCACATCTTCTTAGAACAGATTGACAGCCACCATAATGCAGGTCCGGGATTCTTCGCAAACGACGGCGCTGCCGATGGTGGCGGACACATCTTCTTGAACTGCGATGCCCACGACAACTACGACCCCGATGGTTGGCAGGGCGATGGCGAAAACGCCGACGGTTTTGGTGCTCATTACCAGAAACCTGGCGAAGGAGACACCACCAAGTTTATCGGGTGTCGCGCTTGGTGGAACAGCGACGACGGCTTTGACTTTATCAACCAGGAATTCCCCGTGGTGGTGGAAAACTGCTACGCCATGGGGAACGGCTACAGCAATTACGGGCTAGGCAATCCCCAAAGGGGCAACGGATACGGCATCAAGATGGGCGAAAGTACGACGGGCCACGGTCACCATCTCATCAAATACTGCGTCGCCTGGAAAAATAAGGCATCGGGCTTTTACGCCAACTACACCTTGGCCGGCAGCAGGTGGATCAACAACACCTCTTACATGAATGGCGACCGCTCCTTTAACATGGCATCAAGAGTCTATGGAGAAGACGGCGAGGCAAGTCCGCTCACAGGCGACAACGCCCATGTACTCAAGAACAATATCGCCTTCCCGAACAAACTTTCGCAAATAGGGGAATGCTTGGAAAAAATACCCTCCCAGGGCATCAATCATTATGTAGAATGTGCGGCGGGTGAAAACAACACCTGGAACCTGAAACTTGACCTGTCCGAAGACGACTTCATGAGCCTTGACGATCCTAGCATGACCGTTACCGGCGAAGACCTCTCGCAAATGGCGGGAATTCTGGGCCCCCGCAAGGCTGACGGCAGCCTGCCCGATGTAGACTTCTTGAGACTCAAGAAAGGGAGCCGCGCCATTGACCAGGGCGAAGATGTTGGATACCCGTTTGCAGGCGATGCCCCTGATTTGGGAGCATTCGAATACGGCATGCCTTCAAGCAGTTCCATGGCTCCGAGTTCTGGTTCGACATCTACCATAGTCAAGTTCATCAACCGCACAGGGGCTTTGGGACCGGCAACCGTCTTTGACTTGCAGGGACGCCACCTGGGAACCCTGCAGGCGGAACAATTACACGGCAATGTCGAAACAGTACTTCGGACAAAGTTCAAGAATCCCGGCGCCTACATCGTACGCTACGGAACGAACCTGCAACGGGTAAATGTAAGGTAGTTCTTCTTCGGTTGCCGTGATGCCCGACTTATGCTAAATTTCCGATGAAAATAGAGTTTTTTCTCCTGTTCTCCGCCTGAAACTCGACAAGTTTCATAAAATTAGTTGTATTCTTTTAAAGATGGAGCAAACGATGGCGCAAAAGTCACAGTACCGGGTTCTCGACCTCTTTTCGGGAGCTGGCGGTTTTTCGTGTGGCCTGGACATGCTGCCCGCGTTTCATACCGCGGTGGCCCTGGATTTCGACAAAAGTGCCATAGAAACTTTTCAGAAGAATTTTCCGGATGCCAAGTGCGTCTGTGGGAATATCTGCGATTCCGAAGTGAAGTCGAAGGTAGTGAAGTTCGCCAAGGAGCAGGGTGTCAACATGATTATTGGCGGTCCACCTTGCCAAGGGTTCAGCCTGAAGGGGAAGAACCTGGGCCTGGACGACCCAAGGAACTTTTTGTTCATGGAATACCTTGACCTAGTACACAAGATTCGACCGCAGCTCTTTATCATCGAGAATGTGAAGAACCTTGTAGCCGCTTGCGGCGGTTTTTTCATCAAGCAGATTTATGAGAAGTTCGAAAAGCTTGGCTACACCCTGAACCACGGGATCCTAAAGGCATCTGACTTTGGAGTTCCGCAGAACCGCGAAAGGACCATTATCATCGGGTTCCGCGGAAAAAGGAAGATTTCTCTCCCCGTTAGGACGGTCAAGAGCGAAGTGACCGTGCGCGACGCCATCTCCGACCTGGCGTATCTCAATTCAGGCGAGGGGGAAGATTGCAGCAAATACAGAAACGATGCCCTAACGGATTACCAGAAGAAGCTCCGTGGCAAGAGCAAGATGCTTTACAACCACAAGGCAACAGCGCATTCCGAAGTCGCGCTGAAGAAGCTGCGCATGATTCCGCCAGAAGGGGATAAGAGTTCCATGCCGTCGGAGCTGTATGGCCGCCAGCTGTTTGCGACCACCTGGGCCAGGCTGCAATGGGACAAGCCTTCTCCGACCATCGATACCCGCTTCGACACGCCGTCCAATGGGCGCAACTCGCATCCAGTGCTGGATAGGGCGATCACCCCGAGAGAGGCGGCCCGTATCCAGAGCTTCCCCGACAAGTTTATCTTCTACGGAAAGAAGTGTGCCGTGTGCAAGCAGATTGGAAACGCCGTCCCACCCCTATTGGCGAAAGCCCTGGGCGAACACCTGCTAAAGGAACTCGCGAAAAATGCCAAGTAAGAACTGCACCCTGTTCCTTGCGGATTCATACAAGCAAATAGACGCCCTTATCGCAAAGGGTGTCAAGGTAGACCATATCATCACGGACCCGCCATACAACATCTCGAAGGAACACAACTTCGCCACGATGCAGCACCCGCGCAAGGGTGTTGACTTCGGCAACTGGGACCACGGCGAATTCGACCTGTGTTCTTGGATTCCAAAGTATGCGCAGCTCCTGAACAAGAATGGTTCGATAATCATTTTCTGCTCGTACAGGTACATCAGCTACCTGATAAACACTTGCGAGTCGCCCGAAGCAGGCCTGGAAGTGAAAGACATCCTTGTCTGGCAAAAGAGCAACCCGATGCCCCGCAACATCAACCGCCGCTATGTGCAGGATATGGAGTTTGCGCTGTGGGCCGTAAAGAAGGGAGCCAAGTGGACATTCAACAAGCCAGATAATGTACCGTACCTGCGCAGCATATTCCAATCCGCCATTGTAAGCGGGAAGGAAAAGCTTGGGCATCCAACGCAAAAGTCCCTTAAACTGATGCAAGACCTGGTGCAGATCCACACCAATCCCGGCGACCTGATTCTCGACCCCTTCATGGGGAGCGGGTCTACGGGCGAAGCCGCCCTTCGCTTGGGCCGCAGGTTCATGGGAATTGAGCAAGACGAAGCATTCTTTAAGGTGGCTGAGCAGCGCCTGAAGGAAGCAAAAAAATGACAATCAATGAACTTGCACAGACCAACATGTCCGAAGGGCTTGCCTACCTGATAGGTTTGACCTTTCCACTCTTGACAGACAAGGAAGAAATTGTCGACAAGTTCCACAACCGAAAATACGTTGGTGGATGCGTCAACCATAATGAAGTTTCAGACGAAGACAAAGCGATTCATTTTCAATGCGTTTTGAGACTATTTGCAAGTTGTGACATACTAAATGTCACCATCAAGAACAACAAAAAAAAATCCTGCTGACAAAAAAGACTTTTCGTGCACACCCAAAATGGGTTTCACATGCCTGATTGAAACGACTGGAGTCGGGATCCATACAACGGAAGAAATCTTGAGAAATAGGGTCCTTGAAATCGAAACGGCCAACATCGACATAAGGAAAGCATTTGTCCGCGGATGTTTTGACGGACGCGGCTCGTGGGACAGCACGCTCCACATGTTTTCTGTAGATATCGATAGAAAAGCCGACGAAAAAGAAGATCGCGTAGATCAGTTCTTGTTAAGAAGAATTTGCGAATCCGTCATCGGCAAAGATTCAATTCAACTTAATCAAAGGGAAAAGGATCATAAAAAAAACGACCAGATGAGAATCCGGAAAAATTTCTTAAATTCCTTTTTGACCCATGTCGGTCTCTATTCCATGGCACGTACACACATCCTTGAACAACATTTGATGGAGCTAGGTCTGTAAATGAATTTTTCCTATAACAAACACAACGGCAAATACATTCTGGGGAAAACGGAATACTCCCAAGAAGAGTTCATTACATACATTCGAGCGGGTCTGCTTCTCGAAACCCTATCCAATGAATCATCATTCGATATTACCGCAAGCCAAAATGAAGAACCCGACGAAGACGATAGTTTCATTCCCAAACACGAGCAAACCATCTATTACGGCGTGCCGGGTTGTGGCAAGAGCAACAAAATCAAGAACGATCTCGAGAGTGTTCCCGAAAGCAATAAAATCCGCATCGTGTTCCACCCGGAATACACCAACGCAGACTTCGTCGGGCAGATTCTCCCCGTAACCCAGGGCGGCATCCATTACGAGTTCACGGCAGGGCCGTTCTCGCAAATTCTCAAGAAGGCCTACCTGAATCCGAAACAGAACTTCTATCTGGTCATCGAAGAAATCAACCGTGGCAACGCGGCTGCCATTTTTGGAGACATGTTCCAGCTGCTCGACAGACTCAAGAAGGACGAGAAAATATTTAAACCGGGTTGGAGCCAGTACTTTGTGCAGAACCGGGATGTCAACGAGTACATCCGCAAGGTTTCCGTGACTGACGACGGCAAATACGTCGACTCTCAAGACGACTTGCAACCCGCCATCACGATCGGGAACATCGCCTTCGACAAGGATTCCGCCATTCGTCTGCCACCCAACCTTTCCATCCTTGCGACCATGAACACCAGCGACCAGAACGTGTTCACTCTGGACAACGCATTCCAGCGCCGTTTCGACATGCAGCTCGTCCGCAACGAGTTTGAAACAATCAAGAACCAGGACAACAAGGATGTGTTCGCTACAGTAGACATTCAGAACCAGCACAACGCCACCATCAGCGATACGGATGTCTCGTGGGGCAAGTTCTGGGAATGGATCAACGGCAAGATTACGCACTTGCTCAAGGGACTTTCCAGTACCGAGGACAAGCGTCTCGGCGTCTGGTTCGTATGCAACGAGAACGGCGTCATAAACACGAATACGTTTGCGGACAAGGTTCTCAAGTACCTTTGGGACGATGCATTCAAATTCATGCGTTCCAAGATATTTGCACACAACATAGACACACTAGAAGACCTTGTCAAGAAATTCAAGGAAGCGGAAAAGAACGACCGTTTCGATGTTTTCGTCGACCATTCTGAGCTCTTCTAGCCCACAATGCAACCCCTGAGCAAAATTTGCGTCTGCGATTCAACGGCGAATTCGGAAACCGGATTCGTCGGCATTCGCTGTGAACGACAAGCCAGCGGAACCTTTGAGACACGCATCTCTTTTCCGCTGGGGTTCTTCAAGGACAAGCGCGAGCTGGAATCCCAGACGGACGAATCCTTGCGGGAAAGCATTTTCAGCTTGTTTTCCGTGCTAGCAGACGAATCCCTGCGAAAAGACATCAAGCTCGAGTCGAAAATAGCAACCATTGCAGAAGACCCCGCGGAGTCCTCGTTTCCAATGGTCGCCTACCTGAACGTCATCCGCAACTTTTTGGACTTCGGCTACATCACGGAAAGGGACGTCCTCTACAAGAAGGGCGCCCACGGCAAGGTCAGCTGGGGCAGGACCATCAAGAACATCCGCCCCGTCATCGCCGAAGACAAAAAGAGCCTAGTCTACCTGGACCTGATTGCAAGAAAGGTCTACTACAACAACGATTCCCTGATCACGCTGGTGCACAAGTACTGCGTCTACGACGCCCTGAACCGTCTCGGGTTTCTGTACGGAATCGAGCCCAGCGAACCGCCCAGAATAGAATTCGACTACGAACTGTTCCGAAACACCATACACGCAAAGCTCACTAGGACGTTTAACGACCGCGACCTGCGCCTGCTCGCAGACCTGGCACGGATCGTGGAATTTTTGGAAGGCCACCTGACCGAAGATGGGAATGCGGCAAAGGAATTCCATTTCGGTGTGGAAAAATTCGCCCCCATCTGGGAAGCGATGGTGGACAAGATTTTTGGAACCGTTTCCGACGAAGGGCTCCGTAAAAAATTCAACCCGCAACTGAACTATGTTGAATACGGCAAACCCATTTCCGAAGGCGTCAACTACCAGGATGAAGATTACCTTGACGAAAAGCAGCGGTCCACCCTGCGACCCGACACCATCATGGTCGACCCCGCCGAGCAAAAAAACCGCGCCGTCTACATTCTCGATTCCAAGTACTACAAGTTCGGCATGACCAGGAACATGTCCAACTTGCCCGGTGCAGAATCAGTCTGCAAGCAGATGGCCTATGCCGAATTCGTGGAAAGAATCATTTTAGACCCCAGGCACCAGGCAATTCGGCAAAAAATCCTCTCCGGGGTCTCCAAGGAGCAAATCTACAACGCATTCATCATTCCGTATTGCGCAAACAATGGCGGAACCTCAACTAACTCGGCGAACCCACCGACTTTCAAGATGGAATACGCGGGTTACATCTATGGCAACTGGAAGGATTGCGCAAAGGCCTACCACAAAATTCATTGCGTTCTTCTCGACATAAAAGCCGTCATGCGGAACTACGCAAGCAATGTAGATGCACAAGAAAAACTCGCGAAGTTGATTAAGGGATAGAATCCTTTTCTTCGTATACATTAACAACCTTCAAATTCAACGAGTGTAAATTTCGTTTGCACTAAAAAGGCAACGGGTCGTTAGCCAATGATTGATGTGGCTTAGTTTTTATTTATCTTTCCACCATGCGCATATCCAACATCATTTTTTCGCTCCTTGGCCTCGCAGGCATCGGCCTTGCCGCAGAGCCTATCTATTCGCCTTTCCAAAAAGACGCCTATCTCACTTCCTCCTTTGGCGAGAACCGTGGCACCCGCTACCATGCCGGCGTGGACTACTCCACCCTCATGGAAGAAGGCTGGGTCATCTACGCCCCCGAAGACGGCAAGGTAGAAGAAGTGCGGGTCTCCCCCTTCTTCTATGGCAAGGTCATGTTCTACAAGGGCGAAAGCGGAAAGACCTGGGTTTTTGCCCACCAGAGCAGCTTCGGCAAGCTGGATAGTCTCATTCAGGCAGAACAATACGGCAAAAAGAGCAACGACGTCATCTTGAAGCCGGGCGTTCCCTACAAGAAGGGCGACACCCTGACCTTCTCCGGGAGCACGGGGATTGGGAACCCCCACCTGCATCTTGAAATCCGCCAGGGCAAGAACAATGTGATCTCTCCCTGCGGCATAGGCGTCTACTGCGGCGACACTCTGGATCCCCAGATTTTCGGCATGGCCGTCTGGCAAAAGGACGAACTTTCCGTCACAAGCCCCGAGGCGCTGGACAAGGGCTGCGTGGAATACCCAGGTTGGAAAAAGGAGAAGGTCTATCTCGCGGTAAAGATTGCCGACTACAGCCGCCATCCCAAGGAGAACCCCATGTCCATCCGCAGGCTCACCCTGTGGGACGGCAAGAAAAAGGTCTACAACAAGGTACAGGACACCCTGAGCTACGGCAACATGCTCAAGATCCGCACGGAGCTGCTCTGGGCCGAAGAAGCAGACACCGCCGGGGACTGGCACTTTATAGATGCCGCCCTGAAGGCGGGCTCCAAGTACCGCATCGAAGTAGAAGATTTCGTAGGCCGCAAGGTCACCCGGGAATTCTCCTTCCAGGATTCCTGCGCAGGGAACGCCCCCATCCCGCAGAAGCAAGTACAGGAGGCTCCCGTCTACAGTTTCATGAGCCGCAGCATGCTAGACCTTTCGCTATGCGACAAGGGCCTGGCCTTCAGTGTTCTGGACGAATCGCAAAAGACTCTCGAAGAAGATCTCTGCAAGGTATTCCCCCACAAGGGAACCACTCTCGGGAAAATCGTCCAGAAGTTTCCCAAGGCCAGGTTCATCGGGTATAGCGGCGGGACCATCGCCATGCACGCCGTGCACCAAGACGAAAAGACCGTGCTGTGGAACACTGCCCTGGACAGCATCGCCATTTCCCAGAAAATTACCAAGCTCCGTAGCGCTTTCGGTAACGAAACCCAGGTGCTGGCCGTCACCAAAACCCACACCGACAGCCTGGATTTTTACGAGTTCCACCCCAAGGGTCTCCACTTTACGGGTAACTGGGAAGTCTGCCTGGACCCCGGCAAGGAATCCGCGCCGCTCTACTGGCTGGGCGAGACCAGCCGCCGCTGGTTTATCTTTAGCAAGCAGGAGGGCACAGAAAAGCGCTGCGCCCAGGTGAACGAACTCCGGGACCTTGCAAACATCCCGAACAAGACTGCGCCCACCCTGGGCACCCCCTACTGGGGCAAGTCCTTCATCATGGGCAAGGAACAGGACGTGCTGCGTATCCCCACCCTGTTCCGCTACGACGGTTTCGAGAATGGCAACTCCATTACGACCACCGTGAACGGTAATTGGATAGCCACCGAATACGATTCCGAGCCCCGGGAAATCGTGCTGGAAGGGAGCCGTCTCAAGAAGGGAGACAAACTGCACATCCAGCTAGAAGATGAAGCACACAATAAGGCGGAATACGATGTGGTTGTTCCTAAGAAGGAATAAAAGCCAATGTGGAATGTGGGGCGTGGAGTGTGGAATTATTAGTTTTTGGATCAAGATAATGCGTCCACTTTTTTCAAAGATTATTCTCGTCGTAACGCTTGCCGTCTGTGTAGCCTTCGCCCAGGACCTGTGCCCCCACTTTCTATTGGAAAAGGACCTGGTGGTAAACATCGAAGGCCGTTTCGTGAACGAGACCATGTCCCGCACAAGCCTGGACATCCAGTGGCGCCACCATCCGCAGGCCCTGGACACCTTCTTCGTGAGCTTCCCCAACGAGCGGCCCTTCCATTTTGTTACCGCTGGCGAATACCGCTACATGGAATTCGAGAACCCCAAGGTCAAACGGCAGCTGGGGCTCCACCACCTACGGGAGACCATCGGGAACACCCCGCTCAAGCTCGACGACCTGGAACTGCTCGCCAACGGGAGCTTCCTCTGCAAGGACACTACGGAACAACCCGCCACCGTGCTTTCCACAGCATTTTCCAACACCTGGTGGTCCATGTCGCTTAACCGCATGGAAGAACCAGACAGCGTCACCATGAGAGGCGCATTTAAAGAAACAAGACTTTTCCGAATCGGACAATGGAAAGATTTTTCCGGGGTAAGGCTGCCCACGCTCGTCCATCTCGCAGGTGAACATTACCAGGGCGACTTCTGGGTGCGATCCGCCTATTCCACCAAAGCCTTGGAAACCGACCCCATAAAGTCCCGCTACAAAGGCGGATTCAATGGTCTATTCAGAAAGGTCCCTAGCGAGGGGAAAAGAAAAATACCCCTCATACTCAAGCTGAACCAGGAATTGTTGCGAAACTGAGCCATCGTAGAATCTGGACTTGTACCGTTTCCAACCGCCGATTTCCAGCGTGATGCTGCTCATCCCCTTGTTCCAGGACACCTGGGGGCCAGCCTTGATGATTCCGTAACCCAGGGACTCCTTCTCCACGGATTTACCCTTGCGCAGGTACCCCGTGCGTAAATAGTTCGTTTCAAAGACTCCCGCTATATACTCATTAAAGGACAACCGCCCATAGAATTGAAAATCCACCAGGAAATCCCGGTTGAAGATGGGCATATTGCGCTTATAGTCATAGCTTTTACCGTCAAAGTCTGTGGTAATGTCCGACAGCACATAGTGAATCCCTACGCCCAATAGCGAGCCGGCCTTGAAAAAGTATTCCAACGCCGCTCCAAAATCGAAAAGCTGCGAATAGTCCCATGCCACGGAATCGTTCTTCCGCACATTATCAGAAATGTAGTCAGCGTTCCAGGATTCCGCTATGCGGCCAGAACCCGATACATCGGCAGTCACCATTTCCAGGTTGGAATTGAAATAAAGGTAGCTCTCGTAGATAAAGGTCAGTTCCAGCTGGGGATTTGTCCTGATGGGGCGAAGCCCAAGACCCGCCGTATACCCACCGCAAAAAGGCGAGACTTCCAGAGAAGCCTCCATCTTCAGGTAGGTCGGCGCCACTCCCAAGGCATCACCATAGTTTAGGCTATCCAATGGTTCAAGCCAGGTATAACGCAAGGATCCTTCGGTCTGTGGCAGCCACTGTCCCCAAACAAAGGGGGTATTCCCCATAAGACGCCAAGACAGGTTCGGCCCATAACGAAAACCATTCTGGGCACTCTGGTTGAAGTCGTCAGCCACCGCCGAGGTAATCAACAGCGCAAGCACAGCGAAAAATCGAGCCAATGTCATGCGAATCGCAATCATTTGCGTAAAAAATTAAAAATTTTTATTCTATTCCAATCGCAAATTCTTATTTTTAACGCAAATAAATCTTTATAGGAGACTCTATGAAATTTTCTTACCTGTGCCTATTGGGCCTCTCCGCCATGTTGTTCTGGAGTTGCGCCAGCCGCTATTCTTCCCCGGTCCTTATCGAGCGTGGCGAAGGACGCAAAGAATACGAGCGCGAGTACTTCGCCATCAAGGAGAGCATGGGCATTGACAAGCGTCTCAAGGACGTGTTCAAGCAAGGCTACATCGAAGAAGGCATGACCAACGACATGGTGAACCTGCTGTGGGGCCCCCCTGACCACGAAAAGACCGATGATTCCTCCAGCGTGTGGGAATACTACACCCGCGAGGGCCTGCTCATCACCCGCCTTTTCTGGAAACACCCCGACGAAGCCCGTCTCAAGGGTTACGAAGAGGAATGGATTCTCGTGAAGATCGAGGGTGACCGCTATGGCGGCTCCCCCGCCCCCACATCCAGCAAGTCCAGCAACTACTAATTTGTGCAATAAGCGAAATTTCAGGCCTACCCCCGTGGTTGGGCCTGTTTTTTTGTCCGTATTTTTCTACATTTACGCCCGTTAAATTTAAACCCTCCAAGGAGTATTTTATGCGTCAGTATATCATCGCTGGTAACTGGAAAATGAACAAGACCGTGAGCGAATCCGTGGAACTCGCCAAGGCCATCGTCGAAGCCGTCAAGGACGTGAAGAAGACCGAAGTGGTCATCGGCCCCACCTATCTCGCCGCCGCGAAGGTTGCCGACGTCATCAAGGGCACGAATGTGAAGCTCGCCATCCAGGACATCCACTGGCAGGACCAGGGCGCATTCACCGGTAAGGTTTCCGTGGACATGGTCAAGGAAATCGGTGCCGACTATATCATCATCGGCCACTCCGAACAGCGCCAGTACTTCCACGAAACTGACGAAACCGTAAACCTGAAGGTCAAGAAGACTCTCGCCGCCGGCATCAAGCCCATCATCTGCATCGGTGAAACTCTCGACGAACGCAACGGCGGCAAGCTCGAAGCCGTGCTCAGCACCCAGGTCAAGGGAGCCTTCAAGGATGTTTCCGCCGAAGACGCCGCCAAGTGCGTGCTGGCCTACGAACCCGTCTGGGCTATCGGTACCGGCGTGGTCGCTACCGACGAACAGGCTCAGGATACCCAGGCTTTCGTCCGCTCCGTGGTGAAGGAAATCTACGGTGAAGCCGTTGCCGAAGGCATGCGCATCCAGTACGGTGGATCCATGAAGCCGGGTAATGCTGCCGGTCTCCTGGCCCAGAAGGACATCGACGGTGGTCTCATCGGCGGTGCCGCCCTCAAGGCCGACACCTTCAAGGGCATCATCGACGCAGCCGAAGCCCGCTAATCGGCAAGTCACAACCACTTAACCTAAGGTAAAAGACTATGACAACACTCTTTTGGATTGGAATCGTTCTCCATGTGTTCCTCTGCCTGTTCCTCATGTTGCTCGTGCTCGTGCAGAACGACAAGATGGGCGGTCTCGCTGGCCTCGGCGGAATGACTTCCCAGTCTGCCTTCTCTACCGCAGGTGCGGCCACCTTCATCCAGAAGCTGACCCGCGGTGTCGCAGTGCTGTTCTTTATCGTGGTGTTCGCTCTCGGCCTCATTACCGCAAAGCAGGACCAGGCCGTGGAAGAATCCGCTATGCAGAAGGCTACCCGCGAAGGTGCCGCCCAGCAGGCTCCGACCATTCCGGCCCTGCCTGGCGACTTTGCCGCTCCCGGCGCTGACGCGCCTGCCGCAGAAGCCCCCGCAGCCCCAGCTGCCGAGTAAAGAAATCCAACCGCTTATGGAAGTCCGCTCTTGGAAACAAGTGCGGGCTTTTTTCATTCTTCATTTTTAATTCTTAATTTTGTCACGAGGTTTTATCATGCAGAATTCTCTAGTCGCACCCGTTGGCGTTCTCGGTTTTGGCGTCGAAGGCCAGAGCACCTTCAACTACCTTGTCCGCACAGGCATCAAGGACATAGTGGTCATGGACAAGAACCCCGTAAGCCTGCCTGCCGTACCCGCCGGTGTGAATGTCAAGACCTTCGATGGCGAAAACTATCTGGACGGTCTCAAGGACTGCGTCACCGTAGTACGCTCCGCCGGGGTCTACCCCATGAGCAAGGAACTGTTCCAGTTCCAGATGAACGGCGGGCTCATGACCAGCCAGATCCAACTATTTTTGGAACAAACTAACTCCAAGAAAACGGTAGGTGTCACCGGGACCCTGGGCAAGGGTTCCACCGTCAGCATGATAAGCCACATCTTGAACGCCACCAAGGTCCCCAATGAAATCGGGGGAAACTTCGGCGTACCCGCCCTGGACCTTCTGGAAACGGAAACATCAGATCGGGTAAGCATCCTGGAACTTTCCAGTTTCCAGCTCATGACCCTTTCAGTATCCCCCGATGTAGCCGTGGTGCTTAGGGTTTCTACCGAGCACCTAGACTGGCACAAGACCGTAGAGGAATACCGGGACGCCAAGGCCAACCTGGTCCGCTGGCAGAAGCGTGACGGGGCCTGCGTGTTCCTGAAGGACGCAGCCCCCACCGCAAAGATTGCCTCCGAGAGCCCCGCCAAAGCAAAGTACGCCGTCGCTCTTGCCGACGGCCAGAGCAACGGCGAAGGCGACGCCGTCATCGATGGCGCCACCCTTACCATCGACGGCGAAAAGCTGTTCCTTTCGGACTGCAAGGTCCGGGGAATCTACCAGCTGGAGAACATGGCGGCGGCGACGCTTGCTTGCAAAGCGCTAGGCATACGGGTGGCCGACGCCTTTGCCGCCCTCAAGACCTACGACACCCTCCCCTTCCGCATGGAATTCAAGGGCGAAAAGAACGGCATCGAATTCTTCAACGACAGCTACGCCACCCGCCCCGACGCAACCATCGCCGCCACGGCCAGCATGGACCGTCCCTTCGCGCTGATTCTCGGCGGCTCCGAAAAGAATGCCGACTTTACCGAACTTTCCAGGATTCTCGTGACAGAGCGGCCAAACCTGAAGCGAATCGCTCTCATCGGAGCCACCGCGGAACGCATGCTGGAATCCCTTGGGCAGGCCGGCCTCGACGCGGCGGGAATCGCCGCCAAGATTTTCCCCACCCTGGAAGCGGCCTTCCAGGACAGCCTTTCCATCGGCAAGGGCGGCATCGTCATCATGAGCCCCGCCTGTGCAAGCTTCGGGTTGTTCAAGAACTACAAGGAGCGCGGAAAGGCCTTCGACAAACTGGTAGAGGCGGTTTAACCCCGTTTTTCATAAAAAAAAGCCCCCTTTCCCCCTTTACAAGCGGGTCACTTTAATCTAAATTTGACCCGTTCCATTAAGGACCACGCGGTCGTGGTGGAATTGGTAGACACGCTAGCTTGAGGTGCTAGTGGGAGCAATCTCATGACAGTTCAAGTCTGTCCGACCGCAGAAGAGACCCGGCTTAACCGCCGGGTTTTCTTTTTCTAGATTTGAAACAAGGATATGAACCGCTTTGAACTGCTAAAAACTTCCAAGAAATCCAAGGCCCGCTTGGGCGTTGTCCATACCGACCACGGCGATGTGACGACTCCCATTTTTATGCCGGTGGGCACTGAAGCTACCGTGAAGGCGGTAACGCCCGCCCAGCTCAAGGACATCAAGGCGGAAATCATCCTCGCCAACACATACCACCTGTACCTGCGCCCCACCACGCCCCGCATTGCAAAGGCTGGCGGCATCCACAAGTTCATGGCGTGGGACGGCCCGGTACTCACGGACAGCGGAGGATTCCAGGTATGGAGCCTGAAGGATCTCCGCAAGATTACGCCCGAAGGCGTGGAATTCCGGAGCATCCTGGACGGTTCTAAGCATTTCTTTAGCCCCGCAAGCGTCATGAACGCCCAGCGGGAAATCGGCGCCGACATCATCATGGCGCTGGACGAATGTACGCCCTTCCCAAGTACGGCAAAAGAGGCGGAACATAGTCTCAAATTCACTCTCAAGTGGACTGCGGAAGCCATGCAGTGGCTAAAAGAACACCCGCCCATCCATGGTTACGACCAGCAGTTCTTCGGCATCATCCAGGGCGGCATGCACAAGAACCTGCGTAAACAGGCCATCGAACGCATCGCGGAGCTGGATCCCGACGGATTTGCCATGGGTGGACTCTCCGTAGGCGAACCCACCGAGACCATGTACGAGATCGCAGATTTCTGTACCGACATTCTGCCGCAGGACCACGCCCGCTACGTGATGGGCGTAGGAACGCCCTGGAACCTGTTGGAGCTCATCGAACGCGGCGTGGACATGTGCGACTGCGTGATGCCCACAAGAAACGCCCGCAACGGGATGCTCTTTACCAGCGAAGGAGTGCTTCGCTACAAGGCGGCCCGCCATGCCGAGGAATTCGACAAGCCGGTGGACCCGAACTGCGACTGCTACTGCTGTAGAAACTTCAGCCGGGCGTATCTACGCCACCTGCACCACGCCGGCGAATCCCTGGGGTTCACGCTGGCGAGCATCCACAACCTGCACTTCTACCTGCACCTGATGCGACAGGCCAAGCAGCATATCGCCGACGACACCTTCGAAGAATGGAAGAAGGAACAGTGCGAAATTCTGCAACGGGATTTACAGTAACTAGCAGCCGGACCCAGTCTTGCTCAATTCCGTCTACATCGAGATTACCGACGCCTGCAACCTGAATTGCAGTTTCTGCCCCTGCGGGAAACAGCCACAGCTCGTACCATCGCCTTCGGCAAAGACGCGAACCTTCATGGACTCCGCCCTCTTTGAACGATGCATCCAGCAGACCGCACTCCACGCCGAAAATGTCTATTTTCACATTCTAGGGGAACCCACGCTCCACCCCGGATTTGTCCATTACATAAAGACCCTAGAATCGACACCGTTAAAGCTGAACCTGACCACCAACGGGACGACAATCGCCCGGGTCGGCAAGCACCTGTTACAAAGTCCAGCCCTACGCCAAGTCAACTTCTCCACCCACGCCTACGGAGAGCTGGACGCATCCCATGCATATTCCTACCTGCAAGATGTGTTAGACTTCTGCCAGGTAGCCCTTGTAGACCGACCTGATCTGTATGTCAATCTCAGGCTCTGGAATGCTGGGGATTATCCCGACGCCAACCGCCAACGGAAATGGAATCAGCTTCTACTAGCCCGCATTTTCCGGACTTTTAACGGCGAAGACAGCCCCACCCCTGACCTAGAACATTTCTGTAGCCGCCACAAGAGCTTTCCTGTCAAAGGAAGACTATACCTACACCAGGATTCCCGCTTTGAGTGGCCCGGTTCAGGCACAGAAAAAGCAACAGGCACATGCCACGCCCTGGAGACCCATGTCGGGATACTCCTCGACGGACGCGTAGTGGCCTGTTGTCTGGATTATCAGGGTAAAATCAGCCTGGGGAACATTCAGGAGCAGAGCCTAGACGAAATACTGAAAGCCCCCCTTGCGCAAAAACTCCGGGAAGGGTTCAAAAAACGGGAATTGCGACATCCACTGTGCAGGAATTGCTCTTTTTGCAGACGCTTTAAGTAATATATTTAAGGTAGTCATGAACGAAACACTATTCATATATTCGCCTGTCACCCTGGTGCTCTCCCTGGTCGCAATTATCCTTGCCGCCTCGTATTCCGCCATGATGGGGCAAAAAATCAAAGTTTCATCGCTCCCTTTTGCTGTCCGCTACCTGGTAATCACCATCATCGCCTGGAACATACTTGCCTTTGTAGGCACCCTGTTCTTTAGCGGGAACCACCCCGGTCTTGGCGGGCAAATCGTATTCGGCCTACAGGCCATGATCTGGATACAGGCGGGCAATACCATCTACAAGGTGGCCCTATTGAACCTCCATTCAAAATCCAACCTTCTCTGGAATATTTTCAATATTTTCGGCGGCGTTTTGGCAGCCGTTTCAACAGCAATTTTATGCCTGCACCCAGCCCTCATTACCGACTTTTCGCTGTTCGGGCACCAACCCTTCGCTCACCGGCCGAATTTCGTACTGTTCAGCATCTTCTTTTTCATCTTCGTTTTCCCGGAACTGCTCCGCAGCATCTTTGTGTTGCTGCGGAATGCCCTGCACACCAGCGACCAGGCCCAGAGCCAAATCAGCATCTACATGACAGGCGCCCTCGCCTTCTTCGTCATCATCCCCCTGCTCTTCGACTTTTTTATTCCCTTCATCCAGCGCGGACAGACCAGCCACTTTATGCTGTGGTACCAGTTCTCGTACCTATTCCTGACCATTATCTGCGGGCAATACTACACCTCCATATCTTTCAGGAACAAAAGTGCCTCCTGGTTCTTGGACAAGTTGCGGAAAGACGTGGGCGACTGTTACTTTTCCTTTGACAACGATGGAAACATCCTCACGGCAAACCCCGCGGCTGAAACCCTTTTCCGCATGACCGAAACCGACATGCAAAAGAAGAAAATCCAGGATCTGCTTCCCGGACTGGATATCAAGCGCGAAGGCACCAAAAGTAATGTCAGTATCAGGATTTTGAACGAGCAGCACACCTTCAACGTGAGCGTTTACCGCATCCAAAAATCCCTGACCACATTCAACAACGTGCTTCTGCTCAGCGACCAGAGCAATTCGCTATTGTACAAGCAGCGTATCGAATCCCTGAACGCCCAGTTTGCCGAATACAAGCAGGACCTGTTGCGTTACCAGGACCGTCTCGACAGTTCCCAAAAGAAATCCAGCGAAAACGAGAGCTTTCTCAACACCCTTATCAACGCACTCCCCTTCCAGTTCTGGGCAAAGAACGAACATGGCGTCTATATGGCCCAAAACCAAAGGGACCTACAAAAACGCGGGAATCTGTTCCACACCACTGATGAAGCCGAAACTATTTCAAGTTACGAACTAGAAGCAAGGGAAAAGGGCAACCCCAACAGCCACACCAGCTATGAACTTCTGGACGGCGAAGAAATTTCCGAAGACGAAGCCAACGTGCAAATCAACGCCGGAAAATTTGTGTCCATATTCGAGAACATGTTTATCCCCATCCTTTCCAAGCATTCGCCCTACAAGGTCATCGGCATCAAGATAGACATGACCGACCAGAAGCGGCTGGAAAGGGAAAGAAACATTCTCCAGGAACAGAAAAACATCCATTCTCGCCTAGAAGAGCTAGGCACCCTCTGCGGGGCCTTCGCCCACGACTACAACAACATCCTGGGATCCCAAATCGGATTCTGCCAGCTGGCATCGGAAATGCTTGGCGCCATCCAGTCCGAAGAAGTAGACGACGGCATCAAGAAAAAGGTGCTCACCGCCGGAAGTTTTGTAGCCGAAGCCACCAAGGCTGCACAGCGGGGAAAAGTCTCGCTAGAAGAACTGCTGAACACCATCCGCGGACAGGCCAAGACTTCTGGAGACATCATCGTATTCGCCCCCTACATGATTATCGACGATGTCAAGAAAAAACTCTCGCTAACATTGCCTCCCAACATTTCCATCTCATCGAAAAAGA
This sequence comes from uncultured Fibrobacter sp., assembly GCA_946414075.1. Classification (GTDB taxonomy): domain Bacteria; phylum Fibrobacterota; class Fibrobacteria; order Fibrobacterales; family Fibrobacteraceae; genus Fibrobacter. The sequence continues at coordinate 18,554 of CAMKNA010000007.1, forward strand.
TGGACAAGTCCATCCGCATTTCGGGGATCCCGGCGGCCCTGGACAGAATCATCAGCAACCTTTCCAACAACGCCCTGTTCGCCATGAAGGAGATGGGCGGAACCCTTACCTTCGACCTGGAACAAGAGACTTTAACACAACAGTTGATCACCCCCTACGCCCCTCCCATTCCGCCGGGACAATACGCCAAGTTTACCATTGCGGACACCGGCACAGGTATGGATTCCAACACACTGGAACGAATTTTCTCACCATTCTTCACTACAAAGTCACCTGGCGAGGGACTGGGTTTGGGCCTTTCTTCGGCACTTCGGCTCCTAAAAGAGGGAAATGCTTATTTAACCGTGCAGACAAGACTTGGCGAAGGAACCACATTTAATCTATATTGGTCATTGTATAACGAAACTCAAGGGGAAAAAAATGTCCACAGTTCTGATCATTGATGACGACACCCAGTTCAATCTAATGCTCAAGTCGGCATTGGAAATCAAGGGTTACGAGGTGGAGACTGCCGCCAACGGAAAAGAAGGCAAGGCCCTTTACCAGAACAAGAAATTCGATGTCATCATTACCGACATCATCATGCCCGATGTGGACGGCTACGAAGTCATCCTGGACCTCCGCCGTATGGGCATGAGCGACAGGACCATCGCCGTAAGTGGCGGTGGACGCACCGCTGCAGACGACTACCTGGTGACCGCCCAGCATTTTGATGTGGCAGCAACATTCAACAAGCCCATAGATTTGCAGGCCCTCCGCGACAAGGTGGATGAAATCATCAAGAGCCACAGCTAATCTATGAATATACTGATCGCCGATTTAGACGATTCCTTTATCAGCGACATCCGGAGTTCCTGGTCCCTAAGCGACACGGAACTTATTCTCTGTAGCGACAAGGAATCCCTAATGCCTCTCGTCAAGAAGGACTCCATAGACCTTGCGTTTATAGAGGTTCCCCTGCTGACCCACTCCAACATGGACATGGTCAGTTACTTGAAGGAGAAAAATCCCGGCATCGAGATTTTCGTGCTCTGCGACAGCAAAAACTGGCCCGGGGCCACCAGCGCCATCGCCAGAGGCGCCAATAGCTTTTTGATGAAGCCCACTACGGTGGAGCAGCTGGAAGATATCGCCAAGAAAATCCAGGCGCAACAGCAGAACCAGTCCACCCACCAGCTCATGGAATCCCAGGTGTTAGACTCCCTCCTGGGAGACACCCCCGAGATGAGAAAGATTCTCAAGACGGTCTACAAGATTGCCCCGACAACAAGTACTGTCCTAATCACGGGGGAATCAGGCTCCGGAAAGGAATTCCTGGCCAATGTGATCCACCGCTACAGCAAGCGGGCCAACTTTCCATTCGTGGCCGTGAACTGCGGGGCCATCCCCGAAAACCTTATCGAAAGCGAACTTTTCGGAAGCAAGAAGGGGTCCTACACAGGCTCTACCGCCGACAAGAAAGGACTGTTCGAATCCGCCAACGGCGGCACCCTTTTCCTAGATGAAGTTGGCGAGCTTTCCCCCGCCACCCAAGTCAAGCTGTTGCGTTTCTTGCAAAGCCACGAAATCCGCAGGGTGGGCGAAACGGAAGCCCGCTATCTGGATGTGCGTATCATTGCAGCGACCAACCGAGACCTGCAACTGGCTATGGAAGACGGAAATTTTCGCGAAGACCTGTACTACAGGTTGAACACCTTCCACCTGCACCTGCCACCTCTCAGGGAACGCCGCCCAGTCATCCCGACCCTTGTGCATTACTTTGTCCTAAAGAACAAGGAGACAACCGGAAAAGAAATTACCGAGCTGGAACCGGCAGCACAATATGCCCTTTCCAAGTATGCCTACCCCGGAAACATCCGCGAACTGGAGAATATTGTGGAGCACGCCATTGTGCTTTCCGAGGGCGGCGTCATTCGACTTGAAGATTTGCCGGAAAGCGTGCAAGAAGAGGCGCGGGAAAAGACCCTTGCCATTCCACATCAAAAAACGGAACAGGAGGTGGCCGCCATTCCGATGCAGCCGATGGGCAACAGCTCCAAGTCAGAAGGAGCCCGTGGAAAGGCGGATACCGACGAAGCCCCCGACGAAATTCTTTCCTTAGAAGAAATGGAACGCCGGCATATCCTTCATGCCTTAAGCCTCTGCAAGAACAACAAGACCGAAGTCTGCAAAAAGCTGGGCATCAGCCGTGCCACGCTTTGGCGCAAGCTGAAGGAACTGCAAATTCCCGTAGAAGACTAGACTTCTACAAGGGTTGCCACCAGGGAGCTTTCCTTAGTACGGCCGGCCCCGACAAAGTCAGCACTCTGAGAACGGCTCCATATTTTTTTTGCCCGGGGAGCGGCCCGCCTTGCCGCATTCAAAACATCGTCTGAAAATTTTTCCAGAACGAACTCGCTGTAGTTGGAACTCACCATCAGAAATCCACCAGCATTCAGCAGTTCAGCACATTGCGCCACCATGGGCATCAGATGCTCCCGAACATTGAAGTTTGCCCCCTTAAAGCGGGCAAAGCTGGGTGGGTCTAACACAATCCCATCGAACCGCAAGCCCTTCTTTAACGCCCACTGTACATACTCGAGGGCAGAGCCCCTGAAAAACTCCCCTGGGCGCAACTCCAAACCATTCAGGGCGTAATTCTCGCGTCCCTTATCCAGGATCTTTCCGCTGATGTCGGCATTGGTGGCTATTTCGGCTCCGCCTAGGCGGGCGTGTACCGAAAAGGAACAAGTGTAGCTGAACAGATTCAGAAAGCGCAACCCGCCTTGAGTCATACCACGAAAGCGAGATTCCACTTCTAAGCGCACATCCCGCATATCCAGGAACAGCCCCGGGTTCACCGTGTCTAGCAGATCCACGCGAAATCGGGCGCCGCCTTCGCGGATCGTACCTATAGCCTGTTCAGGGGTTCCCGCAAGCACATCCATGCGGGGGTGTTCCAGAGAGCGGCCTGATGGATCGGTGCGGAATTTCGCTACCAGAAATTCAGGCTGGAACAAATCTAGAACTACAGACTTAATTTGTTCATAATCCTTCAAAGCATCCGCAGAAAAGAACTGCAGCTGATAACGCCCACCAAACCTATCCAGCGTCACGCCAGGGATGCCGTCTCCGATTCCGTTAAAAAGGCGGTAAGCATCGGTCACCTCTTCTAGAGTTGACCGCAAGCTCGCCGCCTTGCGGAATTTTTCAAGTATACCAGACACCTAGTCGTTTATCATGCGCTCGTAGAACTTGCGGTACATGTCCTTCTCGTCGGTCTTGCGGACTGCGATGGCGTCTTGCGGATGACGATTCAGCATGCCCGTAATCATCTGCGGGATGATGTAGCCCCATTCGTACTTTTCCTTGAGCGGGAGGAAGAGTTCCTGGATGGCGTCAAGAACCGGGCGCAGGTCGTACTTCGGGTTCTTAAGGAAGCTGAGCAGGAGTTCGGTGGTGCAGTTGCCGGCGCCACGGCCCATGCCCGACACGGAACCGTCGAGATAGTCGACATGGTCGATGATAGCCTGGATCGTGTTGCTAAAGGCCAGCTGCTGGTTGTTGTGACCATGGAAGCCGAACTTCTTGTTCTTCACGATGCTCCTGTAACGCGCGATTTCCTTGTCGATGTCTTCCTGGTAGAAGGCGCCGAAACTGTCGACGAGGTACAGGATGTCAGCCTTGCATTCTTCGTTCACCTGGTGGAGCGCTTCGTCAAGTTCCGGACCGCGGTCGCGGCTCACGGCCATGATGTTGAGCGTTGTCTCGTAGCCCATGTCGTGGAAGGCGTTCACCATGCTGATACCCTTGTCGATGTTCTTCACATAGCTTGCCACACGGAACATCTGGTACGGGCTTTCAGATGCGGGTTTCACGGCGTCCATGTTCACGCGACCCACATCGGCCATCACGGCCATCTTCATCTTGGATTCGATGCCGTCCTTCACCTTCCAGAGCAGGTCGTCGTCGCAGAACTTCCACGGACCGTATTCCTTGGGGTCAAAGAGTTCGGGAGAGTTCTTGTAACCCATCTCCATGTAGTCGATGCCGGCGGCAGAGAGGAGGGCGTAGAGACGACGGACGAATTCCAGGGAGAAATCGTGCTTGTTGACCAGGCCGCCATCGCGGATGGTGCAGTCGAGAACTTTAATACTTTCGTAGTACATGATGAATTAGGGGTTAGGGGTTCTTTTTGTTCGCAGAGGAATTTAGAATAAGAGAATGCCCAAATCAACGGGCTCGGCAAATTTTGATAAAATTTCTTTATTTTTAACGCTATTCATGCGTAAATAATGACAAAATATCCAGTTTCTCCGTTATTTAGGCCGGCGTTTCGGTATAATAAGGGACAAAAGCAAACAAAAAACTCTACTTTAGCATCCTACATTACGCCCTAATTCTACGCTTTTTATGCGTCAAACAAACACATCTCATTTGCCACACCTCACACCCCACACTCCACATCCCACATTTCTATCTTTTCCTCCGATGAGCCCCTTATTGCAAAAGGTAATCGAAGGAAGTCGCCTTTCCCCCGTGGATGCCCTGGATATTTTGAAGAATGTCCCGTGGACCCAGGTGGCCGAGGCAGCCAACATTGTCCGCCACAGGATCAATCCCGGCAACAAGGTGGGTTATACGGCATTCCGCATCGTGAACTACACCAATGTGTGCGAAGTCACCTGCAGCTTCTGTAGCTTTTGCAGACCCGCCAAGAGTCCCGAGGCCTATGTGCTTAGTTTGGACGAAATCCGGCAAAAGACCCTAGAGGCAAAGTCCAGGGGCGCCGACCAGATTTTTTTGCAAGGCGGCGTGAACAGGGACATTCCGCTTAGCTACTACACCGATGTCTTGAAAATACTCACCCAAGAGCAGGGAGTAAAAGTCCGTGGTTTCTCACCAGTAGAACTTGTGCGCATCGCCGAATTCAACGACATGCCGCTAGAACAACTGCTGGATATCTTGAAAGATGCAGGTCTCAGCTCCGTACCGGGCGCCGGCGCCGAAATCCTCAGCGACCGCATGCGGCAAATGCTGAGTCCCAAGAAGCTCCCCGCACAGCAGTGGTGCGACACGCTCGCCGCCTGCCACAAGAAGGGACTGCCCGGAAGCGCCAACATCGTGTTCGGCAGCGTCGAGACACCCGAAGAAATCGTTGAACACCTGAGCTATGTGCGCAACACGCAGGACATCGCGGGCGGATTCAAGAGCTTTGTGGTGTGGACCTTCCAGCCGCAGACCAACAAGTTTCCCATCAGGCATGTGCGGGGAGACGAATACCTGAAGCTTCTCGCGCTCTCCCGTCTATTCCTCGACAACATTCCCCATATCGAAGTCTCGCTTCTCGGCATGGGACTTTCGCTGGGCGAACTCGGGCTGCACTGTGGTGCCGACGACATCAACAGCATCGTCATCGAGGAGAATGTTCTCCAGAACCACGGCATCACGACCATCGAAGAAGCGGAGAACTTCATCAGGAATGCAGGCTTTACGCCCTATCGCCGTTCCTTAAATTTCGACTAAAATCTCACACCCCACATTCCACACTTTACACTAAAAAAAAGCCGGCCCGCCTTTTCAGCGGAACCGGATAAAGAGAGAGTTGAAAAATCTTGGGCTTATTAGGCGCGCTTGGAGCGCTTTCTGAAGCTCTTGACCAACAGGGCGGCGAGAATGCAGTACATTTTTTTCCTTTTTTTGCGGTTTTTCGCTCATTTTCCTAATCGAGCGGCCCAATGATAACAAAATTTTACCACCCTGACAAGGGGTTTGTTAAATAATTTTAACTTTATTTTTCTTACAACTTGCTCCCTTCATTCGTCATATCCACCCCCAACCCCATTAGTCTTTCTCGCCCTTCATTTTTGTAAATTTGGGGCCATGAAAAGACTGTTGTTGATCCTTCTCTGCCTTGCCGCCTGCGCCATGGCCCGCATGTCGCTCCAGGTAGACAAGGACCGCGTAGAAGCTGGCAAGACATTCAAGCTGATGCTCATCGTTCCCCTGCAGGAACTCCCCGCCGAAAGGGGAGTCCCGCAACTGGAAACCCGCAACGGGTTTACATTCCTGGGCCTGGACAGTGCAGAACAGGTCATGCGTCCCGGTTTCGAGGATATGTTCAATTCCTTCTTCGGTGGTGGCGGCAGGCCCTACAAGGCGCGGGTCTACAGTTTCAATGTCCGTGCCCCGAAAAAGACAGGTTCCCTGGATGTGGGCCAAATCGAATGGAGCATCAACGGCAGCGTCCATACTATCAGCGGGAACATTCCCATAAACATCCAACGGGCCTATAGCGACGAGGCGGTATCCGTAAGCCTCACCCCCAGCAAGAAATCCATCTACGAAGGGGAACAGTTCTATGTAACCCTGGGATTCCACACTTACGAACATTTCGAAGGGGGGCTACAGGCCACCGACATGAGCACGGGCAACGACTTTATCGTACACCGCGGCGACCTTTCCACCATGGAATTCAAGCCCGTGGAAGGCGCCCGCCGCGAAATGCAGGCCAGCGCCAAATTCGCCTGGCTCTCCCCCACCAAGAACGGCAACCTACAAATTCCGCCCTTCAAGTTCAAATACACCAAGCGGGGCGAACCGAAGATTGTCGAAGAAAAGAAGCAGATGGGAGGCATGTCCTTCCATTCGCAATCCATCAAGCAGGAATCCATCGAAGCCGAGACCCAGACTCCCACCGTCACCATCAATGTAAAACCCCTCCCCGCCCAGGGCAAACCAGCAGACTTTAGCGGTATGGTAGGCGACTACAAGTTTACCGCCGACTTTGACCGCACAAACCTGAAAGTGGGCGAAGCCCTCACCCTTTCCGTGAACATCAAGGGCGATGGCACCCCCGGCACCATTACAGACCCCAAGCTCCCCGACTTCAGCGAATTCCGTTCCGTACCACCAGAGAACAACATTTCCAAGAAAATCTCCGGAAACAAGGTCATTACCACTAAGGACATCAAGGTTTTCCTCTACCCAAAAAAGAAGGGCACCTTCGAAATCCCAGCCATTAATTATTCCTGGTTCAACCCCGCCAAGAAGAAGTACGAGACTGCTACGGCAGGCCCCTGGACCATCGAAGTGGAAAAGGGTGACGCCGGCGCCGAAGCCGTATTCCAGGGTCCCGTAGCAGGCGCAACAGGACCCAATGCCGTTCAGAAACAGGAGATCGAATCCCTGGGAAACGACATACGGTTCATCCACCCGAATATGGGCGCGGCAGAATCCAAAGTCCCCTACAAGAGCTTGCCGTTCTGGATCCTGTTTACCGCCGCCGTCCCATTCTACATCATCGCAACATTTATCATCAGAATTCGCCGCAAGCGCCGCAGCAATGCGGCCCTGGTCCGCAAGGGACAAGCGAACAGGCAGTTGCGCGAGCGATTCGCCCAGGCCCGCGAGGCACTGAAGACGGGCGACGGCAAGGGATTCTTTGCCGCCCTGGAAAACGGGCTTGTCAATTACCTGAGCGACTTGACCAACCTGGAATTCAAGGGCATGACCCGGACGCAAATGAGGGGAGGACTTGAAAAAATCGGCGTTCCGGAAGAGACCATCGCCGCCATCGACAGCTGGCTCGAAAAATGCGCCTTCGTGCGCTACGCCCCCGTAACCGCGTCGCCGGAAGAGCAGAAGCAGATGCTTGCCGATGTGGAAAAGCTATGCGAGAAGTTGAGGTAGTTCGGGAATATGAAAAGCTTTTTATTTGTTTTGGTCGCTATCGTAACGGCATTCGCAACATCTAATGCAACAGAGACCTGCGCTGGCCTTGATGCAGGTACCAAGGCCTATGGCCAGGGCGACTATGAGCGAGCCATCGACGAGTGGCGCTCCTGTGCAGACAATGGCATCACCGACGCAGACCTTTTCTACAACCTGGGCAACGCCTATTTCAGAAACGGCAAACTGGGATTTGCCATCTTCTATTACAAGAAGGCACTGCGTCTCCGGGCAAACGACGAAGACATATTGCACAACCTGAAATACGCCCAGGCCATGACCCGCGACAAGGTCGACGAAGAGGAAGAGGAGAACCCCATCCTGTCGGCGCTATTCCGCATGCACCACGCCCTGTCCCTAAAATTACAACTCTGGATTATGCTTGGAATCTTCTGGACCATCGCCTTTGCCGCCGTCGCCATTATGTTCTCTCTACGGGAAAAAATGAAAAACATTTTCACGGGCATCATCTTTGCGCTAACCATTGTATTGTGCATTTTTGGCGCTAGCGCCGGCTACAAGATTTTCGTTCTGGAAACAGATATCACGGGAGTCGTCACGGCCGCAGATGCCGATGTAACCAGCGCCCCAAGCGACAAGTCCCAGACGCTGAACACCCTTTCCGAGGGAACTTCCTTCCAGGTTCTATCCATCCAAGGAACCCACGCCGAAATCAAGCTGGGCGAGAAAATCAAAGGCTTTGTCCGGTTATCCGATGTAGGGATCGTAGACTAATCGAACCGTAGCATCAACGCTATTTCAAATTGCAGTATCTGCCGCAGGTGCGGGGTTTCATCGTCTAGCTTTTCATGAATCTGACGATACTCGATGTAGCTGCTCATAGAGGCTATACGATTGAACTGATAGCCAGCGCTAGGCCTTACAAACCATTCATGAGTTCTGGAGGGGACAACACGATCCGTCTTGTGTAGCTTCGGCTTATAGACAACGTAATCATAATCGTCTATACTCCATTGCTTGAACACGCCATCGGTACCGCTGGCCTTGTTCCACATGTCGTAACCCGGCTCAGGGTCATACTCCTTACGGATGGTCTTGTTATAGTCATAACCAGCTGTAAACTTCAAATCGACATCGTTTTCCAGCTTGAAATACCACTTGAAAATTTGGAATCCGCGCTTGGTCTTCAGGGGATAGGAAATAGACAGGTCGTTACCAACATTGATGGCGAAATCGTTGTACAGGGATGTATGGATCCATGGCGTATCCCAGAAATAATCCGTAGTGTCCTTGCTATTACCCAAAGTATCCGGCCAGCTGGGAGAGCCAATCACTTCCTCCTTAGGCCGACGATCCGTAGATTCAATCTTCAGGCGCACGGCATTATCGATCCGCATGTTGCTCTGGGTCAAGAACGATACACGAACCAACGGGTTAAAGTTCCACTGGTGGGCCCAAGAATCTTCGGCACTCTGGAAGGGACGTACCACGGTAGTCTTGGTATAGTCAAAGCGGTGGGTGGTGCTCACGCTCTTGAAACCATTCAGGAAAGACACCCGCTGGGAGAAATTGGGTACACTCACGCCAATGCCAATCTTGGGCCAAACCGTGGTAGTATCCAGGTACAACGGGTATTCTCGAGACTGGTTGAATTCCTCCCGCCACATCAGGTCACCCGTAACGCCGATATCCCAGAACGGCAGCGTAATGCCCGTGCCTATCTGGAACTGGCGAGAAACGGAATGACGGAAATTACCCTGATAAACAAGGGTGTCTACATGATGGTTGCGGTACTGTGCAAAGCGGGTATAATCGTCCCGATGGTCCAGCCCCATGTCTCCGGTAATAATATTCCAGAAGCCCCTGTTGCGATAGCCATTACCCAAACCTAGTCCATAAAGGTAATATTCCATCGGGGTTACGCCCTGTTCTTCGTACAATTGGGCCAGAGTGAAATTTTCACCTACCGTATTGGTGGTGGTCTGCCAGCTCATTCGAATTTCATTCCATCTAATCTTTTCAAGGGAAGTCGCCACAATGTTTTCGCTACCGAAATTCTTTGCAAAATCGACAATCCTAAAGGTTGGGCTAAATTCAAACCTGTTCGTCTGCGATATGGTCCAATAGTTCTTTTCTATGTCGGTTGCATCCAGGATGTCGTACTCGTCGGGAATGGTCTTCTGCTGGTTAAAATCCGAACTGAAGGTCGTATTGAAAGGCAAGAAAGGAATCAGCCGGGGATTGAAACCGATTTTAAACTGTTGTGTACGGGCCCTTTCGTTTCTCAGAATACCGTACGACCGTCCGTACTCCCTACTGCCAACGCTATCTACACGGTAGAACGAAGATGTATCATAACGGATTTCATAGGACTCCGGATTTTGCATGTCTATGGCCCAAGGTGTGCCATCGGCCATTGTTTTGGGAACCGTGTCCCGGGGAACGATCACCACACTATCCCTGGACACATAGACCTTGCGGTCCGTATGGTCATAGTCGAACACATAATCGCTGGCAAAAAGCCCCCCTTCCCGAGAATTGAAGAAATGCTCCTTCACAAAGCCTTCCCGATCACCACCACCATACATGTCACGGGACACATTCAAGGAATAGGATGTGCTCAACCAAGAAAGAATATTCCATCTCATGTTCAACTTATGATTCAAATCTGCCGTGTAGGTCACCACCTTGTCCACTTGCGGTTCCACAAAGTCCGGATCCCTGTCCTGATCCACATAGCGCACATAATTGAAATCAAACAAGGTCACATCAAAAGTCTGAGGCCAAGGCTCAAATTCCGTCTTGGCAAGGGCCTTGCTAAAGGCGTTGTCAAACCTGGACAGCCCCTCAAAGGGCTTATACCTGAACAGGGTAAAGGTTCCCAGCTTGTACTCCAGTATGGTCCTATAAGAATAGGTGGAATCTGCGCTAGTGGCAGCACGCCCCTCGGATTCTGCGTAGGAATAGCTTGCTGCCGGGCGTTCTAATAGAATTTGGGAAAAAGCCTCCCCCACCTTCGTGTCCGCAGCCTTGTAATCCTTACTATAGCTTACGCTAAAGCTTCTTTCCCTCACATAGGACTCATAGCCCTTAGACTGCGCGTCATCCCGCAATTCCTGCTCTTTTTTATTGGATGTCACCGAGAGCTCATTCTGGAACATGTCCTTGGTCAAGTTCGAGAAGCTGCTCTTTTTCAGAAGCATGTCGTCCGTCGGTTTCATGTAGGGGCGTTTGGTGGTGCTGTTGTAACCGAAATTCATGGGAATATGGAATCCCAGGGTATCGTTCAAGAACTTGTTCAGGCTAATGTTCAAGTCTCCAGCCACATCGAGCTGAGAAGCCGCATCCGAAAGCTTCGGCTTAGGAGAGCCTCCAGAAGTAGAAAGGGTCGCGAAGTTTCCATCTTGGTACCGCACCGCTCCCGACAGCGAAATAAAATCGGCAAATTCAATCTGACCCGAAGTGCGGGCCGCGTAGCCCCATTCCGTATCCATATTCGAAAGACGCATATCATCGATCCAGAACGTTCCCTTCAAGTCAGACGGAGAGGCGTCCGCATCAGCAATGATGACAAACCGAATCCAATCGATATGGGTAATGGAAGGGTTTCCCACCAAACGAAGTTGCTCTTCTCTGGAGCTCCCTTCCACCTTCCGAACCGTCGGCTCCAGGAAAGGCGGCTTACGGCCCCGCTTCATGCTGGAGAATTCCGACAAATCCATGGCAAAAGCATTATCCAGCCAATTCTGCTCATGACAGTCGCTGCCACGCTCTCCAGCATTGCAATTGTATTTTACCGGGCGGAAGCTCCATTCGTAATAGTCAGAGGAACCATCCAAGGACCCTTCACCGAACTGGATGGCAAAACGCACAGGGACCTTGTCTGCATCGGTTTCATAGTGGATTTCCATTTTGATGGACTTATAGCTGGACAGGTCCTTAATCTCGTTTTCAAATATGCGGGTCACCCCCACCTCTTGACCAGGGCTCATGTTTTGGTAATCCAACACCAGAGCCGTCTCCTTCATGGGGGCATTGGTCTCCGAATCGCGTTCAGTCTTGGTATTGGGAGACTTGGTATAAATGTTGGAGTCTTCACGGTTGTTGATGGTGGTGACCTTGATACGGCTGGTATCACGGGTGTCCATAGATTCCTTTACCTGGGTCGGCAAGCCGTTCACTTCCACCACCTGGGAATTTTCCGTGGAACTGGTCTTGTAAAGGTCGGCCACCGTCGTCTCTTCCCAGGAGTTTCCCACCACGGCAAGGCTTACAATCTGCACCTTGGCTTCGGCCACACCCGGATTTAGATTTCCTATCCACAGCCTAGAGTAAAGGGCCTCGGCCAGGATAGTCTTATAATCGCTACCCGAAGACGACACGATGGTATCGTACTGATTCAGGGGGATACGCCACTTGCGCCATCCATTTTTCAGTTCTTCGTAATCGGCATGGTCCGTGCTGGACAAATCTATACGATAACGCACAAAACTGATGTCCGTATCCAAGGAGCCATTCTTGTTGATATCTTCGGTATCGTAAGCCCGTTCTCCCGAATTGTCTTCAGTGCCGTTGATATGCACCGACGGATCACTTTCGTCTTCAAGGTCTTCATCATAGTTGTCCTGAGCAATATCCGAAGCAGAAGCATCTGAATTGGCAGCCGTAATCTCCGTAGAAATACACCCAGAAATACGGCAATCCCACACCAGCCTTTTCTCATCGGAACCGCTCAGCCCATCCAACCCCTTGTCGTCAAGTGCCGTCGTGGAGCCTAAGTCGTTTTCACCTTGGTAGATTCCGTCGGGTTCATACCCGTTAATAGACAAGTCTTCACTAATCAGGCCCAAATCCAGGTATATGGAACCCACATTACCGCGGGCCACCACTTCCAGGTACTTCATTTCGCTCAGGTCCTGGTAGTAGGAACTGTTGGGCCGCATGATACCGCCCCAGGAGTTTCCAACCAGGTTGTCATTGGCTCGAAGTGTCATCTTGAGCACCGTCAAGTGCTGGTTGTCCACATCGGAATTTCCCACACTGGGATAAATGTACTTGTACAATTCCGTAGTATTGCTGTGCCATATGAATTCGCCCTTGTGGCGATAGTCCTGATTCTCTATGTAGGTCGACGGTTGGTCTGCCACGCCTCCCGGAGGCGATGCCTGATACCACGAAAGTCTGGAAAGCGGGTAGGTCAAACCTGAAACAGTAGATTCAAAATCTTCCACCAGGGCTTCATTGTCTTCACTGGTATTGGCATTATGGCGGCTAGCCGCAAATTCCGCTTCAAAGCGCCAACTGGACTTGGCGTCCGTCTTGATTCCAGGAATCAGGTTCACAAGATCGGTCAGCACCTGCACCGTATCTTGTAGGCGCAGGTTCATGCCCCACAGTACACTGGAAAACGGTTCGTTCCCAAGCGTCGGGGTCTTGGCCGTAGTGCTCTGGCTCTTGTAAAGGGCCGTTACACCAAACAAGGAGCCCGTACCAAAGCCATAGCGTTCCAACGGAAGTTCCGCACGAGCTCCCAACAATAGCTTGTTGTCTATCTCAAACAGGGGCTCACATTCGAAAGAAACCTTTATTTCTTTGTTGGGATCCAGGGCGCGTTCGCTCAAAAGTTCAATCTGACCTAGCTCATAGTTCACCTCGTAGTCCTTGCCACGGATAAGGGTTGTGGAGCCAGCGGTCAACTTTTCCGTTCCCGGAGAAATATCCATGCAGGCGCCAGCACTCACCGAATAGCTAGAATTCGGATCACGCACGCTGATAACGGAATTACGGCGTTTACCGACGGACTCGAAATGGAAACGGCTGGTAAAGCGATTCAGCTTATAGACCGGCAAAGTGTAAAGCTGGGACATTCCACCCGTAGAATCAAGCAGGCGGAGCGGCTCAAGGCAATTTTCCTTGGCGCGTTCCGTAGCCTTGGGTCCTGAATATTGGGACAGGGGCTTACAAGGAAGCCACATCTCACCAGTATAGTTTCCGGAGGCGTCCTTCTTAAAGATGGTAGCGTCGTTCACCAACGGGCTTCCCGTAACGGAATCCGCCACTCCAAGGGTCTTGAGGTATGTTCCTGTCATACCAGACTTGTTTTTTAGCCGGAGAACATAATTGCTGGCGCTGGCATCCGATATTCCAACCGCATACACATTGCGGAGCATCAACTTGTCTATATCCGTCAGTTCCGAAAGGGATGCATCCCACTGGATCAGCACCATGCGGGAACCGTTCTTAATGGTCGTACCCTTACGGCCGGAACCATCGTTACTCCAGCTGGCGGCCACCAGGGTATTGCGGCCCACGCCGTTAATTTTCAGTATGCCCGTCTTGGAGTCGTAGGTGTAATCGCTGGACGGGATTTCTTCCATGCGTTCCACCAGTTTCTCAACCTTTTTTCCCGATGGGGTCTTATAGACCACCGTGATGTTATCTACGGCATACTTGGAGTTGTTCAGGTTACTGCGCTTGAACAGCTTCAAGTTCGTCGCCGGATAGCTGGCAGAAGACTTGCCGAAAATGGCCGAGCTAATGTAGTTATCCCTAGCCTCATGATTCAGGAAATAGTAGCGGTAGGCCACAAACTGTTTGTCCAGAATCTGGAATTCCGTAGTGGATTCACTGGCATTGATGGTATATTCTTCCTGGGAACCTCCATCCTGGGAGGCTATGGTCGTCAATCGCCAATCGCCCAGCTTCCAGTCCGCCTTAATACCGAAAAGCCCTTGGTGATTTTCCGAATAACCCGTCAGCTCCGTGCCCGAAAGGGAAAGGGATGTGGTACCCGCTTCCACCCTCTGGAGGATGTAGTCTTCGAATTCATCCTTGTAGGATTCCTCGTAAACCACCCTCACCTGGTTCTGGATGCCAAGCCCTGTCTCCACATTGTTGATTTCCACCGTGATGTAGGGGCCAATCTTTCCCTTGACCATAAAGCTCGGATCGTACTGCAGGGACAACGACGGGACAAGGCTTGTGTTGGAACTGCCCTGGGCATCATCCTTTTCGGCATACCCCTTGAGCCGGATATCCATGGTTCCCTGGAGCATCAGCTTGGGCTTGTCCAGGCCAAAGTCCTTCATCCAGGCGGGCATGGTCACCGGCACGGTAATGTCGAACACGGACCCCGTCTCGGGCGTTTCGTAGCCGCCATCCCGTTGGCCAACCAAGCCATTCAACCACAGGTTCTTCCGACCTATGTCGTACATATCAGCCACATAGTCCGTCAATTCCGGATAATGGGCCGTCCACAAGGTCGTGGTGTCACGGGAGATACTGTTGACCCGTTTCTCGCTCACATCCATTTCACGGGTGGCAATATCAATGTCATGGCTATAGACCTGTCCCCTTGTAGTCTTCATGAGCCTAGGGGAAGCTCCGATGCCGCCAAAAGGCAACATTCCGTCCAAGGGGGTCGCCGAAGGCGGCAAGGACATATACTGGTAGGTGGGTTGCCACTCCGTTTCTGCCGGGTCAGGTTCTTCGGTCCGGGGTTCATAACCGCTGGAATCCGCCTGAGCCCACAGGGAGACACTTGCCCATAGAATGGACATGCTTAAGGCGAACAACCCCAAAGGGGTTCTATGCAAGAACCTTTTCAAAATATTCCGTCACAAAATACTGAATTCAGGGGTCCTAAATCCACTATTTTTTCAAGATTTTTGGGGAAATTAGAAAAAAAAGCCCAAGGCAAAGGGCCTTGGACTTTCAAGAACGGGAGTTTGGGGACTAAACCTAGATAAAGGCTTCGATACCGCCACGGCACTTCTCCCAAGAGCGGCTCTTCTTGCACAGAAGATCCATCATCTTGTCGTAGGTAGCCGTGTTGGCAAAGCCCTTCCACAGGCGGCGTTCCACCGACTCGCCACTATCCTTGTCGATGGTGGTGATGGTGTCGTAGTAGGCCGGATTGTCCTTGAACTCGGAAATCAGGATTCCCTTCAGGTCTTCGGTGTAGATACGGGAAGCGTACTTGAGGATGGAATCGTTGAAATTCAGCTCGTTTTCCACCAGCCATTCGAAATCCTGGATGGGGTCGCCATAGACAAGCCAGTGCTTAAGGGCAAGGGCCACCACCAGGTCCTTCACGGCACTACGGAAGATAAACTTGTCTTCCAAGCGGCCATTGAAGGTAATCTTGGTCAGCGGGTTGTCGTCGTTAGCCTCGATGGACACTCCCTTACCCGGGGTTACGCGACGGATCTTGATGGGAAGTCTGCTAAGGAGCTGCCAGGCCTTGGTGAAGGCGATGGTCTTGCGGACAAAATCCTTTTCCTTTTCAGGGGCTACGCGCACAAAGGCGCCAAAGCAACGCTGGTACAGGGTTTCCTTATCGAAGATGCAGTCGCTGGAGCGGCATTCAGAGAGCTTGCCGTCCATCATGAACAGGGTCTTGGCCAGTTCGGGGCGCATGCGCACTTCGAGCTTACGAGTACGGGCCTTAAGGCGGACGCCGTCCTTATAAACATAGGTAAAGCCTTCTTCCTGGTAACGCTGCCAAATAAAGAACTGCAGGTCGTCAGCGGCACGCAGGTGATAGCTGAACACCGGATTCTGGCGGTTGTTGGCCATGGTCACCTGGTTCAAGAAGTTGTCGGCACCGGGGTACGGCACCACCACCTTCACCAGCACCTTGGGGTTCACCGGCTTCTTGCTCTTCTTAGCGTAATGTTCGTAGGTAAACAGGGACTGGGCGCCGTTAATGATCTTCGGGCGTTCAATGTAGAGCACCTTCTTGCCGTCGCGTTCCTTGAGACGCAGGTCATCACCCGTGAGGGTCATGCCGTTGTGCAAGAACGGGAAGTCGTCCACATTCACATTCTGGTCGTCGTTCCTTTCCATGGTCTGGAAGGCGTCGATCAAGGCTGCGTTGGTGTGGGTCAGGTTGCCAAGATAGGTACGGATATTGCTGGAAACAATGGCCATGTTGTGCTTGGTCTTGAGACGCTTACCAAGGTTCACATGGTAGTCAAAAATGGTGCGGATCGGGCAGAAACCGAGGAAAAGTTCGCCATGATCGCTAGTAAGGTGCAACGGGTCGGAATCCATCACGATTTCCAGCTTGTCGTCGGCGCTGCGGAAATCGCGGGTCAGGTCGTCGTGCTCGGCAATGATGTCCAGCTTGGCCTTCACCTCGTTTTTCCAGATAGTAAGCTTGCGGCGCATGTCCTTGAGAGTGCGTTCCAGTTCGCTATCGGTAATGTCGCGGGTAGCGCGGGTACGGAGCACCGTGATTTCGAGAGTTTCCATATAGGGGCGGCTTGCGGGAGCATCGTCGTCCTCTTCCTCGTCGTCATCGCTAATCTTGTTCACCGCCCAGGGGTCGGCCTCTTCACGGAGAGACATGAAGAAGGGATTGGTGGGGTCGCTGGTGCGGAAAACGGCTATCTGGAGCTGCTTCAAGTCGGCGTTCAGGTGAGACACCACCTTCTCGAGAGGAGTGTCTTCGTCCAGGAATATGAAGAATTCCATGAAGCCCTGGGAGTACTGGAAACCATGAAAGCATCCGTTCTCATCTAGATTCAAGTGCCGCAGGGCCTTGATACGGTCGTTAGGGTCATTGGGGTTCAAACTCAAGAGGCTAGCCACAAATGCTAGGCGTCGTTCCTGGGATTTTGTCAGTTCCATTTTTTCCTCAATTTTAGGCTTCTGCCATATTTTGCCATTAAAAATAGTTTCAAAAGCCCTACTTTGGACATAAAAAATAGTAAATCTTGAAAAAAATTTCCATTCCCCGTTCAATTCAGTGAACAAACGAGCAACTTTTTGTAATTTTAGCTATATTTTACCCCCAAAAGCCCATTTTTTTTGCAAAAAAGCTATGATTTATCAGGTACGCAAAGGAGAGTCTTGTTATGAACCTGCTCGATATCATCAATAAAGCCAAGGCCGAAAACGCCAAAACCCTGGACCTATCCCAGCAGGGACTTCGCCTGTTGCCCCCCGAACTTTTTGAAATCAAGTCCCTGGAAGAGCTGAACCTGGACCGTAACAAGCTGGTGGAGCTTCCCGACGACATCGGGATGCTCACAAACCTAAAGAGCCTATCCGTCAGCGAGAACGACCTGATGGAACTTCCCGACACCATCGGCAAGCTGACCAAGCTAGAAAACCTGTACCTGGGCTACAACAGTCTCTCGGAACTTCCCGCCACCGTGGGGAACCTGGTAAACCTCCATACGGTAAATATCGCTAAAAACCAACTTTTGGAACTGCCGGTGGAAATCGCCGGTTGGGGCAAGGTGGTAAAGCTCTCTCTCCACGACAACATGCTCTCCTCCATTCCCGCATCTATCGGCAAGCTGAAGAGCCTGGTGAAGCTCTACCTGGACAACAACGACCTGACCGAGATACCCGCCACCCTGGGAAATCTCTCGAATCTCGAAATCCTGATGATTTCCGGAAACCAGCTGAGCGCCATTCCCCAGGAATTCGGCAAGCTTTCCAAGCTCCGGGAACTGGTCCTGGATGCAAACCAGCTGGAGTCACTCCCAGAGTCCCTTGCCGACTGCGCCTCCCTGGAGACCATCTCCATCAACGAGAACCCCCTGGAGGATGGCCTGCCCCGGGTCTTGACTGACAAGAAGGGGCTGAAAATAGACCAGTAACGCCTTCGGCGTAGTGTGGAGTGTGAAATGTGGAGTGTGAAATGTGGAGTGACAAGTGAGAAATCTGTAATCCCACATTCCACACTCCACATAGCCTTTCTCTCCTTCTTCTTGCTAGCCGCCTGTGGCGACTTCATGGAGCCTGTGGAGAGCACCCCTGAGCCCACCGCCTACGAGTTCAACTACTGGCTCTTAAAACAAACCTACCTGTACGAAGAAGATTTGGAGAACCTGCCCATCGAGGGAGACAGCATCCCCCTGCTATACAGTTCTCTAAACGACAAGTATACCCGGTACTACCCACCTTCCAAGAGCGAGTCCGCCGAAAGCCATATGAACACTTCCATCGTGGAGGGGGACCTGGGCATGGAATACATGTCCGTCTATGTGGAAGGGGAAAGCTCCGTCTACCCCATCTTGATTACCAGGGTGTACGAAGACAGCCCCGCCGGAAGGGCGAAAGTACCCCGATACGGGAGAATCATATCGGCTAACGACACCTCTCTCGATGGCCCCAACGCCAAGGCAGTATACGATTCCATCGTAGCCTACAGCGCCGAAGTGTCCCTAGTCGTATTATACAACGACAGCCTTCTCCATTACGACCTGACCAAGGAAACGATTTACGCGCCAACAGTCTTTCTAGACACGCTTTCGAACATCACATTCATATCCATCACGGAATTCAAGGCCTCTACTGCAAACAGGGAACAAGGGACCTTGGGGGAACTCCAGGCGTACCTGGACTCCACCAAAGACGAGTCTTCGCCACGGGTTTTGGACCTACGCTACAATCCCGGCGGACTGATAAACCAGTGCATACCGGCAGCGGACCTTTTTGTCAAGGAAGGTCCCCTATCAATACGCCACATTGTGACGCTCAGTCCCGATGGCAAAAGATCCCATACCTACAAGACCACGGACGCCGAGTCAGGTGGGCCTGGTGAAAACGGAAAGTTTATCCTGCTCGCCAACAGCGGGTCCGCATCTTGCGCCGAAATTTTCATCGCTGCCGTCAAGGAACAGGGAAAAGTGCCCCTTGTTGGCGAGACCACCTTCGGCAAGGGCATCGGGCAAAGCCAATGGAAAACCATGGAAGGTGGGCTCGCCGTCATTACGAACCTGGAATTCTACACTCCGAATGGCAACGCATACAACAAAAAAGGCATAAGCCCCGACATCGAGTGTCCAGAAGGAGCTTCAAGAACATGCGCATTGGATGCCATCAGTTCTCTTTACGGATCAAATCATATCAAAAAAGCCAGTGCACACCCCACCCCGGAAATCCAGCCGCGAAAAGCAACCTATTACCCCGGAGGTGCCCTGGACACCGTTACCATTTTTGTAAATTACTCCCATATTCCATAGGCTTTTTATGTCTTTCAAGAAAATCAACAAGTTTCTTTTTTGTGCATTAACGGCATTCCCCCTGACTCTGTGGACCGCCTGCTCCGTCAAGCATCCCGACAATGAAATCGTCATGCCTTGCGAAGACGATTCCTGCGAAGAAACACAGCAAGGAAACCAGCAATATACTGTTGCCGAAGAAGAGCTGATTTACAACTACTACCTGCTTTCCGTCTATTACCTGGCAGCCGAGCAAAAGCTATCCGACATCAACTCCTACTATGGGCAAGGCGCAAACGCAGGCTTTTCTCCCGATCTTCACGAGTTCCCAGATGTCTCCTACATGTATAGCCAGATGGGCGATGACTATACCCGTTACTTTAGTCCCTACTACGCACAAATGTACGATTTCGACACGGCGACCGACCCTATCTACAGCTTGTCCATTTCCGTAGAGAACTCCGACTCCGTGCTGGTCGTATCCCAGGTTTACCCGGACGGTCCCGGTGACAGGGCCGGGCTCAAGGCTGGCGACACCATCCTTTCCGTAGGGAAAAACGTTCCCGGCGATATTGACGGATTCAACAAGCTCACCTCCGGAAGGGAAGGCGACAGCCTTGGCTTAAAAATTCTGAGGGGTTCCGACACCTTGGATGTATCCGCAAACCTTTTCTGCTACCTAACGCCTACCGTCTTTGTGGACTATATTGACTCCATCCCTGTCATCAAGATAACGGAATTCGAAGATTTCAGCGCCGTCAGCTGCGCAAAAGCGCAGAGCGCTACCGAATACCAGGGGACGCTGCTAGAATTGGAGAACATCCTCAAATCCACGAAAGGAACCGCGATCATAGACTTGAGAGGAAATCTTGGAGGTTCCATGGACCAGTGTGTCGGGGCCACGGAACTGTTCCTAACTAGGGGAGACACCATCGCCATATTCGATATCGCAGATGTCGCTCCTGACTCCGTGCACCAGCAAATTCTCACCCAGACAATCGTTTCCACCGAAGAAGGCCCAGGCAAGGAGCGCTACTTTGTATTCCTTGCCGATTCCGCCAGCGCAAGCTGTTCCGAAATCTTCCTAGCGGCAATCACAAAGAACAGGAACTTCCCCATTGTGGGTTCGCAGACTCTCGGGAAGGGAATCGGGCAATACTATACTCCCACCTATGCAGGCGGGTACAGCATCATCACGGCAATGCATATATACGACAAGGACGGGGTTTCCTTCCACGACAAGGGATTCCTGCCGGATTACGACATAGCGGACCCCGCAAAGGCGCTGGAGAAAGCCCTGGAGATTGCCAAGGGCGGAAAAGAGAAGAGAACCAAGGGCTACGGCACCGAAAGGCTACACCATTTTAACGACCCCTTCGCCAAGACGGCTTCCACCAACAAGGGTCCGCTCAAGGGCGGGGCGTACAAGTTTAAAAAGGCCCCCAGAATAAAGTAGGCTAATTGACCACGCGCATGTGGACCATCACGTCGGTGGTGTCGTTTGCCCGAACTGCAGGCGCTGCCTGAGTCAGCTCGATTTCTTTGCGAATTTCAGCCACCTGTTTCTTGAGGCGGGCAAGTCGGGCACCTTCCAGCTTGGGCGTTGCAATCATGGTCTTGCTCAAGGGGTTTATCCAGGCCCCGTTAGCATCCTTGAATCCAAAGTGCAGGTGGGGCCCTGTGCTTCGGCCCGTGGACCCCACACGCCCAATGGCCTGACCCGGCGAGACTTTCGCCCCGACGGCCACTCCCCGAGACTGGAGGTGCATGTACCAGCTTACGGAATTGTCCCTGTGCTTGATGGCAATCTTGTTTCCGCTCAAGTCGTCGTAGCCCGAAACGGTCACGTTACCCTCGGCCACGGCATGGACCACTGTCCCTGTGGGGGCACCATAGTCCACACCATAGTGAACCTTGCGCTGGCCCGTAATCGGGTGGATACGGGAACCGAAAGAACTGGTAATGCGCAGGTGTTCCAGCGGGTAGCGTAGCCCATCAAAGACCAGGGCGTCTCCCGCTTCGGTATAGTGAGCGTTATAGGAACTCTTGGGGTCTTCATCCTCGTAGCGGAAGGCCTCGTGATGGCCCACATTCCGTCCGTCAAATTCAGCGTAGATGACCTTGCCGCTCACCCAGATGGAATCCTGGTAGTAGGAATCCTCCAGAAGCACGCGAAACTTGTCACCGGGGCGAGCCAAGGGGAACGCCACCTTGCACTGCAGCACGCCACTCACGATTCCCACCATGCGACCAGGGATTCCCACCTTGAAGAGGATACCGTTCAGAGTGCTGTTTTCTTCGAGCATGCCCTCGTAAAAGGACTGTTTCTTGACTACAGGCTTTTCGATGAGCTGATAGGTAAAGCCGGTGTCCGTCTTGCTTACCAAATGGACGGTTATGGGGTTGGGCGCGTAGCGGAAACGCTGCACCCTGTTAGTAGAGTCTACGGAAACATAAAAGATTTCACCGACGCGGAGCTTGAATTCCACGCTGTCCTGCATGGCGGCATAGACGCGGCCCAGGTCTTCTTCGCCGTGGCTTACCTGTGCCTTGAGCCTTGTAAACAAGTGGAAGGGCCCCTCCCCTGCGCGGACCGTGTCCCGGATGACACGGACATTTTTGACAAGAGCCTCAGAGCGAGCGATTTGGGCATTCAGGGAATCTATCTGGCTCTGCAAACCGCTCCTTTCCGTTTTTAGGCTCTGGATGATCTCCTCTTCGTTACATGCCGAAAGGGAAAGGACTAACAAAAAGGATAACGCGGCTTGCCAAAACAACTTCATACCCGCAAAATAAAAAAATCCCGGCCTACATGGGCCGGGATTCGCTTAGATACCGTTCCTATTTGACAACCTTCTTCTTGCCGTAGTAGACGCCGCGGGCCTTAGGCTTGCCGTCACGAGCATTCAGCTTGCGGCCCTTCAAGTCGTAGTCCTGCAGCATCTTGAACTCTCCGGTGCGGGAGTCAATACCGCCAATGACCTTCTTGTGCTCCTCTCCGTTGGCGTCACGACTGACAATCACCACATTCATGCTTTCGGGGAGCGTTTCCATTCCCGTAAAGACATATCCCGTAGACTTGTTTATAGAAGAACCATCTTCGGGGTCATATATCATGTAGGCACGGAACGGGTTAATCCAAGCGTCTTTACCCGCCTTCACGAACTGCCCAACCTCTATCTTATCGGTCTGCACAGCCGAGAAACCATAGACCCGACCTAGATCGGGATGGTCCTCATCCCATGTAATATTGCCGAGCGCACCACGGAACACCCAGTCGCCCTTACGGGCCTCGGGTTCTTCCGTCGACTTGATTACCAGCTTTCCATGGAACACAAGCCGATTAGAGTTAAGCTGTATCATGTACGGCGTATAGGCCTTCAGGTTGCTACTGGCATCAACCATCCTGGCTTCCTTCTTACCGCTTGCATCAAGACCGATGCCGTCAAATTCATACACCTGCTTCAAGCCATCAATTTTCGACACATTGATATCGAATGGCAACACGATTGTAGAGTACCCGCTGGTCGAGAACTCTCGATTGAAGATGACCGTATCCACAGGCTCTTCCTTAGGAATATACACCTCATCCCAATCATTATATGCCCCGTCAATTGTCGCCACAGTATCCCCATTAACAATTTCAATAGAAACGGCCGCATACTGGACAGACTTAACAAGCGTCACCGTCAAGTCAAGGCCTGAATACGTTTCATCTTTGCCATAATCGTTGAAATACAGTTGCAGGTGGTGACCGATAATCGTATCAACATCCATCGTCACCCCGTTCCATGTACTTTGCACCCTAAGCTCTGTACCATCCTCATTATATATGACAAGAGAGCCCTCTTCCGACGCCGTCATCGTTCCTGCCAGCTTCAGGGCATACCCTGCGGGGGCATACAGGGTTAATTCGCTATGTACGCCTTGAGAATAATTACCGTCGCTGCCACCATCATCGTAAACCTTAAACGACTTTACGTTATTTGGAATATAGGCGTACCCACAGTACCAGCAGTTCTGCATGTTGATAAACAGCCCATCTTCCGCAGTGAGCTTAGTCGAAAGCACCGGCGTGACGATCACATTAGAAGACGGCATGGTGAACGATGTACTTTTTTGGGAATACCATTTCATATCGAGCTGGGCGACCGAATTTCCATCACCATCTTCGACACGGACATCCTCCAACACGTGGTTTGCATCATGTCCAAAAGCCAAATCAACATATTCACCCGCATAGGCCCAATCCCTACTGCTATACATCGTAGCACCTTCCACACCGGCAAGGGTAATTGTGTAAGCCGTAGCTGCGCCACCAACCGTTACCGTCAAATCTAGCCCCTCACAGCGATCATAGCTAATGGTCACCGTATCTCCACTGCTTTGGTATTGTCCGATATTGCTGGTCCACCGACTGACATATTCCTGTCCATCGTAAAAATCAATCCAGGAACCATCAGAAATCTCTCCCTCAATAAGGAAATT
This sequence comes from uncultured Fibrobacter sp., assembly GCA_946414075.1. Classification (GTDB taxonomy): domain Bacteria; phylum Fibrobacterota; class Fibrobacteria; order Fibrobacterales; family Fibrobacteraceae; genus Fibrobacter. The sequence goes on from CAMKNA010000007.1 coordinate 42,673, forward strand.
CTTTCTTTCCGCAGAGGCTATTTCCAACACATTGCGGCCCGATTTGATTAAACAATGTTCATAATCAGCTGCAGTTGCGTAGACCTTAAAGGATGTCACCCCTGCTGGCACGGAAGCCTTGGAAATCGAGCCTCCCGCAGGCAACCTAAGGTACAGCCCGCCTGCAACGGTCCAATTGTCAGTAAACATCGGCGTAATCGTCACATTGGCATTGGGCATCGCGAATGTTACCGTATTGTCCGCATTCCAGGTCGCATCAAGCGTATCTACGGAATGATCTTCCTTATTTTCGACAATAATGCCCGCAAGCAGGTAATTTGTCGCCGAATGTGCCGTCAAAGTCACCGTTTCCCCAGGGAATGCCTCAGACACATCGCTGGCAATAGTTCCACCCGTGTAGCTACCGAAAGCAATCGTATGCTTTTCTGCAGGAACTAATGTTACCGTCAAGTTCAAATCAGCCTGTCCTCTATATCCCCAGTCATCCGCATAAAAAGAAAGCGTCATGACATTTTCAGAGCTAAGTACCGTCTCGACAGTTACCTCCCCCATCTCAAGATCCTTTGTCAAAAGAATCTCTGCGGTATTGTCTCCGTCATAAACAGCCAAGCTCCCATATACATCATACGAATTTGAAGTTATACTTCCTTCCACCTGTAACCTATACCCAACAGGGGCCCTTAATTCGACATTCTCCCTAGAGTCCAAGGTGTACACCCCATCTTTTCCGCCATCGTCGTAGACCTTGAAGGACAGCACTCCTGCAGGGACGTTTACAACCAAGGTTCCACTCTTGGGCATGTTGATATAAAGCCCACCTTCGACCGTGAGCACGTTCGTAAACGAGGGGGTAACGGTCAGATTCTTGTTGGGCATGGTAAAGGAGATGGTATTGACACCCGAATACCACTGCACTTCGCCAACATCAAGGAGCAATCCATCTTCCGTACCCTTGACTTCAATACCATTCAGCATGTAATCTGCATCCGGAGAAAGCGTCAGAACAATCCTTTCTCCAACCTTTGCCGAGGTCTTGGTACTTAAAACGGAGCCTCCCGTAACCGTACTAAGTGCTATAGAGTAATTCGCATTGGGATCTACCACCATCACCGTTAGCTCTAGGCCAGAATAGCAGCCGCCATTATCCGAATGGAAATAAAGCGTCATGACATTTCCTGTACTGACAATCGCATCGATAGCAACATGCTCACCGCTCACATTATCTACTAAGGCTGTTGCATTTTCATCACCATCATAAATGGTAAAGAAATCGTAGCCTTCTTCAGATTCTAGGCGACCGTTCACCATAAGTACCTTACCTTCTGGAACAGTCAGCACAAGTTTCCCATCCACACCATTGCCGTAATCATCGTCCTTACCACCATCATCATACACCTTGAACGACATTACCCCCGCAGGAAGCACCACATTCCTGGTTCCCGTAGCGGGCATGTTGATGAACGCGCCGCTTTCAACAGAAATACTACTGGCAAACGAGGGATATACGGAAACATTGGTGGCTGGCATGGTAAATGTCACAGTCTGTGCACCAGAGGTATACCATTCTACCCCGGAAGTTCCCAAGGTATCGCCGTTACTGGCTACAACGGCAACCCCTGCCAGCAGGTTGTTCCCGCTAGGAGTCAGAGTCAAGGTAACCGTTTCATCAGACAAGGCTTCTGACACATCGCTACTGACCGTTCCTCCCTCATCACTATTCAATGTAATCGTATGAGAGGCCGACACATCGCCCACCAGCGTCACCGTCAAGTCTAAGCCAGACTCAACATAACCATCATCAGATGTAAAGACAATCCTAATCTCATTTCCGTTGCTAGTAATCGTTCCGATATCTACATCGTCTCCGCTAAATGGTTCTTCGGAAAGTTCATCATCCCCTTCGTAAATTGTAAGCTCATCACAACAACCTTCAGAATTCACCGTTCCCGTCACCTGCAACTTAAAACCTGCCGGTGCTGTCAGCACCAGGGTACTATAGGCGTAATTGCTATAGTTCTTGTTTCTACCGCCATCATCATAAACCTTAAACGACGTGACACCGGCAGGAATAGTTACACTCTTGGTGTCATCAACTGGCAAATTGATGAAAGCACCGTTTTCGGCCGTAACATTTTCAGCAAATACAACATTCACGGAAACATTTTCGGCAGGCATGGCGAACGACACGGAATGTGCTCCAGAGACATACCATTCCAGTTCCGAAGTCTCGACAGGTCCCAACCCCTCAGCCGTAACAGAAAGCCCTGCAATAAAATTATTCCCCGTAGGTGTCAGGGTCAGGGTCACCGTCTCGCCCATAGCGGCTTCGGACACGTCACTGCTAACTGTTCCACCCCCCACACTGTTTAACGTCACCGTATGTGGTGTAGACGCATCGATAACGGATACCGTCAAGTCAAAACCACTTTCTGAACTGCTCTCATCCGAAGAAAAATACAGGGTCATGACATTTCCCGTACTTAGCACACCGTCAATACCAACTTCACCACTTTTTCCATCTACTAAAGGGTGTACCTTTGTACTGCCATCATAAATAAAGAAATAGTCGTAGTTCTCTTCTGTATTCAGCTGTCCTGCCACCATGAAAGTTTTCCCTTCCGGAGCCGTCAACACAAGGGACCCATCGGCATAATCGCTATAATTCCCATACAGTCCCCCGTCATCGTACACCTTGAACGATGTCACGCCTTCGGGAATGGTCGCGTACTTTGTACCTGCGCGCGGTAATTCGATAAAATTTCCTTTTTCCGCAGAAATGCTTCCCACAAATTGAGGTGTAACGGTAACATCAAACGGAGGCATGACAAATACCGCCGTATTACCGGTATACCAACCCAATTCGCTTACCCATACGGGGCCGCCACCTCCAGAAACCGACACTCCGGAAATATAATTGCCCCCTGTAGGTGTCAAAGTCAAGGTCACAACATCTCCCTGCGAGACCTCAGACTTGTCACTACTGACCGTTCCCCCTTGGGCACTATTCAAGGTTATTGTATGTAGCGGGGCTTCAGTCACTGTCACCGTCAAGTCAAGACCACTTTCTGTATCGCTCCCATCCGAAGTAAAATACAGGGTCATAAATCTTCCAGAGTTGGCTGAGACACTAACATCCCCGCTAGTCCTTTCAAAGAGAGGAATGCAATTCTGCTCACAACTCTCAACGCCCCCCTGGGCACCATTCCAAATTCCAAAGAAATCACTATCGTATTCAGTATCCATGAATCCCGATACAGTAAGCGCATAGCCACTCGGGGCTTCCAGCACCAGCCAGTTTTGGGAATCGTCGCTGTAGTCGTCGTACTTACCGCCGTCATCGTAGACCTTGAACGACGTTACGCCAGAGGGAATGACAAAGGTGTCCGTCCCCGTACCGGACATGGTGATAAACTTTTCACTCGGATCGTTGGGATCAGTTTGAAGACTCAGCTGGGCGGCATTCGCCATTACCGCGGAGAGCGCCACCAGGAAAAACGGGAAAAACACATGAAATTCTCTTTTCATGTTTGACCTTCCTTTTTGCTTAAACACACCATAAACCCATCTTGAAATGAAAACCTAGTTCCACCGCTATCACGCATCAAAATGCGGCAAGGCTATTGAAAACCAATGCCCTCCGCACATTCGATTCCATCATCATCACCGCTGCATTCCAGCAAACTTGCCCTATGCACTAGTTCCACCTCCATCATTTCGGGTGCGGTATACTCCTTTTTCTGCTTCTTTTCAGTATCCATAGAACCTCACTAAATAGCGCCGCTTTTAGACTGTAGCAAAACTGTAATATGAAAATAAACTAAAACGATACCGATTTACCCTCCCCTATGTAAATTTCCGTTTACATAAAATCAGCCGAGGCCGAAACCACTCGTTTTCAGCGCGTGAATATTCCAAACCGGATTATTTGTATAATCGAATTTTTACAGACCAAGCTTTTTTCTAGATTTGGCTACGCAAAAACTAGGTACAACCTCAGAAAAGGAAACATCATGGCTAACAAAGTCTATAACTTTAGCGCAGGCCCCTCTGTCCTGCCCGAACAAGCCCTCAAGGAAGCCTCGGCTGCCTGCATCGATTACGCGAACAGCGGTATCAGTATCCTTTCCATGAGTCACCGTTCAAAGCCCATCGAAAGCATGTTCGAAGAAACCGAACAGTTCCTCCGCGACCTCATGGGCATCCCTGAAAACTACGACATCGTGTTCCTGGGTGGCGGATGCTCCCTCTTGTTCTGCATGCTCCCCATGAACTTCTTGGACCAGAACGCCACTGCCGACTACGCCCTGACCGGTGTGTGGGCCAACAAGGCCTGCAAGGAAGCCAAGCTGTTCGGTAACGTGAACGTGGCCTGCGACACCAAGTCCGAAACTTACAGCCGCATCGACAAGAACCTCAAGTTGAGCGACAACGCTACTTACCTGCACATCACCGCCAACAACACCATCTACGGTACGGAATGGCACAACATCCCGAAGCCGAAGTCCGGGTTCCTCATGGCCGACGTGAGCTCCGACTTCCTGGCCCGTAAGATCAACGTGTCCGACTTCGGCGTGGTGTACGGCGGCGCCCAGAAGAACATCAGCTGCGCTGGTGTGACTGTGACCATCATCCGCAAGGACCTGCTGGGCAAGGTGAACCGTACCATCCCCACCATGCTGAACTTCCAGACCCACATCGATGCAAAGAACATGTTCAACACGCCGCCGGTATTTGCCGTGTACGTGATGAACCGCACCCTCAAGTGGCTCAAGGAATTCGGTGGCGTGGACGCCATTGAAAAGGTGAACCGTTCCAAGGCTGCTCTCCTTTACAGCGCTCTCGACAACTCCAAGGTGTTCGTGGGTACCGCCGCCAAGGAAGACCGCTCCATCATGAACGTGCCCTTCGTGTTCAACAAGGACGTTGTGGCTGCCGACAAGGCTGACGATCTCGCTAAGGAATTCCTGGAGTTCGCCAAGGCTCGCGGTCTGCAGCAGCTCAAGGGTCATCGCTCCGTGGGTGGCTTCCGCGCTTCCATCTACAACGCCATGCCGGTGGAAGGCGTTCAGGCTCTCGTGGACTGCCTCGGCGACTTCGAAAAGAAAGTGTTGGGCTAAGAATTAGCCCAAAAACTTGGACTTGAGCGACAGCGAAAGTCCAATGTTTTAAGGTTAAGCGACAAGATGCCGCGCCCCGCGCGACACAAAAAAATTTAAGCCTCGGCCATGTGCCGGGGCTTTTTCGTTTGTATGATGGATTAAGATTGCTTCCCCTGAAAACAAGTTCAGGGTCGCAATGACAAGGCTTTATTCCGCGTCAGGCTTCTTGCTGAACTTGTTCACCACATCCGGAACGATGTCCATGACCTTGGAGACAAGCGAGCTATCCTTGCTAATCGGCATAATGCGCACATCGTCACCCTTGATGACCAGGAACGCCACCGGTTCTACGGAGGCGCCACCGCCAGAAGCCGATGTGTCTCCCTTGCCGGCATGACCGCCAAAGCCGAAGCCTACGGATACGCGACTCACGGGAACGACCGTAGAGTCGCCAGCCTGGATTGGTTGACCGATGACAGTCTCCGCCTGTGTAATAAAACGGAGCTTTTCCAAAAGAGTTTCTGCAAGTTTTTCGATAGCCATAGCCTTAATATAATAAAAATCAATCGACAAACCCGCTAATACCGTGCTTCAAAGACTCGGTCGCTGGCCACCAGGAACTTCTGGTTCAAATCCGGCCAGTCCATGTAGCCCCAGACCACCACCACGCGACCGCCAGACAACTGAGTCGCCATTCCCCGAACACCCTCACCGGCAGAAAAATAGTAGACATCATCATCTATCTCGATATTCCGCGGAAAGGCCCGCTTCAACTGGGCCGCCCAATCCAAGTAGCGGGACTCTTCCACCAGGTCCCAGCTACGGGCCACATTCCAGGCCAGATTTCCATCGGCATAGCTCTGCTCCAGCACCGGGAAAAACGACTTGACTCCCAGGAAGTTCTTGGTCTGGACCGTCGTGCGTCCCGCTTCACGATGTTCGAAAGGTAGGCTCAGGAACTCCTGGGGAAAACCGATCCGAACACCTGGCACCGACCGGACGAAATTTTCCAGAGCGCGGCGCTCGTAGCGCCTAAAACTGTCATGGCGGAAGACAAATATCCGGTAATCCGCACGGATACTCTGCTCCAGATACTTTCCTCGGAGAATAGAATGGGCTCCCTGAAACCGACCGCTGTTGGTGTAGTAGTCCAGCGCATAGACATCGCCCTTGAACTCCAATACGGAAACATCAAGGGTATCGCCCCACTGCGTAGCGTAGCACATATTCACTTCACGCACAAACCCATTCCCCTTCGCAGCGGTCGAATCGACAGAGACACGCATGGGACGGCGGCCATCAAAACGGAGCTTTGCATAATCCACCCTGGCGTGTTCTTCGGAGCAGCCCCACACGACAAATAAGATTAAGGCGAGAACAACACGAATCATGATTCTCGCTCCCCATAATCACAGATCTCATATATGGGACAATTGGCACAGCCCGCCTGGCATTCCCGACATACAAAGGACTGTTCATCCCCTTCCAGATAGAACTGCAGCGAGTGGGCCACAGCGTAGGGATTCTCAGGGTACAGGGCCACGCAAAACTCGTTCATCATCTTCTGCTTTTGTTCCGGCGTCAAATCCGCAAAGCCGCTCTCACGGGCTGGCCCCATAATAGAAAGAAAACGTCTCGCCCCCATAGTCAGGGGCAGGTCCGGCCACCGGAAACGCTTGAGCCCACGGCCCACGGCATACCCGAGTCCAACAGGGGGCTTTCCACACAGGCGGTATATGGCGGCACAGGCCTTGGGCCGTGCACCACGCTTACCCATAAAATAAATCTCGCCCAAGTCTCGCCACATTTCTTCGGGTGTGGAACGCGCCACCCAAGCCTTCAGGTCACCATGCCTTCGCACAAAAAAACCGACGCTCCAGAAGATGCCCGCCACATTCTTGAATAAGGACCAGTCCCTACTGCCGAGAGCTTCTTCTGCAACAATCTCGATGTCGCCACCCTTTGGCACCGGCAAAGTCCAAAGCTTGTCTCCCGGATACCTTTTTGCAAGCCCAGTCAGTAGCGTTCCAATTTCATCCATGCGCAGATCCTGATACAGGGCGGTCCCTAAAAGCGTCCAAGCAATCCTGCTATTGTCATCGGCAAGCTTGTCCGCTACTTGTAAAACGGGATCATCCAAGTTCGAAAAGCGTTCCACAAACAAGCGGAGGCCACGCCCAAGGACGGGTTCGTCTTGCAGGAATCGCTTCGAAGAAACCATGGGCGCGCCACCTACGATTCCGGGCCCTACAAAGCTTCGCCCACCTTGACGGCGGAGCCCATGCGGGACTTAAACAGGTCAGGATGGCGTTCGCGAATTTTCTTGTCCACCACGAGAATCACAGTACTGCCCATCTCGAAACGGCCCAGTTCACCGCCCTTCTCCACCCGAATCTCTTGCGCGGGCTTCCAGTCGTAACGCTTGCAGTCCCTAGGGAGCTTGCCCGCGTTCACCAGGAGTTCGTCAGTGTAGGCAACGCCTATGCGGCCTACATTGGTGGCCCCTACCTTAACGACAAGCATCTCGGAACCATCGTCCAGACGGATATGGCTGGTAAGGCGCTCGTTGATACAAAACAGACCTTCCACTCGTTCTACGCTACCGGCGTTCACCGGCCAAAGGGTTCCCGGGCAGTAGCTTGCACCAACCACCTCACCCGAAACCGGGCTGTGGATACGATGGTAATTGAACGGAGCCAAATAGATTGTGGCGAAGGCACCGCCATCGAAACGGGCAGCCATTTCATCATCACGGAGCAAGTCTTTCAAGGTGTAGGTCTTGCCCTTAGCCTGGATCAGTTCCTGTTTTTCATCAAAGGTCGCCGTCTGGGAAAGCACCCCATCTACCGGAGACACAATCTCGCTTTCTGCAATGGGACGCGCACCCGGCTTCAGCCGACGGATAAAAAGTTCGCCAATATTCCTGTAATGCTCAATCGGGAATTCCGATTCCTCCATATTCAGCTTGTAACAGGAGGCAAAGGCGTTACGAGCCAGCTTCGAAACCACCGGCAGACGGAGTCGCGTCAACACGCCGAAGGCACGGCTTGCGGCATTCTTCGGCAAGAGCTTCATAAATATGTAGAAGGGAGTATTCATGATTCAAAATTAAAAATTAAAAAATAAGAATGAATAATCTTTCATTCTTAATTCTTCATTTTTCATTTATATTTCCGAACTCGAACTAATGGTTCTCCACCATCTTCAAGTCGGTGCTGAACATTTTCCACAACCGCGAAGCGAAGGGTACGGCCCATTCCTTTTCGGGAGCCACACGGCTTGTAGTCTCGGCGGTAAACTCCGAATAGACAAGGAACACCAGTTCCCCGTAACGGGCATCCCAAAGGCTCCAGAGGATCTTCCAGGTGTAGCCGCCGCTACTCCCCAGGTTCGGATCCATATACACATCCAGGCGCACCGGCATGGAAACATAACGCAACTCGTAGCGGCTAGCCAGTTCATTCAGCAGGTTACGGAACTTGTCGGGCAACTGGCGCGTCAACTTCTGTTCCACGCTATCCCGTTCCTGCCAGGGCGTAAAATCTTCCAGCTTTTTACTGTCGGCAAATTCCGAACCCAGCAGCTGCGCCGATAGGCTATCCATATAAAGCGAGTCCGATTCCGGCAGGCGCATACCGGGCAAAAGCAGCTCCCGCCGCATTTTAGGGAAAGCCTTCACAAAAAGGGAATCTTCCACATGGGCCAAGTCAAAGTCCAGGGCGTCGGCACTGTAGCTATGGCACATGCGGCAAGTCTCCGGGCGCCCAGCCGTAACCTTCAAGGTCGGCAGCACACCCACCACGGCGGTAGAATCCAGGCGGCCGTAAGCCAACTCGTTCCACTCGCGGTAGAATTTTTCACCGGATATCTTCAGCTTTATTTCGCCACGGGCTCCACATTCCGTACAGGGGGCATCCCCCATGCCCGAATCGCCAGCGGGTTCACCTCCACCGTTGTCCGAACCGGCACAGGCCAGCATAAACAGGGGAAGTGCCGTCACAAGAAAAATCTTTCTCGTCCAAAAAAGCATCACGCCTAAATATAAACACTTTACACATTAGGTATCGCGTCAGGCAAACAAAAAAGACCCGGGAAAACCCGGGTCCAAATTCAACTGCTAAAGCGTACTCTTAGGGAGCAGGGGCAATAGTAGTGGTCGGAAGCTTGATCGCCTTTGTCGCGTCGGTTGGGTCGGAGCAGCCGTCGCTGTTGCAGGCGGCCAGTTTGAACTGGACACTGGCTGCGCCAGCCAGGCTAGAAATATAAACCTGGATCATGGGCTTCTTCAAGTCAAGGGCAGCATCATCGTCATAGGAGCGATAGCTCATCTGATGGAACGAATTCATCTCGTCCGTCTTATACCAGACCTCATAGTGGGTCACCTTATCATTCACCGCAGGGGCGGTCCAAGTGAGATTGATGTAGTAGTCAGGATCATCCGCATCCTTTTCAGCGGCAAATTTCTTGACCTTGGCAGGAACATTCAAATCGCCAGAGCCTACCATGAACTCTTCATTGGTAATCGTGAAGGTCTCGCCTTCCTTGGAGAAGGCAACACCAGTCAGGCGATACATGGTTCCCGTACTCCACACACCATCGACCAACTTGATAGTGATGGTCTTATTGTCCTTGCTCAAGGTGGCCTTTACCATTTCCATTTCATTCGAACCTTCGGTCACAACCCAATAATAATCCTTCAGGGAATCGGCAATCAGTTCCGAAGAGAAGGTCAAGGTGATGGCGGAATTGGTGTCAAGCGACTTCAGGTTGTTGGAAACCATCTCCAGCTTGGGAGCAGTTATCGCCATCCTGACAATCGGCGCATTGATGGCATCACCGGCCCTGTAGTTTCCACCACCAACCTTGGTCGAAGCAGCGAAATACCTCAGGCCATCAATTGTCGACTGACCCACGGAAATACCAATTTCAATACCTTCGGGGAGATTCTTGAAGGTATATTCGCCATTCTTGTCAGTCTTCGTCTTAAATTCAGTCGTATCGAAGGCTACATCGAGATTGCCATCGGGGTCGAGAGCGGCAAACACCGTTACTCCAGAGGCGGCCTTTGTTTCGCCCTTGTCGTCGGTATAGAGCACTGTACCCTTGGCAGTCACGCCAGTCTTGTACATGGGAACATACATGACGGCATCGGGCACGCGCGGGACATTACCCTTGCCTGCTTCTTCCAGCTCCACGCCGGCCAGGACGGTAGCATAGCCTTCCTTAGAAATGCGGAAGACATGGTCACCCAGGACCTGCTTGCTCCAGACGGCAAGTCCCAGTTCGTCGGTGACTTCGGATTCGTCGTCAACGACGGAATACACCTGGGCTCCCGTAATGGAAGAACCATCGTGATTGTCCACCACCTTAACGGTGATGGTGCCCTTTTCCTTGGCTTCATCGTTGATGTTAACGACTTCGTCGGCACCGCAAGCGGCCAAGAACAAACCGGCAGCGAGCAGAGCGAATGCTGATTTCAAATTCATAGGAATCTCCTTAATGATAAGTTGTTTTGAAAAATAGTAAAAAAGGGGGGGGGAATCATCCAGAAAAAATGTTTTTTTTCCTAAGAAACGAAAAAAACACCCGTAGACAGCACCCAGAGCGCCATTTTCGGCAATGGTAACTTTTTATTTACAAGCTACAGGCTAAAGAGAGCCACAAATTCCCGGTGTACGGGCTTGTCTCCATACGGGTCCACGGCGTCGGCCTCCAGCTCTTCGGGACTATAGCCGCTGGCTATATGCCGAAGAAACACCCGACGGCCACCTTCATCATATTCAAAGTGGATGCGGAAGGTGCGGTAGGCCAGCACGCCTTTTTTAGCGTTTTCGTCGATGGTCAGCCGACGCCGGGATCCATCGAAAATGTCTGCCCCGATGTTTCCCCGCGAAAGCTGAACCCGCGCAAAGCTTTCCAGGTCAGGCACCAAGTGCTCGACAAGCCAGCGGTTCTGTTTTATAAATTTCTCGGACGCATCGACAATCCAGGGGTCGCCCTCCTGCTCATCTACCCAGCCCGCCCTTGCTTCGGGAAACGCGTCCGCCATGGGAATGTAAGGCTTGATGTCCAGCACGGGCGTTCCGTTCAGCAGGTCCGACTCGTCGATGAAAATCGTCAGGCCTTCGATCTTCAGCAAGCGAACGCAGCTAAGCCCTATGGAATTTGGGCGGTAGGGGCTCCGGCTTGCAAAGGTTCCCACGCGGTCCCTGCCCTTGGGCGGTACGGGCGGTCGCGTTGTCGGGCGCCAACCCTGGTTCTCGTGGAACTGGAATATGACCCAGATGCGTTCAAACCCCTCCAAATCACGGAGTGCCATCTCGAAGTTCTGACCGGCATTAAGAACTATCCGCCCCGGGTGCCCCGCAAACAAGCTTCCCTGTCGGGGGGCGTCGTACTTGTACACGGCATCGCCGTAGAATGTACCGATTGGGGTCACCTGCATACGGGGAAATATAGAAATCACCGTCCCTTTTTTCTACATTTGAGCCCGATGAAAGACAAGGCTAAAAAACTGATTGAAAAGTACGAGGAACTGGAATCGGAACTGGGTAACCCCGAAGTTCTCGCCGACCAGGCCCGTTACAACAAGATCCACAAGCAGTACAAGGGTATCGAGAAGGCCGTCGCCAAGGCCAAGGAATACCTGCAGATGCTAAACGACCAGGAAGAATGGAAGGTGGCGTTAGGCGATTCCGACCCCGAGATGGTGGCCATGGCCAAGTCTGAACTTTCAGATATCGAGAAGAAGTTGCCCACCGTTACCGACGAGCTCCAGATTCTGATGGTGCCCAAGGATCCTTGGGATTACCGTAATGCTACACTGGAAATCCGCGGCGGTACCGGCGGCGACGAGTCCGCCCTCTTTGCAGGCGACCTGTTCCGCATGTACCAGGGCTACTGCAGCCGCATGGGCTGGAAGATGACCATCCAGGATGCCAGCGAAGGCACCGTGGGCGGCTACAAGGAAATCCGCGTGTTCATCGAAGGCGACAGCGTCTATGGGACTTTAAAGTTCGAAAGTGGCGTGCACCGCGTGCAGCGCGTGCCCGAAACCGAAGCCCAGGGCCGTGTGCACACCTCGGCGGCCACAGTGGCGATCCTCCCCGAAGCCGAAGAAGTGGATGTGGAAATCCGCGAAGCCGACATCCACATGGACACCTACCGTTCTTCAGGCGCAGGCGGTCAGTACATCAACAAGACGGACTCCGCCGTTCGACTCACCCACATTCCTACCGGCGTGGTGGTGAGCTGCCAAACAGAACGCAGCCAGCTGCAAAACCGCCTGCATGCCATGGAAATGTTGCGCTCCAAGATTCTAGACGCCGTCATCGCCAAGAAGGAACAGGAAGAAGCGGCAAGCCGCAAGGCCCTGGTAGGCACAGGCGACCGCAGCGCCAAAATCCGCACTTACAATTTTCCGCAGAACCGCGTGACCGACCACCGTATAGGTCTCACACTGTACAATCTGGACAAGGTCATCACTGGTGACCTGGACGAAATCATCAACGGGCTGCAGATGGCCAATGCCCAGGAGAAGCTGGGAAAGTTTAACGCATAAGGAGATGCCCGGTCAAGCCGGGCATGACAGTAAAATGCCGCAGATGACAGTGCTTGAAATCTTGAACCGCACCAAGGTCTTCTTCGAGAAGAAGGGCGTGCCCGACCCGCTGCTGGATGCCCAGTACATCATCAGCCACGGTCTCAAGATGAAGAGCCGCATGGACCTGTACCTGAATTTCGAAAAGCCCCTGACCCCCGCAGAACTGGATATCTTGCGCCCACTGGTGGCCCGTCGGGCCAACCGGGAACCTCTGCAGCACATCATTGGCGACACAAGCTTTCGTGGGTTCACCATCAAGTGCGACCCCCGGGCCCTGATTCCCCGACCCGAGACGGAATCCCTGGTAGACATGGCAAAGAACGCCCTGAAAGACGTCAAGAACCCGTTCATCGTAGAAATCGGTACGGGAACAGGCGCCATCGCCATTTCTTGCGCCAAGGAAATCGCAGGCGCCAAGGTGCTCGCCACCGACATCTCCGAAGAAGCCCTGGCTCTCGCCCAGGAGAATGCCGCAGCGAACAACCTCGACGACGCTTCGGCAAGCTCAGCGACCTTGCAATTTGCACAGGGCGACCTGCTGGATGCCGTCACAGTTGACACAATCAGGAAAGCAACCGACGACATTTTCGGCGAGACCTCGACAAAAATCGACTGCCTAATCGCGAACCTTCCCTATATTCCCGACGGCGAAAAGGGAAAGCTCCAGCCCGAAGTAGACAGGTTCGACCCGGCGCTGGCCCTGTACGGCGGCCCCGACGGACTTACACTGGTGCGCAAGCTGCTCCAAGAAACCGAGGGCAAGCTCTCCTCCGGAGCTCCGGTCCTTCTGGAAATCGGTTCGGAGCAGGCCGAAGTCTTAAAGAACGAAGCCGCCAACTACCCATGGCTTGAATTTACGGGAATCCACAAGGACTACTGCGACAACATCCGGTTCGTAAGCTACAGGGCTAGATAAGCGCTAAACGCCAACGGGACAACCCAAGGCCCCCAGCACATAGATTTCGCTCTCACCGGCACGATAGTAAGGCAAAAGCACATCGTCGTCAACAAAGCTACTGTCCATACCGCCCAGTTGGAGCTGCTCATCGATACGGCGCCTGAATATGGAAAAACCAGAATCCCAGGGGCTCTTTTCGGGAAAATCAATCTTCATACTTACCTCTTTTTCAAAGAACGGCACACAAACAAGAAAGTGCCATTCTGTGTAGGCAAATATAGATTTTGAGCAATGTCAGAAAATGTCAATCTTAAGCAGATTCTCGCCTTCGCGAGGATTACTATTCAATAACAGTGGCGGTAACCTTAGCGTGCCCCACCTTATCAAGCCCGATATCCTTGCCGGCGGCCACGCTCAGATCCAGAATCCGCCCGTCTACATAGGGCCCGCGATCGTTGACCCGGACTTCCACAGACGCCCCCGTATCATCCCGCACCACTTTCAGTTTAGTACCAAAAGGGAGCGATTTATGGGCGCAAGTGTAGTCATTCTGGTTGAAAATTTCTCCGCTAGCCGTTTTTTTTCCGTGGAAACCGGGGCCATAGTAGCTAGCTTCGCCCGTAAGCTTGGTACCTATTTCAGCCTTTTCCTTGGACGCGTAATGCTTTTCGGGAAAACGGACATAGCCTTTCCTAGATGCAATTTTCGCATTCGCCGCAGCACAGCCCATCAGGGTCAAGGACGAAAGGACGCACAGGATGCAAAGAAACCTATTCAAAATCATACATGCTGTTGTAGGTGTTTTCAAGGATTTCATCTTCCTTGCTCTTGATTTCCGCCTTCTTTTCTTCGGGCTTTTTACTGATGGATTCCCGATATTGGGCCGACATCTGGTCTATGTGCTCCACACTCTGCTTTACCCGTTTGCGAAGCCTTTCAATTTCAGTATCGGTGATGACCAATCGATGGTCCAAGATTTTTGCCGCGTATTTTCCCCAAGGGGTTTCCCTATACTTGGAGCGCAGCTCGTTTAGGACTACGGATACACTGTCACCCCTTTCCGGGTCCATCTGGAAATACACGAATTTCATGTAAAGGGCCTGGATTCCAGACTCCGTTTCTGGATACTCCCGATAAAGGCTGTCAAAGGCCACAAAGGCCGTCGCATAGGCCGAATCCACCTGTTCCATCTGGTCCAAAGGCACCTCGGTCGCCACCGTCCAAAGGCTTTCGGCCTGCAAGTATCGTTCCTTGGCCTCGTCGTCACGGGTCTTAATGGTCACCCGCATGCCCAGGTTGGCCTGGGCCTGCTTGGCATATTCCGTTCCCGGATACTTCTCTATAATTTCCTTGTAAAGTTCTTCGGCCTTTTCCTCGTCATCCTTGTATTCATCGTAAATAAACGCCCTTGCGTATGTAGCCCGCATCACCCGCGCAGAATCCGTCGCATTTTCGATAACCCCCGTAAGTCTCGCAATGGCGCTGTCTACCTGGTCAAGCTTGAACAAAAACAATTCGGCAATCTGTATCTCCGTGCCAAAGAAATTGTCCAAATTGGGTATGGAATCCTTGCTCAATGAATCGTTCTTGTTACGCATGGCAATCAGGCGCCTGAGCGACTCACTCAAAGCACGGCTTTTCTGGGCCCATTCGCAATAATTCAAGGAACTGTAGCTGCTATCGTAATAAACCACCGCCTGCTCATAGTTTAGGGTTTTCCGCTGCTCATGGGCCCCCATGTTGTAGTAACTGCGGGAAGCGTATAGGGTCCTGGGATAATCGGAATTTACCTTGCGCAAGATGATGAATGCGTCTGGATAGCGTTCCGCCATCAGGGTCACCTCCCCAAGGCGCACCAGGTATTCCGGGTGTTTCTGCTCATAGTCCGGATTCTTGAAAAGGGCCTTGTATTCATCGGCTGCTTTTAGGAATTCCTTCTGGTTCACCAGGCATTCCGCCGCCTGTTCCCCCGCCGTCTGCCGCTCCCGCACATTTAGAAGCTCTATTTCCTTAGCCGTATAGTGTTCCCTGGATTTCGCCCAGTTCTCCTTCTTGTAGTAGAGCCCCGCCAGGCGGAAATGAGCCTTGCCCCGCATGAAAGGCGTACCTGCCGTATCCGCCAACACCGCTTCTAGGGCGGCAATGGCCTGGTCAGGAAATTCCGATTGTTCGTCCAGCAGAGAAAGCAAATTCAGTCCCTGGAAGTAGTAGGGATGATTCTTGCTTGCAATCACGGGCTCCAGGGCAAAACGACTGATGTTGTATTCATGGTTCCGGTATAGGCAATAGGCTCGCTGGTATTCTACCGCCCGCATGGAATCATAGTCAGCAAAGTACCGTTCGTATTCATCGTACTTGACGATGGCCTTGCCCCATTCCCCCTTATGACGGAAAGATTCTCCTATCAGGAATACAGCCTCGGCCGTTCGCTTCTTGTTGTTGGGGAAGCGTTCCAGAACCCTGGACCCTTTTTCGATGACCTTGTCGTATTTCTGGGTTTCTTCCGTTCCCGGGCTAGAGTCCGTTTCGTCGGGAATGCTGTCGAGCCTTGCCGCTCGCATCTCGCCGGCCTCGTCATAGAGCCGCTCCGCATTGAACATGTGGTTCAGGTAGGCGCAACAGGTACACCCCTCCAGCAAGAGAACGGCAAACGCCAACACCATGTAGCGGAAAAAACGCATGGGATAAAGATACAAAATTAGACGATGTGAGATGTAATCGCCTTAGAACTCGTTCAGGTATGTACCGTAGTCGCAGAGCTTGAGTCCCGGCGGAAGCACGGATTTGTCGAAACGAACCATACGGATTTCCCTGGGCGTCCCAACAACACGGGCAAGGATTTCAAAGTTATCCTGTGTTTCCCAGACAGCCGCATCAATAACGAGATTCTCGCCACAATCCGTCTCACCGGTGCTGTTTCCAATACCGGAAATTCTGGAATTCTGCTTGAGGAACCTGGTGAAAATTTCCGGCGCAAGCCCAAGATGGTTGGATGTGGTCGAGGAATCATAGACGACCACATGAACTTCTCGAAAACGATTCAGCGAATCGAACACCACCGTGTAGGTGTGCTTATACGGGGCGTCATAAAAAGACTCCTGCCAAACATTCTTCTTTACAGGCCTGAAGTTCTTGATATCGTACTTCTTAAAAAATTCGGCCGGGGTGGCCCCGTAACGGACAAGGTAATGCCCCAGCATCGTAGAAAAATCATGGCTGGTCGCCGGAGTCATGGTTTCCCGCAGACTATCCACAGCACGGTTCAAGTCTTCGGCAAGACCGCTGGCCTGCACCGGCAAAGCCGGGCGGGTCACATTGCATTCCTGGATGCGTTGCTGGATATCCGGATACTCCGGATCCTTACTCTGTATTTCGCGGAACTGGATTCTGGCACGGTCAAAATCGCGACCCTTCAAATAGGCTAGCCCCAGGGCTTCACGCAAAGGCATGTTTTCGGGATACTTCTCCACCAAGGGTTCCAGGATTTCCCAAGCCAGTTGCGAGCGGTCCATTGGTGAAATTTTTGCACCACCCACTCCGGGAGCCGTCTTTTCCCCGATAGTGGAAAGGGCCAAGGCAGCACTTTCAAAGTCAGGCCTAAACGCAAGAATCCGCTGGTAAATCTTTTCGGACTCGTCGTAGCGCCCCTGGTACTCCCACAAGTAACCCCTCAGAAGCATAAGCTCTGCGTCCATGGGGTATTGGGTCAAACCGTAGTCCAGCAAGGACGAGCAACTATCCAAATTTCCCAAGTCATGGAAAAGCCCGGCCAAGATTTCGTAACCCCGGGGTTCGTTCCCCGCCGAAAGGCTAATGGCCGCCCGGCTCTCTTCCACAGCCTGAGACAAACGGTTGTTTTCTTTTAAAAGGCGTGCATACCACAGGCGCGCTTCCACAAGGACTGGTGCCTGATCCACCGCGATTTTCGCCATTTCCAGCGCCACGGTCTTGTTACCCGACTTGTAGGTCTTGCGGCTTTCCAGATACTTTGCAAGGCCAGTATTCGGATACTTGTCCTGCAACTTGCCTACCACTAGATTCAAACGGTTCCTTTCCAAATCCGTCAGGGAATCCATTTCGAACAAAGTATTGACTTCGTTCCACAAGGAAACAACCATGTCGGGATACAGTAAAGACACTGCATTGAAAATCTCGTTAGCTTGGGCGAAGGCTCCATTTCGGAACAGCTCCGTCGCACGGCGGATTTCACCCTGAGTCTGAAGCGGCAAGGCAGCCAGCTCCTGGCGCATATCGGGGGAATCCCCCTTCAAAAAATCTGTGCCCGCCTTGAGTCCAAAGGGAACTTCCGGCACCGTCACCTTTGCCGGAGCCAAATCCAAATACAGGCGGTAAACTCCAAAACTGACAACGGCTGCACAGCAGAGGATCAAGAAGAGGTAAGCCGCTTTACGAGCTGTCTCAGAAGCCAAAGCCATCAATGCTCCAAGAAGTCGGAGAGTTTTTCCTTGTGTTCCTTGCTTTTCTGCAAACGCCGGAGAGTCTTGTTCTTAATCTGGCGCACCCTCTCGCGGCTCAGGCGCAAGTCCTCACCTATGTCTTTCAGGGTGGTATCCTCTACGGTATCCAGACCGTAGAACATCTTCAGAATTTCCTCTTCTCTGCGAGGAAGCGAGGCCAGAGTCTCGTCAATCATTTTGCGGCGCTCTTCCCGCTCCATGTCCTCTTCCTGCTTACCATCATTACCCAGAACATCCATCAGGGTGCTGACGGTATCCGCTCCAGAACTGCTACCAGCATCGTCGCCAATGGGAGCGTCCAGGGAAATATCCACTATCTTCTCCATGACTTCGATAATGTCTTTCTCGAAGGGAGCGAACTCTTCCATAGCCATGGTCTTGGCATAGTCGCCGCCATTCAGCATCAGCGCCCGCTTGAAGCGGTTCACCATGGCAAGCTTGTTGGGCGGAATACGGACCGAGCCCACTTGCTCGAAAAGGGCCTTCTGGATAGACTGGCGAATCCACCATACCGCATAGGAGATGAACTTGACATCCTTGTTCATGTCGAAACGCTTGGCCGCCTTGTAAAGCCCGATATTGCCCTCGTTGATCAAGTCCAGCAGGGCCAGTCCACGGCCCTGGTACTTGCGGGCTACGGAAACCACGAACCGCAGGTTACCCCGAATCAGCCTCTGGAGGGCCGATTTACGAATTTCCTCCGTATCGCCGGTCCTGATAATCGTCAACAAAGCGTCTTCCTCTTGCTGAGAAAGGGTCGGATAACGATTCAAATCACGAAAATAAAGAGACTCGTTAAACTCGCTCATGAGATTTCCAATTCTATCGCAGTAAATATTGTTTTTTACGCGTTTTTCGTCAATTCTCTCAATTTATCGTAGGGGTAAATTCCCGAACGGTGTCCATCGCTGAAAGACAATCCCGCAGCATAGCGACCTATGGATTGAACTCTTTCCAATTGTATATCGTCTGGAACAGTGGAACTGTCAAGCAGTTTTTCTCCGGTATGCTCATCCACGCACAAGGCACAAGGACAAGCCAGGCGAAGTTCCCGAACCGAACAGGCTCCCCGCACACCATCGTTCCACTCAAAGCCAAGCTTTCCATCCTTAGTCCTGAAAACCTTCTTGGGCTGAATCATACATCCTCCTCTGGAAGTTCAGCGAAAGCATAGCTGAAGTTTTTGAGGACACCATCTCCGATCGACTTGAACACCGAGAGCGTGCGCACCACAGCATCTGCCGCCTGCAAGAAAGCCTTCGCCGACTCAGAGTTCGGGTAACGAAGCACAGCAGGGACGCCCTCGTCACCGCAATCGGCGACCGCAGGTTCAAGAGGGACCTTCGCTATCAACGGGACGCCCCAGTTTTTCGCAATCCGTTCACCACCGCCCTCGCGGAAGATCTTATGGTGCTTGCCACACTGGTCACAAATAAAGTAGCTCATGTTTTCGACAACGCCCACTACGGGCACGCCCACAGAATCGAACATGGCAAGGCCCTTGCGGCAGTCGGCGAGAGCCACCTCCTGGGGGGTGGTCACCACCACAGCTCCGGCCATGGGGCAGTTCTGGGTCAATGTTAGCTGAATGTCTCCCGTTCCAGGAGGAAAATCTACCAATAGATAGTCCAGCTTTCCCCAGCGCACTCGGTTCAAGAAATGCTGTATCATCTGGCTTGCCATAGGGCCGCGCCAGATGGTAGCCTTCTCGGAACCAGCGAACATGCACATGGAAACAATGGAGATGCCCCCCTTCGCCTCTACGGGAGCGATGGTATTGTCTTCAAAAACCTGGGGGTCCTTATCTATGCCAAACATAAGCCCCATACTGGGACCATAAATGTCTGCGTCAAGAATTCCCACGCGGGCCCCAGACAGGCTGAGAGCCATGGCAAGGTTCGCCGTCACCGTAGACTTTCCCACGCCACCTTTTCCGGAAGCCACTCCTACGATATGGGAGACTTCACCAAGAAACGAGACCTGTGGCTTTTCGGGAGCATCGCCTACACGACCTGCATTCGAAGTGAGCGTCACCTCCACTTCCGTAGCGCCAAGTCCCTTGACTATAGCAATGCACTGGTCCTTGAAACGATCACGGATAGGGCACGCCGGCGTGGTAAGCACCAGGTCAAAAGAAACCTTGGTCCCTTCGATTTTCAGGTTCTGCACAAAATTAAGTTCCACAATGTTCTTATGCAGATCGGGATCCTGGACAGCTTTTAGCGCGCTAAGAATGTTTTGTTCTGAAAGTTGCATATATCAAAAGTCACCTATGAAAATTTCGGCATGCGAAGAAGGTGCGTCATGCAAGGGGGCCATTCCTCCTCGTAATGGCTCACCAGAATGATAGTCGTTTCCTTGGACAACAAGTCTAGCAAGTGGAAAATCTTTTGGCGGTATTCCCCTTTCAGCCCCTGGGAAGGCTCGTCCAGCAAGAGAACTTCCGGCGGGCGGATGGCAGCCCTGGCCATAAGAATCAGGCGCTTATCAATAGGAGAGAGCCTGCGGACATTTTCTTCGGGATCGGTAAACCCTAGATAGGCGAGCCAATCCTTCGCCTTGGATCGCTCTTCCCAGGTGGTATCGTCCGCCTTGCAAAGATTGGTTGTAAAGCCCGTGCAGAGCACTTCCAGAAGATTCAGGTCTTCGCGATACTGGAGTGCCAGTTCCGGAGAGAAAAAGCCCAGCTTGGCCTTGTGGTCCCAGATGTTGAGCCCATGGCCCGGGCGTTCTCCCAGGAGCGTAATGTCGTTCCCATAAATCTGGGGATGGTCCGCCGTCAAAAGACCGAGAAGCGTACTCTTGCCGGCACCGTTCTCCCCCATGACCACCCAATGTTCGCCCTTGCGAACCTGCCAGTTCAGGTTCTTGATGACCGTAGTATCGCCAAATCGGACATTGATGTTTTTCAGGTCAAAGAGAATTTCACACTCTTTGTCATCCCCGCCCCGGAACGCAGTCCGGGGTAAACTCCGGCGGGGATCTCCATGACTTCTCTCAAGCTCCACAATCTCGTAGTCCCTAAGTTCCGCCTTGGTGTACTTGGGTACAGCTATAGCCTGCGGAATTTTTCCAGTATAATCGTGAAACACCTTGTTCTCAAAAACAAAAGCTGGAACACCCGGAATCATTTCGTCTTCGCGAGCCAGGCGAACCACCACATTCAGGTTTTCTCGTTTGGCAAGTCCTGCCACGCTAGCTGCCAGGTGTACACGATACTCCGGATCCAGTCCACCAAACAAGTCGTTAAAATAAACCCACTCCGGATTTTCCATCCACATACGGGCAAGCAGCACCCGGCGAAGCTCACCGTTAGAAAGACTCAGCAGCTTGCGATCCAGAATACCCCGGTCCAAGTCTGCTATTTCCATAGCCTCGTCGAGCTTTTCAGGATCCGTCTCTGGAAACGGGACATCGTCGACATAGCGATCCGTCTGCAAGAAGAACTTCTTGTTCAAAAGAAGGTTCTTTACCAAGGGCGCTTCTTCATCGTGGAGACTGATAAAGCGCTGCTGCCAGAAGGGAGCCAGGGCCTGCTGGATTTTCCGCTGAACCGCTTCGGACATGGTGGAGACATTTTTCCGCTGGTTCAAGAAATGGGTAATCACCCGATCCAAATCGGCTCCGTCGGTACTGAAAATCTGCACCTGCGGAAACTTTTCAATCAAGGCTTCAAACCGACCAAATTCCATAGCGCCACTAATGTAGCATATTAAAGGAACATAGGCCAGAACCCATCAATACAAAGCACCGTACAGCAAGCCACCACGGCCACGCCCACAAGACCAAGCCCCCGAAGCGACGCTATAACGGCAGCCGCGAGAGCAAGAATTCCCGACAACATAGAATCCGTAGAATAGAAAATGGCGGGAACCGTCATGGCGGCAAGCACCGTGTAGGGCACATAGGCCAGGAAAGACTTCCAAAAACGGCTCTTGATTTTTCCCTTGAGCAGAATAAAGGGAACTGCTCGCAACAGGTAAGTGACGCCCGCCATGACCATCAAGAAAACAAGATAATCTCTCAAACTCATGCTACCTCCCCCTGTTGATTGGGATCCTCTTTCACCGGGAAAAACACAGCTCCCAAAAGCGAAGCTACCAGGGCACAGATGATAATCGCAAAGCCCACCGTCACATGGCTCAGTGCCGGAACGAACTTGAACGCAAAGCTACAGGCAATAGCGATGGCCACCGCAACCAGTGTGGAGCGGGAAGCCTTCATCTGCGGGACCACAATCGCTACGAACATCCCGTAAAGGGCAACGCCCAACGCATTGGTCACCACCGCCGGCAAAATCTCCCCACAAATTGCCCCAGCCATCGTTCCAGAAGACCAACCAATGTACGGAAGCACCATAAGGCCAGCAAAATACCGCGCCGTCACCGGGAACTTCTGGCTTACCGCCAGCGCATAAATTTCATCGGTGATTCCCGTCGCCAAGAGCAATCTTTTGAAAGTCCCAAAATTAGGAGCCACTTTCTGGGACAAGGATATGGCCATAAGACTGTACCGCAAGTTGATAAAGAAGGTGGCAATGGCCATCTCGATAAATGTTCCCGCAGCGTCAGCCATAATCTGGAGCCCCGCGAACTGACCTGCCGAAGTCAGGTTGGTCATGGAAATCAGAGTCACTAGATACCACGAAAAGAACTTGGAGCCCGCTATGCCAAAGGAGAAGGAAACTGCAAAATAGCCAAGGCCTATGGGCAGGCCGTCTTTTACACCTTTTGAAAAAGTCATGTCCCAAATATAGTTATTTTCTATGGCTAGTATATGCAGATATGCAAATTTATGCATTTTTATAAAGATAGGCACGCATTCGGCCATTCTAAACGAAAAATCCAGGGCTAGCGACCCCGGATTTCTCAATTCTTTTGGAAAAATGCTGGCAATTTACCGTATACTGATTCGGCTGGTCTTTGCAGAACTTCCGCTCATGACACGAACCATGTAGCTGCCCTGCGGAAGCCCCTGGAGAGAGACATCCCTAGTTCCGGCAAAGCTATCCTGGAAAGCCTTCACCCGGTTACCAAGCATATCGAAGACCTGCACACGGACAAGGGTTTGCTTAGGCACAGAAACCGTCAAGACATTGCGACTGAAGGACATGTTCAGTCCAGAAGTCCTACTAGCCACATACGACTCAGTTTCCTGAGAACTTGAGCTAGGCGGCACAAAGTCCAGACACGAAGTTTCCACCCACCAATATGCATCCTTAGCTGAAGTGGCTGGGAACTTGAAGACCGAAGGTCTTTCCGGGTTCAGCGTATAGCACTTCCCGTCGTCCATGTCGTCTAGACCCGAATTGTAGCAGTGTTCGCCATAGGCACCCACGCCAAACTCGAAGGCTATACAGGGGCTCTCCTCAGCAGAGCTACTGGAATCTTCGTCTTCGCTAGCCGAAGAAGTTCCCTCGGCGGAGCTGCTGCTTTCGACAGGAATAGCCTCGGCACTGAAGGTGGCCGTGTAGGAAGCGGTTTCTGTCACAGGCACAACGGCAGGCGTCCAGCCGGTAAATGTATAGGTATACTGATCGTCTGGATCCCGAGTCGGCGTTCCAGTGTAGCTGGGCGTCGTCCCATAGGCCACCATGGAGCTCTGCAATTTGGAACCATCGTAATTCAGGAATACAATCTCGTACTGGTTCACCGTGTTTGTCACTACAGCGGTATAAGTGGCCGCACCTGTCACGCTCACTATCGTCGGACTCCAGCCACTAAAGCTGTAGGTAAATTCATCCGTATTGGCGGGAGTCTTGCCTGCAGGCGCCGTGGGCTTGGTCCCGTACTCCACATCCTGCGTGGTCGTAGACCCGTCACCATTTACGAAAGTAATGGTGTACTTGCGCGTTTTCGCCGTATAGGTGGCCGTGTAGGAAGCGGTTTCTGTCACAGGCACAACGGCAGGCGTCCAACCGGTAAATGTATAGGTATACTGATCGTCTGGATCCCGAGTCGGCGTTCCAGTGTAGCTGGGCGTCGTCCCATAGGCCACCATGGAGCTCTGCAATTTGGAACCATCGTAATTCAGGAATACAATCTCGTACTGGTTCACCGTGTTTGTCACTACAGCGGTATAAGTGGCCGCACCTGTCACGCTCACTATCGTCGGACTCCAGCCACTAAAGCTGTAGGTAAATTCATCCGTATTGGCGGGAGTCTTGCCTGCAGGCGCCGTGGGCTTGGTCCCGTACTCCACATCCTGCGTGGTCGTAGACCCGTCACCATTTACGAAAGTAATGGTGTACTTGCGCTTGATGTTCTTGTAGGTGGCCGTGTAGGAGGTCTCACCCGTAACCTTTGCCAAGGTCGGAGTCCAGCCAGTGAAATCGTAGGTGTACTGCGCCGTTGCAGACCTGGACGGAGTCGCGCCAGCGTATTCCGGCATTTCTCCATAAGCCACATCGGTTTTTTGCAGTTCGGTATTGTCATAGTTCAAGAAGGTAATGGCGTATTCGTTCACGGTAGCAGCGTATTCCAAAGTGTAGGTCGCGTTACCTGTCACCGCAACAATATCGGGGGTCCAGCCAACCACGCTATAGCTAAACTGGGCGTTGTTCCCAGGAAGTTTCGCCGCAGGCGCCGTGGGCATTTTACCATATTCCACCGTACTGGTGCTCCTGGTACCGTCCCCGTTCTCGAAGGTAATGGTGTACTTCCGCTTGGTGGCGGTGTACTTTGCCTTGTAGGTAGCATCGGCAGTAACAGCCCCAATGTTCGGGGTCCAAGCGCTAAATGTATAGGTGTATTCTGCGGTAGCATCCTTGGTTGGATTGCTCGGCTTGACAATGCTTGCGGCGGCCGTTCCTTCAGCATATTCCCTGGCGGCCAGCAAGACGGTGGTTCCGTCATCGTCTACAAAAGTAACGGTAAATGTCTGGGCAGAAGAAGAAGATTCAACAGAGGATGATGACGAACCCGGTTCTACAAGCGCAGCCTTGATCTCGTAATCAATTCCATTAACCGTAAAATATTCCGTCCAATTTCCCACATTCACATATTCAGTTGATTGATACTGATTCTGACGAACAAATAGTTTATCTCCGCTCTTTTCAAATTCAATCCAGTAGATTTCCCACTGGCCCCGATCATAGGATTCAACATTGCTAAACGTAACCGTTTTGAAATTTTCGCCCTTGACAACTGTTTGCACAAGGTCTCCACTAATGACAATATCAGCGGAAACACTGGAGGCAATCGAAGAACTGCTCTCTGCGCTAGAAGAAGGTTCTTCGGAACTGGAACTTACTATGGCAATTTCGTCATAATCTGCAGTATAGGAGGCAATACCCGTCACCGGAACAATTGCAGGGGTCCAGCCACTAAACTCATAACGATAACCGTTGGCCGATTGACGAACTGGGGCCGGTCCTTCATAGACAGGAGTTTCCCCATAGTCTACATTCGTCCACCACAGTTCCGTTTGGTCATAGTTGAGGAAGGTAACCTTGTAGGCATTGACAGTCCTCACAATATTCGCCACATAAGTAGCAGGCTCGGTAGCAGCAACCACTGCAGGCATCCAGCCTCCAAAACTGTAGCTATACTGCGCCGTGTTGGCGGGGAGATCTATACTCGTGGGGGCCTCAGGAATCTTGCCCTCTTCTACGCTGAGTACCAGAACCACTTCGTTCTGTACCACGAAGGTGATGTCAAAGAACTCCACCGCCTTTGAGGAACTGGAAGGAACCGCAGAAGAACTGGACTCCGCCTCTTGCCCGTTAGAGGTCTTGAGGGAAAGGTTTGAAATGGTAACCTTTTCCCAACGGGAGCCCGGCATGGTGAGCGTCAACAACACATTCCCCGATTCAAGAGCCTTGAAGGTACAAGTGTAGTGCTGCACACCTTCGGTGGCATCCAGCTCCAGGGTTCCGCTGCAATAAGACCCGAAGGTTACGCCCATATTCATGGTATTCTGTTCGAGGGCGGCATCGAAACTCAGAGTGTACGATTCGTTCGCTTCAACCGGGCCCATGCCCTTGGTCACCACACGGTCGGGAGACCATCCTTCGGACTGGCCAATAATTACATCACCATTGGAATTTACGGTCAGTTGCGTATTGGAATTCCAATCCGTACTTACCGTAGCGGAACTTGCCGGAACAGAAGAGGACGAACTCTGGACAGAACTGCTAGAAACATCCTGCACCGTAAGCAACAACGTATAAGCGGTTCCATTTACGGTGAAGTTTTCGCGGAAAGTTCCCAAAGTTGCGCTAGCAGGGACCGAACCATCCAGTGTCAAAACATTACCGGAGAGATTGACGTTCAAATAGCGGATGTTCTGAGTCGTGCGCTGGTAGGAGCCCACATTCCTAAAGATGACGGGCTCCATGGAGCCACCGCGAACCACCGTCTGTGTCAAATTACCGGTAATTACCAACTTGGCACTGCTAGACGAAGCCACAGAAGAACTGCTAGCGATGCTGGAAGAAGACTTGGCAGAACTGGAACTGACCGCCACGCTAGAGGAACTGGCCTCCTTAAGGCCCAAGCACTTCACGTTGTCAACCTGCAAGGTACCGTTGGTACCCGAAGTGCCCTGGATCTGCCAGCTGAAAGCACGGACAGCCTGCTGTACTTCACTAATGGAAGCGGTTTTGCCCCAGCCCGATTCCTGAGCCAAGGCATCCCAATAGACCGTCTGGGTTTTCCAGCTGTTGCTTGCATTGACGGCGACCTTGTGATAGTTGTAGCCTACATCGATGGAGGATTCCACCCTAAAGTCGTGGGCGCCGCCCTTGTAATCATACTGGATTGCGGTACAGGCAGACAAGTCTTCAGTAGTGACTTCGTCGGCATTGGCCGATACCACCAGCCCAACATATGGGCTATACTCATAGTTAGCCTTGGTCAGGCGGTAGGTAATCTGGATGGCTTTGGAAGAGCTGTTCCCGGTAACCAGGGCGGTATCGATCGTGGACTGTCCACCGTCCTTGTTGTCGTTGTAGATGCCCCAGGGACTGTTCCAGAGGGAGGTGTAGTTGCCGTCTTCGAAGTTGTCCACCAGCAGGGGCTTGTTGGTGCCGCCCTGGGAAGCAGAAGAACTCGGGTTGCTTGCAGAAGAAGAGGAGTTAGAGTTGCTGGAAGCAGGAGCATTTCCGCACTTCGTGTAAGAAGTGGGTAGTTCGGCAAAGATATTGGAATTGACCCACCGGCCGCTTTTAGTGTAGTTCCAGGCGCTACCGTTAAAATAAGAGGCAGATTCCGGCTTGTTGGAAACCGACCAGTTGGCACCCGAAAGCTTGTGCTGTTTCATCCAGTTGTACCAGGTAAGGCTATTACCAGAGCTAAAGCCACCATTACCTGAAGCATCCACCGTACCCCATTCCGAAACAAACACGGAAAGGCCCGCATTCATGGCGGTCACTGCATTGGCGCCTTCGCCACCCGTAGAATGGGATCCTGCGTAATAGTGGAATGTATAAGCAGTATTGTTCTTGGAATCCTTTACAGGATTACCCACGGCATAGTCGGGATGCTGGTCCCAATTGGGGTTGCCCACCAGCACCAGGTTGTCGGAATACTTACGAATTTCAGTGATGACCGCTTCGGCGTAGGTCTTGATTTCATTCCACGACTGGGAGGTAGGCTCGTTGAACACTTCGAAAATCACATTGTCATAGCCACCCCACTTTTGGGCCATGTAGCTGAAGAAGGTTTTCGCGTTGTTGACATTGTCGCTGGCCTTGTGGCTGTGGTAGTCAATGATCACGTAGATGTCATTATTGATGGCCGCCTGAACCACGGTGTTCATCAAGCTCTGGTAATCACCAGTCCGAGTAAAGTAGTTTCCGCTACCCCAGTCTTCGTCCACACCCATGGGGGCGCGGATCAGCTGGATATTCTGGCGGCTCACTAACCCGCTCACAATGTCAGATGTCCAGAAAGGGGAACCCACGTCGCTGGAGATTGACCAGAACAGGCTCATACCCTGCACCGCCACCTCGGCACCACTCTTGACGCCCTGGCAAGAGCCATAGATTTGGCCCTTGCTACCGGCCTTGCCGGCCATAAGCTGACCATACTGGCTTACCGGGCCTACACGCCCGAAGGAAAGAACGAATGCGGCCAAAACAAGGCACGCGATAATGCGGAGACTTTTCATAGCACCTCTATTCCCAATGCGGACAGTCCGCACTCCCAAATAAAAGATACATAATAGGTCTCCATTTTCCATGTAAAAAATTGTAATATCCCGTTGACCCTTGTAAACGGCTTTTTTATGCAAAAAAAAAGCCCCCGGCCATATGGGTCCGGGAGCTTTTGTTTCTAAATCTTTACGGAATTACTTGACTTGCAGACGCAGAATCTTAGACATGGAGCCACTTGCAATGCGGAACACATAGGAACCGGGATTCAGCCCTTCAAGACTCATGGAGCCCGCAACCGAACTGTTTTGGATGATTGCCCGACCCTGCATGTCAAACACATCTACCGAAGCATTCTTGACACCCGATACATGGAGCGTTTTGCCAGGTTGCCACTGGTGGTATAACTCAGACTATTTCTATTGGAGCTGCCCTGGAACGCGGCCGTTCCCTCGTCAATCTTGGAAGCAGACCAGCTTGCCCAAGAAAGCAAATTGCCGTCCATCCAGTTTTGCCAGCTGGTGTTGCGACTCTGGTCCGGGTTGCCACCTCCGGTGTAGTCGGCGGTACCCCATTCGGATACGAATACAGAAAGACCCCGCCAAAGACGGGGCCATTCTATCAAAATCGTTTATTTCGTTAGCGGACCTGCATGCGCAAGGTCTTGACTGACGACCCCTGCTGTACGCGGACAATATACGCGCCCCGGTCCAAATGGCCAAAGGTATGGACAAAATTGCCGGCAGCCATATTTTCGCGATGCCTTTCCATAACATGTCCCATCAGGTCGAACACATGGACCTTCACAAGTCCCGGCTTGACAACGCGAACCTGGAGCGTCCTACCATGAAGCGTCGCGAAAAGACCCGCAGAAGTCTTCTGAACGAGCATCAGGGATTCAGACGAGGAACTCATTCCCGGCTGAACGGAACTGCTGGTTGCAGGGCCAACAGAGGTCGAAGACGGAACCGGAGCCCCGCTGGAAGAGGACGGCACAATGGTCTTGCCGGCGCACTTCACATCGTCGATGTAAAGGTAATTTGCAACCGTCGTGGACTTCACTTCCCACTGGAGCTGGACCACTTCGGAAATATTCAGGACAACCCCGGTTATCCCCCAATCATCATCCTGTATCAGAGAAGAAACCGGAACACTTGCGGGGGTCCAGCTAGTACTACCGTTCACAAGCTTCTTATGGAAGTTCCATCCGGTGATGTCACTTGCTCCGTCTTTATCAAGGTCTTCGTCACCCCTCATAACGGCTTTCAGATTGTGAGCGGCACCCTTGTACTTGTAGCTGATTTCGGTACAGCCGGCAAGACCACCCTCGACATTCAAGCCCAGGTCGACATAGGGATTACTCAGCCCATCATCAAGACTTATTCCAGCCAAGCCCGCGCCATAACTTGAATTACCAGCCGCGGCAGCAGGGAATACAACCACATAATAGCCAGAATCATCCAACTCATTTCCGATAGTGGACGCGCTGTCTGTAAAAGCATACCAGTAGTCTTCCGCACCGGTATTCGCCACACCATCTCCATCTTCAAAATCGTCGATATACGAACTAACGACAACAGCCACGCTACTGGAGGACGGCTTAGTGGGGCCCGTCGTGGAGCTAGAACTGTTGACTACAACTTCGGGCAATGTCCCGACACACTTCACGTTGTCAATTTGGAGGCTTGTTCCACGACTTTCAACATCCATACTGACAAACCAGGCCAGCTGATACACCTTGGACCAATTAAACGGCTTTATCTCATTTGGAAAATCTGCATAAACCCAATCAGGCTGATCCAAATTGCCGGCGTAAACAGTCACCGTTTTCCAGGATGTGGAACTTTCCTGTTCATCGGTCTGATGTCCATAGCCCTTATCCGGAGTTATCGTGCTTATGTCGGCGCGGAAGAAGTGTCCGGAGCCCTTGTAATCATACTGGATTGCAGAGCAGTTTGCAAACGAGGCTTCCGCAAAGGAAAGGCCCATTCCCACAGAAGGATATTGTTCCTCAGGCGTTGGAACAAGGGATATTCCCTCCATTGAAGCGTACTTACTGCTACCGCTAGAACGGATTATGTCCCAATCGCCGTTCGCTTTCCGGGTATTCGAAACTGTCCCGGCATTTGCCTCGTACAAGTACCAGCCCCCACCTTCAAGGGTTTCCGCTTTAACATTACCATCCTGGAAATCATCAATAAGTGCAACCGCAGAAGATGCCGAAGAGGATGGGCCAGAATTGCTGGAGGACGGAGTGGTGGAACATGTGGTGTAGCGATCGGGCAAATACGCAAAAATATTGCTATTGACCCAATTGCCTCCATCCGTATGGGTCCATGTACCCGTAGGGGTAACATTGCCGACAAAATAAGATGCCTCTTCGGCTTTACTGGAAACGGCCCAGTTTGCACCAGACAGCTTATGGGTCTTCATCCAGTCATACCAATTTTTAGTACGATTGCTATAAAAACTTCCTCCGCCAGACGGACCCGAAGCGCCCCATTCCGTCACAAACACGGAAAGTCCGCTATTCATTGCAGCGACCGCGTGTTTTCCCTCGTTATCTATCTCATGCTTGATTTCAATGGTTACGCCACCTTCTTCTTCATAATCAATCCCTGCATAAAAATGGAATGTATAGGCAACATTGTTGTCGTTTACCATGTTATTGGTCCCTTTAGCAGAATCTGGCCTAGAGGACCAACTGGGATTTCCGACAACAACAAGGTTGTCGGACCCCTTGGCACGAATCACACTGATAACAGACTCGGCATAGGATTTGATGCTAGACCATGACTGCTTTATAGGTTCGTTGAATATTTCAAAAATGACATTGTCATAGGCCCCCCATTTCTCCGCCATGCGACTGAAAAACGTCTTGGCGTTTTCAATACTTTGATTGCTTTCATTGGCCTTGTGGCTATGGTAATCGATAATCACATAGATGTCATTCTTGATGGCCGCCTCGACAACGGCATCCATCAGGTTCTGCTGAAATTGCTGGTTCTCATTACTTGAAAAGTAGTGTTCAGCTCCCTTCCATGCATCATCTACACCCATAGGAGCGCGAATCAGCTGAATGTTATGCCTTGACACCAAGCTGTCGACAAAGGTCGCAGTCCAATAAGGGTAGCCTTCATTAAGACCATTATTCTTTCCAGCCATACTCCAGAAGAGGCTCATTCCCTGTATCACGACTTCGTTTCCATCGGAAACGCCCTTGCAGGCACCATAAATCTGGCCCTTGTTGCTGGAATTCTTGCCGGCCATAAGCTGACCGTACTGGCTCACTGGGCCCGTACGAGTCGGCTGAATTTTATCGACGGCAAACGAAAACCCTGCCACCGCGAAAGCCATAAGCATTGCGAGTTTTTTCATAAGAGAATCCTCAGTTGGTATACCCAACAAAGATATAAAAAAGAAAAGCCCGGACAAGCCGGGCATAAAGTTCACTACATTGAAAACAACTTAGTTTTCGTTGTTGTGCATTTCCATCTGTTCGCGGTCCATGGTGTGCTGCAGGTATTCCTTGAAGTCACGGTCGATGTTCACGCCGTCGAAGTCGATGTCGTCGTTTTCCAACACGAACACGGCGCTGGGGTTATCGAGCCAGCCGACCACGTCCACGCCTTCCAACTTCATGGACTTGTCGCCAGCAGCCTGAGCCACATATTCCACCTTGGATTTGGCTACCCAGCCCTGACCGCAGTTGCCCTTGACCAGAACTTCGGTATCGCCGTCCTTGACGATGGTGAGTTCGTCGTTAAAGCCTGCCGTGCAAACCACGGATCCACCGCCCTTTTCCTTGGTCAAGTCGATATCGCCCAGCTTGGACTTCACTTTGTTCGGGGCAGCAAAAGCGGCGGCCACCATCAGGGAAAGAGCAACAAATAAAACCTTTTTCATGTTATTCCTCAATAAACATGGTAAAATATACAACAATGCAATAGGAATATACCTTTTATTTTGGCAATTTGGGAGATTTTCTTTTAAATTTTTACGCTATGAAGAAGATTTTTACCATTTTCGTGATTTTTCTGGTAATTTTGAGCGTTTTTGCCTATTTTCAGGGAAAAAAGCGCCTTAATGCCGTTTCCAGCAACCAGGAAACGGTACTTTTGGAGATTCCCAAGGGCAGTTCCGCCGCCAAGATATCCCAAATTTTACAGGAAAAGGGCGTCTGGAAGGACGGACTGGCGTTCAAGGTCCGGAACAAGATGGACAAGCCCGCACTCAAGGCCGGCTGGTACGAGATCCCGCCCCAGCAGACCCTGGAACAGATTTTCGCCCTACTGGAAAGCGGCAAGAACGCCGTTCGTAGGGTGACCATCCCCGAAGGTCGCGCCTCCTGGGAAATACCCGCCTACCTGAAAAAGGCCTTTCCCGACCTGGACGAGGACCGCTGGAACAAGCTGGTCCAGGACCCCAAGTTCGCCCAGTCCCTTGGCGTAGACGCCAACAGCCTGGAAGGATACCTGCTGCCCGACACCTACCCCTTCCCTATCGACGCCGACGAGGAGACCATCATCAAGCAGATGGTTGCCGCAAACCAGAAGGTCCGTGACGAGATGAAGGAAAAGCCCGGCTCCAAGTGGGCCATACTCGGCAACTGGCATAAGGTGCTGACGCTGGCCAGCGTGGTGGAAGAAGAGACCGGCAAGGAAGACGAGCGCCCCCTGATTGCAGGTGTTTTCCACAACCGTCTTGAAATCGGCATGCCCCTGGGAGCGGACCCCACGGTCCGGTTCATCTTCAGGAACCTGACAGGCCCCATCTACAAAAGCCAGCTGAACAGCGATAGTCCCTACAACACCCGCAAGTTCAAGGGTCTGATGCCCGGCCCCATCTCGAACCCGGGACGCAAGGCCATAGAAGCGGCGCTGTTCCCTGCCGACACCAGGGCCCTTTACTTTGTGGCAAAGGATGACGGTTCGGGAACCCACTTCTTCAGCAGCACCTTGTCCGATCACAACAAGTTCAAGGACATAGCCGCTAAGAATCGCGGGGAATAGCTAGAACGGATAATTTCCGACTCGCACAAAAAAGGTATAGTCCATCACATCGCCAAGCTCGTCAAGAGTCTTGCGGTCCACTAGACGGGACATCCCCGCAGATAGAGAGATGGACCTGTAGGCGAAGCGAAGCGTCGGTTCCAAGATGACCTTGTCCGGTTCCAGCTGCGACGAAGGGTTCTCCTCAAAATCCCGGACATAGGCGCCAAACACCCACATGCCAAAGACACCCTTGTGAAGGCCCAGGTTTATGCGGGCCAAACCATAGTGGTGGCTCAACAATTCCGGGTTGTACCATTCACCCGTCCACGGAGTGGCCGCAATCCGCCTACGATAGAAGTTATCCAGCGGCATGAGCCGCGTGGACTTGGGGTAGACATAGCCATGCCCCTCGTCGTGGAACATGTCCAGGCCACCGCCCAGGAAAAGCCCAACTGTAAGGAAGGACAGCGGCGAGCGGCTTGCATACATTTCCAATGTCAGTTCGTGATAAATCGGTATCAGTTCGGCGATATCGATCTTGTATCGCACAGACTGAAGGCCCCACTCCAGGAACAGGGACTGCCCCCTATACGCAAAGAACGGGTCCGTATCGCCACTCTCATAACGGTATTGGATGGCTGGCGAGACTGGCCAAGTCTCCAAATCGTCTATCCTGTAAACCCGAGAAAAGTCGAGAGTTCTGTCTCCCAGCATAAAATTCAGCGACACCAGCTGGTTTCTCGTAAAATGGTAATTCAGCCACATGTTGAAATCGCTGCGCTTCTCACCTCGGGGGGTCGTGAGATAAACATTATCTTCCAAATAGAATCCAAAGGGGCGCAGGGTCCGCCAATCATAACGGAGACCCACACTCCAATTTCGGCTCCACAACCTGGAAATATTCAGTCGGGGACTCACCCCATAGGATCTTGGCCCCACAAAACCAGAAACGCCAAGAGCGATATGCATCTGATTCACAAAGGAAAGCGTCATATCTCCGTATGCATGGGGACCGATTGCGCTGGAGCCGAAGCCACCCAGAGAGATATCCACCGTAGGCGACACCTTCGCCCCAACCAGGACATTACCCGTCGGAAGCATATCGAAGGAAACAGAATCATAGACAGGCTCACTGGAAATTTCTTTCAAGAAATTCTCAGGCGCCACCATACCCGTGTCTTTTGCGTTCCAGTAAGAGGCAACGGTGGTGTGGGTTTCTGCCGACAAGCTGTCAAAGGACGGCTTGAACTTGAACCAAGGTGTTGCCACCTTCTTGAGAGTGGTATAATCCAGGGAATCATTCCTGAAGGGAATCAATTCCGTCGCATGGCGTTCCAGGGCAGAGAATCCCGCCTGAATCCAAACTGAATAAGAGGAATCCGTAGCGTAATGGGCGCGCAACACCACTCCCGACTCCTGGTAAGACAGATTCTGCAGAGGCTTTTCAAAAAGAATTCGCTGCCAAGGAGAATTCCAGGATGACACGGAAGCCTGTGCCACACGGGGGATGCCTACCGAAATAATGGGGACCTGGCCATAGACATCTTCATAAGGCACGGCCAATCCTGGACATAGTTCGCCAGAGTTGTCGTTTTCAATCAACGGAAGACTCTTGAACACATACTCCGCCGTTTTCCATTCTTCGCCATTGCAGCCCACCACCGTAAAAGGAATCACCGCACCCCGAGGCACACGGTTCATCGACTCTTGCAGGCGGAGCTTTGCAAGGGCATACCTCTGTGCAGCCGTATCGGGTTCGATGAACTTGGGAACCTTCCGCAAGGTCACAGACGAATCCGGCTCCAAGGCAAAACGATAGCGCAGACTAGGCACCCCATCGGGAGAAATGGGCCACTCGGCCTGTTCAGGCTTTTTGTTGTACAGGTCATCAAACATGTTGTGGCCTACATAGCCTTGCAAATAGGGATCCAGAAGTATGCGCTGGATATCGTCCAGCGTCATGCCGTGAGTCCAGAGGTAACCTACGAAGGCACCCCAGGAAGTTCCCACCACAGAATCGATACGGACCTTATAATTCTCGATAGCATAAAGAACACCCAGATGAAACCACGGGGACCGTTCGCCGCCACTCAGGTAGAGAACCGATTTTTTAGGGTCTGAATTCGGATTTCGGATTTCGGATTTCGGAATGTCGGAAGGATTGATTTCGCCAGTTGACAGATCTACAGAAAAACAGTTCTTTGAAGTATCAGACGAGAGTGTGTCCACAGGTGCTGCCAGCGTGGAATCCTGAGCAGCCGTAGAGTCCTGGGCCGCCGTGGAATCCTGGGCCACCGTCATCTGCGACAGAAGGCTGTCAGCAGGTTCTGCAGGCAGCAAGACGAAGGCAGCCAGCAAAAAGGCCGCCACCTTCAGCACAACAGTCCTATCCAAACCGTGCGGGATTGGCCACATACTTAGCAGCAACCTCTTGAGCCACATAACCAGAACGAACTAGTTCTGCAAGACTATCATCCATAAGCATCATGCCTTCGGATGCCGAAGCCGCAATGATGGAAGGCAGCTTGAAATGGTCCCCCGTACGGATACTCATGGACACATTCTGGGAATTGAAAAGTATTTCCCAGGCGGCAACCGCACCGGAACCTTCAGCAGCTCCCGGAAGCAGTCGCTGAACCACCACGGCCTTCAGCGCAGCAGAAAGCATTGTGCGCACCAGGGCCTTGTCTTCAGGCTTTGCTGCCGAAAGCAGAGCGTCCAGGGCACCTGCGGAATTACCGGCCGTCACATTGCAAACCACAAGGGCTCCTGCTTCAGCAGCGCGTAACATGGGCAGAAGTATACTTGCGTCAAAATCTCCCATCCACAGAAGGTCTACGCCACTGCGAACAGCCTGGTCCACCTTCTCGGCGACTCCCCCAACGGAATCCTCCAGAACAAGACTGCTTCCCTGCTTCACGGGAAGTTCCTGAGCCTTGTCCAAGAAGCAGGCTCGCAAAATCTTGGATTCACAAAGCGCCCCCACATAGGCCGTAGCACTGGTAGTCTTGCCCGAACAGGCAGGACCTGCAAAAAGCACCAAGCCAGAACTGAAGCCCAACATGTTTTCCATGACAGGAGGAATGCCAAGGGATGTAAAGTCAGGGCATTCGTTCAGCAGCGGGCGGAACACGGCACCGTTACCCAGAGCTTCACGGAAATAGCGGACGCGCCAACGCATGTCATGCCAAGGGCCACCGATTATAGTGCCGGATTCCCCCTCAAGGGAGCCCAAGAATTCCACCAAGGACCCAATGGGAACAGCGGGAGCGTCTGGAACGGCGCAGACCTGCCCAGCAAGGCGCACCGCCGGGACAGCACCTTCCGTAATAATCAGCTCGCTGCTGCCGGTATTGACAGCATATTCCAAAAGAGATTCCATTTCCGAAGCCATCTTTAAGCCTCCCCGCCCGCAGGATGATATGCTGCAAAGCGTCTAACATCGTTTGCCCGTTTCCAGGCTTCCACGCCGTCAATGTACCCCGACTCCACACATTTCTGCAAGGAGTCATCCAAGGTAACGCCCTGATCACGCTGACTGCTGATTGCCGCATTCAACTGCGAAAGGTCTCCCTTGCGTATCATCCCCGCAATGGTAGGAGTCACACGAACAGCCTCGGCGGCAAGGACCAGGCCCTGGTTGTCCACTACGGGAATCAGGTGTTGCACAACAACGCCCTTCAACTGGTCCGCCAAGGAGCAGGCTAGAGAAGAGCGCCCGCTTTCGGGAACAGAAACCAGAAGTCTTGAAAGCAGGGCATGGATATTGTTTCCGCGGGTAACGGCAAATACCAGGGCACCTGAATTAGCCGCCTGCAAAAGCATGTTCAACTCGTCCATATTCTCCAAGTGGTCGAAACAGATGACATCGGCACCATCCCGCATGGCCAGGGCGATACCGTCCTGCCCTGTACGGACATGTAGGCCAACCTCCTTTTGCACCAGGGCTCCGCCACCACCTTGCAAAATACGCTCGATGGGCCGTTCAATCGTCTGGATATAGCAGGGACGGTTTGCCGCGATGGTTTCTGCAAAGGCATTTACCGTGGTGGTTCGTCCACTGGCGGAAGGCCCCGCCACCAGCACAAGCCCGCTGTTCAGGTCTGCGAACTGCATGCAGAAAGGCGGCAGGTTCAGAGTGTCCAGCGCAGCGGCTTCCGTGGGAATCACGCGAATCGAAATGCTTGGAACAATGCCGTTCCATGTGACTGAAATGCGAGACCGGCCAACGCCGGCAAGGGCTATGGTCTTGCTGAAATTCTTACCCGCCACAACCTTGTAATCATCGGCAAATCCTTCTGAAGCCTCGGCAAGCAGTTCCGAAAGGCGGGTCTTGTCAACCACCTGTTCGGTAGCCGGGAAAAGAGCACCGGACTGGCGCATGACCACTTGGCGGTTGGAATAGAGGTAGATGTCCGTTGCCCCATACTGACGGGCAAAGGCAATCATCTTCTTCAGGGACATAATCGGGAGAAGCGTCTGGGGAGCTTCCACCGCCGTACCCTCTCCCGAAGATAGGGCAAAACGGCGAGGCAGTTCCTGATCGCCATCTTCAACGGAATCGTCGTCTCCTTCCTCGGCGATGCCGATAGTGGAAATGCTGGTGGTTTCCAAGCCAGAAACCGTTTCTACCACCACATTGGACGCAGACGATTCTCCATAGATGTTGTTGCCTTCAATCTGGAGAGCAGGTTCATCATTGGCTGGTTCGGGAGCAGGCTTGCTCGCAGGCGCAGGGGTTGGTGCGGCGGGAGCAGGCTTCGGTGCGGGCGCAGGGGTTGTAGGCGCAGCGGGTGCGGCAGCGGGAGCTGGTTGTGCAGCAGCGCTAGCAGCGTTAGCGGCATGCTTTGCCTCCAGGTTCTGCACAAAGGCAAGGACCTTCGCATACATGGCCTGCTGCAAGATTCCCGCTTTCACCAGGACCTGGCCAATATCCATAGATTCCGTAACTTCACCCCAATGGGCCTTAACCTGGTCCTCCGTGACCACCTTATTGTGAACAAGGACCTGGGCCATATACTGATTTCTCATAGGAAATCCCTCCGGCTGAACCACCAACTAGCGATGGCTAAAAACACTCCTACATAACCGATTGCATAGACCGTATTCCAGAACAGGTACATATCGGGCAAGGCAAGGCCATGGACCACATAGCTGGTCACATTGTAACGGTAGAGCCCCGGGAATACGGCATGGATCACCACAGCCACCTTTTCAAGCAGGGCCGTAGAGGTATCCCCCATCTCACCCATGCGGCTTGCAAAGCGAATCTGTTCCAGAAGCTGGTTGCTCAGGTGCCCTGCAAAATAGACGCCCAGGGTGAACAAGGCACTCAAAATGGTAGAACTGAAACTACTGAACAAGAGCGCTATGGCGATGACTACCGCCATCTCCCAGAAAATCAGGTAGATGGCCGTCAAAAGGCTCACCGTCGGATCCGAGTTCGTCAGGAACAGTATCGCATAATAAATGAGAGTAAGCAAGGCCAAGTGAACCGCCACCACCGCCAAGAGCCCAAAGTACTTGCCCACGATGAAGGTAGCTCGACTGATGGGCTTGGAAAGCAGGGTCAGTACCGTCCGACGCTGGATTTCCTTCTGCACCAGGCTGATGCCCACGAAAATGGAAATCAGAAGCCCGGACAGGCTCATCACCGAAAGAGTGGTGGACTTGATGACATAGGCACGGTCGAACACCGACCATTCTCCCAGCACAATGCTGAAAAAAGCCAGGCCGATAGCCAAGAGACCAATGTTATAGAGAATCTTGTCACGAATGGATTCACGGAATGTATTGAGGGCAATGATGCCTATATGCTTAAGCGTCTGCACGGGCAATCTCCTCGGTCAAAATATCTTCAAGGCTGGGGCGCTTGTGGTCCATCTTCTCCACCGCAATGCCATTATCCAGGCAATAGCGGAGCAGCCGGTCACGGGCGGCATCATCGGCACAAATCACTTCCTGGGGGTGGCCCGCCAAAGCAACGCCTTCGGGCAGGTCCTTGGCAGGAACGGCCACCCGAGTCCGCACATGGTACTCGATACCGCAGGAATCCGTAATGTCGTCGACAGTACCTTCCCGTACGATACGACCATCCACAATCATGGCCACACGATGGCTAATGGATTCCACATCGCTTAGAAGGTGGCTGGAATAGAAGATGGTCACGCCGTCCCGGTTCAGTTCCAGAATGGCCTCCCGGACATCGCGACGGCCCATAGGGTCAAGACCGCTCATGGGTTCATCCAGAATCAGAAGCTTTGGCTTACCCAGAATGGCCTGTGCTATCCCCACACGCTGCATCATGCCTTTGGAATACGAACGCAGGCGGCGGTCAATCCAGTCCTTGTCGGCATGGAGCAACTGCAACGCCCAGGTGATGCGTTCGTTCAGAAGGTTCCCTTCCAGGCCAACCAGCTTGCCGTAGAACTGCAAAAGTTCCCGCCCCGTCAGGTAGTCATAGAAATAGGGCTGTTCCGGAGAATAGCCGATAAAACGGCGGCTCTTCACATCGCGAGGGCTAATCCCGTTCACCAAGACCTTACCGGAATCAAAATTCAGAAGCCCTGTCAGCACCTTGATGGTGGTGGACTTGCCCGCCCCGTTAGGGCCAATAAAACCATAAATCTGACCCGGCTCCACATGAAGGCTTACATCCTTCAGCGCCAGTTTCGGCTTCATCAGGAAACCGCTCCTGTAGGTCTTGTGCAAATGTTCAATCTGGATCATAAACTACTCTTGATCGTCCTTCTTTCCAAAAATTTGACTTGACCTTTCCTCAATCTCCTGGCGGCGCCTATCGGCGCGAATCTTCTTGTTCGCAAAGAAGTAGATAAGGGCCCCTACGAAATAGACCGCAAGGCCCGAATAGAAGAAGGGGTTAATAGAGGTCCCCTCCAACCCCGGGAAAAGGTTCAGCAAGACACTATGGCCGAACAGACTTAAAATCACCAATACAAAGCCCAAACCTCGAAGCACATAGGTCAAAACTATCAATTTGTTCATTGACACCTCAAAATGGTTCTTTTCACCAATGAAAAATACACTTTTTGAAAGAGTTTAACATGTTTTTCGTTGCTTAATTTGGCAATTATGGGCAAAATTGAACGATTCGGTCTTTATATCTGGGCTCGGCTACGACTAACTTCTTTGCCGTTTAGGCATTCACAGACAAACCTGTCGGCGCTTACCACCTCGTAGTCGGACCCGCCGTTAAACACGTTAGCGTTGCCGTATTCTTCGTGGAGTTTTTCCATACGGACACGGCATACGAACTTGCGGGACAGCTCAGTACAGCATGCGACAATTTTATCGTCAGAAATTGACACCGCCATGGATTTGTCCTTGAGGGTTATCTGAACTTCGTTGGCATCCGCTGCCAAAAGCAGAAACACGATATCGTCTATGGCGTATTCACGGCAATCCAAACCCGGCAAAACCGATTCGGCGTTATCCACCCAGAGCCTACCCGAAATGCTGTACTCATGATCCATAGTGGAAATTTACTATTTTTTAGGGGATAGGGGGTAGGAGCTAGGATCTAGTGAATACAAGCCAGAAACTAGCCCCTAAATCCTAACCCCTAGATCCTAATCCCATGGCCCGCGCACGCAAGACAATCACACCCGACCCGTATGCGAAACCGATAGCGAAACCGCTACCGCCCGAGCAGAGTTTGCCAGGGAAGTTAAAGCAGTTCCAATCGCCGACCCGTGCGAACTTTGAACTGGTGAGCCCTTACGGGGCGGCGGGCGACCAGCCGAAGGCCATCGAAGAACTCACGGCCGGTTTCAAGCATGGCGAACAGTTTCAGACGCTGCTTGGTGTCACCGGTTCCGGCAAGACATTCACCATGGCGAATGTCATCAAAAATGTGGGCAAACCCACGCTGATTTTGACGCACAACAAGACGCTTGCTGCACAGCTCTATCAGGAGTTCAAGGCGTTCTTCCCCCACAATGCGGTGGAATACTTCGTGAGCTATTATGACTACTTCCAGCCCGAAGCGTACATCCCGCACACGGACACCTTCATCGAAAAAGACGCCAGCATCAACGACGAGATTGACAAGTTGCGCCTGCGCGCCACCGCGAATCTTTTGACCCGTCGCGATGTGATTATCGTCGCATCCGTGAGCTGCATCTACGGTTTGGGAAGCCCCAGCGAATACTTCGACCTGATGGTACGCATCAAGAAGGGCGAAATCTATGACCGGGATAAGATTCTGCACGACCTGGTACGCATTCAATACACGAGAAACGATTTCAGTCTGGAACGAGGTTCTTTCCGCGTACACGGCGATGTCATCGAGATTCACCCAAGTTACGACGAAGAAGGCCTGCGCATTGAACTTTTCGGCGACGAGGTGGACAGGCTCGTGCGTTTCAACATCATTACCGGCGAAGTCACGCAGGAACTGGACGAGATGACTATCGCCCCAGCGAAGCACTTCGTGACTAAAGAAGAAGGCCGGGCGGGAATTCTACAGCGCATGCAAATGGAGTTAACGGAGCGCCTGGCAGAACTGGACAAGGAAGGCAAGGTGCTGGAATCGGCCCGCCTTAGCAGCCGCACCCGCTACGACATGGAAATGATTCGCGAAACGGGCCAGTGCAGCGGCATCGAGAACTACTCCCGCATTATCGAGAATCGCGCCCCGGGTACACGCCCCTTCACGCTTATCGACTATTTCGGCGATGACTGGCTCTTGATGGTGGACGAATCTCATGTGAGCATTCCGCAGGTAGGCGGCATGGCCGAAGGCGATAAGAGCCGCAAGACAACCCTTGTACAGTACGGGTTCCGCCTTCCCTGTGCGCTGGACAACCGCCCCATGAACTTCGCCGAATTCGAGTACATGTACCCGAAGCAAGTGCTTTTCGTGAGTGCCACCCCCGGCGATTACGAACTGAAAAAGACTGGCGGCGTAGTTACCGAGCAAATCAACAGACCCACCGGACTTCTGGACCCAAAAATCGAGATGTTCCCCATCAAGGGCCAGATGGATGTATTGCTGTACCGCATCGAGGAAGTCGTGAAGAACGGCGACCGCGTGCTGGTCACCACGCTGACCAAGAAGATGGCCCAGGACCTTACCGACTTCTTCGTAGAAGCGGGTATCCGCGCGCGCTACCTGCACAGCGATATCAAGACGCTGGAACGCCACGAACTGATTCGCGGACTCCGCACTGGCGAATTCGATGTGCTGGTGGGCATTAACCTGTTGCGTGAAGGCCTGGACCTGCCCGAAGTGAGCATGGTTGCCATACTCGATGCCGACAAGGAAGGCTTTTTGCGCAACTACCGCAGCCTGATCCAGACCATGGGCCGCGCCAGCCGCAATGTGAACGGCACGGTACTCCTTTTCGCCGACAACATGACCGACAGCCTGGAGAAGGCCGTCACCGAAACCGCCCGCCGAAGATCGGTGCAGGAAGAATTCAACAAGGAACACGGTATCACGCCCAAATCCGTGACCCGCAAGCTGGAAGACGACCTGAGAATCAACGACCCGCTGGGCGATATCGGCGACGATTCCGTCGACGAGGACTGGGAAGACGACGGCAACGGCATCCGCCCCATGGAACCGCTGCAACCTTCGAGCAAGACCAAGAAGAAAGCCACACGCTACTCCAAGCGCGCGGAAAATGCCAAATTGCTGGAGCAGACATCCAACAATTCAAGCGTTGAAGACCTGGAACGCCAGATGAAGGAAGCCGCCGCCCGACTGGACTTCGAGGAAGCCGCCCGGATTCGGGACATTATTCGGGGAATGAAGTAACTTTTCGCCCTCTTTTTCTGTTTTCTTGTTGCTTTTTTGCCTTTTTTTGTTTATTTTCAGGGGTAGAAACTTTTTATGAGGGAATAATCATGAATTTCGTAAAAAAACTGTTCATTGGCTCCGTCTTCGTCCTGGGGTCCATCGGTCTCACCGCTTGCGGTGACGACAGCAGCTCTGGCACACCCGACGAAGTCACCAGCTCCGCTTCTGGAGAACCGCT
Source organism: uncultured Fibrobacter sp. (assembly GCA_946414075.1). Taxonomy (GTDB): domain Bacteria; phylum Fibrobacterota; class Fibrobacteria; order Fibrobacterales; family Fibrobacteraceae; genus Fibrobacter. The sequence goes on from CAMKNA010000007.1 coordinate 85,839, forward strand.
GATTCTTTCTTCCGTTTCGGAGAAATCTCCGCTGGCGGACGGTTCCCATGTCATTGCGGAAGCACTGCCTGACGGAAAGGGCGGCTACTACCTGTCTCTCAAGGGACGCCTTTCCACAGATAGCGATGAATTCGATACGGAAGGTTACGACGGCGAAGACCGCGTCTACTACAATATCGACAGCCTTCAGTTCGACATCGGCGACAAGGACGGCAACAGGGCGCCACTCACTGTGCCTCTCAAGCCGGGTGCTTCTTTCGGGAAAGAAGAGATAGTCCTAAACCGCGTAGTCGGTGATATCCCTCTCGATCAGGATGCCACCTGTGGCGACAACTTCAAGTTCTATGTCACCGTCTTTATGAGCGGCGACGATCCAGAGACCAAGGAGTTCCAGTATACGGCCCGTTTGGAGACTTCTTTCACCGTACCCTGCAAGGTCATCGAATCTTCCAGCGCGGCAGCGGTCTGCACCGAGATGGAGATCGTAGAAGATGTAGTGTTGTCCAATGTTTATGGAAGTGATCAGTTTACACTGAACTTCTCCACCGGGGCAGCAGATAATCCGGATGTGACCCTATCTATCGTTGACAGGGTTCCCTACTTCGAGGCATCTGCCGGCGTAAAGATCTTCATGGAAGGTTCACAGAAATCCGGCCTTCTCCCAGATCCTCCCGTCTGCTTAGAAAGCTTCTCCGAAGCCTACAATGGGGAACATAATCCCATGGAACTGGAAGACATGGGCTGGTACCTTGTGGTAACGCCTTCGGGTACCTATCCAGTCTTGAGAGTCTCCTTCCTGGCGCAGGATGACACCAAGGGCCAGTTGACGATTACTTATTACAAGAAGAAATAGTTTCCCTTAGGGTTTCTACCCGTTCGGCATTGGACCCGCTAAATTTCAGCTCCCCTTTGGGGAGCTTTTTATATCTTTCAAGGAAGCACCGCAGTGGCTGCCGCAGGCGCAGCAACTGCCGATATCGTCTTCGCAAAGGCCGGCACCGAGAGCAATCCCGAACTGACCGCTTCCAGCGGCACCGGCCTCGTGTTCACCCCGATTAACAACGGTGACTATGCTCCCTATGACGACGACTACGATGTGGATATGTGGCCTGAAGACATGAACGCCCGTTCCCCTTCCACCGCCTATGTGAGCGACTTCAAGTTTAAGAGTACCAGCACGGGTGCCACCATCGGCTCCATGATCGAGAACGCCAACCGAATCTATGTTGCATTGGCTCCAAACTACAACGCAGAAACAGGAGAGGGCTTCTACGCATTCGCCATTACCGAACTGGGTCAGCATGGCGACGGAGACTACACCTTCAATGTTAAGCTCTACAAGGTAGAGTAATCCAGCAATCGGCCCTAAACCAGGTTTAAAGGGGCCCTTGTCGGGGCGCCTTTTTCTAAATTTACCCCCGTAAATTCAAACACGGAGTAAAACATGCTCAAGAAACTTTCCAACTTCCCTGGCATCAAGGGCCCGGTCGTCACCATCGTGATGGACGGTTTTGGTATCACCGATAAGGTCGAAGGCAACGCCATCAAGGCAGCCCGCACCC
>CAMKNA010000008.1 GCA_946414075.1 uncultured Fibrobacter sp.
GATGGTACTTGGCCTCCGGGCCCGGGAGAGTAGGTCGCTGCAGGATTCTCGCCCCACTTGCTGTAAACAGCGAGTGGGGCTTTTTTTTACCCGCATCCCCCGCCAGCGGTCATGCTGACGAAGGTCAGCATCAGCTTCTTTTGCCAGCGTTTCGTCACCCTCGCGAAGGCGAGAGTCTGTTTTATATTGGATATTTGTCTTTAGCAGACTCTAGCTCTGCACTAGTTTTTTCCCAGTCTTCGTAAAGGCTGTCCACGGCCTTCTTGTTGTCGTCCATGTCCTTGGCGATGGCGGTGATGGCATTGCCGTCGCCGCTTTCCGAGGCGGCCACCAGTTTTGCCTCCAGTTCGCCCCCTAGGGCTTCGGCCTTGGCGATATCTTCTTCGATTTTGGCAAGCTTCTTTTCCAGGGGCTTGATGACCTTGCTGCGCTCGGCGATATAGTCGGCGCGGGCCTTGCGGTCTTCTTTGGCGCTGGGCGCGGCATTCTCTGAGTCACCCTTCACGTCAATGTTCGAGACCTTGATGTTTGCAGAATTTGCGCCGCCGGGTTTCTTTTCGCTGGCCCAGCCCACCTTTTCCAAGAAGTCGGCGTACGTGCCTTCGAATATGCGGCAGGTCCCGCCGTCAAAAACCACAAGGCGGTTGGCGAAGGCGTGCAGAAGTTCTTCGTCGTGGGTCACCACCAGGGCGGTTCCTTCGTAATCTTCCAGGGCGTCGATGAGGCTCTCGATAGATTCCATGTCCAGGTGGTTCGTGGGTTCGTCCAGCAGTAGCATGTTGCAGGCGCTGGCCAGAATCTTCCCAAGCAAAACGCGGCTCCGCTCGCCACCACTCAGGACCTTTACCTTTTTCAAGGCGGCGTCGCCACTGAACATCATGAGCCCTGCCAGTCCGCGGGCGCGGCTCTTCTGCGAGACTTCTTCAATGGCCGAAGCGATTTCTTCTTCGACGGTGTTGTCCAGGTTCAGGCGGTTGATGTTGGTTTGCCCAAAATAGTTTATCTGTAAATTCGGATTGTAGGTGATTTCGCCTGCGGTGGGCTGCAGTTCTTTGGCAATCAGGTTCAGGAGTGTCGTTTTACCGCGACCGTTGGGGCCGATGACCGCAATGCGGTCGCCCTTGAAGACTTCCATCGTTAGGTCGGTAATCAGTTCCGGCCCGCCATCGTAGGCAAAGGACAGCCCCTTAATCTGGAGCATGCGCTTGCCGGGGAAGGGTGCTTCGGTAAAGCTGAAATCCAGATTGCGTTCGTGGGTAAGCCGCTCACCCGTGGCAAGCTTGGCCGCCGCCTTGATTTTGGACTGCACCATGGCGGCCTTCGCGGCCTTGTAGCGGAACCGCTCGATGACTTTTTCCAGCTGTTCCTTTTTCTTGGCCTCGTTTTCTTGCGTGCGCTGGGCCACTTCCTCTTCTTCGGCGATGGTTTCCCGGAGTTTTTCTACGGTGCCTTTCACCTTGCGGATTTTGTGGCGGAAAATGCCGGCGGTGTGGGTGCAGACCTCGTCCATAAAATGATGGTCGTGGGTAATCAGCAGCACTTCGCCCTTCCAGCTGCGCAAAAAACGGCTGAGCCAGCGCATAGAGACGATGTCCAGGTAGTTGGTGGGTTCGTCCAGCAACAGCATATCGGGTTCTGCGGCCAGCACTTTCGCCAGGTTCAGGCGAATCTGGAAACCGCCCGAAAGGAGCATGGGGCTTTTGTGCATGGATTCTTCGTCGAAACCGAGACCGAAGAGAATCGCCTCTACCTTGTGTTCTTCTAGCCAACCGTCTTCGTTGGGCTTTAAAACGCTGCAGGCTTCTTCGTGTACGGTGGCATGGGTAAAATTCAGATGTTGCTGCAGGTAGCCCAGGGTGTATTTCTTGGGAATGTCAATGGAGCCGCCGTCTAGGCATTCTTGCCCGAGAATCATCTTGAACAGGGTGGACTTGCCGCAACCGTTGCGGCCTACCAGGCCCACGCGCTCATGGTCGCCTACAAGTAGGCTCGCCCCGTCCAGAAGGACCTGGACTCCGAAGGACTTGGTGACATTCTGTATCTGGATCACTGCCCAAAAATAGCAAAAAAGGGCATATATCCCAAATTTTACAAAAAAGATTGAGCCCTTTTGCCAAATTGGATGTATCTTTACCTAATAGACATAACCAAAAGGTGGACCATGAAAAAGAGTTCTTCTCTTGCAATGGCGATGGGTTGGGTGTTCTCGATCTCCGTTGCGGGTTCCGCTTACGCACAGACCGTTGAGATCGGTACCTGGGCAGGCTTCCGTACAGGTGCCGCTTCCTTCACATTTGATGACGCCGCTCCAAGTCATGTGACCAGCGTCGGGCCGATGTTTAACAAGTATGGTTATAAGGCGACATTCAATGTGGTGACGAACTGGGTATCGGATTGGAGTGGTTTCCAGTCCTTGGCGACCAATGGCCATGAGATTGCTAGTCATAGCATATCTCATCCCGAAAACATGTCTGGTGAAGAAGCCTCCTCAAAAAAATTAATTAATGATAATATTCAACAAAAATATGGCTGTATCACACTGGCATACCCGAACTGCAATGTTCCTAATGAAAGCGCTGTTTTGCAAAACTACGTTGTAGGCCGTATCTGCAATGGTAGCTGGCAAGGTATGTCTGATGTCATGGGTAATGACGGTCCAAGCAATTGGGCTAAGGCTTCGGCACTCATGACAGGAGATGAAGGCTCCGTTAAAAGTTCGAGCGATTTTATAGGTCAGATGCAGAGCGTTTCCCAAAAAGGTGGCTGGGTGTCTTTCCTCACTCACGGCCTTCAAGGAAAAAATAATGGAAGAGCCACCTATTCTCCGACAGACAGTTCTGCAATGGATGCCGCCCTCCAGTGGGCCAAGCAGAATGACAGTATCTGGGTAGCCCCGATGGGTTATGTTGCCATGTATATCAAGGAGCGCAAGGCCAGTAAGGCTACGGCATCTACCAGCGGAAACACCATCACCATCCAGTTGACCCATAGCATTGCCGACGGCATTTCTAAGTACAATTATCCTCTTTCGCTCCGTGTGCAGAACAGTAACAACTGGACCTCTGTTTCGGGAACCCAGGGCGGCAAAGCCATTACAGTTTCCATCAAGGATGACTACATCTATTTCGATGCTGTCCCAAATGGTGGCGACATTGTAATCTCTAGTGGCGGAAGTTCTACTAACCCTACTAGCAGCAGTTCGGGCTCTCAGCCCCAGTCAACTTCCAGTGTAGAATACAAGATTGAAATGGAAGACTACATGCAGGGTGGTCAAGGTGTCGCCTATAACGATATCAATTATGAGGATATGGAAGAGCATGTTACTTACCGTTCGGATGATGCCGGAATCATTGCCGTGGGGACTGGCTACGGCATCGGCTACACCCTGGCTGGGGAGTGGCTCGACTACTCCCTGGATGCTGCTTGTGAGGGGCAGTATAGCGTAGAGGCGCGGGTGGCTAGAGAGCTTACAAGCACTGCCCGATTCTCGGTGTCTGTAGAGAATGTTTCTGGTAGCGTGCCGGTGGATGTCTCGAGTACGGGTGGCTGGAAAACCTATGCAGAAGTTGAAGGTAGCGGAACATTGAATCTGGGTCCCGGGAAGAATGTTATCAAGGTCAATTTTGACGAGAGTTACATTAATGTGGACTGGATAAAGTTGAAATCTGACAACGCCCTGTGTCCAAACGCGATTCCCGTGACAAAAGATATCCGCTGGGATTCTTTCGCTGGCCCCGTGCAGTACCAGGTCTTCGACATGAACGGGCACTTGCTCAAGTCTGCGACCGTTTCTGCCCAAGGTGGCGTACAGGCCCTGTGGCAGGGCGTAAGTACCGGGCTCCCCAAGGGAATGTATGTGCTGCGCTATGGAAAGGGTGGCTTCATGAGGAGTACCCAGGTCCGTAAGTAGAGGCCACGGTCTTGCCAAATGCTATATTTGACCCGCGATGATGCGGGTCTTTTTCATTATTCTTTTTTTTGTGTCGGCCGGTTTTTGCCAGCTGATGCCCAAACCCGCGCCATCCGCTTCGGATTCTGTACAGCTCGCGGAAAAACCCGCGCCCAGGGTCTATGTGGAAACTCCGAACTCGGGTAAGAATTCTGCACTGTCCGGAGCCACCGCTTCTATGGACAGCCGAGAGTTTTCAAACGATTCCACTATCGGGACGGTCATAGGCGTCGGAGCCGAATTTGTGGGCCAGACCATGAAGAATATGCTTTCGCCGAATTCCGCCGAAACGGACGCCGTTGAGCTGGAACGATCCCGCCGTTAGGGACGGTTATTTGAAGAAGGCCTTGTAGGTCGAATAGGGCTCGGCCTTAAACAGTCTTGGGTTGTCCGTATTTCCGTCGGACCATTTCACAAAGGACGCTCCCTCTTCGGGAACGGCTGCAAGCATCAGGTCATTATTCGAAAAGAAGGTTCCCGCATACGCCTTGTTCGGCAGGGGCATTCCATCGACAAGGATATGCCCGTTCCCTTCGGCGATGATTTCGATGGGAGCGTCTTTTCCCAGATCGAATTCGTTGCGAAACTCTTCACGAACAGACTTGTCTCTGTTAAATACCCAGTTTCTTGTGCAGGCGCTGTAGGTGTCAAAGGTTATTCCGCAGGAATTGAAGATGTTTGGATCGCGGGGTAGCTCCCTTAGGTCCCTTTCGATTTCTTTTTGCGGTATGTGCTGCAGTCGTCGGTCTATCTGCACAATCATGGTGTTGGCATTGATATAGTCATGGTATATGATTGCGGCATGGTTGATGAAAAGCCGCTTAAAGTCACTGTTGGAAATCAGGTTGATGAAAAGGTTGTTGAAGCAGTTGGGCGACGGGTTGTTTTTGCAGGCGTTCATACCCCCCAGCCGAATCCAGTCGAACATGGTCATGGAGAAGAATGCGGCGTGCCCAAGGGAATAGTCGAAACCGTGGTCTACATCATACATTATGAATTTCCATGGGGTGTTGCTTGAACTCCACGCCTTTACATTGTTGTCCGTCCAGTCTCCGTTGCGGTAGTATATTTCTGCCGCCATGTAGTTTGCGAAGCTGTTGATGTCCAGCTTTTTCTGAATTTCTTCGTAGGCTTTGTTGTCGCTGCTTAGGTCATTGTTACTTGCAAATTCTAATAGTTCCCTGTACGATTCGTCAGAACCATTCTTTATTTCAATCCTGTCGTGTATATGTTCAATGAGATTTATGTCTTTTGAATCTATCCCGTGGTGGGATTCGATATAGTGCTCGTTTAATTTTTCGCGCAGGTCATAGATGCCGTAATACTTGCCATTGTAGAATACGACAACATGCCTTGATCTCTGGTAATCTAGGCCAATTTCTCCCACAAGGCTTGTTCCTGCCGCGTCTACGACATAATCATTGGAATACCTGTTGCCATTGTTGCGAAGGAGGAACGACTTGAATTTCTTTACTTCCGGCATCGTGGGGAAAAGCGGGTAGTTTAGCCGACCTTTCTGGTACTCCTTCCGCATCTTTATGGCTACGGACTTTTTCTTCTGGTTTCGGCTGCCACCACCAGTGATAGAGATGCCTGCGTCTATCTCAAAGACCTTGCCTTCTGACAGGCTTCCCTGAGGGAAAAATTCCACATGGACGGGATATTCTACATCTTCCCAGAATTTTGCTGAAAGGCAGGGGTCTGGACTACAGGGCTCTCCATCCAGGTAATCTTGCAGGTAATCTGGAGATACGCGGATGGAAAAGATGGGCATCGAGGAAGTTTCGCCTATGAAATAGCTTTCGGTGGCCTTGGCTATAACCTCGTCTTGGAGGAATTCGTAGCAGCTGACGATGGTGCTATGGGTGATGCTTGTGGAATCTGTTGTAGCGGGAGTGCTCTCTGTGGGCTCGCTTCCGTCGAAAGTGCATCTGACTATTCCCCCATTCTCGGGAACTGGGGGCGGTAATGTCAGCGAGGAATAGAAGCCTGCCTGGGGTAGGGAAAAAATCGGAGGGGGGAGTGGGGTGTCTTCTGGAATTCCGTCTTGCGCGGGCTCTTCCGAAAATTCGTCCGTGTGGGAAATGTCAAACTCCCCGCTGCAGGCGAGCAAGAACAGGCAACAGAGGGCAATCCTAGACATTGTTTCCCAAGTATTTTTCTCCGGATTCTACGCTTTGGTAAATGAGCGTATTGATGGTCATGGGGCCCACGCCGCCTGGGACCGGAGTGTAGGCACTGGCTATGTCGTCAAGGCCCTTTTCGATGTCGCCCACGCCACCCGGATGGTAGCCGGCATCCACCACGACGGCGCCCTGCTTGATCCATTCTTTCTTGATGAATTCCGGCTTGCCCACGGCGCCCACTAGAATGTCTGCCTGCTTCACGAACTCGGGAAGGTTTTCGGTTTTGCTGTGGCAGATGGTCACGGTGCAGTTGGCGTTCAAAAGCATCATGGCCATGGGCTTGCCCAAGATGGCGCTGCGGCCCACCACAACGGCATGCTTGCCGGCGAGTGGGATGTTGTAGGCCTTCAAAAGGCGCATGATGCCTGCGGGAGTGGCGCAGCCGTATGCCGGTTCGCCCATGGCCATACGGCCAAAGCCCAGGCAGGTTACGCCGTCCACATCCTTGCGGGCGTCGATGGCCTCGAAGGCGGCCCGTTCGTCGATATGGCGCGGAACCGGGTGCTGCAGCAGAATGCCGTGCACGTCCGGGTTTTCGTTCAGTTCCTGGATCTTGTCGAGGAGTTCCTGCGTGGTAGTGTTCTTCGGCATTGCCACGCGGATGCTTTCCATACCCACCCGGGCACAGGCGTTGCCTTTCATCTTCACGTAGGTGGCGCTGGCCGGGTCGTCGCCCACCAGGATGGTGGCCAAAATCGGGGTCTTGCCCGTCTTTTCCTTGAGTTTTGCCACGCGGGCGCTGAGTTCTTCTTCAGTGGTCTTGGCCAGGGCCTTGCCGTCTAAGATGAGTGCTGCCATAAAAGCTCCGTTTTGGGGACAAGATAGTAATTAGGGGTTAGAGGCGTGGGGTTAGAGGTGTGAGCTGTGGGGGCACGGCTTATTGTAAATATTTGGAAACAACAGGTGGTAAGTGGCTATCTATTAACCTGTTGTAAACAGAAAAAATTGTTTGCAAGGGAACTTTTTGCCATAAAAAAACTAGATTAAAAACGATTTTCATCGATGCCGTTTTTTGGCTACATAAAATGAGGATATAATGATTGCTATGAAATCTACTGCCAAGATGCTTTTGGCTCTCTCGGCAAGTGGTATCGTCTTTTCGGGCTGCGGAAGTGACCAGGTTGAAGGTGCGCTTCCCCGTCAGGAGACGCTCTACCTGTCCGGTCAGCAATGGGGCGCTCCCGCGACATTCAACCCCCTTGCCGAAAGCTGGATGGCTGCCTGGCCCGTGGGTGGTCGTTTTAACCTGGTTTACGAACCGCTTATCACCTATAATACCTTGAACGGCCAGATCGAGGACCTTCTGGGACACCTGGAAGAAGACCTCTCCAATAACGACAGCATTGTGGTTACTTTGAACCCCGCTGCTAAGTGGAGTGATGGCGTGCAGGTGAACTCCAACGATGTGAAGTTCATCTTTACCAAGGGTTCCATCAACACCTCCGAACAGATTTCCGACATTCATGTGGATACCCTTTACGCCGAACCAGCATCCGAGGACTCCACTGCCGAACGCAAGATGATTGGTGAACGTCTGGCCTTCATCGTGAACAAGGCCCAGAGGAACAACCCGCTTTCTGTGCGTGACCTGCTCCAGGCCATCCGTATCGCTCCTGCCCATGTGTTCGAGCCGCTCATCGCAGAGAAGGGCTTGGACGAAGTGAAGAAGCTCACCATGGACAAGAATCCCGTGGTCTCCGGCCCCTACAACATCATGTCGGCCGACCCGAACAAGATTATCCTTCTGCGTCGTGACGACTACTGGGGCAATGCCGCCTTGCACGATGGCAAGCTTCCCGCTCCCAAGTATGTGGTCCACCCGATCTACAAGAGCAACGATGCCAACACTATCGCTCTCACCACGGGTAACCTGGATGCTTCCATGAGCTTCGTGACCCGCATTTGGCGCAAGCGTGGCGTGCATACCTGGTTCAACGAGCCGCCTTACTTTGCTCCGGGTGCCATGCCCATGCTCATGATCAACACCATGAAGGAGCCGCTCAACGACAAGCGCTTCCGCAGGGCCCTTGCCACGGCTATCGACTATACAGCTATCCGCCAGTTCGCCGTGTCGAACTACACTTCCACCCTGAAGCCGGGCCTTATCATGCCCACGGACCTGGAAGGCAAGTTCATCAACGACGAAGACACCCAGAAGTACGGCGTGAACCTGGGGATTACCGACGAGAACGAGCGTCTGAATACGGTGAAGAAGATGCTTTCTGAAGCTGGCTACAAGTCTGTCTGGAAGAACGACGGGACCCTTGACCACATGGAAAATGCCCGTGGCGAAAAGCTCCCCACGCTCTACATCACAAGCCCTGCCGGTTGGACCGACTGGGAAGCCATGGTGACCATCGCCGTGGAAGGTATGCGTAAGGCCGGTATCGATGTGCGTGAAGGCTTTGTGGATGGCGGTCAGTACTGGCCTGCCAAGGGAACGGGTAACTTCGACCTGTTGATGGACAAGCCGTCTGCCGACGTTTCTCCGTCTCTGCCCTGGAGCCGCTTCAACGAAGTCATGTCTAGCCGTGACTGGCAGCCGCTGGGTGCCTGGGCCGGCACAAACATCGGCCGTTACAACCAGCCGGGCACTCCTGAGTTCCGCCCCGAAGTGGACCAGCTCATGTCTGCCATCCCGCTGATGACCGACCCCGAAGAAATTGCCAAAGCCTATCGCGAACTCAACAAGATTTTCATGGAAGACCAGCCTTCCATTCCGCTGGTCTACCTGCCCGAACAGTTCTACGAATTCAGCGACCGTGTGTGGACGAACTGGCCGACCGCCGAGAATCCCTACGCTCCTCCGCAGCTCCCGTGGATTGCCTCTGGCACCAAGATTCTTTGGAACTTAAAGCTTGCTAAATAAAAGGACGACAAATGCTTAAACAATATCCTATGTTGCGCTATGTCCTGCAGAAGGGATTCTGGTATCTCTTGACGTTTGTTGTCGCCGTGGCGATTAACTTTACGTTGCCCCGTATGGGTGAGAACAACCCCGTGGACATCATTATGGGTAAGGCCGCCCAGGGCCTTTCGCCCGAAGAAGCCAAGCTCAAGAAAGAAGGCCTGCTCAAGGCTTTTGGTATGGCCGAGCTGGATGACCAGGGCAATGTGATTTACGACCCCGAAGTCGATGCCAATGGCCAGATGATCACGGTCAAGGTGGCTAAGCTCGACGAGAACGGCGCCCCCGTCCTGAAGACGGTCAAGGACACCGATGCCGAAGGCAACCCGGTGATGCTTGAACGCCAGGTGGTCGATGCTGAAGGCAATCCCGTGTTCGAGGAAAAGCCGGTGCTCGACGAGAAGGGCAAGCCCGTGATGGAAAAGGATCCCAAGACCAAGAAGAAGGTGGCCAAGGTGGAACAGGTGCCTGTCATGGAACAGTACCAGTCCGAACACCAGGACACCGTCATGGTGGACGAGGTGGTGAAAAAGGCCGACCCTCGCCTTGCTTCTGGATTCTCCCAGTTCCTGGTCTACATCAGGAATGTTTTCAAGGGTGACCTGGGTATCTCCTATAGCCAGTACCCGAAGCCGGTGGTGGACATCATCAAGGAATCCGTTCCTTGGACGCTTCTCATCCAGGCGCCGACCATTATCCTTGGCTGGATTATCGGTAACCTGCTGGGTGCCTTCGCTGCCTACAAGCGCGGCATCTTCGACAAGGTGTTCTTCCCCTGCGCCATGTTCCTGAACGGTGTGCCGTACTTCGTGTTCGGTATGCTCCTGGTGGCCATGTTCTCCATCACGCTCGGCTGGTTCCCGGCTATGGGTGCTTACAGCTCCGACATTCCGGAACTCACCTTCTCCTGGACCTGCATCAAGAGCGTCGCTTGGTACTACATCCTCCCGTTCTTCAGCTGCTTCCCGATTCTTCTTTCGGGTCAGGCAACGGGTATGCGCTCCATGTCGATTTATGAACTCGGTACTGACTACATGAAGTACGCCAAGTGGCTCGGTCTTCGCGAAGGCAAGATCATCAGCTACGTGTTCCGTAACGCTATGCTCCCGCAGCTCACCGGTCTTGCCCAGTCCCTGGGTGCCATGGTGGGTGGCGCACTCATTACCGAAATGATCTTCTCTTATCCGGGCCTCGGTATGGCTATGCTCAACGCCATCCAGAAGAACGACTACGCAACGATTCAGGGTTGTACGCTCATGATTTCGACCTGCGTGCTCGTGGCTAACTACGCCGTTGACGTGCTCATCGCCGTGTTCGATCCGCGCGTGAAGGCCGGTCTCCAAATGGGAGGTAAGTAATTATGTTGAAACTCTTAAGAAACCTTCTCAAGTCCCCGATGTTCGTCATCGGTATCTCGATCTTCGTGCTCACGCTCCTGATCGCACTCTTTGGACCGATCTTCTACAGCGTCGATACTCACGCCCGTGACATTCTCGCTGGTCCGTATGCAGGTTCTTCTTCTGAACACCTGCTCGGTACAGACCACCTTGGTCGTGACTATGTGTCCCTGTTGATCGCTGGCCTCCGCAGCTCTCTCTATGTGGGCTTTGTGGCCGGTATCATCGCTACCACGATCGGTGTGCTTATCGGTCTGTTCGGCGGTTTCCGCGGCGGATGGATTGACGAAGTGCTGAACATGCTCACCAACATCTTCATCGTGATTCCGCAGTTCGTGATTCTCGTGCTTATCAGCTCTGCTGTTAAGGACGGTCGTTCCCTGACGCTGATTGGTCTTATCATCGGCCTTACGGCTTGGAGCTGGTCTGCCCGTGCGGTGCGTGCCCAGGCTTCTTCGCTGCGTAGCCGTGACCATATCTCCCTTGCCAAGATTAACGGCGCAAGCACCCTGAACATCGTGATTAAGCATGTGCTTCCGTACCTGCTCTCCTATGTGTTCATGGTGTTCATTATGCAGGTGTCCTCCGGTATCCTTTCCGAAGCCTCCATCTCCATGATTGGCCTTGGTCCTCTGGATTCCACTTCCTTGGGCATCATCCTGAACCAGGCGAAGGACAACGGCGCCCTTTCCGATGGTATCTGGATTGCCTTCTTGCCTGCCACCATCATCATTACCTTGACGGTGTTTGCGTTGTTCCTGATTAATACTTCCATGGAAGGCGTCTTTAACCCGCGTCTTCGCAAGTAGGAGGTTCAAAAAATGTCTGAAAATGTATTTGAAGTCGATAACCTGAGCCTCTACTACTTGGGCCGCTTTGGCGACAAGACCCATGCGGTGACCAATGTCAGCTTCTCCATGAAGCAGGGCGAAATCCTGGGCATTGCCGGTGAATCCGGCTGCGGTAAGTCCACCCTGGTGTCCGGCCTTATGGGCATGTGCATCCCGCCTCTCTATCCGGAAGGCGACGGTGATGTGCGCGTGAAGAGCGGCGACAAGATGGAATCCCTGATGAACCGCTCCATCGAGGATGTGCGTAAGAACGTGCTGGCCCAGAAGGTTTCCATGATTCCCCAGGGCGCCTTTAACGCCCTGAACCCGGTCCGCAAGATTAAGGATATCGCCGCCGACGTGATTGGCGCCCACCAGCAGCCCGGTAAGCATTTGGACAAGAAGGAAGTCTACGACCGCCTTTGCGAGCGCTTCGACCTGTTCGGCATGGACACCAAGCGCGTGCTGGATTCTTATCCGATTCAGCTTACCGCCGGTGAACGCCAGCGTTCCGTGATCGGTATTTCTACGCTTTTGAACCCCCAGATGGTGATTGCCGACGAACCCACTTCCGCTCTGGATGTTTCTACCCAGAAAGAAGTGATTAAGTTGATCTTTGACCTTTTGGACAAGGGCATCTTTAGCACCATGATTTTCATTACCCACGAACTTCCGCTGCTGTACCATGTGGCCGACAATATCGCTATCATGTACGCCGGTGAATTCGTGGAGAAGGGCACTGCAGAACAGGTGGTGAAGGACCCCCGTCACCCCTACACCCAGGCTCTGATGGGCGCTATGCTCAGTACCGAGGCCAGCCAGCGTAACCGCCATCCGGTGGCTATCGAAGGTGCACCTCCGAGCCTGCGTAACAAGATTACGGGTTGCCGTTTTGCCGACCGTTGCAAAAAGGCATGTCCCGACTGCAAGAAGAATACCCAGAACCTCCGCGTTGTCGGTGGTCGTGATGTGAGGTGCGATTATGCTGAGTGATAAGCCTGTTGTATTTTCTGCCAAGCGCATTAGCAAGGACTTTGGCGCCGGCAAGACCTTGAAGACCGCCGTGAAGGATGTTTCCTTCGACATCTATGACGAAGAATTCATCTCTATCGTGGGCGGCTCCGGTTGCGGCAAGTCCGTGCTCGCCAAGATCATGCTCGGCCTCTACGAACCCACCCGCGGCCAGTTCCTTTACAGGGATCACAAGATCAAGAACCTGAAGGACCACTGGAACGAGGTTCAGTTTGTGTTCCAGGACCCGTTTGGATGCTTCAACCAGTTCTTTACGATTCGTAGCCAGCTGGAAGATGCCCTGAACGTGCTCAAGAAGAAGCCCTCCAAGGAAGAAGTCCGCCGCCGCGTGGACGAAGGCCTGATGGCTGTGAACGTGAAGCCCGAAGATATCGAAGGCAAGTACCCGTTCGAACTTTCCGGCGGTCAGATGCAGCGTATGCTCTTGGCCCGTATCTTCGCTCTCCGTCCGAAGGTCTTGATCGCTGACGAAGCCACCTCCATGGTGGACGCCTGCGTGCGTGCCAACATCCTCGATTACCTCCGCAAGTTGAAAGACGAGCTGAAGATGACCGTGGTGTTCGTGACCCACGATATCGGCCTTGCCAACTATGTTTCGGACCGTATCTTCATTATGCACGACGGTAAGATTGTGAACCAGGGTACTCCGGCAGAAGTGCTGGACAACACCACTGAGCCGCATACGCTCCGCCTGCTGGACGACATCCCGGAAGTCCACAAGACCGAATGGATCAAGAACAGCCATCGTTCTAAGAAGTAGCGATTGTTTTCGAACATCATCCTGGAGCGTAGCGACGGGATCCATGCTGTTCGTTAAGCTGTCGAAAAAATATTGAAAAGCCGTAGCTTTCGCTGCGGTTTTTTTGTCAAGAAATGTAAACTTTTTTAGAAAAAAAGAGTATTTTTATTAGGGTGTTTTAAAGGGAGGTTGGAAATGAAACAGATTCTATGGACATCGGTACTGTCCTTGATGGTTGCTGCTTGCCTCACGGCTTGCGGTGATTCGTCCAGCGGCTCGTCTTACGATATCCCCAGCTACAAGAGCGCGAAGGACCTGCCCGGTTCCTGTGCTATGGAAGTCGCCCAGGTGGATACTGCCTACTACGCCTGTTTCGAGAACAAGTGGGTGCCGGTGACGGATAGCGCTACCATTAAACAGCTCAAGGACGATCTGGACGAAAAGGAAATAAAGAAGATGCTTGAAGAACTTGAGGACCTGCAGGCCAATAGTTCTAGCTCTACCAAGAAAAAGAAGAAATCGACCAGTAGTTCCTCTGGCACAAAAAAGACCAATGGCAGCAGCGCTAGTGGCAGCAATGGTGGTAGCGATGACGACGAAGGCATCGACGACGAAGATGCCTGCGAAGACTGCAATTTTGACGATGACGACGATGATGACGATGGTAGTGGTGACGGCGATGAAGACATGAGTTCCAGCAGTGAGGAAGAGGAAGTCATCGACTGCATTGGCAAGACAGCAAAGGCCGCAGATAAGCAGATCATGAGCGTCACCGTCGATGGCAAGAAGCGCACCTTCATTATGCATGTGCCTAGCGCCTACAAGGGCGACAAGGCTGTGCCGCTGGTTGTGGACTATCATCCCATTGGGGGATCCGGTGAAAAGCAGATGAGCGACACAAAATATAAGTCACAGACAGACCCCGAAGGTGTGATTACGCTTTATCCCGATGGTACCAGCAAACCGGGTGGAATGGGCCCTGGCTGGAATGTTGGTCCTTGTTGCTCCAACGATGATGATACCACATTCACTCGCGAAATGATTAATATGGTCGAAGAAATCGCCTGTATCGACCCCAAGCGCGTGTATGCAACCGGCTTTCATATTGGCGGAGGCATGGCACACCATGTGGCGTGCTTTATGGCAGATGTTTTTGCCGCCGTGGCTCCGGCAGCCATGGACCTGAACAAGACCAATAGCGCCAAGTGTAATCCCGCTCGCCCTATCTCTATCATCATGTTCCGCGGAAAGAAAGACAATGTCTGCAAGTACATAGGTGGCGATAGTGAATTCAACGACGGCTTGAATTTCTTGGGTGCTGAAGATAACTTCAGGTTCTGGGCCGAAAAGAACGGATGCACGGGCTCACCGACGACTAATTCCGACGGTTGCATGGAATACTCCAAATGCAAGGGCGGTACGAAGGTTGTGCTTTGCGCCAAGGAAGATGGCGGCACCGAACAGGGTGACGCCAAAATCGGCTGGCCGTTCCTGAAGCAGTTCAAACTGCCGTAACAGGGCCTGATGCTGCGGCTTGTTTCTTGCTGAAAACAGTAAATATCCAAAAAAGCCCCCTTTGCGGGGCTTTTTTACATATATTCAGGGTATGAATATTCATAAGAATGCTATGGCCAAAGTTTGTGCGGTGGCTTTTGCCGCCGTCCCGTTTTATTTGACCCCTGCCTCTGCGGGGCCTCTGATGAACCAGCTGGGCTACGCCCCTGAAGCCGAGAAGCAGGTGGTGATTCCCGGTAACGACGCCAACGGTCTGGAAGTCCGAGACCTGAAGGGGAAAACCGTTTTGAAGCTGAAGGCCCCAAATGTGGGTGAGTGGGAGTACAGTGGCGAAGAGACCCAGGTGTTCGATATTTCTGCAGTAAAGGCTCCTGGCACCTACCGCCTGTTCCGCAATGGTGAGTACCTGGGGAACCCCATTACGGTGGGCAAGAATGTCTACGAAGGCGTTACCAAGGCGAGCCTCAAGTGGTTCTATTACCAGCGGGCCAGCATGCCCCTGGAAGCTCCTTACGCTGACAAGTGGGTCCGTGCGGCGGGCCACATGGACGATAAGGTTATCGTCTACGGTACCGACAAGGCCACAGGCGGAAAGGGGGCTGGTAAGGTCATCAAGTCCCCTCGCGGGTGGTACGACGCCGGCGACTATGGCAAGTACATCGTGAATTCGGGCATTACGGTGTGGACTCTCCTGGATCTGTACGAGAAGTTCCCCAAGTTTGCCGATACGCTGAGCTGGGATGTGCCGAGGGAATTCCCGAAGCTGCCCCTGCTCTTGGAAGAGGTCCGCTATAACCTGGACTGGATGCTCACTATGCAGGACAAGGACGGCGGTATCTTCCATAAGGTTTCGACCCTGAAGTTCTGCGGGAGTGTTTCTCCTGAGAAGGATACGGCTCCCCGCTATGCTGTTTTGAAGAGCGTTACGGCAGCTCTGGACTTTGCGGGCGTGATGGCCCAGGCCAGCGTGGTATACCGGAGTTTTGACAAGGCCTATGCCGACAAGATGCTCAAGGCGGCTGAGAATGCCTACGCCTGGGCAAAGAAGAACCCTGAGATGTTCTACAAGCAGCCTGCCGATGTGCAGACGGGCAGTTACGCCCCAGGTAACGAAGACGGAAAGGACGAGTTCCGCTTTGCTGCTGCGGAGCTTTACAATGCGAAGGTGGTCGCCGGCGCAGACCCGAAAACGGACAAGGCCGCTGCCGCCTACTTGCAAGACCTGAAGGAAAATCCCTTTACGCCTAATGGCGCCTGGTGGGGTGACATGAATATGATTTCTGCCTTCCGTGTAGCGCACGCGCCCAAGGTGTTTGGCGATTCCCTTGCAGAGGCCGCCAAGAAGGTGGTGTTGAACGAGGCTAACAACTTGCGCGCTGTGGGCGATACCAGTGCTTACCGCCTGCCCGCATTCCCCTGGAGTTGGAACTGGGGCAGCAACAGCGCCATGGCAAATAATGGCATTGTGCTGGTTCAGGCCTACCTTTTGACGGGCGACAAGAGTTACCTGGATGGCGCGCAGCAGTGCCTGGATTACTTGCTGGGCAAGAATCCCATGGACATGACTTATGTGACGGGATTTGGTTACAGGAGCCCCCGCAATCCGCATCATCGCCCCAGCGAATCGGATTTCGTGGATGACCCGGTGCCTGGCATGCTGGTAGGCGGGCCTCACCTGGGTAAGCAGGATATCGATTTGGACGGCACGCAGCATTGGAAGTGCCCGAACTATGCTTCTGCCGACAAGCCTGCTCTGGCCTACTTGGATGACCGCTGCAGCTACGCGACCAACGAGGTGGCTATCAACTGGAATGCGCCCCTGGCTTTTTTGGCGGGCGCCCTCCAGGCGATTTATAATAAGTAATTTTCCTTTTATGGAAGAACAAATCGACATCCTGAACCCTGACGGCAGTCCGACGGGGTATTCCTGCGGGCGTACAGAGGTTCACGCCAAAGGACTTTGGCACCGCACGGTCCACATTTGGGCATTCGATGGAAAGGGCCGCGTGCTTTTCCAGCTTCGCAGCCACCTGAAGGAGAACAACCCGAACCTTCTGGACACTAGTTGCGCGGGCCATATCTCTGCCGGAGACGGAAGCCAGAATGCGGCTATTCGTGAACTAGGAGAAGAGCTGGGCCTCACCAAGAAAAAAGAAGACTTGGAATACCTTTTTGAATCCACCCACGAAAGCGTGTTGAACGGCGGAACCTATTTTGACAACGAATACTATGATGTGTACAAAATAACGCTTGCCGATGAGGAAGCGGCCCATCTGGTGCCGCAGCCTGGCGAGGTGGATGATTTCGTGTGGATGACGGTGGGGGAATTCTTGGAGTTGCATGGCGCCCACCCCGAAAGGTTCGTAAGCCATCCGAAGGATTACAACTGGCTTGCAAGTATTGCTAAATTATAGCCCATGATGTACAAGAAGGTGGCAGTTGTTGTGGAAGGCGGCGGCATGCGCGGCGCCTACACAGGGGGCATTCTGGATGTCTTCAACGAGCTGGGACTACGCTTTGGCGGTGCCTGCGGCACCTCTGCCGGCGTGACCCACCTGTGCAGTTTCTTGTCGGAACAGATTGGCCGTAACTTCCGCATCGATACAGTGCATTCCAAGTCCAGCAAGTACATGGGCTGGGGAAACCTGATTCGCACCGGTGAGTTTTTTGAGGTGGACTACTGTTACCGTCAGATCCCCTACGAGATTGACCCCTTCGACATGGAAAGGTTTGCCGAGGCCTGCCAGGCCACGGAGTTTTACGCCTGCAGCTCGAACCTGGAAACGGGTGGCGCGGAATACCTGCGGGTTATGGATTATCGCGAAGAGCACGACATGAATGTGATTCGTGCCTCGGCATCGCTCCCGCTGATGAGCCACATCGTTGAGCTGGACGGCATGAAACTTTTAGACGGCGGTGTCGCTGACAGCATTCCTTTCGAGATTATGGAGAAGAAGGGTTTCGAGAAAATCGTAATCCTGTTGACCCAGCCAGAAGGGTTCCGCAAGAAGCCCAATTCCATGATTCCCTTGTTCAAGCTGTTCTACCGCAAGTACCCGAAGTTCATCGAGGCGGCGGCCAATAGGCACGAGCGTTACAACGCCTGCCTGGACCTGATTGCCGAAAAGGAAAAAGCGGGGAAGGTATTTGTGTTCCGGCCCAGCGAGGCCATGCACATTTCCCGCTTGGAAAAGGACAAGTCCAAGCTGGTGGAGCTGTACAATCTGGGCCGTAAGGATGTGAACGCCCGCATGGACGCCCTGCTGAACTTCTTGGAAAAGTAATTCGATTTTATGTCCATCGCAGAGAAAGGCCGGCGCTACCGCCATTACAAGAAAGAGACCATGGTTTACACTGTGGTGGAGATTGCCCTGGACTGCGAGACGGTGGAGCCCCTGGTGGTGTACCGCAGCGAATACGAGACGCCCGGCCACCCCAAGGGAACGCTTTGGGTCCGCCGTAAGGCCGACTTTGAAAGTACGGTGACGCTGCCTGACGGCCGCATCGTGGAGCGGTTCACTCTTTTGTAATAAAGGCTCGCGCCGTCATTATCCTGATTACGGCAGCATCTTGCCGGTTTCGAGATAGCGGTTGTGCATCTCGAAGGCCCGGCTCAGCGCAAGGGGCATGTGCACGCCCTTGGCGTGCTTTAGGCTGTATTCCAGGAAGTCGGTGAGCGGTTCCTTGAAATCGGGATGGGCGCAGTTCTTGATGATGAGTCGTGCGCGCTCTTCAGAAGCGAGCCCGCGCAAGTCCGCAAGGCCCTGCTCTGTCACGAAAATCTGGGTGTCGTGCTCCGTCTGGTCTACATGGCTCACATAGGGCACGATGCTGGAAATGGCGCCGCCCTTGGCCACCGACGGTGTCAAGAAGAATCCCAGCGCGCAGTTCCTAGCAAAGTCGGCGGCGCCGCCGATGCCGTTCATCATGGAAGACCCGCACACCAGAGAGCTGTTCACATTTCCAAAAATATCCGCTTCCAGAGCGGTGTTCATGGAGATGACGCCAATACGGCGGATGACATCGGGACTGTTGCTCACTTCTTGCTGCCGGATGATAAAATGCTTTTTCCATTCCGCTGCATTATGGATAAACTCGTCTTGTGCGCCTTGGGAAAGCGTTAGAGCTGTTCCCGAGGCAATACCCAGCTTGCCTTTTTTAAGCAGGGGGATGACCGCTTCTTGGATGACTTCAGTAAAGATGTCGATCTGGCCCAAGCGTTCGTCGTTTGCCATGGCGGTAAGAACGGCGTTTGCCACCTTGCCTACGCCGCTCTGGTAGGCCATGCCCTTAGGGAGTCTGCCTTTGGATTCTTCGAAGCGGATAAAGTCCAGGATACGTTCAGCGATGTTGGTGGATACGCTGTCGGGCTCTACGAAAGGTGTCACCTCGTCGAAGCCGTCGTTCTCTACGATGGCCACCACCTTGTTCGGGTCGATCTTTACAAGGTCGGCGCCCACGCGGTCCCCTGCGCTGTAGATGGGGAGCGGTTTCGCGTGGGGCGGAAGTTCCGGCAGGGCGATGTCGTGGATGCCCATGTAGCTGTCTCCCAGACGGGTGTTCAGTTCCAGGATAATCTTTTTAGCCCGTTCCAGGTAGCAGACGGAATTTCCGCCGGAGGTAGAAAGGCAGACGTGGCCGTCGGGCAGAATGGCGCTTACCTCGATGATGGCGACGCCCGGCGTAGGCACAGCGCCGGTGCGCACCAGGTAACCCATCTTTCCCAGGTGGGCGTCGATGTAGCGGATGGAACCGTCGTTGATAGACTTGCGGAGGCTTGGATTGCTCTGGTAGGGCATGCGCAGGTCGATGGCGCCTGCACGGGCCAGTGCGCCATCGCAGCTGTCGCCGGTGGAAGCTCCCGAGAACAGGGACACCTTGAAGGGCTTGCCTT
Organism: uncultured Fibrobacter sp.; assembly: GCA_946414075.1. Classification (GTDB taxonomy): domain Bacteria; phylum Fibrobacterota; class Fibrobacteria; order Fibrobacterales; family Fibrobacteraceae; genus Fibrobacter. The sequence continues at coordinate 19,451 of CAMKNA010000008.1, forward strand.
CGCCATGGAGCTTTTCGGCTCGCGCCGCCAGGGCCAGGGGAACCGCCTTGGGGTAGCCTGCCAGTGTGAATCCTGAAACGCCTAGAATATCGCCGTCTTCGATCATTGCCGCGGCGTCGGCCGCTGAACACTTTCTGCTTGCAATCCAGTCCATGACATAAAAGTAGATAATCTATATTCTTGTCGTGATACACTTTCTCAAGTACAACATCATCGGAGTGTTGAACACGCTTATCACCCTTGCGGTGGTCTGGGTTTTACACCAGATGCTGGACTGGAATGTGGAGCTTTCCAACTTTCTCGGGTTTGTTGCCGGCGGTTGCAATAGCTACCTGTGCAACCGCGTCTGGAATTTCAAGAGCCACAACAAGAAGCGCAGCGAAGTCGTCCGCTTTGTAGTGGTGTTCCTGGTCTCTTATGGTGTGAACCTGTTGGTGCTGGAGGCGACCGCCTATATGCTTGCAAGCGCCGCCTGGTGCGCAGGCTTTACCACATGGATTTCGCAGTTCATGAAACCCACCTACTTTGCCAACATCGTGGCCAATGTGGTGTATGTGCTGGTAAGCTTTACGCTTTACAAGAAGTGGGTGTTCAAGAATAATTCTTGAACCAATCGGCAAAGGCCTTGATGCCTGTATCTAGATCGGTATTGGCTGTATAGCCGACTTCCTTTTCTAGCGCGACCGTATCGGCCCAGGTGACTTCTACATCGCCCGGTTGCATGGGCATGTAAATCTTTTCGGCGGTCTTTCCAAGGTGCTTCTCGAGAGTCTGCACAAAGTCCAGTAGGTTCACCGGGTTGCCGTGCCCGATGTTGTAAAGCTTGTTCTCGTCTTTTCCGACACCGGATTCGTAGACACGGACCACGCCTTGGGCGATATCGTCGATGTAGGTGAAGTCCCGCATCATGTTGCCGTTGTTGAAAATCTTGATGGGCTTGTCGTGCAAGATGGCATCGGCAAACAGCCAGGGCGCCATGTCGGGCCTGCCCCAGGGGCCGTAGACGGTAAAGAACCGAAGCCCCGTGGCGTTAATCTTGTAAAGGTGGTGGTAGGTTTCCGCCATCAGTTCATTGCTACGCTTGGTGGCGGCGTACAGGCTAGAAGGCATGCAGACCGGGTCTTCGGTAGCAAAGGGCGTCTTGGTGTTGCGCCCGTAGACGCTGCTGGAAGAAGCGTAGGTCAGGTGCTCCACCGGGTTGAACCGGCAGCCTTCCAAGATGTTCAGGAATCCAGTGATGTTGCTGTCGATGTAGGCCTGCGGGTTTACCAGGCTGTAGCGGACGCCTGCCTGGGCCCCCAGATGGATGACGCCGTCGAAATGTTCCCGCTCAAAGAGTCCCTTGACGGCGGCGGCATCGGCAAGGTCCATCTTTTCGAACCGGAAGTCTTCGTGGTCTAGACGTTTTAGGCGGTCTTGCTTGAGACTTACCTGGTAGTAGTCGTTCAGGTTGTCGATGCCCACCACCTGATAGCCCTTGGCTAAGAGGATCAATGAAACTTCACAACCGATAAAGCCCGCGGCACCTGTAACCAGGATTTTTTTAGACATCGCGCAAACCTCTAATTACTTTTCAAAGATAAAAAAAGACGGTCACGAAGACCGCCTTTTTACTTCAAAGGGATTTGTTTACTTCTCGAAAGGAACCAGTTCCACGCGGCGGTTCTGCTTGCGGCCGTGCTTGCTGCCGTTGCTGGCGATGGGCTTTTCGCTACCGTAGCCAACGGCACGGAGACGGCTGGAGTCGACGCCTTGCTGGATGAAGTAATCCACCACGGCCTGGGCGCGTGCCTGGGAAAGTTCCTTGTTCTTTTCTTCCTTGCCCACATTGTCGGTGTGGCCCTGGACTTCCAGGTTAGAAGAAGGAATCTGCTTCAGGAGAGCCACAATGTCGTTCAGGGTGCCGTAGCTGTCCTTGGTGAACTTGGTGGAGTTGGTCTGGAACTGGATGCCCTGTTTCAGCTTGTTCAGGTCCTGCTTCTTGTCAAGCGGGCAACCCTTGGCATCCACCTTCACGCCTTCGAGGGTGTAGGGGCACTTGTCCAGATGGTCGGGCACGCCGTCATGGTCGATGTCCATGGGGCAGCCTGTGCTATCCACAGAGATATCCTTTTCGGTGTTGGGACACTTGTCCAGGCCGTCGAACACGCCGTCCTTGTCGGTGTCAATGGGGCAGCCGGTGCTATCTACGACGGTGCCTTCCTTGGTGTTGGGGCACTTGTCCAGGTCGTCGGCTACGCCGTCCTTGTCGAAGTCGGAGACACAGCCCGTGCTGTCTACAGAAGAACCTTCTGGAGTGTTGGGGCACTTGTCCAGAGCGTCGGGTACGCCATCCTTGTCGGCATCGGCGGTACAACCGGTGCTGTCAACGGGCATGCCGGCCTTGGTGTTGGGGCACTTGTCCTGGGCGTCGGGCACGCCATCGCCGTCGCGGTCGCCTTCGCAACCATCGGCGTTCACTTCGGCGCCTTCAGTGGTTCCCGGGCACTTGTCCAGAGCGTCGGGCACGCCGTCCTTGTCGCTGTCGGCGGCACAGCCGGTGCTATCCACAGGTATGCCGGCCTTGGTGTTGGGGCAGCGGTCGTCGGCATCGGGAATGCCGTCCTTGTCAAAGTCGCTTTCGCATCCGGTGGCGTCAATCTGGCGGCCTTCCTTAGTATTGGGGCACTTGTCCAGACCGTCAGGCACGCCATCCTTGTCGGTGTCCATGGGGCAACCCACGGAATCCACCGTTACGCCGGCAGCCGTGTTCGGGCAGTTGTCGATTCCGTCAGGCACGCCGTCCTTGTCGGTATCCAGGGGGCAACCCACGGAATCCACCTTCACGCCAGCCAAAGTATGCAGGCACTTGTCCTTGGAATCGGACACGCCATCCTTGTCCTCGTCCTTCTTCTTGGTTGCCTTTTTGGCGTCAAAGTGCCAGGTGAGGGAAGCCGTGCCGGCGTAGAGCGGTGTCGGTGTATAGTAGTAGGTGCTGATCTTGCCATCTTCGTCTGCGTACTTGAGTTTGTAATCCTTGCTGTGCTCCATTTCCTTGTCGCCGTCGAAGGTGAAGTTCCTGAGAGCGCGGACGGCTACATCAAGACCCATGGCGAAGTCGATGTTGAAGGGCAGGTGGAGACGGATACCGGGCGTCAGCAACATGGGGTCCACAAGGGGGCTGCGGGGGTAGCCGGTCTCTTCGACGCGGAATTCGCCAGAGAATTCCACAAAGAAATCAAGCAGGTCCATGGGCATCACATTGACGCCGGTGGCATAGACAAAGGTGACCGGCAGGTCGTGGTCCATGGTATAGACAATTCCGCCATTGCCGTTCCAACGGACGGGGATGCCTATATTGACCAGGTCCATGGTAAGGATCAGGTTGGCCCCCATGCCAAACGCATTGGAGGTGAAGGGGTGTGTTACGCCCTTGCTGTTCAGGTACCAGGCATGACGGGGACGCACACCGGCCGACTCCTCGCCGGAGGGGACATAGGCGTCGACCTGGATAGCCGTGGAGAATACGGACTTGTCGTTGCCAAAGGCCATGCGCACCTTGAACCAGACATTCAAATCGCCGCGGCTCGTAGTCCACATGTTGCTGGCACCGGAGGGACCATCAGATTCGCCATGTTCGTAGTAGAGTGGCAGGGACATACCCAAGTCCACCATGCTGTAAAGACCGACAGAGGCGTTGATGTTGCCGGAAAGGGAAGGGGCTAGGTCGGAGAACCCATAAGTCTTGCCGTTTGGTGCCGTATAGTTACCGCCACGGCTCAAGGACCAGGCGTCAAGGGCGATGTTACCGCCTGTACCGATGGAGAATCCGAGCTGGCCGTGGGTCTTGGTGTTATACTGGTGAATACCATCAGAGCCACCCTGGATGCCCGCCTGCGCAAACGCAAGGCTACAAGCGAGAAATGACAGAGTTATTATCTTTTTCATGAATAATCCCCTAGAATTGTAACTTTACGAAAATAATAGCAACTTAAGGGGAATTACGGGAATCAAAACTAGGTCATGACGGATAAATTGCCGATTCTTTCCATAGAAAACTTGCGTAGGGACTTCAAGATGGGCTCTGAGACGGTTCACGCCTTGCGGGGAGTGTCCTTCGACATCTATCCCGGGGAATTCGTGACCATTATGGGAACCAGCGGTTCGGGCAAGTCCACCATGCTGAACATATTGGGCTGCATGGACAAGCCTACCTCGGGCCACTATATTCTGGACAGCCAGCACACCGAAAGGCTCTCCCGAGACGCCCTGGCCCGCATCCGTGGCCAAAAAATCGGATTTGTCTTCCAGAACTACAACCTGCTTTCCCGCACCACCGCCATCGAGAATGTGGAACTGCCCCTGCTTTACAATTCGGGAGTGTCTTCGGCGGAACGGCACCGCCGGGCGTTGGACGCGCTGGAGATGGTAGGCCTGGCCGACCGCATGAACCACCTGCCCAGCCAGCTTTCCGGTGGGCAGCAGCAGCGGGTGGCCATCGCTCGGGCCCTGGTAAACGACCCGGTGATTATTTTGGCCGACGAAGCCACGGGTAATCTGGATACCCGGACCAGCTACGAAATCATGATGATTTTCCAGGAGCTTCACAGGCAGGGGAAAACCATCGCCTTCGTGACCCACGAACCCGACATTGCCACTTTCAGCGAGCGGACCATCACCTTGCGGGACGGGCTGCTAAAAAAAGACGAAACTCACGAGATGCAAGACGCGAAGGCCGCTTTTGAGGCCTTGCCACCGCCGGAAACGTATGACTAATGTGTAATTTATGAACCCGCTTACCTTAGCAAAGATTGCCCTCCGGGCCCTGCTGCGTAACCGCATGCGCACCTTCCTCTCGGTGCTGGGTATCGTCATTGGCGTGGCGGCGGTCATTACCATGGTGGCCATGGGCGAAGGTTCCAGGCAGTCTATCAAGGAACAGATGACCAGCATGGGTACCAACGCCATCATCATCATGCCCAACTGGAACAGGCGTGGCGGTGTGCAGGCGGAATCTTCCGAGATGCTGGAGGAAAAGGACCTGAATGCCATCCGGGAAAACGCCACCTACATCAATGGCGTATCCCCCATGATTACCGTGAGCGGCCAGGCCATTGTGGGGAACAACAATTCTCCCACTACCCTGAGCGGCATCTCCGCCGACTACCTCAAGATTCGCAACTACGAGATTGAGGACGGCGTGATGTTCGACGATGCCACGGACCGCATGGCCAAAGTCTGCGTTATAGGCCAGACGGTGGTGCAGAACCTCTTTGCTGGCGAGAATCCCATCGGCAAGACCATCCGCTACAAGAGCATCCCGCTGAAGGTTATCGGCACCCTGAAATCCAAGGGCTCCGGAGACTTTGGGCAAGACAACGACGATGTGATCTTTACGCCCTACCAGACCGTAATGCGCAGGTTTTCGGCCACCACCAACATCCGGCAGATCTACGCCAACTCCATCGGCGAAGGCTATGCCGAAAAGGCTACCGAAGAAATCATGAACATTTTGAAGGAACGCCGGAACTGGACCAAGCCCACGGACCCCTTCAGAGTCTTTACCCAAGAAGAGATGATCGAGATGGTCACTAGTACCTCGGACATGTTGGCCCTGGTCCTGACGGTCATCGCCGGCATTAGCCTGTTTGTAGGCGGCATAGGCATCATGAACATCATGTATGTGTCTGTCACGGAGCGCACCAAGGAAATTGGGCTCCGCATGGCCATAGGCGCCCGTGGGCGCGACATCTTGATGCAGTTCCTGTTTGAGTCGGTGACCATTAGCCTTATGGGCGGGCTTATCGGCATCATTATCGGGGTGGCCGCCTCACAAATTGTAAAAACCGTCATGGGGTGGCCCATGATCGTGTCGTTTACCAGCGTGGTCATCAGTTTTGCCGTATGCTTTGCCACGGGGGTCTTTTTCGGGTGGTACCCGGCACGCAAGGCCAGCCGCCTTGACCCGATAGAGGCGTTGAGGTACGAGTAGCCCCCTTTGCCATTTTTGTTTACTATCTTAAAAGTATGAACCTGCTCGAATTTCTAAAACCGATGCCGGTCGTGGGCATTCTCCGCGACATTCCTCAGGGGGCCGAAGAGGCCTGCGTAGAAACCGCCGCCAGGTGCGGACTCAAGGCCATCGAGGTGACCATGAACACCGCTGGCGCCACCAGCATTATCAAGAAGCTCAAGGACTGCGCCGGGTCTTATGAAATTCTCGTAGGGGCGGGCACGGTTCGCCACGAAAGCGACCTGGAAAAGGCCGTGGCCGCCGGTGCCGAGTTTATCGTGACGCCCAACACCCGCAAAGAGATTGTGCGGCTGTCCAATACGGCAGGAATCCCCATTATTCCCGGAGCCCTTTCCCCTACCGAAGTGCAGAAAGCCTACGACCTAGGTGCCGCCGCCGTGAAGGTTTTTCCCGTGAACTGCGTAGGTGGACCGGAATACATCAAGGCGCTGCGCGGGCCCTTCCGGGACATTCCCCTGATGGCCTGCGGCGGCGTGAACCCGCAGAACGCCAAGGCCTACATGGAGGCGGGCGCGAACCTGATTTCCTTTGGCGGGAGCATCTTCAACCCCACACTCATGGCAAGCGGCAACTGGGACGAAATAGAAATTCGCCTGACAGCGCTGCTGCAGGCGATATAGTTGCCGCTCAAAGAAAACTAAGCAAACAAAAAAGGCTCGGTCGTTGACCGAGTCTTTTGAATTTTCAGGGATGAAGGTTAGTCCTTTACGCAGCGGACGAGGTATGTGTTATCAGTGCCCCAAAAATCGCCTGTATATGATGTTGATGTGATGGGGTATGATGCGTCTGTCCCCTGGTAAATGTAAGGATAAGCATCTTTTTGGTAATACGATGCCACACGCGACATCGTAGAACTATATGTTGTGGAAGTCCAGTAGGTGATTAAATTAATCGAAGATGGAGCCTTCAGGTTCATTCCCGACAGATTCTTTCCGTTATAAACCCCCTCTGCGTTCAGAGCAAGCTTGTTGGCAATTTTATATTTAGGATCAGTATCTATTTCGAAATTCTGCCTTACCGTGTAAAATAGGTTTCCCCATTCCGTTACTGTTGGTAGACGCCATCCCGTACCCGCAGCCTCGCATACCGCCTTGGCTTGAGCCCAAGTGTATATTCTTCCATAAGTGGGACATCCCGTTGCATCGCTTGAAGAATAGCACGATTCGCTGTTTGGAGCATACCGCATATTCTCGGTCATCCAGGTCAGGTTTCCAATTTTAATCGCTTTGTAGGTAACGCCGCCAAGTGTGAAACCTGTTGCAGGTGTTGCGAGGTTTTCAACATAGGCCTTCCAGGGGCTGTTGGCGTAAGTGTTCCCATCGCAGTTGCCGAAGTCACCTACCTGGGCAATGGAGAATTCGTTGGTGTAGGTGCCCGCCGTATCGCCGCCGACGGCCTCTACAAAGATCAGGTTTGCCGCCTTGATCACTTTTTCGGCATCGACTTCCTTTACCACGGGTTCAAAGTCTTCCCAGGGTACATTGATAATTTTTACCTTGTTCTTTGTAGCAGGGACGCTGGCCTTTATGAACCCAGTCTCACCCTTTACCAACAAAGCCATGTCCTTTTCGGAACTGTAGGTAAGGCACAGGCCCATGCTAGGTCCGAGATTCTTGTTGGCAGTGGGAATGCCGAACGCCATGCCAACGGAAGGTCTGTAATAGCTGGCGGAGACAGCTTCTGCCTTTGTCAGCTTGACGGTGGCGGTTCCCTTGACTTGGAAATCGTCCCTGTACAAGTCGTCCGTTGTTAATGCACCGCCGATCCAACTGTTGTCGCCATCGTAGCGCTCCAGGGTGCCGGTGGCTTCGGAGCCAGTTGGCTTGTTAAAGATTACAAGGGTGTTTCCACCGCTAAAGTATGTTAAGCTGACATTGGGCCAAGGCTTCCACACATTATTTGTGTTGCCGCCTGTGAGGGGCAAGCCGCTTACATAGACGGAGTCGCCGCAGTCGTAGACCATCACGTCGAAGCCGGAGTTCTTGAGCTTGCAGCGGTCGGTGTCCCATACGGCGTCCTTGCCGTTGGTGCTGGAGCCGGGCTCGCCCTTTTCGCCGGTCTTGCCCTTATGGCCGTCTTCGCCCTTGGAGCCGGTTGCGCCCTGCTTGCCGTAATTGAGCGTGGCAACGGAGTCGCCGTTGCAGATGATCTTGACGCCGGTGCCGTCTTCCAGCTCTTCGGAGGAGCAGCCGGGCTTGGCGGAACTGCCTGCGCTTGCATTGGAAATGTTCACCCATTCCTTGGCGGAGCAGATGTAGAGGTCGTTAGTAGAACTGACCAGGGCGAAGTAGCCCTCGCTAGATTCTTCGCATTCTGGGAACTCTTCCTGGCTTGCATAAGCCTGGGTGGTGACCGGGTCGTTGTCGGTAACATTGTCGCCGCAGGCCATCAGCAGGGCGAGAGACGAGAGGCTAGAGATGAGAGATAGAGTCTTCATGTTAAACCTTTTCATGTGTTAGTCCTCCCCGTTGTCCTTGACGCAGCGGACGACGCGGTAGCGAGTTTTAGTCCCAAAGGTAAAACTATTGGCGCCTGCATAAACATAGTAGACTCTGGCATTCTCTGCGTCATATTCTGCAGGAATCCATGAGTAGAAGCGGGTGCCTAGGCCCGTTGATGTTGTCCCATCAAAATACCCGCTACCCCTAAAGGAAGTGCCTAGTAGGTTTAGACCGCCGTTGTTCCCTGTGAATCCCGTAGAGTCCAAAATGGCGAGACGCGCAAGTTTCGGGAACCGATCGTAGTCAACAAGGATGTTCAGAAGAGTATCGAAATCGTCCTCGGTAGGCAAGCGCCAGCCCTCGGGACAGATTCCCTGGACCTTTTCGGGCAATGATAACGGAGGATCGCAGTAATTGGTGTTTGAACACTTTATTTTTGGGTCGGCTTTTGCTAGGGAATCATAATCGATAGCCGCCAGCCAGCTATAGAGCTTGCCACCATACAAATCCTTGTCTGCTTGGTTGGGGTATTCGGCAACTAGGCCGCTCACATAACCCGCTGATTCATCGTCGGGGTCTACCAGAACCTTGTAGTCATAGTCCAGGTTCTCGGTAAACCAGGTCCGGTCGCCAATAGTGACGGTATTGTAGGTCTTCTTGTCGCGGGGGTCCTTGACTGTTCCCTTTTTGGGGTTAATCTCCTTTAGCTTCGCCTTGACCTGGCTGATGGTAGTGCCGTCACACTTGCCGTAGGCGCCAAATTCGTAGATGGCATATTTGTTCTCGTATTTGCCTTCGTCTAAGCTTCCCACGATCTTGATATATGCTACTGCCAGGTTATGGATGATTTCGTCTAATTCAACATTCTCGTCATCGGGCTGGAATGCGCTAAAAAGCACATCCACCGTAGTCTCCTTGGAAGAGGCCTTGAGTGCTGCTCGAGCTATTTTTTGCGGTGTTGAAGCATCGCGAATAATCAGTTCCATGTCCTTTTGGGCTTCGTATGTCAGGCAGAAACCGCCCCAAGTATTGGCATCCTGAATAGGTGACATTAGGAACATTGCATAAATCATGGGCTCTAGTGGTTGCGTGCTACTGTAGGTGGTGGCGCCTTTTTTGACCTCGAGTGTCGCCTTGCCCGCAATGGCGAAATTTTTAAAGAGCTCCTGGGCTGATATCGCGTCGCCATTTGTCCAGGATTTGTCTCCCTCCCAACGTTCAATTTTGCCTTCAGATTGTCCTGATACTGTTAAATGCTTGGTATAAATGGTGGCGATGTTGGAGTTTCCTACATTCTTGAGATACTGATCTCCGCTCAAGGCATTCCAGGTCTTGAGATTTGCCTTGTCTGCCGCTGTAAACGACTTGACATAGACGGAGTCGCCGCAGTCATAGATTACATAGTCGAATCCGGAATTCATGACGGCGCAGTCGTTTTCGCCAAGGGTCAGGTCCTTGCCGTTGGAGCCGCTTCCGCTTTTACCCGGTTCGCCCTTGAGACCGACGGATCCATCGCCTGCATCGGAACCCTTGTCGCCCTTCTTGCCGTTCAAGACAACGCCTACGGAGTCGCCGCCGCAGACCACCTTGAAACCAGAATTGTCAGAAAGCTCTTCGGTGGAGCAGATGAACTTGCCGTTGTCGACCAAGGAAGCCGCTTCGCTGCGGATGTTTTTCCAGGCATTGTCGGTGCAGAAGTAGACTTCTTTCTTGGAGGGGACGGTGGCGAACAGGCCGCTAGATGCGTCGTCGCATTCGGGGAGATCCGCCTTGGAATCGTAAGATTCCGCCTTGATCACGCTGTCGTTGGTGACATCGTCACCGCAGGCGGCGAAGAGAACCAGGGAGGCTGCTAAGCAAATTTTTTTCATATCAGACTTTTTCATGTGTTGTTCCTCCTACTTCTCGTCCTGGATGCAGCGGACGGAGACGCCCAGATACTTTTCAACATTGTCGTCGGGGTAGATGGTCCAAGCGAGTTCTTCGTTGGTTGTTGGGTACACGGCCATGACCATGGCGAGCATCCCGCTGGTTTCAGAGGAGGACCATGCGTAGAAATAGGGCTCTTTTTCAATGGTATTGAAATCGCCGTCTTTGGTGATACCAGTTTGTGTGGCGTTGAACCCTAGCCAGTTACCGTCTTCGGCCTTGCCGGACAGTGCCTTGCCAGCGATATTTCGGGTATAGGCGTAGTCTTTGTTGTATCCCGCATTCTTGTACAGGGTGTCGATTTCTGCCGGCCTGGGCAGGTGCCAGCCCTCGGGGCAGATTCCCCTGACCGGCTTGGTTGCACCGCACGCCACATACGGGTTTGTATACCCACATCCGTTGGCGACTTCCGTGTCCTTCAGGTACTTGCCGGCGCTGTCCATGGCTGCAGCCCAGGTGTACAGGCAGCCCTTAGCGGCAAGTTCAGCCTTGTCATCGGGACAGTTGCTCAGGTACACATCGTTGTCGTCACCGTCCTTGACCACATAGGGGCTGCGCAGGTTTTCCGCCATCCAGACCTGCTTACCGATGGTGATGGTCCTGTACTTGTAGGTAATCTTGTCTTTCACATCGCTGACGGTACCCGTCTTGCCCTTGTTCTTGAGAACGGCATCGCTGACCTTGGCGTAGGTGGGGCCGCCACAGCGGCCGTAGGCACCGAATTCGAAGATGGAGAAGGTGTTGGTGTAGAGGCCTTTTTTAGAACCGTTTACCGCCATGATGATAATGTTGTAGGCGTTTTTCACAACTTCATCGAGCTTTACGCCTTCCTGGTCGGGGGTGAAGTCGCTGATAAGGATGTCTGCCGTGGTCTCCGTTTTGGAGGTGGCCTTTAGGGTGGCGCGGGCGGAAATCGAGTAGGTGTCATTCACGATGACGACATCCATGGGCGTTTCGGACTCGTATGTGAGACAGAAGCCGCCCCATCCGCGCAAATCCATCGTGTAGTCGAGCACGGCCCTGACTCCCACGAAGGGTTCTACAGGGAGAAACGATGATTTTAGGTTGTCCTCTTGTGCCCTGAGGGTGGCTGTACCATGGATGGAGAAGTTCCTTTCGAGATCGTCATCTGTTATGTTCGAGAAACCATCCCAGTTATCGCCTTGCCAGCGTACCAGCTTGCCAACGCTTTTGGCCGCGTCGCCAGAAGGTACATAGGTGGTGAATAAATAGCCTATATAGTTGTAGTCGCGGTCGTGGAAGTCGCCGTGACTGAGTGCTTCAAGGGCATTCCAGGTCCTGATGTTCGCCTGGAAGCCGTCCATGTCCTCGGCGTAGGTGAAGTCGCCGCACCGGTAGAACACGAAGGCCTTGGTGCCGGCATCGACAATCCTACAGTCGGTGGAATCCAGCTTCAGGTCTTTGCCGTCAGTGTATCCGGTGGCGTCGGACCCGCTAGGGCCTTTTTCGCCGGGTCCGCCGGGCTTGCCGGGGTTGCCGGTTTCACCCTTTTCGCCGTTTATCAGGGTGGCGATGGTTTTGCCCATGCATACGACGGCGACGCCTGCATCGTCATCCAGCTCTTTAGTAGTGCAGCCGGAATTGTTCTCGTTGGCCTGGATGTTCTTGACGACGTTCACCCATTCGTAGGTAGCGCCCACCTTGGTGCAGGCGAAAATGGCGTTTTTGGAAGTGTCGTTGGCGAGCATGCCGGTGTAGGAAGCGTCGCACTTTGGCAGGGAATCCGAGGCGAAACTGTCCGCCTTGAGGATGTCGGTATTGGTGGTCTCGTCACCACAGGCGGTCATCAGGGCCGTAAATCCTGCGGCGAGGCTTAACGCCAGGAGCCGTTTCTTCATGTTGTTCTCCTTGTTTTGGACCGGTGGTCGTCTCCCCTCGGGGGCCCCAGTCTTGTTTTTGCGGGAAATGTAGTAATAGGGGGCCGGGGAGTGGTGGCCATGGTTACGGAAAATGCGGGAAAAGTGATGGAGTGCACAGAAACGAAAGTCTGGGCCCCGGACTGGCCAAAGAGCCGCAGGATGGTGTGTAAACTAAAGTTTACAAAATGTCTGCTACTTTCGGGCGGCGTGCATTTTCTGCTTGCAGTCGTACATGGAAGCGTCGGCGCTGTGGAGCATCTCGTCCATGTCCTTGTACACCTCGCCGGAGTAGGCGATGCCGTAGGCGAAGGAGACCTTCTGGTCTACAATGGTAATGTCGCCTACCGCCTGCTGCATGCGTTCTGCACAAATCAGGGCGCCCGGCCTGTCGGTGTCGGGGCAGAGCACCATGAACTCGTCGCCGCCCATGCGGAACAGCACATCGGATTCTCGGAGCAAGTCCTTGCAGGCCTTGACCACGGAGCGGAGCAGCAGGTCGCCAGCCTGGTGGCCGAACTTGTCGTTTACCGTCTTGAGCCCGTTCAGGTCAAAGTAGATTAGGGAGAAATGGGTGCCGTAGCGCTTGCTGCGGGAGAACCATTCCCGCAGGGTGTTGATGGCGTGCCTGCGGTTGTAGCTCTGGGTCAGGTCGTCGGTGAGGGAGATGTCGCGCAGGTACTTGAGGGTGCGGCAAAGCCTAATATGCACATTAATGCGGGCCAGCAGAATTTCGGTGGGAGAAAGCTTGCTTACAAAGTCCGAGGCCCCAGCATGGAAACCCTTGGTGATGCTTTCGGGGTCTTCCCTGCTGGTAAGGAATATGATGGGCAGGTCGTCTAGGGCGTGGCCTTCGCGAATGCGCAGGCAGACTTCGTAGCCGTTCAGGCTGGGCATGTTGATGTCCAGGAGCACCAGGTCGAACTTGCCCTTTTCCAGCAGCGCCAGGGCCTCTTCGCCGGAGGTGGCGGAAACGACGCTGTAGCCCACCTGGGTCAGGAGCTCCCGGTTCTTTTCCAGGATCTCGGTGCTGTCGTCAACGATGAGGATCTTTTCTTCTATCATGCACTCCCCCTATAGAAATTCCAGCGGTGGCGCCTTTTCGACCAGGCCCAGCTTCTCGGCGTACCCGAAAAAGGTCTCCAGGGACTTTTTTCGCTCGTCCGTAAAACGATAATCTATAATTTTATAGTAGTCCAGTACCGTCTTTTTGTCCAGATTTGCAGGAAATCTGGAAATCCAGCGTTCCAGGGCGGTGGCGGGGTCGGCGCGGAAGGCGTTCAGGCTCTTTTCCGTTTCTTCCAGGTAGCTTTCCAGGACGGGGCGCAGCTCTGGTTTTAACGCCGACTTTTCGATAATCCAGGCCCCGAACACAAAGGGCATGCCCTGCCAGTCCTGCCAAAGGGTGCCCAGGTCGTAGCTGTAGGGGAACCGGTGCCGTTCCGTCTCTTCTAGCGCCAGGTCCCCAATTAAAAGGCAAGCGTCGTCGGAGGGGTCGGCGGCAAGCCCTTGGGCAAACTGCGTTTTGACCTGGTAGCGTTCCTGGAGAAGGATTTTCAGCAGGGCCACGGATGTCTGGCTCTGGGAGGTGAGCCGCACCGTCTTGCCGTCGAGACCTTCGATGGGGAACCTGGAAAAGAGCTTTACGGAGCGGACCTCGAAGGAGCACGATGTGCAGAATTTCGGGGAGAGGACGAAAGCCCCGGGTTTTTGGGCAAAAGTAATGGAGGATGCCGGCGACAGGTGGATAGAGCCTTCCCTAAGGCCCCTGCTGTGCTCGCTGGGCGGACCGTCTACGAAGCGTATGCGGGGGAACTCGTGCTTGCGACCTAAAAAGCCGTGAAAGAATGGCGCACAGACCAGAAAAGGAATTCGACCCACCAATAAATCCATGAAAAAAAATTAACTTTTGCCCGTGGCATTTTGTAGACCACAAAACAATAAACCGAAAATAAAAGATAATGGCTAAGGAATAATGGCTGTATTTCACGTGAAAAAGACGTCCCTGGGTGAAGACAAGACCAGTCTCGTGTTCAAGGGCAAGATTATCGAAGGGCCCATCAGCAAGGGCATGACCATGGAAATCCCGATAACCGGCGAGACTGTGATCAGGATGAAGGTTTACGATGTCGTCCAGTTCGAGAAGCAGAAGGACGAAGACAAGAAGGTGGGCCTGGTGGTGGACTTTTACAACCTGCCCGACGACCTGGAAGTGGTCCAGGACCTGAACATTGCCGACGAAGACCTGAACGTCGTGAACGACTAATTTATGCCGTCAATTCCGGCGGCTTAACCAACAGAGCAAAAGATGAAAAAAGAAAGGCTACGGGGAGTGAATTTGGGTGGCTGGTTCAGTCAAGTCGACTGTATCGAAGAAAAGGATCCCGTAGGTTTTCCGGGGCTGGTGCCCCATATCAAGACATTTCTCGGGGTAGAAGATTTCAAGCGCATCCGAGGGGCGGGGTTCAACCATGTGCGCCTTCCGGTGGACTACTTCAACCTGTTCGAGACCGACGACGCCAGCAAGCCTAACGAAGAAGTGTTCGGGCTGCTGGACAAGGCGCTGGCCGAAATTCAGGCAGCGGACCTGGATGTTATCCTGGACTTGCACAAGTGTCCGGGACACGACTTCCACCTGGGGTGCTCTACGGAACAGGCTTTCTTTGCCGACCCTGTGGCCCGTAAGAAGACCTGCGACATCTGGGCCTACATGGCCGAACGCTACAGCGGTGAGTCCCGTGTGATGATGGAACTGTTGAACGAGCCTGCCGGTAGCGACTCTGGGGTTTGGGACAAAGTAAAAGACGAGATTTTCTGGGCTATCCGCAAGCACGCTCCCAAGAACACCATTGTGGTTGGCAGCAACAAGTGGAATAGTGCCAGTGAATTCAAATTCCTGACTCCCATGGACGACGACAACGCCATCTACAGTTTCCACACCTATACACCGGTGACATTCACTCATCAGGGCGCGGCTTGGATCAGCGATCCCTTCTTCAAGATTGAGCGGCCCTGGCCGGGTGACTACGCGGCTCCCCAGGGGGATGCCGAAACCCGCCTGAATGTGGAATACGGCCTGTGGGACAAGGCCCGCTTGCAGGCGAGCATCCAGAACGCCTTGGATTTCCGCGCCAAGTACGACTTGCCCGTGGCGTGCAACGAGTTTGGCGTGTATGTGCAGGTGCCCCGTCAGTACCAGCTGGCTTGGATGCGGGACTTCTTGGAGATCCTCCGGGAAGCGGATGTGGGCTACAGCTACTGGAACTACAAGAACCTGGATTTCGGTCTGGTGTCCAAGGGTGAGTCGCTGCATGACGGACTTGCGCAGTACAACAATCCTGAACGGCTCGATACAGAGCTGATGGACATGCTTGCCCGCGGGTAAGCGCAACTAGATTTCTACAAGGATTCCGGCCTGGATGTAGGCATAGCCTTTGCCTACATGATCCAGGAACTGGTAGCCGCCCATGACCAGGATAGAGGAATAATCTCCATTCTTGATATCAAGCCCGCCGCCAGTTCGCCAGAAAAACTGGTGGTCGCTTCCGATAAGGTAACCAAGGTCTCCCGTGGCCACGGGCAAAATCTGGCTCCCGATGGGGAGACGCACCCAGAGGCTTGCGCTGACGGGAACCAGGCCCACATTGTCGATTTCCTGGTAGCCGCTGCCGATGCCGACGAACAGCATCTGGTCGATGGGGTACCACAGGTGGCCATAGATGTTCAGGTTGAACTTGGAAAGCTCGCTGACATGGTTGACGACGCCGGCCTGTACATCCATGGTAAAGGCGTCCGCCGGTATGACGGTGAATGCTAGGGCAAACAGGATGGCGGTCAGGATGCGTTTCATATTGTTGTAGTTAAATGTAGTTTAAAATAAGGATAGAGATTTTCACACTGCTTTTTACTCGTCGCTTCTCGCTTCCCTTGCCCAGCCACCGGATTTTTCACGGCAGAAGGAAAGGAAGAAGCCCTTGAGCATGGCCATGTTCATGGTCAAGAAATAGTAGGCACCTGGAATCACTTTGAAAAGTCCAATCAGCAAGAAGGCAAGCAGTATGCCAAGGGAAACCCGGTAGGCGCTATAATGCCAGGCCAGGGGAATGTTCACCAGGAACAGCAAGACAAATATGTGGGGCGAGAACCAGCGCAGAATCTTGTGTGAAAAGAACAGGTAGCTGCGCAGGGGCCTGAAGGGGTTCAGGAGCGGTAGGTAGGAAAGCAGGTAGTTGAAGTTGGCACGCCCGATACGGACCTTGCGCCTGTATTCGCCGGTGGTCTCCTTGGACGTCTGCTCGGTGCCGATGGCGCTGGAAATGAAGGTGCTGTAGTAGCCCTTCTGCAGAATTTTCGTGGTGACGAAGAAGTCGTCCATGACGCTTTTCTTGGTAGGCAGGTCGGTGTAGAGTTCCCTGCGGATGGCGTACAGGGCTCCGTTTCCGCCGATGAGCAGGTCCATCATGCCTTCGAACTTCTTGATTTCGGATTCCAGGTCCCAGTAGGCGCTTTCGCCACGGCCCAGTTCGGAGCCGCTCTTGTCGGTGAGAATCAGGTGTCCGCAGGCGCAACCGTTCTTCTTGTCGCTAAATGGGTCGATAAGCTTACGGATGACATTGGGAAAAAGGATGGTGTTGGCGTCGCAGAAAAGGAGAATTTCTCCGGTGGCATGCTTGTGCAGCCGGTTCAGCATGGCCGCCTTGCCCGCATTTTGGGGTGCCCTGACGAGGGTGATGCCCTGGTTGCTGTAACGCTCCACAATTTCGGCGGTCTTGTCCTGCGAGCCGTCGTCGCCAATAAGGATTTCCAGCTTGTCTTTGGGGTAGTCCAGTTCCAGGAGATTCTGGATTTTGCGCTCGATGACGGCTTCTTCGTTGTAAGCCGAAATAAGGATGGAGACTTTGGGCAGCTCGCCGCCATTGTCAACCCTGTTTCCCTTACGCTTGAATATTTCGCTTACGAAGGGCAAGGTGATGGGGAACAGCACATAGCAGTGGAAAAGCAGGAACAGCAGTACCCAGTAGGCGACTTGCAAATAGAGAAAAGTCTGCTCGTTCATCGTTCAACCCATTCTTTTTCTTTTTCCAGGAACTTGTCCAGTAGCATCAGCATTTCCTGGGGCGACATGGAATCCGTCACGGTCAATATAGAAAGCCCCTTGGGTGCTATTAGGACAAATGATGGGAGTACATTCAGTTCCCATATATCGGAAAAGCACTTCTTGGTGGTTTCCTTTTTTCCATCGCAGACGATAGGGGCTTCGGAATCCACATCCAGTTTTACGGGATAGAATTTCTTGTTTAGGGTAGACGCCACCGATGGGTTCATGTATACATTCTTGTCCATGACACGGCAGGGGACGCACCAGTCGGCGTACATGTCCACAAAGATGAGTCTGGGCTCTGTCTTTGCCTTTTCCAGGGCGGTAGAGTAATCCATCCATTGGACCAGGGATTGGGCGGTGGCGCCAAACAGAAGTGTTGCCGAGAATAGCAGGCTGGCCAGGAGTCGGAACATGGGCTACTCCTCCCTGTGCCTATGCCTGGGTTCGGCGTTGGCCTTGCTGGTCTCGATTAGGGTGTCCAGACGCGCGATGACTGCCTTTTGAAAAGGGACCCACATGTCCCTATCGTCGAGAATGGCGTTTGCCTTCTTGAGAAAGCGTTCCCTGTTGTAGCCGGCGCTGTCCAGGATGGCCTTCCGGTGGAGTCGGGCCTTGGGAGAGTCGCTACCGTACATCTGTTCCACAATCAGCAGTTCTGTGTAGGTGTTCACGAACTTCTGGTCTACGGTGGGTTCCTTTTTTTCACAACCCGCCTGCAGGCATGCCAGTGCCGCCAGTGCCAAAATCCAGAAGGTGCGCTTGATGGTGGACATGGTTGCCTATGGAGTTTCTTCTTCCAGGGCGTTTTCAAAAAGGCCCTCTACATATTCGGCCTTGCTGAATGGTACCAACTGGTCGATGCGCTCGCCCATGCCGATCCAGCGGATGGGAATCTGTAGTGAACTGGCAATGGAAAGGACCGCGCCGCCACGGGCCGTACCGTCGAGCTTGGTGACCACCAGGCCGGTAAGGGGGAAGCTCTGGTTGAAAATCTTTGTCTGGTTGATGGTGTTTTGGCCGGTGTTGCCATCGATAACGAGCCACATGTCGTGGGGCATCTCGGGGCTTACCTTCTTGATGACGCGGACTATCTTCTTGAGTTCTTCCATCAGGTAGTCCTTGTTGTGCAGGCGCCCGGCGGTATCGATGAGCACCACATCGCAGCCCCGGGCCACGGCCGCATTGCAGGCGTCGAACGCCACCGCTGCCGGGTCGGAACCTTCCTGGTGCTTAACGAATTCGGCTCCGCTACGCTGGGCCCAGGTTTCAAGCTGGTCGATGGCTGCGGCACGGAAGGTGTCGCATGCGGCGATCATCACCTTCTTGCCTTCGTCTTTTAGGCGGGCGGCCAACTTGCCGATGGTGGTCGTCTTTCCGGCACCGTTTACGCCGATGACCAACACTACATGGGGCTTGCCCTTAAGTTCAAAAGGCGGCGGATCTTTCAGGAGCCGTTCCGCTTCGCTCCGCATTATGTCGAGCACTTGTTCGGTGGTAAGCGACTTGCCCAGGGCCTGTTCGCGGAGGGCGTCCGTCAAAAGGAACGCGGCTTCCACGCCCACATCGGCTTTGATGAGATGCTCTTCTAGCTCTTCCAGGGTTTCGTCAGTGATCTTCCCGGCGCCTACGATTCCCTTGAGCTCGCCCACCAGGGCGTCGCGGGTTTTGGCAAGGCCGCTCTTGATGGCAGAAAAAAATCCCATTATACCAGGCTCTCGACCTTGTCGACCAGGCCGTACGCCTTGGCCTCTTCGGCGCTCATGAAGTTGTCTCGTTCCGTGTCCTTGTCGATTTCTTCTTGGGTGTGTCCCGTGGTTTCGGCAAGGATCTTGCCAGTGATGTTCCTGATCCGGAGCATTTCTTCGGCCTGAATCTGGATATCGCTTGCGGGGGCCACGATTTCGCCGTGGATGAGCGGCTGGTGTATCATGATGCGGGCGTTGGGCCAGGCTACTCGTTTGCCCTTGGTTCCAGAAGTCAGGAGGACCGCACCCATGGAGGCGGCCTGTCCGCAGCAGACGGTCACCACATCACTTTTGATGGCATTCATGGCGTCGTAGATGGCAAGACCGCTGGAAATGACTCCACCCGGGCTGTTGATGAAAAAGATGATGTCTTCGTGGTTCAGGGAATCCAGGTACAGAAGCTCTTTCACGATGCGTTCGGCGCTTTCGTCATCGACGCCTCCCCACAGGAAAATGCGGCGTTTGGAAGTCAGGTATTCTTCCGCCTTCTTTAAAAAATCCGGGGTCGCTTGTTCCTTTTTGTCTTTACATTCGGCCATAAGAGATTCCTTTGTATTTACGGGGATAATTTAGAAAAAAAGCGTACTGCATTTTTGCTATCTTTGAGCCATGTTCGGCAAGAAACAGAAGTATTTGGCGGGGCTTATCGATTCGGAAGTCCTGTCTGCCATTGAGTCGGATTCCATGCACCCCGTGTTCCTGGACCTGCAGGCCTGTTCGGCGCTGGAAATCCGTTATGACTTTTTTGAGCCTTCATGCTGGGATGGGCTTTCGGCACGGGTCCGCAAGCTCGCTCCCCATGCTCTGCAGATAGGGACCATCCGTCTTAAGCGGGATGGCGGAATTTTTCAGGACGCCAGTGCCGGGGAACGCCTGCCTTTGTGGAAGTCCCTTCTGGAGTCGGAGCAGGTACCGGACTGGCTGGACTTGGAGCAGGACTGTCTCTATGATTACGAGGCCCTGTCCTCCCTTGCGGACGGCCGGGATGTGAAGATTCTTATCTCCCAGCACAATTTTTTCAGGGTGCCCACCGCCATGGAACTGCGGGATTTTGCTCGTGATGTCTCCCGTCTGGGGGCGGAAGGGCTGAAAATTGCCGCCATGTGCAATTCCGAAGATGATTGCGAACGCCTCTACGAATTTACGCAGCGAAATTCCGGTGACTTTGACCTGTTTGCCGCCTTCGGCATGGGTGATTTCGGACGGGTAAGTCGCGTCTGGTCCCTAAAAGAGGGCGCGAACCTGACATACGGGGCCATAGGCCGTGCCGCCGCTCCCGGACAAATTTGCATCCCCGAGATGTCCGAGGCGTTGGAAAAACTGCCGGAAATCCATTCTAAGTTCGAAATGGCTGCGTTTTTAAACGGGAAATGAGACTTTTCCTTTTTTTATCCTTATTTTTTGGCAAAAGGGACTTAAATTTTCTAAATATCTATTTTGTACATCGAGGATAACGATATGCGTCTTTCTGAACGGTTTGTAGATAATTGCATTTTGATTAACTCTCCTTGCGAAACCAAGGAAGCCATTCTGAACGAACTGGTTGACACTCTTTGCAGCGCTTATAAGCTGGAACATCGCGACGAAATTTTTGAGGCTGTCTGGAACCGCGAGAAGACCCGCTCCACGGGTATCGGATGTGGCTTGGCTGTGCCCCACGCGAAGATCGACTATGTGGACCGCATGTGCATGGTGGCCGCCACTGTGGCGGGTGGTCTGGATTTCGAGTCCTTCGACGGGGAGCCTGTCTACCTGCTGATTCTCATTGTGAGTCCCGGCAACACCGTCGGGCCTCACCTGAAGGCCTTGTCTTCCGTAAGCCGGCTTTTGGCCGATGGCAATGTGCGCAAGGAGCTGATAGCTGCCAAGACTCCGGCGGAGTTCCTGGCCATCCTTCGCAGCGCCGAGGACAAGTATTTGTAGGGCGCCGCCCCTTGACAAGGCCCAAGCCGTTTTATATATTTGCTCGCACCTCGGACGGTTAGCTCAGTTGGTTTAGAGCGCTGCTTTCACACGGCAGAGGTCACTGGTTCAAATCCAGTACCGTCCACTCGAAAGGCTCTGCTTCGGCAGGGCCTTTTTGTTTTTGACATTGGGCGGGGTTAGACCTGCGAGAAGAACAGGTCCGAAAGGGCCGCCCTGAACTGGTTGATGCGGTCGGCGCTTGGTTCCCGGTGGGGCCAGGTGAAGTTGCTCAGGAGTACCGCCGCCGCTCCCCTCTCGGGGTCGGCCACGATGCTCGCTCCGGTGAAGCCGGTCTTGCCGAATGTGCGAGGGGAGCGGTACTTGCCCATGAAACGCTCGGCGTTCAGTTCCCAACCTAGGGCCGTCTCGGCGCCTACTTCGGGGGCGAAGGCGTTTCGGCTGACCATGTCGAGAAGTCCAGCGGGAGCGACGGTCCGGCCCTGGAAGACTCCATCATTCAGCACCATCTGGACAAAACGGAGTAGGTCGGGTACGGTGCTGAACATGCCGGCGGAACCCACCGGGAAAAGCTTCCGCAGGACCCAGGCGCTCTCGTCGTGGATTTCGCCCTGGATGGTGCGGCCCCGGAATGCACATTCTTCCGTAGGCATGATCTGTTCCTTGGGGAACCGTTCCAGAGGGTCCCAGCCGGAGCGTTCCATGCCCAGGGGGGTAAAGAAAGTTTCGTGCCCCAATTCCTGGAGGGACTTGCCGGTGAGACGGTTCAGCACGATCCCGAGGAGCACGCTGGCGGGGTTCCCGTAGTTGAAGGCCTTGCCCGGCGCAATCTGGAACTGGTAGCTGTACAGGGCCTCGAGAATCCCTTCGGGCGGGAGCGTCCGGAGGGTCTTCATGGGCACCCGATAGTCCAGGCTGTGGGTCAGCAGGTGGAAGATGCGAATGTCGTCCCGGTAGTTTGTCTTAAGTTCCGGAATGAAATCTGTGACCTTGGTGTCCACATCCAGCTTGCCCTGTAGAATGGCGCAGAGGGCCAGGGTCGAAGTGGGGCAGACCTTGGTCAGCGAAGCGATGTCGAAGATGGTATCCGCACTAGTATCCAGCGTGGCGATATGATAGGAGCCATCAGGTAAAACGAATCCCGCCACCGCCTTGCTGAAGACGCCTTGTGCTTGGCCTTGCCGCAACAAATTATGGATAGTCTCTTCTTGAAACAATCGCAAATTCCTTCTTAAATTTTATTGAGTTAGAAACAAGCAGGACAAGGCACGAGCTCCCGTAGCGTACTAAAGCGTACGTGAGGGAGCGAGTAACGCAGTAATGCGTAGTTTATAACTCGATAATTCTATCGTTTTGCAATAGCTGTTCGAACGACTGACGCTCGCGGATAACCTTCAGTTCACCCTTGGTGTACATGGTCTCGGCGGCATAGCGGCGGCTGTTGTAGTTGCTGCTCATGGCGGCCCCGTAGGCACCGGCGTCGTGGAGGATCAGCAGGTCGCCCACCTTGGCCTTGGGGAGCTTGCGGGTCACCACGAATCCGCCCTCTTCCTGGGTGAACACATCGCCGGATTCGCAGAGCGGGCCTGCCACGATGGCGTCCACCGTTTCGTCAAGATGGCGACCGTCACGGGCGATGATGGAAATGCCGTGGTAGCTGCCGTAGAAGCTGGGGCGTACCAGGTCGGTAAAGCCGGCATCTAGCAGGTAGAACAGGTTGTCGCCCTGCTTTTTCACGGCGCGGATTTCGGCCATCAGGTAGCCGCTCTCGGCCACCAGGTAGCGCCCGGGTTCCACTTCTAGATGTACCTCGTGGCCGATGCTCTGCTGGATACGCTTGCGGGCGTTGTCCCACAGATCAAAGTAGGCCTTCATGTCGATGCGGTTGCCCTTGTCTTCCTCATGGTAGGGAATGGGGAGGCCGCCCCCTGCGCTGATGGTGCGAACATGGCTACCCAGGCGGCGGCTAGCGTCTACCATGGCGTCGCAAACTTGGGAAAGGTGCTCGAAGTCGGAGCCGGAACCGATATGCATGTGCAGTCCCGTAATCCACATGCCGTTATTCTGGGCAAGCTTGATGCAGTCCTTGATCTGCTCGTGCCATACGCCGTGCTTGCTCAGGGGGCCGCCGGTGTTCACCTTGCTGGAGTGGCCGTGGCCAAAGCCTGGGTTCACGCGGAGGGTCAGTTCCGACTTCACGCCGAAATCGGCCAGCTGCTGGATCATGTCGGGGGAGCCCACATTCACCGCGATGTTGTGTTCCTTCACCAGTTCGAGAGCGTCACGGTCAAAGATGTCGGCGGTATAGACGATTTCGGGAGCCTTGCCCTTTTGCTGGCCGCCCTTGAAGCCCGCCTTGAGGGCGCGGACGATTTCGCCTGCGGAGACGGCATCGACTACGCCGCCCAGCTTACGAACAAGCGAAACGATGGAGAGGTTCGGGCATGCCTTCTGGGCAAAGCGGACCGTATCGAAAACCTGGGTTTCTTTGACTCGCTTTTCGATGGTCTCGCGGTCGTAAATCCAGAGGGGGGTGCCGTACTGTTCAGCGGCCTTTACAAAAACTTCTTCGGGGATAGTGTAATTCATGGGGAGAAAGATAGAAAATGAAAAACGCCGAGCGACATGCCCGGCGTTTTTGCGATATTTCAATAGGCGCAATTAGACGTTCTTGATCTTGTTGTCGCCTTCGTCCCAGTACTGACCGTCGCACACGAACTTGTACTCGTACTGGCCAGCGTCCAGGGCCACCTTGCCAATCCAGAGACCGGTCTTCTTGTCCTTCTTGAGCATATCCTTGTCGATAGCCCAGTTGTTGAAGGAACCGGCGACGGAAACGGTAGTGGCCAGGGGGCAGTTGGCTTCGAACACCACGGTTACTTTCTTGGAAGCCTTGGGGGCAGCCTTCTTGGCGGGGGCCTTAGCGGCAGCCTTCTTTTCGGCGGCGGGCTTGGTAGCCTTAGGAGCAGCCTTGGTGGCGGCCTTCTTGGCCGGAGCGGCCTTTACGGCAGCCTTCTTGGCGGCGGGGGCCTTTGTTGTTTTTGCAGTAGCTTTTGCCATGATAATCTCCTTTACTTAGTCCGGGCCCAAAGATAGTAAAAAAAAGTTTAACTGTCTAATAAAAAATGAAATTATTTGAAAAACGCTGGTTTACGGGTGACCAATTGCTGAAATTAGGCGAAAAAACGGCTTTGACATGGTGAGGAAAACTATCTATTTTGGTGCGTAAATAAAATAAAGGAGCAAATTCAAATGAAAAAGAGCTTAACACTCATGCTTGCCGCGACATCCGCATTTTTCTTTGCCTGCGGCGATGATGGCAGTTCGGACAACGGAACCGGTAGCGGCAGCGTTACTGTCGAGGAGTCTGGAACTATCATTGTTGATACCCTGAAAAAGACCACTATCGTTGTAACGGAGGAGTCCGAAGATGCGTGCGTCAACGAGGGCGCCGGTGTCTACACATGGAAAACTGTGGATATGGGCCTGGATTCTAGTTTTTCGAAGTATGAATTCGTAGGTGACACCCTGGTGATGTACGATTGCGATTATATGGATGGGGAGGGCGATCTTGGGGGATGCGAGAATGCCGGCCAGATGATGGTTGGAGGCGATGCTCCCAAGCTGGACGGTACTTGGAAAGCGATTTTCTGCATGTATGATTCCGAAGAATCCGAAACACACTGTTTCAAACGCTGTGAGGATATTCCTGGAGGTAGGCTCACCGAGAAAGAAGCCGCGGCTTTGAATCCCCAGGAACTGGACTCGAGCCTGATAGATCGCATGAATTGCCTTACCCAAATGGAACTAACCCAGTATGGTCTCGACGAGGAAACGGTCAAGATTTCGGGCAACTCGATTTCGGCCAAGGTAACCCTTTATTATGATGATGAAGAATTCGATGATTACATGAATTCCATGTTTATGACCAGTTTATACAGGAGTCTGACAAATGGCAGGGCGGTGATTCCCAGCCCAGACCTCCTGACCGTAGAGGATTCTTCTGGTGTGGCAGAGTATCTCAGTTTGTCCAACATAGAAGTGACAAAACAGAACAAGAACAGCGTCACTTTTAAGATTGCGGATCAAACGGTCTCGGTGAGTGTCGATGAATACAATCTCTCTGAAAGATTTGAATTTGCCATGACCATTTCCGTAAATGGGAAAAGCTGTGCGCTGCAGGAAGAAGAAGGCGAAGTGTCCAAGCGCGAATGCAATGTGGAATACGAGAAATTTTTAGAAATGAGCCCGTATAAGGATGCTTCCGGCAATGAGTTTGTTATTGCCTATGAATACGAAAAGTCCAATGAAGATGAATTCGAAGAATGTTCTGAAGCATTGATGGATTCCTTGTACGCATCCATCATGAAAAATGAAGGTGGCTCTATGGGTGACGATAATTGTGGGAACATTATCCAGGAATATTATGTTTGCACTGCGGCAGGATCGATATCCAACTGCAATTATTCTGGCTATCAGGAATGTTTGGCGGCCTTAACCGATGAGAACGAAATGGTGTCGTCTTTCCCGAAAAAGGCAGTGTCTTCTCGTGAACAGGCCAAGAAGAAATTTCTCAAGGTTTCTCGTAAGTTCGCGCGCATGATAAAGAAACTCGCCGAATAAAAAAGAAAAGGGCTTGTTATGAGTATTTCGATGCAAGATGTGATGAAGCAGTCCGGCGTGGCTTTCGGTACTAGCGGTGCCCGCGGCTTGGTGACTGCCATGACGGACCGTGTGTGCTATGTGTATGCCCGCTCCTTTATCAAGTACTGTGAGACTAGCTACAAGTGTGAGCACACCATTGCCATTGCCGGAGATCTGCGGCCCAGTACGGAGCGCATTTTGAAGGCTCTGGTGAAGGCGGGCGAGGACAGCGCCTGGAAGGTGGTCTATTGCGGTCGCATCCCGAGCCCGGCCATTGCGCTGTACGGCATTGACAAGGCTCTCCCCACCATCATGGTGACGGGGAGCCATATTCCGGCGGACCGTAATGGCATCAAGTTTAACCACCCCCAGGGTGAGATTTCCAAGAAGGACGAACAGGGGATTGTTTCCCAGTCCATAGATTTTGACGAATCGATTTTTGACGATGCCGGAATGCTGAAGTCGGCACCGGAGTTGCCGGCTGTGGAGGTGGAAGCCGAGAAGAACTATGTGAATCGCTATCCTGCGTTTTTCGGGAGCAAGGCCCTTTCGGGGCTTACCATCGGCGTGTACCAGCATTCCGCCGTGGGCCGCGATATCGTGGTGAAGGTCCTGGAAAGCCTGGGTGCCACCGTGAAGCCCTTCGCCAGGAGCGAGACTTTTATTCCGGTGGATACCGAAGCCATCCGTAAGGAAGACGAGGACTTGGCCCGGGACTTTGCCCATAAGGATTTTGTGGACGCCATCTTCAGTACCGACGGGGATTCCGACCGCCCGCTCTTGGCAGACGATACCGGCATGTGGCTCAGGGGCGACGTGCTGGGCATCCTGGCTGCCCAGGCGCTGGGTATCCAGCGCATTGCAACTCCGGTGAGTTGCAACACATCGCTTGAAAAGTCTGGCAGCTTTGAGAAGATCTGCCGCACCCGTATCGGCAGCCCCTATGTGATTGCCGGCATGGAAAGCCTGGTGGATGTCTCTGACAAGTCCGTGTCTGTGGCGGGTTACGAGGCCAACGGCGGCTTCTTACTGCAGACGGACCTGACCCGGGAATTTGTGGAACGCGACAGCAGTGGTAACGAGACGCGCACGACCCGCACTCTCCCGGCGCTCCCCACCCGCGATGCCCTGCTCCCGATGCTCGCCGTGATGGTGCGTGTCCGGGAAGAACGGATGTGCGTGGTGGACCTGCTGAAGAAGCTTCCCAGGCGTTTTACGCTCAGCGACCGTCTCAAGGAATTCCCCACCGAGATTTCAAAGGCAAAGCTTGCCGAAATTCGGGAACAGAAGCTGGGCCAAAAGTTGTTCGGCGCCCTTACCGCAAAGCCAAGCCGTTTTGCAAAGCCCGATGCCAATGGTAACATGCCCGCCCCTTTCCACGGCGATATCGTCTCCATCGACGAGACCGACGGTTACCGCATGGAGTTCGATTCCGGCGATATTGTGCACTTGCGCCCCAGCGGTAACGCCCCGGAGTTCCGGTGCTATGTGGAAACGGGCGACAAGGAACGCTCCGCTGAACTCCTGGCTGGCTGCATGAAAATCATGGAAGGTTGGCGGAAATAGAAAAAAATGCTAATTTAAAGGCATCATGGATCACTCTAATGATTCAGAAGGAGTTATATGAACCTGACACGCTATTCTTTTGGACTTGCTGCATGCGCAATTCTCGTAGCCTGCGGAAGCAATGCTCCGCAGCCTGCAGTGGAACCCGCTGAACCTGCAGCCGCCCCCGCTCCCCAGGTTTCCCTGGATAGCGCCGTGGACCGCTACAGCTATGCCTTGGGCATGGATTTGGGTAAGGCCATAGCCAATATAAATGTGCCAGTCAAGATGGATGTGCTGATGCTTGCCATCCAGGACGAAGTGGATCCTGCCCGCAAGGCGCTCCTGTCTGATTCCGCTTCGGAATCTGCCTTGCAGGACCTGCTGCTCCGTATGCAGAAGCAGAAGGAAGACGACGAGAAGGCCGCCGCCGCCAAGGCCCTGGAAGACCAGGCCGCGTTCCTGGCCAAGAACATCCAGGATTCTACGGTGAAGGTCACGCCCAAGGGCGTTCAGTACCGCGTGCTCAAGGCCGGTACGGGCATTTCCCCCAAGGTGACGGACAAGGTCCAGGTGCACTACATCGGTGCCTTGCTGGATGGGACCCAGTTTGACAATAGTGTCAAGCGTGGCGAACCTTTGGAATTCCCCGTGGGCGCTGTCATCGAAGGCTGGCAGGACTTGCTCCAGGCTATGAAGGAAGGCGACAAGGTGAAGGCCTGGATTCCTAGCGCTCTCGCCTATGGCGAAGCTGGCGTTCCGCCTACCATTCCTGGAAACGCCCTGTTGATTTTTGAAGTGGAGCTTCTGAAGGTCTATGCGGAAGTGCCGCCTGCTGCTGAAGCTGATTCTGCGGCGGTTCCTGCCGACAGTGCCACTGCTGCTCCTGCTGATCCTGCCAAGGCTGCCGCTCCTGCGGATACTACCGCCAAGGCCGAAGCCAAGCCTGCCGCAGCCGCTCCTGCCGACACGACGAAGGCTGCGCCTTCTAAGGCCGCCCCTGCTGCCGCCAAGCCCGAAGCTAAGGCAGAAGCCAAGCCTGCCGCAGAAGCTGCTCCTGCCGCTAGCGCTACCGCCCCTGCTCCAGAAGCCAAGCCTGCCGCAGAAGCCGCCCCTGCTGCCGCCAAGCCCGAAGCTAAGGCAGAAGCCAAGCCCGCTGCTGCCGCTCCTGCCGCAAAGGCTGCTCCCGCTGCTAAACCCGCTGCAGCACCGGCAAAAGCCGCTCCTGCCGCCAAACCGGCTGCCAAGCAATAAACGGTCGTAGGCAAGTTTTAGTAAAGGCGCAGGTCACCCTGCGTCTTTTGTTATAGGTGAGATTTATTATCTTTTGAATCATGAGCAATACTGTGTCCGATTTCTATTCCCAGCATTTCGAAGTTTCCGGGTTCATCCGGGAAGTCTTCGGCTATATGGACCGGTTCAAGGGCCAGCTCTTTGTACTGAAGATTGAAGACGGCCTTATGGACCACCCGCTGTTCCCTGTGCTCATGCGGGACATCGCCCTGTTGCACAAGGCGGGAATCCGAATCATTATCGTGCCGGGAACCAGGAACAGCATTGACGCCCAGCTGAAGGCTTGGGAAATCGAGTCCAAGTTTGAAGGTGGGGTGCGGCTTACCAGTGAAGAGGCCCTGCCGCTGATTGAGCAGGCGTCTCTGGGCGTTGCCCAGCGGATTATGAGCCACCTGACGGCCAGCGGCCTGAGCGGTATCCAGGGAAACTGGGTGCTGGCCCGGAGCCTTGGTGTTATCGATGGGGTGGACTACATGCGGACCGGCCGGATTGAACGGATTCAGCGGGATATCCTGGAGCAGCTTCTGAACGAGAAGTTCGTACCCATCATTCCCCCCATTGGCTGGAACAAGCTGGGGCAGGCCTACAACATTAGCTCTACCGAACTGGCTACGGAACTCTGCAAGTACATGCAGGTGGGCAAGCTGTTCTTTATCGGTAGCGAAAACGGTATCAAGCTGGATGGCCTTGCCACAGGCAAGAATACCAACTATTTGGAACCTACGGATAGTGGCGTGATTTCGGCCCTGGATGTGGACCAGGCTAAGGAACTGCTGGAACTGAATGCCGAAAAGCTGAACTTTGCCCAGAAGGATTATTTGCAGAATGCCATCAACGCCTGTGAGGCGGGAGCGAACCGTGTTCACCTGCTGAGCGGTGAGTTCCAGGGCAGCGTACTGCAAGAAGTATTTAGTGCCCGGGGTGACGGTACCATGGTGTACGCCAACCAGTATTCCAGTATCCGGCCCGCCAACATGGAAGACATTCCCGACATTCTGCGGATTATGCAGGACTATATCGCGAAGGGCTACCTTGTGCCCCGGACTCAGGAGAGCATTTCCGAAAAGCTCAAGGATTATGTGGTGTACAGCATCGACAACAGCATCCACGGCTGCGGCGCCCTCCACGAATTCGAGAACGGTATGGCCGAAGTGGCCGCCATCGCCGTGGCTGCCAACTATCGCAAGTCCGGCATCGGGGACGCTATCGTGCGGCACCTGATCTCTGTGGGCCGCATGAAGGGCTACAAGAAGCTGTTCCTGCTGACCACCCAGGCTTTGGACTGGTTCTATCCCTTTGGATTTGAGGACGGCTCCGTAGAGGATTTGCCCAAGAGCAAGCGGGAACATTACAACGCCAAGCGGAAGTCGCGTATCTTGATTATGCCGCTGGAAAAATGATGAACACTCTTGAAGCCATAAAAACCCGTCGAAGCACTCGCAAGTTCAAGGCGCTGCCTGTTGAAAAAGAAAAGCTGCAGACAATCGTCGAAGCTGGTCGTTTTGGGCCCACCGGTGGCAATGCTCAGACGAACCACTTCTTCGTGATTTCGGATGCTGCGGTGGTTGCGAAACTCAAGGAGCTTGTGCAGGCTGCGTTTGCGAAGATGGAACTCCGCGAAGACTTGTACAAGAGTCTCAAGAATTCCATTACGCTTTCGCGCAAGGGGAACTATTCCTTCTGTTATACGGCGCCTGTACTTATCGTGGTGGCGAACAAGAAGGAATACGGCAACAACATGGCCGATGTGGCCTGCGCCGTGGAGAACATGATGCTTGCTGCCAACGAGCTTGACTTAGGCAGTTGCTACATCAATCAGCTCAAGTGGCTGAACGAGGACCCGACGATTCTCGAGTACTTGCGCGGCTTTGGCCTGCGTGAAGACGAGCGCGTGTACGCTTCTGTTGCCATCGGTTATGCTGATACCGAGACCGGGCTCCCGAACAGGAATGAATCTCCCCGTACCGGCAACGAAGTGGTGTTTGTGTAAAAGGATAGTAAGATGAATTTGAAGATGATGGAAGATGGTTTCCGGATGATTCTCACCGGCATGGGCGAGAACCCGGACCGCGAAGGCCTTGTGGAAACGCCCCGCCGTGTGGCGAAGATGTATGCCGAACTGATGACGGGGCTTTCTGGCGAGATGCGGGCCGAAGACATCTTGAAGACTCGATTTCACGAGAAGTACGATGAGATGATTATCGTTCCGGACATCGAGTTTGCTAGCATGTGCGAACATCATTTTCTGCCGTTTACGGGAAAGGCCCATGTGGCCTATATCCCGGGAGACTGTGTGGTAGGTCTTTCCAAGATTCCGCGCGTGGTGGAATACTATGCCCGTTTCCCGCAGATCCAGGAACGCATGACCCGTCAGATTGCGGAACTTATCCAGAAGGAACTGAACCCGCGTGGAGTGGCGGTTGTGCTTGAAGCGTCTCACATGTGCATGACCATGCGCGGTGTGAAAAAGCCTGGAGCTACCATGGTCACGACCCAGCTTTTAGGCCGTTTCAAGACCGACGAGAAGACCCGTGCCGAGTTCATGTCTAGGATTTACGCCCCGCGGTAGTTTTTGTATAATTATTTGTGGAGGGAATGGAGTCGTCTTATGAACGCTGCAATTTTGACTAACGAATTTCCACCGGAAATCTATGGCGGTGCAGGTATCCATGTCAAGTTCCTGACCCAGGAGCTGGCAAAGCTTTGCCATATCGAGGCGCGCTGTTTTGGTACGCAGAATGTGGATGAGAACAACATCCATGCGCTAGGCTTTTCCCGCAAGCTGGGGCTGAACCCTGAAGACGACCGGTTCCAGAAGATTTTCAAGCCGTTGGATATCAACCTCCAGTGGGCGGCCGCTCTCAAGGATATAGATGTGATCCACTGCCATACATGGTACAGCCATTTTGGCGGTGTGCTGGCCAGCCGGCTTTTACAGTGCCCGCTGATACTTACTACCCATTCCCTGGAACCCCACCGTCCGTGGAAGGCTGAACAGCTGGGCGATGGCGGTTACGCCATGAGTTGCTGGATTGAACGCACGGCCTACGAGGCTGCCGACGGCGTGATTGCGGTAAGCCAGGGCATGAAGCAGGATGTGATGAAGCTTTATGGTGTTCCTGAGGACCGTGTGAAGGTGATTTACAACGGCATCGACCCGGACTTCTACGCGCCGACCTTCAACGAAGCCGTTCTTGAAAAATGGGGTGTGGACCCGAAGCGCCCCTATGTGCTGTTTGTGGGCCGCATTACCCGCCAGAAGGGCATCAGTCAGCTGATCCAGGCAATCCCGCAGATTGACAAGTCTGCCCAGGTGGTGCTTTGCGCGGGCGCTCCCGACACCATCGAACTTGCCGATGAATGCAAGGCCCTTATCGAGAATGTGCAGAAGACCCGCGATGGCGTGGTTTGGATTCAGGAGGCGGTCCCTCACGAGGAACTCCGCGTGCTTTATAGCCACGCGACTGTATTTGCCACACCTTCGCTCTACGAACCTTTTGGCATTATCAACCTGGAAGCCATGAGCTGCGGTACCCCTGTGGTGGGTAGCGCTGTGGGCGGCATCCCCGAAATCATCGTGGATGGCGAGACCGGATTCCTGGTGCCCCTGAAGCATGTCTCCGAAACGGACTTTGACCCGGCGGACCCCAAGGCATTCCAGTCGGACTTTGCAAGTAAGCTGAACAAGATTCTCGAGAATCCTGAGCTGGCGAAGAAGATGGGCGAGGTGAGCCGCAAGCGGGCCATCGATGTGTTCAGCTGGAAGTCCATTGCCAAGCAGACCTACGACTTCTATGCCGAATGCATCGAGCGCTACAAGCGCGAAGGCAAACGGTAGTTGTCCGAAAAATCATCCCGATGCATATCGGGATCAGCTTTTTATTTGTGAGAAATAATCTCTTCCACAATCCCGTCAACGGTTAAAAGCTCCGGCAGTACAATCTGTCGGCTTGCATCTCCGGCGGGGTAAATGGCGTAGGCGGGCACGCCTGACTTTTCCATGCTCTGCAGCAGGGCGTTCACTTCCGGCGTTTCGCGGGTCCAGTCGGCCTTGACCAGGGCGACATTCAGGCTGTCCATGGCGCGGATAAAGTCGTCATCGTCAAGGACGGCGGCTTCGTTGGCCTTGCAGGTGAGACACCAGTCGGCGGTTACATCTATGAATACGGTGCGTTTTGCCTTGGCAAATTCTTCGATGAGCGTGGGGCTGTAGCGGAACCACCCGTCTTCGGTCATCTTTTCTTGTAGGCGTGCATTGAAGGCTGCTGTGGCGGCCTTCTCGTATTCGGGAGAAATGCCTGCAAACCAGAGCGAGAACAGGGCGACTGCGCTGAGAATAATTACAGCAACTTCGCGAATGAAGGCAGTTCCCGGTTTTGCGAATTTCCCAAGCAGTACGGAACAGACGATACTTGCGATAGCGATAGCCGCGAAAAGTTCCACGCCTGTAATTCCCGCCTGCTCGCTTACAATCCAGAAAAGCCAACCCACAGAGGCGAGCAGCAAGATTCCCATCACGCGTTGCAGATGCACCATCCATACGCCGGGTTTCGGGAATACTTTGAGGATACTGGGGAAGGCGCTGACCAACATGTAGGGGAGGGCAAGACCCAGTCCTGCGGCAGTAAAGAACAGGAATAATATGGGCGTGGTCTGTGCGAAGGCGAATCCCATGGCTGTTCCCAGGAGGGGCGCGGAGCAGGGGGTGCTCAGAAGCACCAGTAGGGCCCCTGTGAAGAAGGCGCCTGCAATTCCAGCCTTCTGTCCAGCCGCATCCATTTTGGTGGTGGCAATCCACGGAAGCCAAATTTCAAAGACTCCGAAAAAGCTCATGGCGAATGCAGTCAATATGACTACCATGAAGGCGATAAAGCCTGCGCTCTGGAACTGCATCCCCCAACCCGCGGACCCGCCGCCGGCCTTGACGGCGGCGACAACGGCGGCTAGCACCCAGAAACTCGCCAGGATCCCCGCCGTTGTGGCTCCTCCCAGGGCGAGGAGCCGTCCGCGGATTTCTCCCGCCTGTCTGATAAGGCCGAACAGCTTGAGTGAAAGCACCGGCAGCACGCAGGGCATTAGGTTCAGGATTATCCCGCCGGCAAAGGCGAAGAAGAGCAGGAGGGCGATACCTGCAGAAGGCGCGTCGGTTCTTTCTTTACCCTTATTTATTTCCAGGTCGTTTTTTTTTATGTCGGCCTTCGGGGTTGATGTGCCGATAGCACCTTCATTTGCTTGGCTGTCCAGCGAAATGGTTTTGCTTGCCGGCGCTAGACAGATGGAATTGTCGCAGGCTTGGTAATTGAATGTGACCGTGGTTCCCAGGCTGTCGTAGCTCGAGCCATCTACGCCCTTTACGGGAACTCTGACGCTGAATGTTCCGCGGAAGGTCCAAATTTCCAGTTCAAGAGCCTCGTTGTATTCCTTGATAGGTTCGGGCCATTCGGGTTCGCCGAATTCAATACCTTCTGCCTTGACCACTACGGACGAGGGCTTCAAGAATTCATCGGTGACTTTGTTTGCATTTACATGCCACTTGTCGGGAACGGTTACGGTTACGGTCAGGACCCCATTATCCTTTAATGCCCCTGCCGAATATTCCATTTCCATTTTTGGTGGCGGCATGGAGTTCATATTGAATTCTTGGGCGATGGCCGCCGTGGCGAGCAGCAACAGTAGGCAACAACATTTTGCAAAAAGGTAACAGTTGTTTGAATCTTGACAACAGTTGTTTGCCATTTTTTCAAAAATTCGTTTTTTAAAGTCTAATTTCATAAATTTGCGCCGTCAAAAAAAGACGGATGGGGACAATGATGCAAATGGACACTCAAAAAGATAAAAAAGCGGACAAATGGGTAAACGAGGTGTGGAATACATATTCCCCACAAATTTACAATTTATGCAGGATGAACTGCGACGATAAAGAGGATGCAAAGGATGTTTTTCAGAATGTTGCGTTGCGCTTTTGTCAAAATGCCAAAAAAATTAAGTATAGGGATTCCGTTTATCCCTGGTTGTTTCAGGTTTTTAAAAATTGCTTTTATGACTATGTGAGATTCAGGCAAAGGTTGTCTCCCTTTTCTAGGGTTGCGGATACCGTGGGCGACTATACGGCTCTACCGGCGGAAAAGTCTGTCTTTTACAAGGCTGGAAATCAGGAGAACGATGAACTGAACAGGGCTGTGGGCACTCTTTCCACCAGGGATAGGGAGCTGATAGACATGATTTTTCAAAAGGGGCTGTCGACGAACGAACTGAGCGCCCATTATGGAGTCTCATTCAATGCCATTATCAAAAGAAGACATTCGGCTATAAAAAGGGCTAAAAAAGCATTGTTAGGGTAAATCTTTTTTGTAATTTTGGATGGTGTTGGTAATACGGATTCTTTTTGTCTCGTTGATTTTGGCTAGCGTCGCCTTGGCCGATGGGTGGAAGGTTTTTTCACAACCGTCGCCAGTGTATGCCGCCATTCCCTACGATTCGGGCTATGTCCTTGCCACAGGTGGTGGCATACAGTTTGAAACGCCAAGGGTTCGGCGGCTTTTTACTTCTGCCGATGGCCTTGGGGCGACCTCTTTTTCTGCCGTAGTCGAAACATCTTCTAAAATCTACGGGATATCGGAATATGGCCTGATTGCCGCCTATGACAAGAACGCATCTCGCTGGAATGTCGTAAACCGTTCCTATTTGAACAAAATGGTGAAGGTTGTTCCAGGGCAGGCCGTAGCAGAAAAGAACAGTATGGTTGTCGCCTTTGAAGACAGGCTTGCCTTTTTTGACATGGAACAAAATGGATATCTGCTGACAATTGACAAGATAGGGACGATATCCTTGATAAATGAGCATCCCGAAAAAATTTCCATTGTCCAAGATACCTTGTTTGTTTTGTTGGGAAAAGATATCTATTGTCGAAAAATGGATTGGGATAACATGACGGGAGACATGCGCCTGGCAGACCCGTCATCATGGACTAGAAAATCTGGGGAGAAAAACGAAAAGCAGTATTTTGGGAATCAAATATCCGATTTTTCCAAGATCAATCGCAAGACGACATTTGGTAATTTTACTTTGAACAGTGTCTATGAGATGACTTCCGTTCCAAAGGGAGGAATAGTGGCGGCAACATCCCATGGACGGATGGCGTATAGTGATGGAAATTCCTGGCGGAATAGTACGCCCATTTGGAATGGTATTGGCAGCCTTACGGGGTCCTATGATAATCGGATGAAAATTCTTTCTTCTCTTGACGACGGCCTGCTTTTGGCCCATGTGTGGGGAAGGGGACTGTTCTTGTTCAAGGACAACGGGTACACTCTCTTTAAGGCGTTTACTCCGCAAAGCGAGAACAGTTGTCTTGACGAGTACCTGAATGATTATACCGTGGCGGTTGGAACCACCGTCGCTCCGGACAGTTCTGGATTTTTGATTGCCACATCTGAAAAAAAAGGTTATGGGCTTGTCTACATTACAAGATCCGGCGAAATCAGTTGTATGTCCGGAGTGGGCAGTTCGCCGGTTGCTGGGACCCTGGTAGCAAAGACTGATTCCAAAACGGGGGATTGGCTTGTGTATGTCTCTTCCAGAGAGGGATTCTTTGTATCTCTGGCGGGGTCCCTGGATGTGTTTAGGATCCCTCCTCCCCTCAAAAACGGCGGAAGATTGTCTGTGTCCGAACGAAAGAACTACGAGATTCCAAGCAAAAGGGCTCCACTGGATTTTGCCTTCGATAAGGACGATGGTGCCCTGTGGATGGTTTCTGTAAGTGACTTCGTCTATATGGACGAAGACAGGGATACTCTTATTTCCCCCAGTTCAACGAAGGGCCTGATGGGGGTGGAATACTCATCTATGGAAAGCGATGTCCAGGGCAATATCTGGCTTGGAACGGCTGGTCAGGGAGTTTTTCGGTTGACAAAGCGCAACAAGTCCAAGGATACTCTCGCCGTAGAGCGCTTTACGGTGGAGAATGGTTTGATGAGCGACAGGGTTCATGACCTGACGATTGATCCTGTTCTGGGAATGGTCTGGTTTGCCCATGATGGTGGCGTAACCCGCTATACCCGCAAGGATTTGAGAAATGCAGAAAAGATGATGACGGCGGATGCTCCCGCCGAAGTCAAGGCCTATCCGAATCCTTTCCGGCCCAAGCGGGGGCAGCGCCTAGTTATTGACAATATCTCGGAAGATTCCTTTGTGAGCGTCTATAATCGGGGCGGTTCGCTGGTAAGGTCGTTCTACGACAATGATGTTCTGGGTGGCCGTGTGGAATGGGACGGAACCGACAAGACCGGGAAATTGGTGGCTCCTGGAGTTTACCACTATCTGGTGCGAAAAGGTTCCAAGAAAAAGACGGGAAAAATCATTATAATTCATTAGTGTCTTTTGACAAGGAAATTCTGATAATGAAGAATAGGCGGAATTTTATTGGTGTTTTTCTGGGGGCGGGGTTGCTGTGTCTCGGCAGCGTGGTCTTTGTATCGTGCGCTGGGCAGCGGCAGGGGCTTGTTTGCGAAGAGATTGAATACCGCCTGAATAATATGTCCTATTCTCCGGACCAGCGGTACTATATGGAAGAAGAACTTCGGTCTTGCCGTGAGGAAGAAGCGAAAAAGAAAGGGGAAGGTGCAGAATCCAGAAAAAGTATTTACGAAAGGTTCGCCTCCCAGGATTCGACAAGAAAAGTACATACGGAAGGCGATTCGCTTTCTGGTGAGGAATCCCCCGACATTCCCGTATCTGAGCTGCTAAAGGATTCTTCGGGCAAGGAAACGACTTCCATCTATGACCGGTATGGCTCTGAAAATCCAGAGACAGAACAGGATTCGTCAAGTGTTTCTCCGGCTGATAGCACTGCTGTTTCAGACAGCACGACAAGCGGGGTTTCATCTGACAGCACGGCAAGCGAGGCCCCGCAGGAATAATGGTTACGGTACGCACACTTGCGGGCGCCGAGTTTTCGCCCGACCTTCCGGGACGCCTGCTGAAGATTGCCCACGACATCCGTGATGCAGGCGGCCGCGCCTTTCTGGTGGGCGGCTGGGTCCGTGACGCCCTGCTTGGGAAAGCTTGCCGGGACTACGATATCGAAGTTTACGATATGGCCCAGGATGCCCTGGTGCCGCTCCTTTCGAAATATGGCCGCACCAATTTGGTGGGCAAGGCCTTTGGCGTCATCCATTTGGCCATGAAGGGTCTTTCGCTGGACTTTTCCTTTCCGCGAACTGAAAATAAGGTGGGCTATGGCCATCGCGGGTTCGTGGTGCATACCGACGAGAAACTCAGTTTCAGGGAGGCGGCTCTCCGTAGGGACTTTACCATCAATGCCATGGGCATGGAACTGCCAGAACTTGCGCTTTGCGATCCCTATGGCGGTATGGATGACCTGAAGGCCCATGTGCTTCGGCATGTGAGTGAAGCCTTTGCCGAAGATTCCCTGCGCATCTTACGGGGCGTACAGTTTGCCAGCCGTTTTGAGCTGATCCTGGCGCCTGAAACGGCGGAGCTTTGCAGGAGTCTCTCCCTAGAAGACCTTTCCAAGGAACGGATTTACGAGGAATTTAAGAAGTGGCTCCTGAAACCGGGTAGGCCTTCCCTTGGCCTGCGGGCCTTTCTGGAAATGGACTTGCTGCGTTTTTTCCCCGAGGTAAAGCCCCTGGGCGGCAGTTTCGAGAATCTGGGGCAGTTCCTGGACAATGTTTCTGCGAAGGCGGTGGGAGAAAGTGAAGACTCCCGAATGACCCTTGCCTTCAGCGCCCTGCTTTCGGGGAATTCCTGTGGCGAAGATTGGACAAAATTTCTTGAGGGCATGACCAGCGAGGTGAAAATCCTTCGGAATGTTCCCAGGTTGTTGAAACATGCCGCTGCGATTACGCCCAATGCGTCGTTTCCTGAGGACCCTTTTATTAGACGGCTGTCTGTGGCCTTGGACGGCTTGCGGGAATGCTGTGTCTTTATGGCGTCTAATCCGCAATATCCCGAAGATTTGCGCATGATTTTTGTGAATCGCCTAAAGACCCGCGCCCTTGAATTGGGTGTGTACGAAAAGGCCCCGGAGCCTCTTCTTACGGGGCGTTTCTTGATGTCTCTAGGGCTAAAACCTGGTAAGCAGTTCGGTGAACTGATTCGCGAAAGTTTCGAGCTTCAGCTAGACGGAAAATTGCAAGACGCGGAACAGGCCGAGGCCTGGGCTAGGTCGAAAGTTTAGCGAGCATTTCGGGAACCTGCGTCAATACATTCAGTAGCGCTAAGATAAGGGCCACGGAAAGGAAAAGGTTTCTGTGCTTTTCAGAGATTATCTTCGAGAATAGGCATAGGATGATGAAAGCCAGTATCCAGTCGGTTACGAAGAAGACCCTTTCGCCGGATGCGTAGATTGTGGGCGAGAAGAACATCATGGCCTCGCAAAGGATGGCCACGACAAAGAGAAACAAACCCCTTGCTCCGAGATGCCTGTGGATTAAAAACAGGGTGAAGGACGCCGCCCCAAGCCACCAGACCATGGCGGCGAAATTCAGGGCCGTGGCGTTTACGATGCTGGGGAATACTTCGGGTCGTATGGCGGGGTCAATGTAGCTGATTCCCGTGTCGGCCAGTGCGGTGATGCCTGCCAGCGGCATGATGGCGACCACTGAAAATAGGGCCGTTGCCACGATGGTGGGCTTGCTCTTGGGATTTGCCGAAAGGAGAGCAGCAATCCAGATGAGGACTAGGAAGATCTTTCCTTCGTTGGCAAGGGAAGATAGTATCCATTGGACCGAAATGAAGGCGTGCTCCCCGAAGGAAAGGTTTTTAAATGTGGGGAACCAGGTTTCGGTTTCGGCGGCGATCCTTAAGGTGTTTCCCGGGGCCGCAAGGACCACGGCAAAGGTGGCGAGAAGCACAATCGTCTCCACGGCCAGACCCGTGGGAATTTTTTTCGAGACGACTTTCTGGACGGCGATGGCCCCGATGAAGTAGGCCAGCAGGAAAAAGCCAATCTGTTCGATGGAGGAGACGGCAAATAGTCCGAAAGGAATGGAAGCGAGAATCCTTTTTGTGGAGAGAATGCCATCTGTAAAGTAGTCAAGAGTCAGGTAGATGCAGGCGAGGGCGCTGACCAGTGCCCAGGTATAGAATACGGAGCCGTTGACCCAGATGGCGGCGTGTCCGCAGGTGACAATGTCCATTAGGAGAAATCCCGAGCAGGTCAGGAGAAAGAGCCTAAGGTCGTTCCAGGTCGGTGTCGCGCCCCCAACGCCGGGATAGAACTTCTTCACAATCAGGAACACGAGAGTCGGGAGCGCCGTGACCATGAAGGCGTTTACCACTCGCCAGAACCAGATTCCCAGAGTGAATGTGATGTAGATGGCGGTCTCTCCGCCGATGCGGCCTGTCCAAGTCAGGTAGCGTTCCTTGAGGTAGTCTAGGAACGACATGCTTCTGACGCAGCTGTCAAAGAAGGCGTCGTCGCCGTCGGAATAATGGATCTTGCAGAAGACGGCAAAAGCGGCAAGGAAAATGATTCCTGGCGGAATGAAAGTTTTAAATCTTGCCCAAGACATTGGAATGCCCTATTTCCACTTGAACAGCCCTAGTAGCCCGAAGGGGACGGCGAACACATTGATGGGCACTTGCATGATTTCGGTAACGGGCAGGGCCAACAGGAGCCGCTTGGAATGGAGCTTCACGG
This sequence comes from uncultured Fibrobacter sp., assembly GCA_946414075.1. Taxonomy (GTDB): domain Bacteria; phylum Fibrobacterota; class Fibrobacteria; order Fibrobacterales; family Fibrobacteraceae; genus Fibrobacter. Next base: position 59,627 of record CAMKNA010000008.1, read on the forward strand.
CGGCGCATGTCAAGAAAAATAAATCGCATAGCACCTTCACGCCCATGGGGATGGCAAACCAGGCGATGGGGAAGTCCGCAAAGGCTACCAGGAAGGGGCTTACGAGGAGCCATACTAAAAATGTGTAGATGAGTGAGAGCCCCAGGGTGTACAGGTGGCTGTCGTACTTGGTGCCGTTGCTGCTCCAGCGCGCCCGCTGGAAGAACAGGGCCTTCAGGGAGTCCACCGGTGCCGTGTCTATGAGGGCGTCGGCGCTCAGGTTGTAGCAGAACTGCACTCCTGGCTCCTTGATCATCTTGTGGATGAGCATGTCGTCGTCGCCGCTGGAAAGGTTCACCAAGTCTCCGAATCCGCCTACCTTGAAGAACAGGTCCTTCTTGTAGGCAAGGCAGGCGGCACTGGCCAGCATGGGGTGGCCCAGGCTGAATCCGGCGGCCTCGATGGAGGTGTAGGCCAGGGTTTCGAGTCTCTGGTACTGATGCACGGGGCTCCAGCCGCCGGTATTGCGCTTGGGTCCCTGCACGATGGCGATGTCCCCTTCGAACCGGCCTGCCATGGAGGCAAGCCAGCGTTTGGTAGGCACGCAGTCGGCGTCCATAATCAACAGCACTTCGCCCCGGGCTTCCTTGAATCCTGCTTCTAGGGCCCGCTTCTTGGGGCTTTCCACCTTCGGGAGGTTCGGGTCTAGGTGCAGGGCGTGGAACTTGTCGGAATGGGTGGCAACGAATTCGTCCAGGATTTTTCCTGTAGAATCGGTGGAGCGGTCGTCCACGCAGATAATCTCGTATTGTCCCTCGTATTCCTGGGCGGCCAAGGCGTCCAGGGTCCGTTGCAGGAACTGTTCCTCGTTTCGCATGGGAATGACCACGGAAACATAGGGGGTGGCGCTCCCCTTGTGACGGTGCGTGCGGATAATCCCCACGGCAAATGTGAGAATGGCTACGGCATATACCGTAGTGAGCACCGCAAGGACAATTACGCTCAGCATGTCCGCAAATTTAGAAAACTTGGGTGGTCTATTTTTGTATCTTGTAGCCGTATGTTCAAGAAACTTGTTGCCGCCGCTCTCGTCACGGGCTCCCTCGCTTATGCAGGGGAGTACTGGAATGTGGATCCGGGTGGCGTGACTATGAAGTTTCTTGCGTTGCAGGTATCGCCGAGAACGGCGGCCATGGCGGGAGCCGGAGTGGCAGACCCTGCACGGGCTTCCGAAGTGGCGCGGAATCCCCTGGCCATGAGTGCCGTGGAATCTCCAGAATTCGGGCTCAACCAGATTGTCTTTGACGGCATGGGTTCGGACCGCTTTATCAATGTTTATTACGGACTCCCCTTCGCTGAAAAGTTCACATTTTCTGCAGGCCTGGATTATCTCGGTTACGAGGACATCGAAGGTCGTGATGAGAACGGGATGGAGACGGGGGAGTATGGCGCCTATGCCTGGGCCGCACAGCTTGGTCTCGGTAGCCGTAATTCTGCTTTCAACTGGGGTGTGACGGCCCGCTTTGCAAGCCAGACCATCGAAGACGAAACCGCTTACGCCATCCTCGGTGACATCGGAGGCTCCTTCAAGGTGAACCGCTACATGGCTTTTGGTGCGACCCTTACCAATGCGGGCTATGTCACCGCCTACGACAGCGAAGACGAATACGCCCCCATGGCACTCCAGGCAGGCATTACGGGAATGATTCCCGTTACGGAGCGGTGGCGTGTCCATGTTTCCGCCGACGCCTACCGCCGTGCCGACACTGAAATTCAGGGTCTATTTGGTGCCGAAATTGCCTACGCCGAAACCTTGATGCTTCGCCTGGGAACATCGGTCCGTAAAGATGAAAGCGATGATTATTCCACAGGTGTTGCCTGCGGTCTAGGTGTGATCTTTGGCATGATCGTCTTTGATTACGGATATTCTCCGCGGCTTGCCTTCGACGGCGGCAACCACCACATTGCCGTGGGTCTGCGGTTCTAATTCTAACTCGCAATCTTCACCCGACCCTTTTGCAGTTGGTAGCATAGGCTCCCGCGGCTGATCCCCAGCTTCCGCGCTGCCTTGCACTTGTTGCCCTTGCATTGCAGCAGCGTTTCTTCGATGTCGGTGAGCGTAGGCTTTTTCTTCCGCTTTCTCAAGAAATCCGTCACATATATGGAGCAGATGTTCTTTTCGTAAAGTTTGGGCACTGAAAATTCCTGGGTCAGGATTTCGGTGAGCGATACATCGTAGGGCTTCAGCACGGAATACCGCTGCAATATGTTTTTCAGCTGGCGCACATTTCCGGGCCAGGGACAGGCCTTCAGCAGGTCCATCTCTTCGGCGGAAAGTTCGCGCTGTTGGTTGCCTGGATCGCGTCTGTCGAGACGAGCCGTCGATAGGCTCCGCGCTTCCCGCCACAAATCAGCAGCCACGACATCGAAGTCCCGCCTTGCCCGCAGGGGTGGAATCTCGATGGGGAACACATTGATACGGAAGAACAGGTCCGCACGGAAATTCCCGTCGGCGATTTCTGTTTTCAGGTTCCGGTTGGTGGCGCATATCAGCCGGAAGTTCACGGGAATGCTCTGGGCCGCTCCCACGGGAGTCACCGCCTTCTCCTGCAAAATCCGGAGCAGCTTGCTTTGGGTCTCCAGCGGGAGCTCGCCGATCTCGTCTAGGAACAGGGTGCCCCCTTCCGCAGAGCGGACAAGCCCCAGCTTCTCGTCAACCGCTCCGGTGAACGCCCCCTTGAGCGACCCTTCCAGGATACTTTCGGCAAGACTCTTCGGTATGGAGCTGCAGTTCAGCGCCACAAAGGGTTGGTCCTTCCGCAGGCCATGATTGTGGATGAACCGAGCCGCCACCTCCTTGCCGGCGCCGGATTCCCCCTGCAGTAGCACGGGAATGTTCGAAAGGGATGCGATTTCTAGCATTTTCTGTTGGTCTTTCATGATGCCTCCGACGTAATAGACGGGGAAAAGGACCGTTTTTTGAACCTTCCCGTTGATTTTTTACATAATTGTTCTCTTTTTTACAATTTGCAAACGACTGTTGCCTCCTTTTTCTATATTTGCGCCCGCGATAGAAAATTCTGTCGCAGACATAGACACATCAATCAAAGTGGCTGGCCAGATGGGTAGGCTTGGGCACGACAATCGCGAGGAAAGCGGTTGCGCTCGAAGCCGAGAGGTTTGGTGGCCCGAAAGGAAAAAATGAGTCAAAGAATCGTATGCAAGTTCGGCGGCAGCTCTGTCGCCGATGCCGGCCAGTTCAAGAAGATCAAGGCCATCGTTGAATCCGACAAGAACCGCAAGGTCATCGTCGTTTCCGCCCCCGGCAAGCGCAATCCTAAGGAAACCAAGCTTACCGACCTCCTCTACAGCACCTACGACCTCGCCTCCAAGGGCCTCGACTTTTCGACCCCGTGGAACCTGATCCGTCAGCGCTATGACGAAATCTGCAACGAGCTCGGCCTGGGCGACAAGCTCACCGAAGATCTCGACAGCCTCGAGGACAAGCTGAAGAACCACCCCGAATCCGTCAGCACCGACTTCTTGGTGAGTCGTGGCGAATTCCTGTGCGCGCGCCTCATGGCCAAGTACCTGGGCGCAAACTTCGTGGATACCTTCCCGCTGATCACCTTCGACGACAAGTACCGCATTGTCCCTAAGACCTACGAAGAAATCGCCAAGACCCTCTCCGACGAGAACCAGCTCTATGTGCTGCCGGGCTTCTATGGTGCAAACCTCCGTGGCGAAGTCAAGACCTTCAGCCGTGGCGGCTCCGACATTACGGGCGCTATCCTTGCCAACGGCATCGATGCCGCCAAGTACGAAAACTGGACCGACGTTTCGGGCATGCTCATGGCTGACCCGCGCATCGTCGAAAGCCCGCTGCCGATCGAATACGTGAGCTACCGCGAAATCCGCGAACTCGCCTACTCCGGCGCAAGCGTGCTCCACGACGAATCCATCGCTCCGTGCCGCGCGAAGAAGATTCCTATCAACATCCGCAACACGAACCGCCCGCAGGATCCGGGTACCATCATCGGCCCCACTCCGGAAGAAGCAAAGCTCCCGATTACGGGTGTTGCCGGCCGCAAGGGCTTCTCGATGATCTACATCGAAAAGTCCATGATGAACAAGGAAGTTGGCTTTGGCCGCCGCGTGCTCGCTGTGCTCGAAAGCGAAGGACTCTCCTACGAACTCTGCCCGAGCGCAATCGACTCCATGAGCATCGTCGTGGATTCCAAGGCTCTCGACGCCGTGCAGGATGTGGTTCTCGAAGACATCACGCAGCAGATGCGCCCCGACCGTATCAAGGTGTTCCCGGGTATCGCACTCATCGCTACCGTGGGTCACGGCATGACGAACAAGATCGGTGTTGCTGCAAAGCTCTTCACGGCTCTTGCAGATAACAAGGTCAATGTCCGCATCATCGACCAGGGTTCTTCGCAGATCAACATCATCACCGGTGTTGACGAAGCCGATACCGAGAAGGCCATCAAGGCCATCTACGGCGCGTTTGTGAAGTGACGCCTGCGGCGTCATCCTGAGCGGCGAAGCCGCGAAGGATCCAGACCCAAATATTGAAAAACGGCCCGGTCACCCTGAAATTTGTTCAGGGTCCGGGTCGTTTTGTTTCTTAGAGAGGAACTTTTCCAAAAGATTTATCCTATACCGAACCCTTAGTGTGTCACGACAATCCGTCGAGTGGCATCGCCCTGGACCTTCAGGAAGTAGCTTCCGCCGGCAACTGCTTCCAGGGATACCGTTTCGCCCCTGGAGGCGCGCCCCGCCATCACCTTCTTGCCCTTCAGGTCAAAGACTCCGTAGGCCAGGTTGTCGCCTTCCACAACCGTGAAGCTCAGGTTCTTGTCACCCATGGCGATCTTTACGACCTTCGCGAATGCAGGCGCCTGCTTCCCTGCGGCTTCGAAGCTTGCCGGAGCAGCAGATTTCTGGAGAGCCACCACCGGTTCCTGCTTGCCGTAGGTCCCGGTCGCGAGCTTGTACAAGAAATCAAAAGCCTTGTCCTGCACACTGTCGGCAAACACGATCTCGCTGCCGTCTTCTGCGGTACGGGTGCTGTTGTAGAACTCGTGCTTGAGACCGTAACCCACCGGGTTGTAGAATTCGTGGGCCACGCCCCTTGCCGTCAGGGCAGAATCAATGGCGTAGCTTCCATAAATGGTGGGGGTCTCGATTTGGAACTTGAAGGCCTTTGCAAAGGCGCTGTACTTTTCGGGCACCGCTTCGGCAACCATCTTGTCCGGCTTGGATATGGCGTGTCCCACGTTGTAGGGCATCACGTAGTCGGAGTCGCCGTGGGCGAGGAACACCGGGACATCGCTGTTCTTCACGAGATCAATGTCGTGGATGCCGCCCCAGAGGGCCACCACGCCGTCGGCAGTGCCCCTATAGTCCCTTGCGCCATACTGATTCAGTTTGCCATAGGGAACATTTTCCTTCTTGTTGTCTTTCACAACAAACTGCGGTTCGGAATCGATGTAAGAGGGGAAATCCCTTTTGCTCAGGGCATAGATGTTTTCAAGGGCCATCATGGCGCCTGCGCTGTTGCCCAGCACATAAATCTTTTTGGGGCTGATTCTCAGCGCCTTTGCGTTCAGCCTCAGGTAACGGATGGCTGCATGCAGGTCCTGCACGCTCCTATAGACCGTGCGGGCGAAACTTGCGCTGTCGATGCGGAACGGATTGCCGCTGCCCGTCATGACCACGCCCTTGCGGTATTCCAGGGAGGCCGTCACAAAGCCGCGGGCGGCGAGGGAATCCGCGTAGGCAACGGATTTCTGGTCAAAGTCGTCCTTGGACGAGGCCACGAAAGCCCCGCCGTGGCAAATCACCACCGCGGCCCTGTCTGTACCGTTGTCGTTCACAGGTTCGTAGATATCCATCACGACAGGCTCCATCACCACCTGTTCCGACTCGTAGAGGTGCAGCATGTTCTTTTCCATCTTGAAACTCACCATCAATTCGGAGAGGATATTGTAGTTGCTCTTGTCCATGGTCGGAACGTCGTAGGCGACGGTCACGGTCCTTGCGTTGCTGACTTCAAACATACGGTCTTTGTAACGCACGCCGTCGGCGGCAAAGACACTAGTGATTCCCATGAGTGCTGCTATAATGATTTGGGTCTTCATGATGTTATCCTCTCTTTTTAATTCTTTTATACCCATAATATATTTTCAGAAATTCATATTGTCCAATATATTATTTCTTGGTTTTTAATCAATAAATTTGATTAAATGGGCCTAGAATTTGTCCCTGGGTGTTCTGATGGTCTCCTTTGGGGGACGCAGGCTAGTTTTCGGGCTTCTTGTTTTGTGTACCGTTTGCATAAGAAACTCGCATTGGACTGAGGGCTTCTTTTGATAGTTTTGCATCGCTACGCATTCTTGTAATTGACGCTGAAGAATTGCATCTGGAGCTATAGGCGAACCACCTGCAAAAGCGAATGTTGCAGCGAACATGGCGGCGATAACGATAAACTTTTTCATGATAAACTCCTTTGTTAAGTTTTCTTGTTCTTTACTCCCATAATATACCTTTGAAAATTCATAAAGTAAAATGCATAATTTTAATCAAAACAATAGAAACGTTTGATTGATTGGGAATTGCGGTTCTGTTGCTCTCGCCTTGTGCGTCATTGCGAGGGTTCGCAGAACCCGTGGCAATCTCTGACCTTCTTTTGTCCCCCTAGACTTGACAAGTCTTTTTAGAATAACGACATTTGTATATGTGCAAAAAAAAGGAGAAGTTTATGGAAATGAAGTTTTGCCAAAGTTGTGGCATGCCGCTTTCGCCAGAAGTCTTGGGCACCAACGCCGACGGTAGCAAGAACGAAGAATACTGCATCTACTGCTACAAAGACGGAGCGTTCACCAGTAACTGCACAATGGACGAGATGATTGAATTCTGCTCCAAGTTCGTGGACGAGTTCAACAAGAACACGGGCAAGAGCCTCTCCCGCGAAGAATACGAGGCAGAACTTCGCAAGTACTTCCCGACTCTCAAGCGTTGGAAATCAAACAACATTTAAACGCCATGCGTTTCGCCCTGTTTTTCGCTCTTCTTCTCGCAGCTCTTTCTTTCATGGCTTGCGGCCAGTCTTTTACCGACCCCCGTGACGGCCAGGCATATAAGATTGTGCAACTCGGTAATGTGACCTGGTTTGCTCAAAACCTGAATTACGAAATCGATGGTAGCGTTTGCCCAGAGGGTGACAGCCGCAACTGTGATAGATATGGTCGGCTCTACACCTGGGAGGTTGCGCAAAACGTTTGCCCCGAGGGTTGGATGCTCCCTGACAGCCTGGACCTTGCAAAGCTTGTGGAACAGGCGGGTGGTGAGTCTCAGGCTGGCGATGCCCTCAAGGCTAAGGATGGTTGGTTCAAGAAGGGGAATGGCTCCGATGCGTTCGGTTTTAAGGCGCTTCCAGCTGGCTTTCGCAATGTAGAAGGCGCTTACGATGGTATTGGGGGTTATGCCTATTTCTGGAGTGCGGCAGTCTCGTCGGACGATCTTGCCTACTACCTGTTTCTGGATTTTTCTAGTAAATCCGCAGGCATGAACGCTTTTGGCAAGGGGGATTTCCGTTCTGTCCGGTGCATCCAAAAGCCGTAAAGGGCTATATTTACCCTACCATGATCCACACCTTTTTTGCGCGGCTCTTCTCCTATGTTCTCTTTGGGGCGTTGCTCCTGTTGAACTGGAAGCGTTCTACGGTTCGTGCAAATTACGAGGTGGCCCGCAGGTGGAATCCGTCTGCGATAAAAGAAGACTTTCCGATTTTCTATGAACGGCTGCTGTGCAATCTAGCACGACATGCGGGGGAGTTGCTTTTTTGCTTCCCCCTGTTCAAGAGGCTCCCTCGGGAGCTGGGTGCCTACCCGTACAACCTTGGGGGAATTCGTTTTGAGATTGCTCCTGAAAGTCAGTCAGTCCTTCAGGAAATGCGTCAGGGCGGAATCTTTTTGACGGCACATTACGGGAACTACGAGGCCATGGGCCCCTGGCTCTGCTGTCTTGGTATACCCCTTGCCGCAAGCTATATTCCCGTGAAGCCTGCCTTCTTGAATGGCATCTTGGAAAACAAGATTCGCGCCGTAGGCGGAAAGACCTATTCTGTCAATGCCAAGTCCCCTAGGGAATTTTTGCGCCTGTTACAAAACGGCAGGCTTTTCTGCCTGCTTGCCGACCAGGATAGCCGCATTCCAAGTGCCGAGTCCGGTACATTTCTAGGGGCGCCGGCACACATAAATCCCTTGCCAGACTTTTTGCTGAAACACCGTCCCGAGACACCAGTTTTTATCTGCTGGATAGAAGAACCTAATTCGAAGGTAAAGCGTTTCCATGCCGAAAGGCTGAATATGGGGGAGGATCATAGCGCGTTCAACCGCTGGCTAGAAGGCCGTATCGCCGAGAGTCCATCCCTATGGTACGGCTTCACCCATCGCCGTTTTTTCAGCACCACGCCCGAAATTTACAAACCGCAATAAAAAATCAAACCCGCAACTTTCTATTTTATAGTCACTAACCCATGAACAAAGCCGCCATCATCGTCGCCGCATCCATGCTCCTGAGCCGTGTCCTCGGGATTTTCCGCGAGATGCTTCTGGCCCATGCGGCGGGCGTGTCCCTCGAAAAGAACGCTCTTGACTTGGCGTTCATGATTCCGGACATCTTGAACCATGTGGTGAGTACCGGTTTTCTGTCCATTATCTTCATCCCGATTTTTACGGGCTACAAGGTGGCCGGCGACGAGCGGGGAGGCTGGAAGTTCTTCAGCAACGTGCTGAATACCTTCGGTATCGCCCTGCTCATTTTGGTCGTTCCCGCCTTCATCTGGATGAAGGAGCTTCTGCAGCTTTTAACCGTGGATGGCGCCACGCCGGAACTTATCGAGCGCGCCACTTACTATGGTCGTATCATTCTGCCCGGCCAGGTGTTCATCTTCGTGGGGAGTATCCTTGTGGCGGTGCAGCACACCCGCAAGCAGTTCCTGATTCCCTCCTTGACTGGCCTTATCTACAATGTGGCCATCGTGGGCGGGGGTGCGGCAGGAATCGCGCTCGGTAAGTACACCGGCACGGATTTCGGTCTGGAAGGTTTCGCCTGGGGCGTGCCGGTGGGCGCCTTTATCGGATTTTTCGCCCTGCAGATTTACGGCGCCCGGCGTGGCGGCGTGCACTATGAGCTCTTGGTCCAGCCCACCCATCCCGATATCGTACGCTACTTCAAGATGATGCTTCCCATGTCCCTTGGCGTAGGCTCCATGTTCGGTTTGGAATTTATCATCCGTAGTTTCGGTGCGAACTTCGGTACAGGTGGTATCTCCAGCCTCAACTACGCCTACCGTGTCATGTACACGCTGGTGGCGGTCTTCGGGTTCTCCGTCAGTGTCACGAGCTACCCCGACATGGCCCGCCTGGTCAAGGAAGGCGACATCGTAAGCCTGAACCAGAAAATCTGGAAGAGCCTTTCCCGCATGTTCTGCATCTTGATCCCGGCGGTAGTCGCCGTGTGGGCCCTCAGTTTCCCTGCGGTGCGTATCCTCTTTGAGCGTGGCGCCTTCCATCGCGAAACTACCGAAGCCATTGCCGAGATCCTCCGCTGGTACTTACCCGTGAGTCTTGGCCTTTGCCTGCAGGCTGTTTTGGTACGCAGCTTCTATGCCTGCGAGCGCATGTGGGTGCCTACGCTTCTCAATACCGGCATCTTTGCCGCCACCATTCCCGCCTATATTGTTCTCGGCTCTCCCGAGATGGGTCTTGGCATCAAGAGCGTTCCCATTGTGGGTGCTACGGGGGCCATCCTCCAGGTCCTTGCCATGATTGTGATGTGGGCTAAGAAGAACGGAACCGACGGCATGAGGGAGGCTCTTCTCAACATGCTTCGCGCCCTGGTTGCCTTTGGAATCATGATTGGGGCTGCCATTGGTCTTGACCATGTTTCTGGCGATTTCGTTCGCAACACGGGTTTCATTGTTCTTCTCGTCTACAGCTTCGCTGCTGGAGCATTGCTATTCGTGCTTACCTTGATTATCCAGCGCTACCTGGGTAGCAAGGATGCCAAGGACATTCTGAACGAGCTTCTGGGCAAGGTGCTGCGCAAGTTGCATCTGGCGTAAGTCTAGCTGGTCAAAATTTTTCACCGCATAAAATAAAAGCCCGAAACATCTGTTTCGGGCATCTGCTTTTATTCGTGAGATTAGAAGTTCTGGTAGTTGGGTGCGTCTGCAAGATTTGGACTGGTGTTGAGCGTAGAGGTGAACTTGTCCACCAGGTATTGTGGGCATTCCACCTGCTTGAACAGGGTGACGGGATTGTTGGCGGTTTCGAACCAGTTCACAAACCACATGCATCCTTTGTACAGGGTCGTGTTCCTGCTGCCAAATACGCTCTCGCATTGCTGCGTAACGCATTCCTTGAACTTGGTGACAGGGGCGTCTGCGCCAAGTCTGTTTTCGCATGTCGTGTAGAAGCCTCCCATCTGTTCGCCCAGGTCGGATTTGTTTACGCCAAGCTGCGTGCTCAAGGCGTCATATGCTCCTACACCGCCGCCGGGAATCATGATATCGAACTGGCCGCCCGTCACATCGTGACCCACATTGGAAGACATGATGATAAGGGTTTTTCTTGCTATCAGCCCGTGTGCTTCCTTCGTTCCGTATTTTCCTTCACCGGTGAACTGAATTTGGTAGCACTTGCCACAGGTTGTCTTTTCGTCTACGCCAGGAGCTGCGCCGAAGGCGTATGCCAGCGTGTCGTTTACGGCTACGGGAATCATGTCTATGCAGGTATAGGCAAAGCCGCCGTTGTCACAGGCGCTAACGGTTCCCTTGAGCCAGGTGCCGTCTTCGCTCTTGGTGAATGCGGGGATTTCTTCGCCATTGATGTTGCAGTTCCTGGCAATTCGGTAGGGGTTGGCGTTGGGATTTACCTTTTCCGGCCAGGAGCAGTGGGGCTTGCAAGCGTCCCAATAGCGTGTGGCGAATCCCTTAGTGACACCCTGGTCGTTCTCGGTTAGTTTTCCATAGCTTGCAATCGGATAACCGCTGGCATCCACTACTTCTTCCTCTTTCGACGAAGACGAAGGCGCCGGGCTAGAACCGTTGCTCGAAGAGGAATTGTTACCATCGTTGTTCCCTTGGTTGGAATTTTCGCCGTTGTTGCTGTTGCTACTGTTGCCGTCAGGGGAGGGCTGTTCGTGGCTATTGCTGCTTGTGTTTTCTGTGGGGTTTTCTTCCGGCTCGTCCTGCGGCTCCTCCTTGGCGGCTTCCTTCGCTTGCTGTACCATTTCGGGAGTGAGCAGGGTCAAGTCATTCAAGCTTATGTCGCTGATTGTGGAGCCGTTGTCCATGACGATGGTTCCCTCAGCCAGATCAAAGGTGCCGATGTCGTTTCCGTTCTGGTCCGTGACTCTCCCGTCCTTGTAGATGAGGATGTTTGATTCCCCCTGTAGCCAGTAGCAGCTATCCGTAACGGTAAAGTCCGCTATCTCGGGAAACTCGACGCATGCGCTGCCGACGCATGAACTTACGCTGTTTGTCTCGGAACTGCAGTTCCAAAAGAAGGTGGCGCATGCTGCAATGAGGAGTGCGCCGATAGCAATTTTCTTCATAATCATTTCCTATAACGGCCCCATCCCCAATACAAGATAGTTATGTTGGACTTTTTTGGGGAGTACCAAAAATGAAAAAAGAATTTTAAACCCCGACGAATGTAAACTTTGTAAAATTTTTAGTTTGTAAAAATCTTTTTACAAAAACAATTGCGGAAATGAACACCTGAGACCCTGTTTGGACGCTTGGGTTTAGTAACTGTTGATAAATTGTTGGATTTTGAATATGATAGGTCCAAAATTGCGAAATTTTAATAAAAAACGGCATTTTGGTAAAATATCTGTTTTGTTAATAGCGATAATGTCGATTTATTTCTCCATGTGGGAGGCGGGCCCCAAAATTCCCCATTTTCGCAAAATTTCAAAGAAAAAAGCTTGCAAATATTTCCTGATTTACTAAATTTGTGGTCCAATTTTGGCGAGTACCGCTTCCTATGCTCTCCAGATTAACGGAAGTCCTTGAGACTTCTTGACTTGAAGCGATAAACCTTCTGCTGAAGAAGAGGAATAAAATGGCAAAAGAACATTTTGATAGAAGCAAGCCGCACTGCAACATCGGCACCATCGGTCACGTTGACCATGGCAAGACCACTCTGACCGCTGCAATCTGCACCACCCTCGCAGCCCGCGGTCTCGCTGCCGCCAAGCGTTTCGACGAAATCGACAACGCCCCCGAAGAGAAGGCTCGCGGTATCACGATCAACACCTCCCACGTGGAATACACCACTGCCAACCGTCACTACGCCCACGTCGACTGCCCGGGGCACGCCGACTACGTTAAGAACATGGTGACCGGTGCTGCCCAGATGGACGGCGCTATCCTCGTTGTTGCAGCTACTGACGGCCCGATGCCGCAGACCCGTGAACACATCCTCCTCGCTCACCAGGTGGGCGTGCCGAAGATCGTCGTGTTCATGAACAAGGTCGACATGGTGGACGACGAAGAACTCCTCGACCTCGTGGAAATGGAAGTTCGCGACCTTCTGTCCAAGTACGAATTTGACGGCGACAACACCCCGATCATCCGCGGTTCCGCTCTCAAGGCCCTCGAAGGCGACCCTGCCTACCAGGACAAGATCATGGAACTCATGGACGCCTGCGACACCTACATCCCGCTTCCGGCCCGTGAAACCGAAAAGCCGTTCCTGATGCCGATCGAAGACGTGTTCACCATCACTGGTCGTGGCACTGTCGCTACCGGTCGTATCGAACGCGGCGTGGTTCACCTGAACGACAAGGTCGAACGCGTTGGTCTCGGCGAAACCGCCGAATACGTCGTTACCGGCGTTGAAATGTTCCGCAAGCTCCTCGACGACGCCCAGGCTGGCGACAACGTCGGTTTGCTCCTCCGCGGTGCAGAAAAGAAGGACATCAGCCGCGGCCAGGTGCTCGCTGCTCCGAAGTCCGTGACCCCGCACGCCGAATTCAAGGCAGAAATCTACGTTCTTACCAAGGACGAAGGTGGCCGCCACACTCCGTTCATGAACGGCTACCGTCCTCAGTTCTACTTCCGCACCACCGACGTGACCGGCACCATCCAGCTCCCTGAAGGTGTCGAGATGGTTACCCCGGGTGACACCGTTACCATCCACGTGAACCTGATCGCCCCCATCGCCATGGAGAAGCAGCTCCGCTTCGCTATCCGTGAAGGTGGCCGTACCGTTGGTGCTGGCTCTGTAACCGAAATCATCAAGTAAGGAAATATCATGGCTGGTGAACGCATTCGTATTCGCTTGAAGAGCTTCGATCATCGTATGATCGACCGCTCCGCTCAAGACATCGTGAATACAGCTAAGCAGACGGGTGCCCGCATTGCGGGACCCATTCCCCTCCCGACGAAAGTCCAGAAGTATACGGTGCTCCGCTCTCCGCATATTGACAAGACTTCTCGTGAACAGTTTGAATCCAGGACTCACAAGCGTCTCATCGACATTCTCGATGCTACTCCTCAAACTGTAGACTCCCTCATGAAACTTGACTTACCGGCTGGTGTCGAGGTCGATATTAAGGTCTAATAACAATGAATGGTATTCTTGCAAAGAAGTTGGGAATGACCCAAGTGTTCACGGAACAGGGCGAGTGCGTCCCTGTGACGGTCCTCGAGGCCGGTCCGTGTGTGGTCGTTTGCCACAAGACAGAAGAAAAGGACGGTTACACTGCTGTCCAGATCGGTTTTGGTCTCAAGAAAGAACATCGCGCCAACAAGGCTGAAATCGGCCACTTCAAGAAGGCCGATGTCGCTGTTCGCGAGCACCTCGCCGAATTTGATGTTGCCGATCTCGAAGCCTGGCCGGTTGGTAAGGAATTCGGGGCTGCAGACTTCGCCGACGCCAAGATGGTGAATGTCTCCGGCATTTCCAAGGGTCACGGTTTCTCTGGTGCCATCAAGCGCCACGGATTCCACAGCGGTCCCCGTTCTCATGGTACGCACAATATGCGCGAACCGGGCGGCACCTCCGCTCACTCCTATCCGGGTCGCGTGTTCCCGGGCAAGCGCATGCCTGGTCAATACGGTAACAAGAAAGTGACCGTCAAGCACCTCCAGGTCGTCAAAGTCGACGGCGACCGCAACCTGATCTTTGTCCGTGGCGCTGTCCCCGGTGCAAAGAACAGCATTATCGTGGTGAGGAAAGACTAATGGCAACTGCAAAGCTCTTCGCCGCAACTGGCGATTTTAAAAACGATATTCAGCTCCCGGCTTTGTTCGATGAAGAAGTCAACAAGGTCTGCATGTATCTGCACATCAAGGCTATCCTGAACAACAACCGCCAGGGCACTGCCCAGACCAAGAATAAGTCCTCGGTCAGCGGTGGTGGCCAGAAGCCTTGGAAGCAGAAGGGCACGGGTCGCGCCCGCTCCGGTCAGAACACCTCCGCTGTGTGGGTTCGCGGTGCCAAGGCTCACGGTCCCAAGTCCCACGACTACTTTGAAAAGGTGAACAAGAAGGTGAAGAAGATCGCTTTCCACTCCGCCCTGGCTACCAAGGCTGCCGAAGGCAAGTTCTTCGTGTTCGAAGCTCTTAGCTTCAATGCCCCGAAGACCAAGGATCTCCTCTCCGTTCTCGCCAAGTCCGGTATCGAACAGCGCAATGTGCTCTTCATTACGAGCGGCGCTGACACGAACCTGTACCTTTCTTCCAACAACATTCCTTGGTGCCGTTGCGCCCGCGTCGAAGACGTCAACACCTACGATGTCATCCGCGCTAACAATGTTGTTGTTTCTCAAGCTGCTCTGAACGAACTTGAAGGAGGCCGCTAATGAAAGAACTTCATGAAATCCTCGTAGCACCTCATGTTACCGAAGAATCCACCAAGAACATGGTGAATCCCCGTAACGATGTGCACAAGTACGTTTTCAAAGTCGCCATGAAGGCCACTAAGGACGAAATCAAGGCTGCCATCGAAAAGCGTTTCGATGTGAAGGTTGACTCTGTCAACACCCTCATCAACCGCGGCAAGATCAAGCGTGTCCGTATGGTCGCTGGCAAGAAACCCAACTGGAAGAAGGCCTATATCACACTTAAGGCCGGGCAAAAGATTGCCGAGTTCGAAGGAGTATAATCATGGGTCTGAAGTCTTATCGCCCGCTTACCCCGACGCTGCGCTACAAGCAGATTGGTGACCGCAAGGAAATCACTGCGGACAAGCCGTACAAGCCGCTCACCGAAGGCATCAAGCGTAGCTCCGGCCGTAACAACGCCGGTGAAATCACCTCCCGCCGTCGCGGTGGTGGTCACAAGAAGCTGTACCGTATCATCGATTTCAAGCGCAAGTTCGCAGGCATCCCCTGCACGGTTGAAACCGTCGAATACGATCCGAACCGTTCCGCCCGTATCGCACTTGTCAAGTACGCAAACGGCAAGCGTTGCTACATCATCGCCCCGGCCGAAATCAAGGTCGGCGATGTGCTGAATTCCGGCGAAGGTGCCGAATTCCGCGTGGGTAACGCCCTCCCGATTCGCGATATCCCGCTGAACACCATTATCCACAATATCGAAATGAAGCCGGGCAAGGGTGCCCAGATTGCTCGTTCCGCTGGTGCCGGTGCCGAACTGGTGGCCAAGGACGGCAAGCTCTGCCAGATCAAGCTCCCGAGTGGCGAAGTTCGCTACATCTCGGAAGACTGCCTTGCCGTTGTGGGTCAGGTTTCCAATATCGATCACATGAATGAATCTTCGGGTTCTGCCGGTCGCTCTCGCTGGCTCGGCAAGCGTCCCTCTGTCCGCGGTGTTGTGATGAACCCTGTGGATCACCCCCTTGGTGGTGGTGAAGGACGTACTTCTGGTGGTCGTCATCCGTGCTCTCCCTGGGGCAAGAACTCCAAGGGTGCCAAAACTCGTAACAATAAGCGTACCGATAAGTATATCGTGCGTCGTCGTCAGAAGAGGGCCTAATTCATGTCGAGATCCCTTAAGAAAGGTGCATTCGTGGATTCCCACGTATTAAGCAAAGCCCAGGCGATGGCCGGCTCCGACAAGAAGCAGCCTATCAAGACCTGGTCCCGTCGTTCCACAATCGTCCCGGATATGGTCGGACTTACTTTCTCCGTCTATAACGGCAAGCAGTTCATCCCTGTTTATGTGACCGAAAACATGGTTGGCCACAAGCTGGGTGAATTCTCCATGACCCGTACGTTCCGCGGACACAGAAAGACTGAAACCGCTGCTGGAGGCAAGAAGTAATGCAAGCTGTAGCAAAAGTGAAAAACGTCCGTTATGGCGTCCGCAAGCTCCGTCGCGTTGTCGACCTCGTCCGTGGCAAGTCCGTTGACGAAGCGTTTGCAATGCTCTCTATCCTCCACACACAAACCAAGGGTGCTCCGCTGGTAGAAAACGCTCTGAAGTCTGCCGTTGCCAACTTCAAGCAGAAGTCTGCCACTCCGGTCACTGCCGAAGAACTGGTGGTCAAGACCATCACTGCCGACGGCGGTACCATCATGAAGCGTATCCACCCCCGTTCCCAGGGCCGTGCTTTCCGTATCGAAAAGCCGCTCTCTCACATCACAGTCGTTGTGGCCAACAAGGAGTAATTAAAATGGGTCAGAAAACTCATCCGAATGGTCTTCGTCTTGGCGTTATCCGCGGCTGGGAATCCAAGTGGTATGCCGAAGACAAGTTTGCCGATCTTCTTTATGAAGACATCGTGCTCCGTCGCTACTTGATGAAGCGTTTCGAACATGCCTCCCTCTCCAAGGTCGGCATCGAACGTACCGTCAAGAAGGTGAACGTGAACCTCTTTACCGCTCGCCCGGGTATCGTCATCGGTAAGAAGGGCGAAGAATTGGAACGTTTGAAGGGCGAACTCCAGTTCCTCACCGGTAAAGAAATCTATATTGCAGTCCACGAAATCAAGCGTCCGGAAACGGATGCCAAGCTCGTCGCTGAAAACATTGCCCGCCAGCTCGAAAAGCGTATTTCTTTCCGCCGTGCCATGAAGCGCGCTATCCAGTCCGCTATGCGCATGGGCGTCGAAGGAATCAAGGTGCAGTGCGGTGGCCGTCTTGGCGGTGCTGAAATCGCCCGCGTTGAAAAGTATGCCGAAGGCCGCGTGCCTCTGCACACTCTTCGTGCTGACATCGACTACGCAACTGCCATCGCTAAGACCGTCTATGGTGCCATCGGTATCAAGGTGTGGATCATGCACGGTGAAAAGATTGGCAAGGACGTCATGAACGACAACAAGAGAGAGAAGTAATTATGCTGAGTCCTAAAAGAACAAAACATCGTAAGCAGATGAAAGGGCGCATGAAGGGCGTCGCCTCTCGTGGCAACTATATCGCCTTTGGCGAATTCGGTATCCAGGCTCTCGAAAAGTGCTGGCTCACCGCTCGCCAGATCGAAGCTGCTCGTATCGCCATGACTCGTAAGATCAAGCGCGGCGGTCGCGTGTGGATCCGCGTCTTCCCCGATAAGCCGATTACCCGTCACCCTGCAGAAGCCCGTATGGGTAAGGGTAAGGGCGCAGTCGAATTCTGGGCAGCCGTCATCCTCCCGGGTCGCATCCTTTTTGAAATGGGTGGTGTTGAACGTGAACTTGCCATGGAAGCTCTCCATGTCGCAATTCAGAAGCTCCCCCTCAAGTGCAAAATCATCGAAGAATCGGAGATCTAATGAAAGCACGTGAATTGAAAGAACTGGGCGTTGACCAGCTCAAGGAAAAACTGGCTCAGTTGAATCTCGATTTGTTCAATTACCGCATGACTGCGAAGCTCGGTAATTTGGAAAAACCCTCTGTGATTCAGGCTACCCGCAAGGACATCGCCAGAATCAAGACCATCCTCAGCGAAAAGGCCAAGGCATAAGCCGGCAGGAGCAGGAAATGGATAGAAACCTTCGTAAAGTCAAGCAGGGTGTCGTCTCTTCTGACAAGATGGACAAGACCATCACGGTTGTGGTTGAAAACCGCAAGCGTCACCCCATGTACAACAAGATCATGACCACCACCAAGAAGCTCAAGGCTCACGACGAAAAGAACGAAGCGGGCGAAGGCGACCTAGTGGAAATCATGGAAACTCGTCCTCTTTCCGCTACCAAGCGCTGGCGCCTGGTTCGGATTGTGGAAAAGAAGAAATAATCGTTTTGGAGTAAGGCGAATATGATTCAAGAAGAAACCAGACTCGTCGTGGCTGACAACAGTGGAGCCAAGGAAGTCGCCTGCATCCGTGTTTTGGGTGGCACCAACCGTCGCTATGCTAGCATCGGTGATGTCATCAAGGTAGCCGTTAAAGACGCTATCCCCCAGAGCAAGGTGAAGAAGGGTTCCGTGGCCGACGCTGTCGTCGTGCGCACACGCAAAGAAATTGCCCGTCCGGATGGCACGTTCATCCGTTTCTCGGACAACGCCG
>CAMKNA010000009.1 GCA_946414075.1 uncultured Fibrobacter sp.
AGTTCACGTCAAAAGAAAGCACTCCCGTCGAAAGCCCAAGCCGCGATGCCAAATGCGGGGCTGTCGCAGGCTGACGGTAATCAGGAGTTTGGCTTAAAAAGATAAGGGCATCGATTTCTTTCGGATCAACCTTGTTGTCTTCAAACAGCTTCAATGCAGCCTTATAGCACAAATCCGAAGCGCAGACGTCCGGTTCGGCATATCGCTTTTCTTCTATACCGACAAATTCAATAACCTTCTGCAATTCTTCTGCATTCAGGAATCCGGCTAGATCCCTGTTTTTCATCACCTTCGGGGGAACGCACGCGGCGATAGCAGAAATACCGATATCTTTATAATCCAGAATAGCCATAAACTAGCCGTTCTTTTCCTTGTTCCGTTGGACAGCGTTGAACAAATCTTGAATGGTTACGGCGTCTCGAATTTCTTCGCTAGGCACAGTGACACCGTAATTTTCTTCCATCATGGCTATTTCCATCAAAGCCGTCATCGAAGACCA
The DNA here is from genome assembly GCA_946414075.1 of uncultured Fibrobacter sp. Taxonomy (GTDB): domain Bacteria; phylum Fibrobacterota; class Fibrobacteria; order Fibrobacterales; family Fibrobacteraceae; genus Fibrobacter. The sequence goes on from CAMKNA010000009.1 coordinate 500, forward strand.
CCCGTTCAATTCATGGAACTTGGTTTCTGGAGAAAAAACGGTCTCATTCGGATCCATAAATTGATCAGCAAATTGCGCGACAAATTCCGTAATATCCATAAAACACCTACTTCAAAAGCTTTGCAAAGCGATTACGCTGTTTCAAGTAATCTTCTTTTGTTAAAATATAGACCATCTTACCCGATTCGGGGCTTGACTCGTCTTTTTTATACCCTAATACGCGGTTAAAATCAATCGCACGCTTGTTGTCGCTCATAATATGGGCAATCATTTTTTCAAGATGCAGTTCGTCAAAGCAGAAATCGTTCAATGCAAAAATCACGCGAAACGGAATATCCGAATTCAAGAAGGAATCGTCGTATATGAAAATTCCGCCTTCACCCGTTTTGGCACCATAATCAATATCCTTGACATTGGTCAAGCCGATTTCTTTGCCCTTGTACTCTATGATGAAATAGTAATTCTGGTCGTTATTGATCTTGGCAAACCACTTGGCCTGCATTTCAGGGGTGATATAATCCCTAAACTCCATATACTGCGAAATTTTAGGATCATTACGCCAATTGCGGACAAGTTCTATCTTATCCACAGTAAGTCGTTTGAGTGTGACGCCGTATTTTTCAATAGTCATATTTGTTTCTTTTAATAGTTTTTTTCTAAGGACTTCTGTCTGATTGACCTGGTTGAAAGGTGCTTTGTTGGTACTCTGGGTATAAGATAATATTATGAAAATAGCTTTTTGGGGGTATGAATGAAAAATATCGTAAAAAAGACTGATGTTTGGGTTTAAAGGTGAAAAAATGTATATATTAATGCAGTAGATACTTATGTTTTTTTGAGGATAGGTGAACATCGAAATAGATTACAAAATAACTTCGGGTGAGACGCAAATTATTAAAGCTATTGCCATTTTGATGATGCTTGTTCATCACCTGTTCTTGGGTCGTCCTGAATATGGGACAACTATTGTGAATTTGGCCTTGGCTTGTAAAGTTTGCGTTGCTATGTTTGTTTTTCTTTCGGGTTATGGAATGACTGTAACTTTCCCAAAGGTAACAGAAAGTAGAATAAAAGTGAACCTTTTTTTCCTATGTAAAAGGTATGCTAAATTCTTTTTGAATTATTGGTTTGTCTTTTTTATTATGGTTCCGCTGGGTGTTTTTGTATTTGGGCGCCCTTTGGAAGCGGCTTATGTGAATACTGAAAATATTTTTGAATCTTTTGAGGCTACTTCTGTGGACAAAGCGAGAATAATAAAGTATTTAATCAGTGATCTCCTTGGACAACAAGGTCTGGATTCTTATAACATTACTTGGTGGTTTAATGCGATTGTTTTAATGCTTTGGCTCTTTTTCCCCATTTTTTATTGGATGATGAAAACAAAAGTTTTGTCCATTTGCTTTATTGCGTTTGTATTGATAAATCCGGGGAATGTTTTGAATGTTTTGCATTATGTTGTTGCTTTAGGTTTCCCTACGTATATAGTTCCGTTTGTTATGGGGATTCTTGTTGCTTTGCGTATAGATGTCATCAATAGATTGTTAAATAAATCTCACCCATATTTCATTTTGGGGCTTTCTACTACAATAAGTGTATTGCTGTTGTGTTTGCGAGGAGTACTCTCGCCCTACTGGGGATTCAAAGTGGAGCCTTTTGCTTGTGTTTTCTTGGTTTTGTCGACAGTGAGTTTTTGTCGATTGACTAAGCTAAAGCTTAGATGGCTTCAGTGTGTTGGAAAGCATTCTATGAATATGTATTTAACACACACTTTTATTTTTAGTTATTTCTTTTCGGGTTTTATTTATGGATTTAAGATGCCTATACTCATTTTTCTCGCTCTATTTTTTACATCGTTTCTTTTGTCGGTATGCTTAGAATTTGTAAAGAAGAAGATAGGATTTTACAAATTACAGAACAAAGTTGTTGATATAATTATCCGAATAGGCGGATTAACCCCCAAGGGCTTGAACCCAAGTTAGGTAAGATGCTTATTCCTTTGAGTGAATGTTAAGAACAGCCACAGGCACCCAATGAGACTTGTAGGAATTCCTAGTTTCTGCTCCGCATAGCACGGGTCTGTGAGTTCCTTGAATTACAAATCGAATGTCGGGGTGTTTTTTTGCCAAATTTGCGATTTTTTGCATTGCTTGCTGTATTTTCCCATGGTTTCCTGTAGGCGAGATTTCTGCTGTCCAAGCGATAAATGAGGGTGATTGGGTTAATAGGGAATCAATTTTTTGAATAGCGGAGTCAGTATCATTTCTATCAAGGGAAACGATGCAGCTAAAACCCAATGAATGGATGTATTCAGAGCGTTTATACAGGGTTGAATCACTTGTTGTAATAAGTACGCTGTTCTCGTACTTGTTTTTAAATTCAACCCTTTCTGCGTGTTGTGTGTTGTTGGAGAGGCGGCGGTGCAGGGCGAACTGGTGGGGTAAGCTCTCAAGGGGCTTTAGGTCATCTTTTAGTATGGCTTCTTGCGTGGGAACACCCCAGGCGTTAAGCATAATAAAGACATTGGTGCGGGAACTGTCAAAATAAACATGGCGTAGGGGTACCTTATCCAACAACTGGTATTGGTCCTTGTATAGCTGCGAAAGGGAATCCTCGTGTACCGAGGGCTGCATATGCCAAGGCTTTCCAAATGGATTGGTTATGTTTATCGACCCGAGAAAATAGACGAAGAGAATGCAGGTGGTAATCACCCCGAGAAACAAGAATAGATTGACTTTTTGCCACATCTTCATAACTTATTCTCTTCTATGCGTGGAGTGGCGGTTGAATGGTATTTCAGCAGCATCAGCTTTCCAAAGATCTCTACAGTATCTACCCATAGGGAGTCGTGGTAGTGTTTTTGGTAAAAATCTCGCAAAGATGGCTTGTTGTCGTCTTCTATGGTGTATACATTGTCATGAATGATGTCCCGAATCGGATTGGTGATGTCTCTCTTTGAAAGTTCGTACTTCATTGCCGGCAGGTAGATGTTCCAATACCCCCATGAGAAAATGTTTTGCCAACTTTGGGGTGTGATGGCTTTGTAAGGTGGATTCCTGTAGGTCCCAAGGTCCTTGTATTTCTCGAACGAAAGCAAGAAAACATCATTCTTATTTTTTTCTGCGTAGTCCATAAATTCCCGCCATTCTGTAGGCGTATCGGTGTGCTCTATGATGTGCCATTGTTTTTTTAGAGAACTTTGCCCAGATATGCCAAGGAATGCAAAAAGAATGGACAAAACGATCGGTAGGGTTAAAATAAGTCTGCGCCTTTTGCCTGCTAACCCGGATTCTTCTAGAAAATCCTTTTGCGTAAAGGGAATAGAACATACGATGGAATAAAGCCAAATCCCTGACACCACATGGTATGCTAGACGGTTCACTAACAATAGGTACCCAATAGAAAGGGCGATGATTCCCAAGGACAGCCATGGATAGAAATTAGATTCCTTTGATTTTGAAAATAGCAGGAATAGACAGAATAGCACCCAACACCAACCGATACCAGATGTCAATGTCCCTGATAGGGCTAAGAAGAACGCCACTATTGTTCTTCCTGGATTAAGGGCGTATCGGTTGTTGTCGGCGATGTCAATAATGGGGCGTAAGCTGTCGACGGAAAAGACTTCGGTATCATAGAACACCCATTTTTTCAACATCCACAAATCGGCTCCGTTGAAACCCCGTTCTTGTAGTTCGTCAAAGGTGGATTCCTTGTCGTAGTAAGCTCCGTCTCCAAAGAATGAACGGGGGCCTTGGTAGGCGGCATACTGCTTGTACTCGCCTTGGGTATACAAGTCTCTGTCAAGGGTGTGAATGGTGTAGATGGCTGTAATACATAGGAAAATAGCTACGAATTCTTTTTTTTGAATATTTTTTTTAAAGAATACGGATATGGCAAGGAATACTGCTAGATAAGGCATTCCTAGCAAAAAGCCATCCCACCGCATGATACTCCCTGCAATCAGGAACAGACTGCCGAGAACAAATAATCCTTTTTTTCCTTGGGCAGAGAAGAAGGTTAGTATCCCTGCAGCCGTATAAATGGTGGCACATTGGGTAAAGCTCAGTTGAAAGTAGAAATCTGGTGTGAGCGCTGCTAGTAGTAGAGCAGAAAGGGCTAAACCCATCTTGGCTCCCATTCGCTGTATTAAAAAATAAGTAAAGGTTGTGAAGGCTGCAAAAGTTCCGGCAAGTTCAAAAATGAAATACCAGCCTACTCTGGGGAAAAGTGCGTAAAACGGCTTCAAAAAATACCCGTAGGCGGCGTTGACAAAGTACATGTGTACATCGTATCCGCCTCCATACGCTCCCGTCAGCACACTGGACATAAAGTAGTCGTCCAGCGAGCCATGCCGTACTATGCCAAAGGCAAAGTACAAGGCTAAAAAGAACAGGTTTAGCAATAGTGCTAAAAATAGGGGAGAGCGGTGGAGCATAAGAGAAAGGTAGCAAAAAAGGTCATTTCTCACATTTGTATAGCCACATATATTTCTGCTTTACATTCAAGAACAGGGAATCTTGAAGCGGAAGGGGCATGTTCCTATAATCTGTGGCGAAATGCGTTATTTCTCCTAGTCTGCACAAAAATTGAACTCTGGCAAGAAGGGTGTCAGGGTTGTCGTAGACATTTGCAATTCTATAGGATAATCCACTTAGATTACTTGTGGTGGTGTCTCCCCAAAGTAGAGCGTTTTGACGGTGTATGGCCTCTGAATGATGCTCTTTATAAAATAGTGACCCGATGTGAATTGTCGCATCGGCGTAGGTTCCTGTCAAGAATTTGAACCGGGATTGCAAGGGTGATTCGTTGTCTTCTACAAATAGAATCCTGCCGCGATCTTTTATCTGTGGGAAGATTGGACTTTCAAAGAATGTGTCCATTTGTCTTTCATCCAAAATGCACACATCACTTCGCGCATCCCAGTTGAATGCATTCCAAATAAATAAACTTGCGACCATAATCAGCAAAGGAGTTTTCAAATGCTCCTGCCGAGTAGTTTTGCTCACGAAAATAACCCACAGTACCAAAATAAATATAACGACAAGAAAAATGGAGCTTTGTATGCCGGATTCTAAAAATGGTGAAACGGGTAATATTGACAGGTATTCTGCAAATGTGAAAACGAGGGTAAAGGCGAGTAATGTTTTTCTCAACACCCCCTTTACCGAAGGGAAAAGAAGAAAAAAACAGGTGACTATGGGAAGAATGGTGAAAAAACCGTTGAGCATTGAAAACCCAAAGGCGATTGCAGGCCAATGTCTATGTTCGGCAAGACAGATAAGGACCAAGGCTCCCAAAATAATTTTGCGAAGCGAATGTAAATCTAGCGGTAGGTTCGCAAAGAAAAAGAAACTTTTCATACTCCCGATGCCTTGCTCCAATGATAACTTGATAAAATTGTCAAGGACTCCCGACAGTACAAGGAAAATAAGGGCGAAGACGAATACTCCGCGAACAAATCTCGGCTTTGACTCAAACCATAAAGAAAGGGGAGTAGGTTTGTGAAAAAAATCTCGCAGGCATAGGGCGGCTATGGGGAACATTGGAATAAAGCCTATCCATAACACACGATATGGTTGCGCTTGTACCAGCAATTCATGGCGCGAAATGATGCCTGCATACTGCCAAAAGACACCTGCTAGGGTAAGCCAGAAAAACACAGAAGCAAGCCTAGATACCGCAAGGTTTCTGCAGAATTTCCATGCAACCCACCAAAAAACAAGAATCTCAGCGTACACCAAAGCGTCCTTGCCTGTAGGGGTAAAGGGTAGGGTGGTACTGTACCAATCGCTTGGGAAAAAATCAAACCGCCCAACATGCAGAAATCCTGTTAAGGGGGCTATCAATACTGCAACGGTAAGGGGTATTCGGAGTTTAGGGTAATGGTACAGGAGCCATAGGGGAAGTCCCCACCCGCCTATTAGTGGGTGTATGGCGAGGGCGCCTATAAATATCACTAGGGAGATATAGCGATTTTTGGACCATAAAAATGCTAATCCACAAAGGACAAGGGCTTGGGCGGCAAACCTGGCTACTAAAAGGAGGTCAAATATCCCGAAATAGTCTCCGCTTCCATACCCTCTGTTTGTGAGCGTTACAAGGCATGCGATAAAGGCGGGCAATGCCCAGGCTGGGTAACCCCATTGCCTGGTCCAGCGAATGAACAGGGTAATTGCGGAAAGCCCCCATAAAATTTCTATCAGCAAATATGCGGCAATCCCCCCATGGTTGACACCGAAGATCTTGAAAAAGAATGCTAAAAAAGGGGAAAAAATAGTGAAATTATCCTGGTTTCCAAACATGAAGGAAACGTCATTGATAAACCTTTCCGGGTATAAAAAGTGGATTGCCTGTAATAAATAGCGCCCCGCGTCTTCGTAATAGCCGTAGTACCTAAAAAGGACAAAGAAAAAGGCCAGACCCGCTGTATAGACAAACCATTTTTTTTCAAGCAACGGAAACATAAATTGTCTAACCTATCTTTCTCCATTCACGAACACCGCAGGTACCCAAGGTGCTAAATATTTCCGCCGTGTTTCTGGGGGGCCAAGAATGGGTCTATGTGTCCCCTGGATGATAAACTGGTAATCAGGGTGTTTTTTAGCGATTTCTGCAAGTTCCCGCAAGCACAAGTGTAGGGAATCCTTATTCCCTTCGCGAGTTTGAGATGTCGTCCATGCAATCTTATTCCAGGAATGCTCTAGGATTAGAGAATCCAGAACAGAAATCATTTTCCCATCTCCGCAATTTACGCAGCATTCGATACGCGCAAAATATCGCTTGAGCGACCCCTGTTTTTTCTCACAAGTGGACGAGTCACCGCCAAAAATAAATATTCCATCCGAAAAGCCTTTAGACAATTCTTTTTTTTCTGCAAGAGCAGTGATGTCAAACATCCTTTTGTGAATAGCATATTGGGTTGCGTTATCAACAAAAAAATCAAAATCCATAGAGAGAGCACTTTCATCATAGGGAACACCCCAACCATCTATCATGATAGTGACCGTGGGTTTTGCAGAGTCTGTCAAAAGAGCGAGAAGAGGGCCCTCTTCTATGATGTTGTAGTGTTCCTTGTAAAAGTCAGAAAGGGAATCTGCTCCAAAAGGTAACAACTGCCAAGGTCTCTGTGCGTTTGAAAGGAACCGATCCATGAACAACATCGGCAAGGCGACTAGAAAAGCAAGAAGCAGGGAGAACAGCAATAGATTAATCTTTTTCGCTTTCATCATGGTCCTCCGCTAGGTGGTATTTCAGCATCCTCATAGTTCCGAAGGTGCGCAGGGTATCAACTTCTAGCTTCTCGTGATAATGTTGGTTATAATAGGGAACAAAGGAAAGGGAGACGACATCGTCCAATACATATACATTTTCGTTCTTGATGTCCCTGAAAATGTTGGAGACGCCCCTTTTTTCAAGTTCGCGATTCATGGCAGGCAGGTGGATGTTCCAATAACCTGTTGAATAGATGTTGTCCAAACTTCTTGGAGAAATTGCCTCGTAAATGTTTCCGCGGTAAGTTGCCAGCGCCTGATATCGGTCGAAAGAAAGCAGAAATACATCGTCATTCCGCTTCTCTGCATATTGTAAGAAAGCGTTCCAATCCGTACCGTCCTGCTTATCGGCCCTTGCGTTTTTAAGGCTGCCTCCTAATGCAATCCGGCACCCCACGAGCAAAATGCTGGCGACACAAACAAGTGCGATTACCTGGAGATAGGTCTTCGCTTTTGAACTTTCAGGAATGTCTTCTTTTCGCAAAAACGAAAGTACGAAAACGACGGCGTACGCCCACACGCCGGATTCTACGTGATCTACTACCCTGTTGACCAGGAGCAGGTAGGTGTAGGGAATGCATAAAAGAAATACAGATGCCCAAGGGACCCACGAGTTCTTTCTATTCGAGAAGAATATCAGCGAAAGGCAAAGCAATGCCCAGCACCAGACACTTCCGCGCATCAGGGTGTTGGATATGGCCCGCAAAACAGCGAAGGGCATCTTGGCGTAATTCGGTTCGAAACGATATCGTTCGGCGAACTTTATCAAATTATTCAGGCTGTCTCGCGAGAAAACATTGTTGTCGAAAAAATACCATGCGTTCATGTATCGGAGGTCCCGACTACTTATGCCGCGTTCTTCCAGTTCCGAGGCGAGTCCCTCCTGGTCGTAAAAAGCCCCATCGCCGAAATACGCTCGGACTCCTTGGTATGCCGCGTAATAGTCGTAGCCGGCGTCCTTGTACAAGCTAGAATCAATGGCCTTGACACTTCCAAGCGCTCCTGTCAGGGCCACTAGGACAAAAAATGAAGAGTGCCATATTTTTCTTTCGCGGATAATATTATAGACAATGATAATGCCGAGTGTGGGCAAACCCAATTGGAACATATTTATTCGGAATACGAAGCCGGCTATCAGGAACGGGCAGGCAAGAACCAGATAGCGAAGATTCCTTTCAAAGCGACCTACGGCAAAGAGTAAAATGCCGGCTGCGGTCGCAATGGCTGCGCATTGGGTAAAAGCCACATGAAGGTAAAAATCGGGAGAAACGCAGGCGATTACCAGCAGGGATAGCCATTTGCCAACCCTGCTCTCAAATCGCCGTAGGACAACAAATGATATGACGACAAAGGAACAGAAAACAGTAGCAATCTCAAATATCGAATACCAGCCTATTGTAGGGAAAAGAGCATAGAATGGCTTTAGAAAATAGCCGTAGACCGCATTGACAAAGTATAGGTGAACATTGTATTCCCCGCCATATGCACCCGTCAAAACGGAATGCATGAAATAGTCATCTAAGGATTCATATTTGCTGCCGTTGAGAATAAGGCTTATGCCTAGAGCGACCATGTTTGCAAATAGTGCGATGCTCAGCGAATGGTTTTGAAAGGAGGCAAATTTCATAACTGAAGTATAGAAATAGTAAAAAAAAACCACCTGTAAAAACAGGTGGCCTTTAAATCATACCAGATTCTGAGCAATCTTAGAAGGCGACGGCCTTTGAGGTTTCACGGCCGGATGCAAGCTTGCTGAAGGACGGCGTTAACTCAACGCACTTCGAATTGCTTGCGCCCGTATTGTACACGGCATTGGACTGGCCATCAGCTTCACTACCGCTAATGTCTACCATGATGCCCCACTTGTCACCCTTGGCGCAGTCATTCAGTTTCTGAAGGGCCTGAGCCTGCCATTGACATTTGCCATCTGCGCCTTCAAAATAATAGAAGACGCCGGTTGCAGAACCCTTTGCAGAACTGTTGCCAGCGCCGGTATAGCCGACCTTGGACCATGTACCGAGAGCGTTGGCTTCAACCACATAGGCGTCCTGGAGGTTCACGTAGGTTCCTGCGGCGGTCGGGACTTCAGAGGCCTTGGACTTGGCGATCATGCCGAACAGTTTCGGCACTGCAACGGCGGCCAGGATGCCCATGATCACGATCACGACCATCAATTCAATAAGGGTAAAACCTTGCTTTTTCATGTGTGTACTCCTTGTTGTTTGTGACACATTCTTTTGGGCGGGATTGCCCGGTTTACGTTCTGTAATATACAATCTTTTTCACAGAAAAGCAATAGTTTTGTCAAACTTTTGTCACATTTGTGTCACAGCAGCAAGGAAATTTGACAAAAACGCCGTTTTTCGCGAAAAATCGCCATATCGCAGACGCTTTCGATGGGAATAAACATAGATTTTTTTTTACAGAAAGGGGACTTTTCCCCGAAATCCATAGTCCAAGTTGGAATAATTATTGTTGGTTCAACATTTCGCATATGGCCGATATGGAGGCCTTTAGCCGGAATGTAAGCCCCGCAAGTTCATCGTTGCTCAAGATGGGGCGGAGTTCTGCAAGCCTGTTCTCGTCAAGGTTGTCCGCTTGATCCTTCATCTTGCCGATGAGACCGTCTAGGTCCCGCGCGGCGACAATGTTTGCGTAGGAACGGGCTTTCGCTAGGCGTGCTTTCAGAATGTCCATTTGCGGCTTGGCGCGCAGGATGCTTTCGTATTGGTACATGTCGTAGAGGTCCCGCATCAGTTCGCGTTCGTTCCATGCGGCAATTTTGTGGGCGAACGAAATGCTCGGTTCCATGATGCGCAGAATGCGGGTAGGACGTCCGTGACTCTTGCTGAGCAGGGCGGAAGACATGGGTATTGATGGGCAGCCTTTTTCGACATTGATCTCTATTTGTGCGCTTTGTCCACCGTATGTCAGCAGAATTCTCAGTGCCTTGGAGTTCATCGTTGATTCGTAATGGAGACCATCGACCTGTGACAAAGCTCTTTCGACAATGTCTTTGACATCTTTTTTTGAATCGAAAGGTACGAATATGTAATCAACATCATTAGTGTATCTGGGACTGTGCATCAGTCGTAGAGCCATGCCACCCTTGAGTATGGCGGAGTTGCCAAAGTTGGTCGAGAAAAAATCGACAATCCATGCGAGCAGTGCTTCTGTGGTCTCAAACTTTTCCATCAATCGTGTTCCTTACGAAGGTCTGAAATTTCGGGTTCTTGTATTGTTCCAGGTAGGCGTCCAGTTTTTTCCGGGACAAAGTAGCAAAATCGATATCCTGAAATATATTGAAATAGAAAGTTTTTTTATGCTGGTAAAAGTAGAGCGTGTCCAGCACGGCTTTTTCCGCGTCGGCCATCTTGACTCCGTTCTGCAGGGTCTCGAATCCAAAGAACAGGTCCTTGGAAATCCTTGCGTAGGACAGGTTTATGTCGCCGGAATATTCCGCCGCTCTTGCCGGAGTGACGCAGGTGACGAGTCGCGGGCTTTCGGTACCGATTAGCCTGCGGTATGCAAGTGCCGAGCCGAAGGAAATGTATGAATCCGTGCGAACCTTTGCAGAGAGGATTTGGGAATCGAATTCCCGTGCGACATATATTCCCCGGCAGTAGCGGCTGAGGAGACCGGCCGTCTCGAATTGCCTGACGGCAATCCACAGTGTTTGTTGGTTTGCGATGTCGAAGAGGGAACTCAGTTCCGACAGGGAGAATACCCCTCCGACCTCGGGGGCAAATCGCAATAGCAGGTTGGTTTTGTCCAATGGATTTTTCATATTTACATATAATATACAATTACTTGTATTTTGTGTCAATATGAAATGTTAAAATGCCGCGAAAAAAGGGGACTTTTCCCCGAAATCCATAGTCCAAGTTGGAATATTGGGGGGGGCGGCTGACGGCCGCAAAAAATTCCCCGGATTTGATTGTCCAGGGGCGGGTAAGGGTGGGGGCTATCTGTGGCGCAGGGATTCTGCGTAAAGGAACAGGTCGCAGCACATTGTACGACTATGCAGGAGTTGCCCGTCTTGTAATTGTAGGCTTGCTCGTTCTTCTTTTTCGGACCTGAATACGAAGGAGAATTCGTTGTTCTCATAGAACTTTAAAACGGAGTGCATGTTGTAGGCGTCAACGGCAAGGAATCTGCACCCAGTCTTGTTGTGCGAGTCGGAAAACCATATTTTTAGAAAATCCAAAATTTCAGACCCGATTCCCTTTCCTTGAAATTTTTCGCTTACCGCGAGACGGCCGATTAATACAGAAGGGTAGTTGTGAATCAACCTCTTAGGGTACGGAACATTTTCGCGGAGCTTCCGTCGCATCTGTTTGGCCTGGATGCCTCCGTTAGAAATTGTAAACATCGATGTGATGTTGCTGCTTTTTTTATCAATGAATGCGTATGTTTTCCCGAAGAGTGCGTGTTCATACGCTGCGGCGTCGCATTGAAAGAATTCATCGAGATCTTTGTCGCCACAGGAAAAAAAAGACAGGTTTGATTGAACCTGTATATCCTGCAAACTTGTCAACCTGCAGTTGGATTGAAGATAACTCATGGACTATATCTTTGCATTTTTGAGAATAAAGGCTGTGGCTTTGACTTTTTTGCTTAAGTCAAGTTTCTTTTTCGCTTTCAGCATTCGGTTTGCTTTTCTTATAAACCTGTCTGCTGCAGCGCCTTCTAGGACTGGTAATGGACGTATTGCTAATGCCATGCCCTAAATATAGATTAATTTTATTTTCAAGACAAGCAAAGCGGTGCTTAACCCGTGAAAAAGGATTTTACAAATTTTTTAGGCTTGTTTTGCGGTAAAATGAAGTCATATATATAGTGGCTTGTTCCCCGTCTCGTGAAAAAAGGTATATTACCACACATGGATACTTCGTTGTTGGACAGGGCGGTTGTTTTTGCGGTCAAGGCCCACAAGGGCGCCGAGCGCAAGGGTAAGGGGTTCCCCTACATAGTTCACCCCATGGAAGCGGTCTCCATCGCCGCCACCATGACAAACGACCAGGAGCTGCTGGCCGCGGCCGTGCTCCACGATACGGTGGAGGACACGGACATAACGCTCAAGGATATCGAGCGCGAGTTCGGCCCCCGCGTGGCCAGCCTTGTAGATGCGGAATCGGATATCGTGTTCGAGGGCAAGAGCCGCGAAGAGAGCTGGCGGCTGCGCAAGGAAGAAGCGATTGCGCGGCTTTCGACAGCTACGAACGATGTGAAGATCGTGGCCCTTTCCGACAAGCTGAGCAACATCCGCGCCATCTACCGCGACTACCAGGCCATCGGCGACAAGGTGTGGAACCTGTTCTGCGTCAAGGACGCCGCCGCCCACGAGTGGCATTTCCGCGGGCTGGCCCAGGCCCTTGCCAGCCTGAAGGGGACCTTCGCCTACGCGGAATTCGAGGAACTGATCGAGAAACTTTTTTCGTCCAAGGCGGAGTGAATGTATGAGTGAGAAACCTGTAGGGAGCTATGGTCTGGACGCCCACGGCAACGCCATCCTGGAGGAGTTCCGCGAAAGGCGCCCGGTATTTGCGAGGATGCTCTCCATTGTCCGCGACACGCTGCGCAAGAGCATCATGGACAACCACATCTACATCAACGCGGTAGAGGCTAGGATCAAGGAAGAAGGCAGCCTTGCGGGCAAGCTGGACCGCAAGGGCGAAAAGTACAGGAGTCTGGACGACATCACGGATATTCTGGGCGTGCGGGTCATTACCTTCTATAACGACGAGGTGGACAAGATTGCGGCCCTGGCCGAACAGCTTTTCGAAGTGGACTGGGTGAACAGCATTGACAAGCGCAAGGTCCACGAGCTCCACAGCTTCGGCTACAATTCCCTGCATTACATCTGCAGGTTGCCCGAAAAGCTTTACAAGGACCCGGAATGCCCCCAGCTGAACCAGTTCCGTTTTGAGCTCCAGATGCGTAGCGCCCTGCAGCACGTGTGGGCCACCCTGGACCACGACACGGGTTACAAGACCGGCGTAGAAGTTCCCCGTGAATACCTGCGTAACCTGAACCGCCTGGCGGGAATGCTGGAACTTGTGGACGAGCAGTTCTGCCAAATTCGCACGGGCATCAACAACTACCGCCGTCGCGTGCAGGCACTGGTGCATTCCGGCAATTTCGAGGAAGTATCGCTGGACGGCGACTCCTTCAGCAACTACTTGCAGCTGAGACCTTTCGACCACCTGAACAAGCGCATCGCCTCCATCAACCAGGCGGAGATTCACGAGTCGTCGCTACAGCACTACCTGAAGGTCTTCAAGTTCCTGGGCTTTGAATCTTTGGGCGATATCCAGAAGCTGATTCGGGACTACAGCGAGGACGCCTTCCAGCTGGCGGTTTCGCAGCTGGGCAATACGGACATCGACATCATCAGCTCGACGGTAGCGCCCCAGAACTTGGTGGTGGTGTACATCCTAAAGCAGGGCGGCGGTGAGATTGGTCTCAAGAAGTTCTTTGAACTTTTGTACGGCGCGCAGCCCAAGAACGAGGCTCACGCCCACCGCCTGATGCAGCGTGCCAAGCAGCTGCCGTTCATGCAAGACCTTTAGATCATCCCTTCGACTTTAGAACAAAGGGCTTCCGCTTCTTCGGCGGTGGGGGCTTCGGCGATCACGCGGATCACCGGCTCCGTGTTGCTGGCCCGCACATGCACCCAGGACTTTCCCTTGCCAAGCCACAGGCCGTCGCGCTCGTCGCTTTTCCAGTCGGCAAAAGCCTGCTTGACCTTGGGCAGAATATCGGCCACCTTCTTGTCACCCAGCTCGAACTTTTTCTTGGGCATCACATAGGCCGGGTTCTCGGCCACGAACTTTTCAGGGCCGCCGTTGTGGTGGGCCATCCAGCTGAGGACCAGCGCCGCGGCTACCAGGGAATCGCGACCGTAGTGGAGCGCCGGGAGGATCACGCCTCCGTTGCCTTCGCCGCCAATGATGCAATTGTTCTCGATCATCTGCAGGCTCACATTGATTTCGCCAACCTTGGCGCGGCTGCACTCGCAACCATACTTTTCGGCAACATCTTCGTTCATACGGCTGGTGGAAAGGTTCACGCAGGTGCTGCCCTTCTTTTGGCTGAGTACCTCTTCGGTAGCGATGGCGAGGGTGTATTCTTCGCCGATACTTTGTCCTAAACCGTCTACCAGGGCGCAGCGGTCGGCGTCAGGGTCAACGGCAAAGCCCAGGGCGCAGCCGTTCTGCTTGACGGCGTTGCGCAGGTCGCCCAGGTTCTCGGGAATGGGCTCGGCCCCGCGGGGGAAGGTGCCGTCGGGTTCGCAGTGCACGCGCACCACCTGGCAGCCCAGCTCTTCTAGCAGGCGGGGCACTATATAGCTGCCCGCGCCGTTCACGGCGTCCACCGCCACCTTGAACTTGCACTTGCGGATTGCGTCTACATCGACGAAAGGAATGCCAAGGGTTCCCTGGATGTGGATGCCGTCGGCGTCGGGGGCCACCTCGTAGGTTCCCATGGTTCTGTAGTCGGGATAGTCGAACCGGTCCTGGTCTGCCAGTTCGAACAGTTTTTTCACATCGTCCGGCCCAAGGAATAACCCTTTGCTGTTCAAGAACTTAAGGGCGTTCCACTCCAGCGGGTTGTGGCTCGCGGTAATGATGATGCCTGCGTCGGCCTTGAAGTGGGTCGTAAGAATTTCAACAGAAGGCGTAGTGGAAAGGCCCACATCGATGACGTTCACGCCGGAGAGCCTGCAGATGCCCGCCACGAACTGGGAGATGGCCTGCCCAGTGGGGCGGCTGTCGCGGCCGATGACCACCCGCTTGGCCTTGGTAATCTGGAGGAAGGCCTTCACATGGGAGGAAAGGACCTGGGGGGTAAGAGTGTCCCCGACGATACCGCGGATACCCGAAATGGAACGCATGAGCTTGGACATAGAAACTCCTGATACGAAAAAAAGAAAGAGCCCCGCATAGGCGAGGCTCCAGAAAAACTTGCTAGAAGACAGGCGCGCTGGCGGCCTTTTCCTTGGCCTTCGCCTTCTTGCTCTGTTCCTTGGCTAGGGCCCTGTGCTCCACCACTCCCATCACGAAGAAGCGGTTGTTGTTCTTGACCACGGAGGTGTAGGCGTTTAGGGCCTTGACGGAGAACCACTCCTGGTAGATGTTCCTGCCGTTCTTGATGTTGGTCTCGTCGATGGTGGCAGGTTCTACCGGCTTGCCGTACTTAAGCGTGAACTGCTCGGACATGTAGATGGCGGCTTCGATGGCCTTGCTCTTGCGGGATTCTTCTACACGGCCCGTGCGGATCTCGAAGGCGTAGAACTTGTCGTTCTGGTTGAAGATAAAGTCCACCTGCACAGGCAGTTCGCCGAACTTGAACACGGGGATGACCACTCGTTCGCCCTCGCCGCTCTGGCCATAGGGCTCGTAGCCCATCTTCATGACTTCTTCGATGACGGTCTGGCGGTCGGAGCCGAAGGGGATTCCTGCAAAATCTTCAGAACGCTGAGCAAAGGCACTCATGGAAAATGAGAACACAAATAGCGTAACGATAAGCAGCAGTCTCTGCATTGCAACTCCTAGAAGCATTGTAAAATATAGTAAACTCTTTTAAAAAATAGGCAAAAATGGGGAAAATAGGCGCTCTTTATCTATATTTTGGGCATGTCTAGCACATTTGGTAAGATTTTTTCTGTCACGACCTGGGGCGAATCCCATGGTCCGGCCGTTGGCGCCGTCTTGGACGGCTGTCCTGCCGGAATACCCCTTTCCGAGGCCGATGTCCAGGCATTTCTGGACCGCAGACGCCCGGGGCAGGGCAGGCTGACTACCGCCAGGGACGAAAAGGACCAGGTGAAGATTCTGAGCGGGGTGTTCGAGGGCAAGACCACCGGCACGCCTATCTCCTTCGTGGTCTTTAACGAGGACCAGCGGAGCGGTGACTACTCCGACATCGCTAAATGGTTCAGGCCTGGCCATGCGGACCTGTGCTACGACATCAAGTATGGCTTTAGGGATTATCGCGGTGGCGGACGCAGTTCTGCCCGCGAGACCATCGGTCGTGTGGCCGCTGGCGTGGTGGCCCGGAAGTTCCTGCAGCAGGTTGCGGGTACGGAATTTGTGTCATGGGTTCAAAGTGTTGGTGAAGTAGAGTGCCCCTCTATAGATCTTGATAAGCTGGACCACGACATGGTAGAAGCTTCGCCGGTGCGCTGTCCCGATGCGGCAGCCAGTGCCAAGATGGAGAATGAAATTCTTGAGGCCAAGAAGAACGGCGACAGCGTTGGCGGAACTGTGGGGCTTGTGGTGCGCCATGTGCCCGCAGGGCTTGGTGAGCCCGTGTTCGACCGTCTGGACGCTTTGCTTGCCCAGGCTATGCTTTCGATTCCCGCCTGCAAGGGCTTTGAGATCGGGAGCGGATTCAAGGCGGCCCGCATGCACGGCAGCGAGCACAACGACGAAATTTACTTTGACGGTAAGCGTTACAGGACCCGCACCAACAACGCGGGCGGCTCCCTGGGCGGAATCAGCAACGGCGAGAACATTGTATGCCGCATGGCCTTCAAGCCCACGGCCACGATTTCGCTTGAGCAGAAGACCGCCGGGCGTGGTGGCGAAAATGGCAGCCTCGCTGCCAAGGGTCGTCACGACCCTTGCGTGGCCGTGCGGGCGCCGGTTATCGTGGAGAGCATGGCGGCCCTGGTGCTGGCAGATCTGTTTTTGCTGCAGAAGAGAAACGAGGCCTAACGGCGATGTGTAATGTGTGATGTGTAATGAGTAATCTCGCATCCCACACTCCACACCTCACACTAGACCTGCGTATGTTGCTTTCGTTAATCTACAGGGTTCTTTATAAAATCCACCACTGGCTTTTCCTACGGCCGGGCAAGCCACTGGTCCATGCCAAGTTGATTGTGGTGGGGAGCTTTTTGGCGGGTGGCGCCGGAAAGACCCCCTTTGTCATTTGGCTTGCTAATCATATTGTTAGTTTGTACAAAACCAAGAAGGTGGCGGTGCTTTGCCATGCAAAGGCCTGGGACGAATTTGAACTTTTGAAGATGAAATTGCCCTGGGCCACGGTGGTGGCCACATCCAATCGCTACCGCGCGGCTCGGGAACTGGACGGCCAGTTCGACTACATCATCTGTGACGATGGTTTCGAAGATTCCCGGCTGCGGCCTGCGTTTGCCGTGCGGCTGGACTGGGGGGAGTCTCCTTGCAGGTTGCGGGACCTGTGGCCCGCCGGTCCGAACCGTAGCCTTGTACAGGACCATCCGGAGCCGGATTTGGTCTTAAGGTGCGACGGTGAAAATCCAGATGTGAAGTTTTCTATTTCAGAAATCGTGAACGGGGCGGGGGAGACCCTGGATGTGGCGAGTTCCGGCCTGTGGGCCGTTTGCGGTATCGGGAATCCCGGGCGGTTTTTCAGGGACCTGGAAATTTTCGGTGTGAAGGTGGAACGGACCGTTGTGCGTCCAGATCATGAGTGGCGTTATGATAAGGCCCTAAAAAAAATCCTGAAGTCCGCTCCCGCGGTCCTGGTGACGGAAAAGGACTATATGAGGCTGGGGCCAGAGTTGCGGAATAGCCCTAGGGTGTACCGGTGCACGCAGGATTTACTACTATTATCCCTAGAAGAGGTGAAAATATGACTTTGACGAAAAGAATTTCGGAATTGATGACGGCCCTGGTGGCTGGTATCCCGGAGAGGGAGTTCCAGATACAGCTGGGTTTTTTGGCCGCTTTGCTGGGGGAGCCCTTTTATCTATATGGCCGGTCCGGTTCGGGAAAGGGCCTGATTCTGGAGAGGTGGATTGCCGCATTCAAGAACGCGAAAGCTCTGAAGATCGGGTCCCGCGAGCAGGATATGCCGGACAACCTGTCTAGCTACGACTTTATACAGTTCCTTGCTTATGATCCCAGGAACGAGAAGATTAAAGATAACGCCGCTATCGCCCTGGAAGACCATGGTAAGGCCTCATTGATTTTTTCTGGGGATATGCGTCCCGAGGATGCTCTGTGTCGTGGCGAAATTATCGACAGCATTCCCCTGACGGTCGTGCTGCCCGAAAATATTTCTTCTGATGCCCTTTGTGATCTTCTGAAAACCCAAGGCGACGTAACCAGTACCCGCGTGTCTCCGGGGCTGGTCGTTACTGCCGAGGAGAGGTCCCAATGGAACGAAGAAATCAAGAAGGTTACCCTTTCTGAAGATTCCCTGAAGGTCATCGCGGAAGTGGTGGATGTCTGCGACGAGAACAAGATTTATGTATCGGTGCGCAAGTGGATTGCTCTTGCAAACATCATGAAGGCCATGGCCTTCTTTAACGGGCGCACGGAAACCCGCTTGGAGGACACCTTCTTCTTGGGTCTGCCCATCTGGTCTAGGTCGGTGTCCAACAAGATCATTATGGAAAAGTATCGGCATATCGTGCTGAAACAGCTCCTCAAGGATGTGCCCGAAATTCTGGAAAAGCCCTACGATGCAGAGAATCTGATGAGCCGTATCCAGAAGTTGTTGAGAAGCAGCAACAACCAGTACGAAACCAAGATGTTCAACGAGGAGCCGTGCCTATTCTACCGCATTACCATTGCCGGTGAGACGGTGCCCCTGTACGCGCCCCTCCGCTATATCGAAACCGAAGGGGACTTTTTCCCGTACAACGAACTGAAGCATGTGGAAAAGCGGGTGCGCTGCAATTACCACGGCACCTCCAACTGCACCATCTCGGTGGCGTCTTCGGTAAAATCAACGGGAATCCGCACCATGGTGGCGAGGAACAACACTATTTCGCCTAACGAAAAGTACGAAGATTACGGCGTGCTGCCCACCCACATTCTCAAGGAAAATGACCCGGAGATTGCGGAAAGGAAAAAGGCGGAATTGGCCGAGATCCGTCAGGAAATCCAGACCGTGGCGGAGAAAGAAACTAAGGCTTTGCAGTCCCTCAAGGCTGTCTTTACAGACATCAAGAATTCTAAGGAAGACCTGTTCTGCAACAAGGAATTCCTTACGGAATTGCAAGACCAGGTTACCGCCCTGTTCGATTCCACCAAGGTGGTTCTGGGCAAGGTGAAGGAAGCCCACGACCTGCTGGCCAGCCAGGGTGCGTAAGCTGTAGCGCTCCTAGTTACAGTTTGTCGACGCTGTCGGGAATTTCGTTTCGTAGCACCAGAAGTATGGCGTTCTGGTTCACCACGATGTATCGCTCGTTGTTGATTTCCAGCTCGTAGCCTCCGGCGTGGAGGTACAGGGCCTCGTCCCCTTCCTTGACCTGGAGGGGTACATAGCTGATGGGGTCTGAAGATTCATTCTTGAAAATTTCGTCGGGGTCCTTGGAGGCGGGAATGGGGTAGCCCGGACCCACCTTGACCACAAGCCCTGTGTGCACGGCATCCCGCTCCTTGACGCTGGGGGGCAGGTAGAGCCCGCTGCCGGTCTTGTTGGAGGCTTCCAGGGGCTTTATGAGAATACGGTCCCCGATGATTACGATATTATCCAGTGAATTCAGCATGGCTCCAAATTAGAAATTATATTGGATAGCGTGGCGCTGTTGGTTATAGCGATTATTTGGATTGCCGTTTCGGTTTTTTTGCTGCTGTTCTTGGGACGGACCCCGAAGGGCAGGGCCTGGGCCGGACTGGTTTGGCACAGCCGCAAGGTGCGCTGGGCGTTGCTGGCCTTTGTCTTTTTTTTGGCGCTGATCGTGGCGGGCTATGCGCTGTACCCTGGCGGTGTGGCGGGTGAATCCCAGGATTCCAGGCGGGTGTTCAGGGACTACTCCAGGAGCATGGTGGAAAATCTTGTGGCGGGGAATTTTATATCCAGGGATTCTTCCTGTGACCTGGCAAGCCCCATGCCGGAGTTGGCGTACAGGTTGACGGCGTTATTGGAAATCTACAACGAAGAGGTGCAGCGCCCCACGACGCCTAGGCTTGTCCGCCTGGACGATACCCTATGGCTTTCTTTTGATGGTTACAAGCAGTTCAAGAACCGCAGCATCCGTATCGTGAAGAAGGTACAGCAGCGGCTGGGGGCCCGCTACCTGGTGAAGATGGAGTCCCGGGGAGAGAATCATAGGCTGGAACTGGTATACAGGGGCGCTCCCTGGAGCACAGAGCAGCTATGTGGGCTGCCTGTGATGGAAGCTTCCATCAAGGAGGATGTGGACCCGGCCCTTTTGATGGCGATTATCCGCCACACTTCGAATTTCAATCTGGATTCTGGCGACGGACTTTCGCAAGTGTATGCGGGAGCGGCGCAGCTGGCGGCCACCCTGGCGCAGGAGAAGACGGTGGAAGATGCCGTGGCCCAGATGTACCCGGCTAAGGAACGGGGGAGCCTCCATGAGGAATGGCGGAACAACCCCCTGAAGCAGGCCTGGATCGAGGAAGTGCTGAAGGACGTGCCGTACTACAGAGATAACGGGTTAGTAAGGGATTAAAAAGTCGCGAGCCGTCACCTAAACCCTTCCAAAACGGCGGGTTTTGCGGAAAGGCTTGTCGCCGTAGGATTCTCGGAACGGTTTTTCCTTGCCCTTGGGCTTCTTGCCCTTCCCGAAATCCTTTTTACCCTTGAAACTTTTCCGGTCTTTCGGCGGCGGGGCGTCGTCGGTCATGAGCCTGAACTTGGCGTCGTTACCCCGGATGGTCATTTCAGAGAGGATGTCCAGCACGCTTTGGTCGGTGTTGTCCGGAAGTTCCACGGTGCTGAACTTGTCAAAGAGCTTGATTCGCCCGATGATGGCGCTGCTGATGTCCGCTTCGCCGGCGATGGCGCCTACGATGTCCCGGGGGGAGACATGGTCCCTGCGGCCTACGGCCAGGTAGTAGCGGAGGTAGCCTTCTTCCACGCCGTTGGCGCCTTCCTTGCGCTCCTTGCGGTCGCCCTTGTCGCCTTGCTCGCGGACCTTGGGGGCGGAGAGTTGCTCCATCTTGGGGAAGATGGGTTCGCGCTCTTGTGCCAGGCATAGGGCCGCGGCGGCCACTTCTTCTATGTCGGAGCCCAGTTCCACCGTCATCTTCATGAAAATCTCGCGGAACTTGGAAAGGTCGGCGTTTGTTAGTTTGTCTTGAATCTTCTTCTGGAAATTGGCGATACGCTTGGCGCTGATCTGTTCGGCGCTGGGCAGCGACATGGCCTCGATGGGCTGGCGGGTGGCTTTTTCGATGGTCTTGAGCAGGCGCCGTTCCCTGGGCGTGATAAACAGGATGGCGTTTCCGCTACGGCCGGCGCGACCCGTGCGTCCGATGCGGTGTACATAGGATTCCGTGTCGTAGGGAATGTCGTAGTTCACCACATGGGTGATGCGGTCCACATCGATTCCGCGGGCGGCCACATCGGTTGCCACGACGATATCCAGCTTGCCCATTTTCAGGCGGTTGATGGTTCGTTCCCTTAGGGTCTGTGCCAGATCGCCGCTCAGGGGCGCCACATTGAACCCGCGGGCTTCCAGGCGTTCCGAGACTTCGGAGGTGGCCTGCTTGGTACGCACGAATATGAGCATGCCGTCAAAGTCTTCGCCTTCGATGACCCGGGCAAGGGCTTCCATCTTGTCGTGGCTCTTGACCAGCAAAAAGCGCTGGCGGATGTTTTCTACTGTAGTGGTCTTGCCCTCGATGCGGGCTTCGCTGTATTCGCCCAGGTGCTCGTCGATGATTTCCAGGACTTCCTTGGGCATGGTGGCGCTGAAAAGGGCCCGCTGGGCGTTCTCGGGAATCTTGCTCAGGATGGTCTCCACATCCTCCATGAATCCCATGTCCAGCATTTCGTCGGCTTCGTCCAGAACGACGGCCTGGACCTTGTCTAGGCTGATGGAACCCCGCTTGAGATGGTCGATAAGCCTACCCGGCGTGGCCACGATGACATTGGCGCTGCGCTTTAGGGCCTTGAACTGTACGGAAATGTCTTGCCCGCCGTAGACGGGAACCACATGGACCTTCGGGAGCTTCATGGCGTACTGCTGGATAGCTTCGGCCACCTGAATGGAAAGTTCCCTTGTGGGGGTCAGCACCAGGAGCGATGTTTCACGGGCGTTGAATTCTATACGGGAAAGGAGCGGCAGGGCAAAGGCCGCCGTCTTGCCGGTACCTGTCTGTGCCGTGCCCAGGAGGTTCTTGCCTTGGAGGAGGGCAGGAATGGCCTTTGCCTGGATGGGGGAGGGTGTCTCGTAGCCGGCGGCCTTGACCGCATCGAGGATTTCCGGGGCAAGACCCAGTTCTTCGAAGGTAATTTCCTGGTCCATAAATTCTCTTTTTTCCCAAAATATAGAATTTGGGGTCTTTAAAACAAAGGGTGTTTTCTAGCTTTGTTTTTGTGAGCTACGAATGCAAGCACTTGCGGAATACCTTTTGCGACAAGCGAAAAAAGGAATGCGACCCGGGAGCGCCCGGTTGCGTGTTGTTTGGCAAGTTTAAGTTCCCGCTGAAAAGTGAAGAAAAAAAGATGCCGGGCGTGACAAAAAGCGCGAGCGTGACAAAGGCTCGCGGGCAAAATAAACGCTAGATAGCCAGCGGCATCCAGGGCTTTACGGTATCGATGGATTTGAGCATGCCCTGCTTTTGCCTACGGATGGCGGCGGCGGCAATCATGGCGCCGTTGTCGGTACTGAGACTGCGGTCCGGAATGCAGAAGCGTATGCCGTGCTTGTCACAGTAATCCTGCAATCTTGTGCGGAGCCAGGCGTTGGCACTTACCCCGCCGCCCATGACCAGGGTCTTCATCTTTGTTTTCTTGAGGGCGTTGATGGTCTTGGTGACAAGGCTGTCCACGATGGCGTCTTCAAGGGAAGCGCAGATGTCGCCCAGGTTCTTCTGGATGTATTCCAGGTCGTGGGTTTCGGTGTAGCGCAACACGGCGGTCTTGAGCCCGCTGAAAGAGAACTCGCAGTTGCCGTGGGTGTTCAGCGCCCGCGGGAATTCGATGAATTTTCGGTTGCCATCTTTTCCGAGTTTGCTGATGGTGGCCCCCGCAGGGTATTTCAGGCCTATGAGCTTCCCGCACTTGTCAAAGGCTTCTCCGGCGGCGTCGTCACGGGTGCGGCCGATGCTGGTGTACTTGAAGCCGGGCTCTTCCAGCACCAGTTCCGTATGGCCACCCGAGACGGTCAGCGTCAAAAAGGGGGGCTCGATGTCGGGATTGGAAAGCCATGCCGCCGCCAGGTGCCCTTCCAGGTGGTTCATGCCGTAGGCGGGAATCTGCAAGTCCCGGGCCAGGCCCTTGGCAAAACTCGCTCCTACAAGCAAAGGCCCCATGAGCCCCGGTCCCGTAGTGTAGGCGATGGCGCCAATGTCGGTGAGCTTGATGCCGGCTTCCTTGACGGCGGCCTCGGCGATGGGGGCTATCTTTTGCAGGTGTGCCCGTGCGGCAATCTCTGGAACTACGCCCCCGTAGAGGGCGTGTTCGTCGATCTGGCTGTAGAGCGGGTTGGAAAGAACCTTCAGGGGTTCGTCTTGCAGTATGGCGCAGGCGGTCTCATCGCAGCTGGATTCGATGCCGAGCCAGAGCATTATTCCTCTTCTCCCAGAGAATCGGCAGGAGCTGGGGCGACTTCCGTCTTGATAAGCTTCACCTTGTCGGGAACCAGTTCGTAGCCCTTGATGGACATCTCCCGGTTCACGGAAGAAGGCAGGTCCATCTTGACGGTGGGAGCGAGGCTGTCCACATCTTCGATGGCGAACCGGTTGATTTCTACAAAGATCTGCAGGTTCTCGGGGGCTATGGAATCCAGGACATTCTGGCCGCCAGTAATCTTGACGGAAACGGTGTCGGGGGAGAGCCTGGCTTGGTCCCTGTTGTACTGCCCGATAAGCTGGACCGGAACCTTTTGGAAGGTCTTGCTTTCCAGTTTCTGGATGTCGATACTCATGATGACGCTGGAATCGCTGGGCGTCACATAGGCGGGGAAGGCTTCCAGGTTCAGCTTGACCTTGAAATTGTCGTTGGCGGTAAGGCTGTCGAACTGCACGGAATCCGTCGGGATTTCGAAGATGCGGGTCAGGGCGTCCCTGGCGCCAGAGACGCGGATTTGTTCGGGTGAAATCTTCGGGACATTCGTCATGATGTAGCCGGGTGCCGGGTCGAAGGTCACATTGGACTTGACGGGAATGTTTCGCTCGATGCGGGTGTCCAGCTCCAGGTCCAGGAATAGAAGCTGGTTAGACGGCTCCACGAACTTTACATTGGGAAAGCTTGGCGCCGAGAAATTCTTGGCATCCAGGTGCTTGCGGGTGGCCCCAAGTTCGGCTCCCTGCAGGTCGATGATGATGGAGACGGCGTTGGAGTCCTTGTTCATGTAGTTCCAGCGCATGCGAATAAGGTCGAAGGCCGGGCCCCTGACGGTAATGGGCAGGGTGTGTGGTGGCTTGGAGGCGACTGCCAGCAGTTCCGGCAACCTGACCAGCTTGACGGGAACATCCATGGTGATTTGAAAATCCTGGGTGGACATGACAAAAAACCATAGGGCGATTCCGAACAGGAAGGCCATTATCTTCAATCCGATGTTATTCATAGCATTACCGTGGTAAACACTAGCAAATTTAATTATATTCCAATGGTGCTAGGACAATTAGGCTACTTAATATCTGAATCTTTTCGGGGGCTGAAGCAGCACCGTACCGTGGTTCTCCCGTCCCTGGTGACCATCTTTCTTTGTTCTGTCCTGCTGGCGGGCTCGTTAACCGCCTTCGGGGGCGTGGTGAAGCTCCTTTCGGCGGAGAAGTCCCTCTATACGGTGGAGGCGTTCCTGCCCAAGGTGGTGGCGCCCGACTCCATCAAGGCCATTTCCCAAAATCTGCTCCATACCAAGCGGGTCGCTTCCGTGGAGTATGTGAGTGCCGATTCTGCCCTGGCTGATTTCCGCAGGCACTTTTCAGGAGAAATGCTGGACCTGGTAGAAGGAAACCCGCTTCCGCCCTTCTTCAGGATTAAGGTGAAGGAAGAAGCCTGCAATCCCGTGGACCTGGTGGAACTCCGCAGGGAAATTTTCCGCAAGGGCTATTTCGAAGAGGTCCAGGCCCCTATCGAGTGGGCGGAGCGCATTGCCAAGTGGAAGTTCAAGATGGTGTTCTGGCCCCTTTGCCTTAGCGTCCTCCTGCTGGCCACCCTTGCCCTGATCATCTGCAACTCTGTGCGGCTTTCCCTGTTCTCCAGGCAGCTGCTGGTGGAGAACATGAAGTACACCGGTGGCAGTCCCTTCTTTATCGAATTTCCCTTTGTGCTGGAAGGCCTGATTCTTGGGTTTGTGGGGAGCGGGCTTGCGGTCTCCCTTATGGCCATTTTTGTGAATGCGGTAGGGAATGCGGTTCCCATCGTGGCCAGTAACAGGGGTGGTCTCGGGCTTATGCTTGCGGGAGTGGTCTTGCTGGTGACGCTCCTTTCGGCCTATTTCAGTTACAGGACTGTTCGCAGGTTTCTGACGGTAAAGAATTTCGAGCAGGAGTAGGATGCGGATTCTTTCCATCATCTTGTGTCTTCTGGTGGGGCTCTCCTTCGGGGCGCCGAAAAAAACGGATGCCCAGATTAAGGAACAGCGGACCGCTCTCAAGAAACTGGAAACGGATCTGGCCAAGAAGCGTAAGGAACTGGCCCTCTTGGAAACCGAAGAGAAGGGCGTGCTCAATACCATCTCCCTTTTGGACCAGAACCTGAACCAGACCAGGACCTACATCCAGGAGCTCTCCAAAAGCGAAATCCTGGTCCAGGGCGCGGTGCGCCAGCTTTCCAAGGACCTGGATTCCCTGGATAGGCAAATCAGGGAACGCAAGGAAGTCATGCGCAAGCGCATCCGCACGCTGTACGAGAAGGGCCGCAGCAGCGAAGCGGAGATCCTATACGGCTTGCTGACGCAGAAGGGAAATCCCGAGCGTCAGGTGTTTTGGGTACACCACCTGCTTTATCAGGACCAGGAACAGGTGAACACCTTACTTAGGCTCATGCGGGAGCGTGACGAAAAGAAGAAGCAGGAGGTGGAGCACCTGCAGGAACTGTCCCAGCTGCGCCACAAGAAGAGCGCCGAAGAGAAGGGCCTGGTGACCCAGATGAGCGGGCAAGAAAAAATGCTTGTATCTCTGAAGCACGACAAGGCCATGCAGAAGCGGGCCCTGGAAGAGTTCGAACGGAACCAGAAGACCATGCTGGCCTTGATCAAGAAGCTGGAAGAAAAGCGCAAGAAGGAAATTGCGGCGGCCAAGAAGGCCGAGGCGGAACGCAAGGCCAAGAAGGCCAAGGAAAAGAAGAAAAAGGAGAAGGTGGTGGAGAAGCCGAAGCCCACGGTGACGGCAAGTCTCAAGGGGCCCAAGTGCATGCCGCTGGAAGGGGAAGTTATCAGCCGCTACGGCTTGCAGGAACACCCGGTGCTCCATATCACGACCCGGAACCTGGGTATCGAAATCCGGGGCAAGCGTGGCAAGATGGTGAAGGCTGCCGCTCCCGGCACTGTGGTGATGGTATCTGAAATTGACGGCCGTGGACCTTCCGTGATTATCGAGCACGAGGGCGGCACCTATTCTGTTTACGGGCACCTTCGTTCTATCCGCGTCCAGGAAGGCAAAGAGGTGCAGAAATGCGAAGAAATCGGTGAAGTGGGTGATATCGCGTCTCTAAATGGAATTAAATTGTATTTCCAAGTTAGCGAAGGGACCCAGACCGTGGATCCCCTAGAGTGGTTGAAGCAGAAATGATAGAGTACAGGCTAAAAGGTCCAGTCTCCCAGGAACGCCAGCGGATCCGGCTCATGTCGGCTCTGCGGGAGAACCGTTTCCCTCAGGCAATCCTGATTGACGGTCCTGCGGGAATTGGCAAGAAGGCCCTGGCCATGGAACTTTCAAAGGCCCTGCAGTGCGAGAACAAGGAGATGCGCCCCTGCGGAAAGTGCTTCGGCTGTAAGCTGGCCATGGATGCGGGAGTCACCGACGGCTGGGTGGTGCCTATGGAATCCAAGGAGGCCCACGCCCGCAGTGCCGCCGATGTTTCTGCCGGCAGTACGGCCAAGACGGTGCAGGATTACAAGCTGGCCTACATCTCCGAGATTTTCAAGAACCCCTACCGTATAGACATTTTCAATGCCGCCGCCGAAATCTCGGTGGAGCTGATCCGCTCTATGACGGGGGCCTTCGCCTTGAAGGGGGATAGGGTCCGCGTAATTATCGTGGCCGAAGCGGACCGCATGAACGATTCAGCTTCCAACGCCTTTTTGAAGACCTTGGAAGAGGTTCCGCCAGATACCTATTTCATCTTGACTACCAGTTCCCGCGAAAAGCTTTTGCAGACCATCCGTTCCCGCTGCCTAGCCCTGCATCTGCTACCGCTCAGCGACAAGGAAGTTCGCGAAGAGACTCTCCGTATGCTTGGAGAAGATGCCGATGAAGAAGGCGTTTCCGACGATGTAGTGGGGCTTGCGGTGGGCTCTCCCGGCAAGGCCCTCTACTATGTGGAGCATGGTGAACGCTGGTGTGCCATGGCGGTGGATTTTCTTTTGATGAGCCTTCGGGCCGATTACGGAGAGCTTTTTGCTGCCCTGAAGGAGGCGGATTTCGAGGACCCCCTGGAGGCGAACCGTTTCCTGGATGTACTGGGTTTCTTGATTTCGGACCTGCTGCGCGAAAAGTCGGGAGCGCCCCTGCGGATTCCCGACACCACGGGCCGCGTCCATCTGGAGAACTTCCCCCGGGTGAATGTGAATGCCCTGGAACAGGCCCTGAAGGATGTGCAGGAAACCATGTCCCGCATCGCTACCCGCAGGTCTTCGGATATTATGTGCCTGCAGGCTTTGGCCATCAAGCTGTTTGAAGGATACAAGTGATGGAAGACCTGGTGGCATCGACACTTTCCATGGAACTGGGGATCCCGCATCTGGTGGCGCGGTTCCTGGTGTCCCGGGGAATCAGGTCTGTAGGCGAAGTGCAGAAGCTCATGGCCGGAAGTGTAGACGATGTGCTTTCGCCGTCGTTGATGTTAGGCATGGACCGGGCACTCCAATGGATTCTAGGTGTCCGCGACCGTGGGGAAAAGGTTTTCATTTTTGGTGACTACGACCTGGACGGCATGACTTCGGTGACGCTTCTGACAAGGGGTTTGCAAGAAGCGGGTATCGAGTCCGAATGGCGGCTCCCCAGCCGTTTCGGAGATGGCTACGGCCTTTCCATGTCGGCAGTAGACGAGATGTTTGAGGCTGGGGCCAGGAATGTGATTACGGTGGACACGGGCATCACCGCCAACGCCGAGATTGCCCACGCCAAGGAACTTGGCATGGCGTTGATGGTGATAGACCATCATCAGCCTTCTGGAGATGGGCTGCCCCCCTGCGATGTACTGCTGGACCCCCATCAGGAAGGTGATACCTACCCCAACCCGGAACTGTGCGGCGTAGGGGTCTCCTACAAGTTCATCTGCGCGCTATATGAAAAGTTGGGTAAGCCCGTTCCCGAGAAATTCCTGGACCTGGTTGCGCTTGGTACGCTGGCGGACCTTGTGGGAATGACTCCCGAGAACAGGGCCTTTACCAAGGCAGGCCTTAAGCGCTTGCAGAACAGCGAATGGCCCGGACTCCAGGCCCTGTACAATTCCCTCCAGAAGCCGGGAAGCCTTGTGGGCGGCATCGATGTGATGTACAAGTTTGCGCCCCTGCTGAATGCGCCTGGTCGTATGGAGAAGCCGGACCCGGCGCTGAAGCTTTTGCTGTGCGAGAACAAGGACGACGCTCCGACGCTCCTTTCGGAACTGAAGGACTGGAATGCCCGCCGCAAGCAGAAGGAGGCGGAAATTACCGACATGGCCATGGAGCAGGTCCAGAACATCTATGGCGAGAACATCCCGCCGGTGCTTCTGGTGGCCGGAGAAAACTGGCATGTGGGCGTCATCGGGATTGTGTCTGCAAAGCTGGCCCAGGAATTCAACCGCCCCACGGCGGTGCTTTCCGTGATGGAAGGCATGGCCCACGCCAGCGCCCGTGCGGTACCAGGCTTCAACTGGCACAAGGCCCTTTTTGAATCTCGGGACCTGTTCGACCGCTGGGGTGGCCATGCCAACGCCGCCGGGTTCTCTCTGCCTGCAGGGAAAATCCAGGAACTGCAGGGCCGGATTCTGCTGTCGGCAAAGGAGCAGGGCTATACGGGTAAGGAGCCTCGCGATACGGGTGCCCAGAATTACGACATCCAGGTGGCCCTGGGCGAACTCCTGGTGGACCCCACCAAGAAGAATGGCCCTACCGTGCTGGACTTTTTCGACAAGATGGAACCTTTCAGCGGGAACTTCCCGTATCCGGTGTTCCGTGCCGAAAATGTGAAGGTCCATCGGGTGCGGGAACTGCGCGGTGGACACCTGCAGATGGAAGTTTCCCAGGCGGGGAGCCCCACTTTCTCGGCCATTGGCTTTGGGCTTCGCAAGTGCAGGGCCCTGATTGGCAAGACCCACCGCGTATCCATCGTTTTTGAACCGACATGGAACTACTATAACGGCAGGCGTTCCTTACAGCTTTGCATCAAGTCTATCGAATAGGCGGTCATGATGAGACAGAATTTTCCTCTGATCGTCCTCTTTCTCGTGTTCCTGGGCTTGTTGAATTTTATTTGGCAGGTTCAGCCCTACAAGGCCCCGCTATCCCATGAACCCGAGCCGACTGCCATAGGGCAGGAAAAGTCCAAGCCCTTCAAGGGCCGCATGGACATGCCAAGCCTGGACGACATCTATGTGCTGGACAATTCTGCCGGCCGGGATGTGGAAGCCCTTGAAAAGTACATCCAGGGCCGTGCCGCGGGCCTGCACTGGCTCGGTCAGGAGCATTTCAAGAAAAAGGGCGCCGACGATATCCGCCTGGGGTTGCATCTGGTGGTAGATTCCCTCGGAATCTTTACCTGCAAGGAGATTCTCTTTTCCGACGCAGACGACGAAGCCTTCGAGCAGAAACTCAAGGACCACATCGAATATTTCTGGCGCTACAAGAAAAGCGAAAGCGGGGTGACCGATTTCTGGATACCCCTGCGCTGGAAAGCGAAATACACTAAGTAAGGCGCGAATTACGCCTTCAGAATGGCCAGCAGCAGGTCGGATTTCTTCTCGATGAGGACGAAGGCTTCGAACATGCGGGCTTCGCGCCACTTGGTAAGGTACTTGCCCCACCATTCGGTGGCAATCTCGTCCGGAGATTTTTTGTCTTTTTCGTTCTGGTACCAGATTTCCTTGGAGACTTCCCTGATGACGGCGGCCATGTCGGCGGCAGGCTGCAAAGACCCCTTGCACAGGAGCAGGGCCCGCAGGTTGTCCAGCAATATCTCGTCGGTGGGGGAGTCGGAATCGTCACGGGCGCAGTCCCAGATTTCGTTGCGGTGGCGTTCCGTCCAAGAAAGCAGGTGCTTCTCGGTTTCTTTCAGTTCGCCCTTGGCGAGTTTTTCCTCTACCGCCTCGCGGGGGTAATAGATGCTGTTGGGGTAAAATTCAATCATAGGCGTCCTAAAAAGCCATTAGTGCCCGGGGCGGGACTTGAACCCGCACGAGGTTGCCCCCAAGGGATTTTAAGTCCCCAGTGTCTACCATTCCACCACCTGGGCCGTTGGCGTGGCTCAAATATATAAAATTCCCGACTACGACCGGCGCGAAGGAGTGTAGTTCGCGAGGTAATCCTTTATTTCCTGGATGTAGGTCTGGCAGATGGGGGATGTGTTGAAGTTCTTCTTGACAATATAGCCGATTTCCATGGTGCGGTCGTCCTTGCCCTTGCTGTCCTTGAAGGGCACCGCCACATAGTCGGAGCCGTTTATTTCTTCGCTGATGATTCCCGAACACAGGGTGTAGCCGTTCAGGCCCACCATCAGGTTCAACATGGTGGCTCGGTCATTGGCCTTGATGGTGCGGTGGTACTCGTTTGTACTCAGAATTTCTTCGGCAAAGTAGTAGGTGCCGCTTTCGCTCTGCTCAAAGGAGAGACAGGGGTAGTCCGAAAGGTCGTTCAGGTTCACATGCTTGCGGCTTGCCAGGGGGTGGTTCTTCCACATGTAGGCGTAGGCCTTGCAGTCGATCAGGTGGTGGAATTCCAAGTCCTTTTCCTTGAACAGGTAGTTGATGTACTTGCGGTTGAAATCGCTCAGGTACAAAATGCCTATTTCGCTCTTGAGAGACGCCACGTCGTCGATGACTTCCTTGGTCTTGGTTTCGCGGAGGGCGAATTCGTACTCGTCGGAGTCGGACTTCTTGACCATCTCCACAAAGGCCTTGACGGCAAAGGAATAGTGCTGTGTGGAAATGGCGAACTTCCTCTTTTGGCGCACGCCGTCGCTGTAGTGTTCCAGAACCGTTTCGTAGTGGTGGTACAGCTGGCTTGCCTGGGCGATAAACTCTTCGCCTTCTACCGTGAGGGAAACTCCACGGCTGGTGCGGTTAAAGATGACGATGCCGATTTCGTCTTCCAGGTCGTGGATGGCCGCCGTAAGGGAAGGTTGAGAAATAAAAAGGTTCTCGGCGGCCTTGTTGAAGGAGCCGACCTTTGCGATGCCGATGGCGTAACGAAGTTGCTGGAGAGTCATGATTGTAGTTGTTAGTTAATAGTTACTAGTTACTAGTGGAACTGATGGTGAAGTATTTCCTATTCTTTTAGTAGGAATAGAATATAGGAAAAATCTATAACTTCGGCAAGAGCTTGTTCGTAAAAAAGCGGAAATTAGTCTTCGAAGGGTCGGACCCTCAGGGTGACACCCAGATTTTCGCAGGTCTTGCGGCAGATTTCGATTTTTTCTTCGGACATGACCTTCTCCACCACGGTCAGCACCACATTGGGCACGAACCGCTTCGCTTTCACGGCAAAGTCCTTCAGGGCCTCGTAAGACTGGATGCCGAACTTGGACCGGGTAAGGGCCAAAAATTCTTCGGCGTCCGGCGCGTTCAATGAGATGGAGACCGTGTCGAAACGGCCCTTCAGTTCGGGCGTTATGTCTTTCCCGTGAATCAGGTTTGCAAGTCCGTTGGTGTTTACGCGGACCTTCAGGTTCGGGTATTTCGCCTTCAGCTGGTCAATGATTTTGCACACATCGCCTAGGCGCTCCAAAGGCTCACCGAAACCGCAAAAAATCAACTCGTGAATGGCGGAAAGGTCAAAGGCGTCGAATTCTTCCATCACGGTCTCTAAGCTGGGCTCGCCACCCTTGAGCCAGAGGGAGTTCCCTTCCATCATCTTCTTGGTCTGGCGCAGGCAAAAGACGCAGCTACAGGGGCAGCGGTTGGTGATGTTCACATAGACATTCTTTCCGGTCAAGTCACCGCTGTCCTTGAGATTCAGGTAGCCTGCCTGGCCTGCTTTTCCGGTAACCGTATATAAAATCATTTTTCCTCCTCCGTCAAATCGCGAAGGTACATCTCGACGCTAAGCCCCCAATGGGTAGGAACCTTGTTTTCTTCGCAATAGGTAATGCACTTGGAGGCGAATTCGGTGGCCCGTTTCACGGAGTCGTAGAAACCATGCCCGTTCAGGTACATGCCTGCAATCACGGCGCTAATCACGTCGCCGGTTCCGCTCCGGTCTCCTCCGATGCGGTCCACCATGATGGTCTTGGGCGTTTCGCCACGGCTGAAAACAAAGTTCATGATTTGTTTGCCGTGGTGGATTCCCGTAACCACGATGTGCTTGGGCCCCTGGAAACTCAGTTGCTGGCACATGGCTTCCAGTTCGGCAGGCGAAAAGTCGCCATCCCGATAGTCCATATCCATCAGGGAGCAGAGCTCCGTCAGGTTGGGCGTCAAGATATCTGCATGGCGGATCAGGTCCTTCATCTTGTTGCAGAGGGCCGGCGTGTAGGTCTTGTAAAGCCGTCCGTAGTCGCCCATCACCGGGTCCACCAGGGTGAATACGCCCTCTTTCTTGAAGGTCTTGATAAAATCGACGACGATGTCCACCTGCTCTTCGGAACCTAAAAATCCCGTGGCGATGGCGTCGAAGGACATGTCCAGATCCTTGTAGGTCTGGATATAGTCGCGCATCTTTGGAGTGTAATCGTCGAAGAAATACTTGGGAAACTGGGTGTGAGTTGAAAGGATTGCAGTAGGCACGGCTACGGCCTGAATTTTCATGGCCGAAACCACGGGCGCCATGACGGCAACGGAGCATCTCCCGAAGCCCGTAATGTCGTTGATGAGCGCAATCTTTTTCTGTGGCATGGTTATGTCGACTTAGCCTTGTTTTTCAAAACCCAAATATAGGAAATTGCGGCGGAGACAAGTACCGATACCAGCGTGGGGCCCAAAAAGATGGAGTCCAGACGGACCGTTACCTGGTACACGACAAAGCCTGCAAGCCAGGCGAAGAGGTTCCAGAGCCAGAACGCCTTGCCGGTTCGCCCTTGTTTGTCCAAAAAGAACGACACCAGAAGAACGGCGGCCATGGGCGCAAAGACGGAAGCGATGAGGTAGAGGAAACTGATGTAGTGGTCCATGATTCCGGAGATGGCAAGAACGGCGCTGATGGCGCTTACCACAACGCCTGTGATTTTCGGATTGAGCTTGTGGACGATAGCCTTTGCCGATTCACCTGCGGAATTTGCCGCAAGGAAGTTGGTGGTGACCGTCGAAAGCACCACGATGATGATTCCGGGGATTCCAAGGCCCGCCAGGAGAATGGCCTGGGCGATATCGTTCCCGACGCCGGCGCTTGCAATTTCAAGCCCGATAAAGTACATCCAGAAGCTGGCGACGGTGTAGGCGATGGCGGAAACGGCAGTGGCGCGCAGGGGCTTTTCTACATCTTTCGTGTAGTCCGAAATTACGGGCAACCAGGAAAGAGGCAGAGCCATGGAGATTTCAAAGATGCTCCAGAAACCGAGGCTATGGCCTGCGGCACTGTTTACTCCGGAGGCAGAGACGTTTGCAAGAGAGCTGCCGACGCCGAACAATTTAACAGTCAGGGCCACCAGCAAAACGGTCAGGATAGCCATCACGACGGTAGTGACCTTCGCAAAGCGGCGCAGGCCCACGAAAACCCAAAGAGCGATGAGAACCGCCAGCACCACGCAGGTCAGCGGAAACGAAATGGGCAAGTGCAGCCCGGCCAGCACGGTAGCGCCTTGGGCGTTCAGCACGGCAATCCAGGCCACTAGCTGGAACAGGTTCAAGGAGGCGAAAAACTTTGAACCGTAGGACCCATAGACAGAAGCCGTAGTTTCCATGGCGTTCAGGCGAATGCGGGCGCCGATAAGGCCTACAAAGAAAAGGAAGATGCCGCCGATGACATGCCCAAGAACCAGAGGCAACCATAAGGAACCTGGAGCGGCCTCCGCACCGATTTCAATGCCCGCTTCTATTTCGGAAACGGAAACGGCCACGCCGAACCAGATGATGGCATTGGTGAATAGACCTGTGCGTTTTTCCATTTGGAATCTCCTGAAATTTTGGCGTAAATATAGAAGAAACGAAGGTGACCGTCCAATACATATTCCTAATAGCGGGTTATCTGGAAAAACTATATTTGTGGTATGGAAAAGGTTAGAATTCTGTTCATTTGTCATGGAAATATTTGCCGGAGCCCTATGGCTGAATTTGTCATGAAGGACAAACTAATGAAGGCGGGTGTCGACGATACCGGAACGAAATTTGCAGACCGATTCGAGGTGGCAAGCGCCGCCACCAGCACCGAAGAAATTGGGAACCCGGTGTACCCGCCGGCACGGCGTATGCTGAACTCTCACGGCATAGACTGTAGCGGCAAGCATGCCCGACAGATGACGGCCCGGGATTACGACTACTACGATTACATCGTCTTGATGGACCGGAACAACCTGCGGAATTTGCGGTGGATTCTGCCGGCCGACATTTATGAAAGGGAAACATCGAAGCCCTGCAAGGTTTCTCTGCTTATGGAATGGGCGGGAGTGTTTCGCGATGTGGCGGATCCGTGGTATACCGGAGACTTTCAGGCTACCTGGGATGACGTGAATGTTGGCTGTGACGCCATGCTGGATAAGCTGACGGCGCAATCCTAGAATTACAGAAATCCGTGGGGCTTGAACCCGAGCCCTTTCACCAGCTCGAAATCCTTGCAATTGTTGACGCCGGCGGTAGTGAGCATGTCGTCGGTGATGGCCGCGTTGGCGCCACTTTTGA
This sequence comes from uncultured Fibrobacter sp., assembly GCA_946414075.1. Classification (GTDB taxonomy): domain Bacteria; phylum Fibrobacterota; class Fibrobacteria; order Fibrobacterales; family Fibrobacteraceae; genus Fibrobacter. The sequence goes on from CAMKNA010000009.1 coordinate 35,824, forward strand.
AGGCGCGTTTGCCGTCGTCGCCCAAGACGCCGCGACCACCCGCCAGGCGGATAAATGCCTTCGGGTTGATAAAGCGGTAGATGGCCACGATGCGGCAGAACTCGTCGTTCGTGAGCTTCGGGAGGTTCTCGTAAGGTGTGCCCGGGATGGCGTTCAGCACATTCACCGGCGTGGACTTGACGCCAAGAGCGCGCAGGTCCAGACACATGTCGATGCGGTCCTCCATGGTCTCACCCAGACCCATGATGCCACCGCTGCAGATTTCCAGGCCTGCGGCCAGGGCGTTCTGCAGAGCTGCAATCTTGTCGTCGTAGGTGTGGGTGGTGCACACATCGGGAAAGTGCCTGCGGTAGGTTTCCAGGTTGTTGTGGAAGCGGGTGAGGCCGGCTTCCTTAAGCTTGTCGAACTGCTCCCTGTTCAGGAGACCTGCCGAAAGGCATACGGAAAGCTTGGTCTCTTTTTTGAGCCTGCGGATGGCTTCGCAAATCTGCTCCACATCGCGGTTCGAAAGGGTGCGGCCCGAAGTGACGATGGAATAGCGGGGGATGCCCGCGGCTTCCTTTTTCTTGGCGTCGGCCACGATTTCGTCGGCAGATAGCAGCTTGTATTCGGGGGCGCCGGTGTGGTAGTAGCTGCTCTGGGCGCAGTACTTGCAGTTCTCGGAGCAGCGGCCACTGCGGGCGTTCACGATAGAGCAGAAGTCGAAATCGTTGCCGTGGAATTTCTCGCGAATTTCGTTGGCGGCATCGCAGAGTTCCTTGAGGTTTTCGCTCAAAAGGCGGATGGCGTCATCGCGGGTGATCTCGTAGCCGCTTTCAATAATTTTGTTTTTTAGTTCTTGTACGAAGGACATGATAATTGGTTAGAAGACTAGATGCTCGCCTGCGCGAGCATGACAAGAAACAATTTTTTTCTGAGAAGAGAAAAACAAAAACTGCATTTTGCTTAAGAAACGAGTAGGGCAAGGCGTGAGCCCCCGTAGTGTACAAAGCGTACATGAGGGGGCGAACAACGCAGCAATGCGAAGTTTATTAAGCAAAAGGCTCCATGACTTGCCAGAGCACTGCCTTGTGGGCGTGCAACCTGTTCTCCGCCTCTTCGAAGCTCATGTTCACATCCAGGTTGTCCATGACGGCGTCGGTGATTTCTTCGCCGCGGTGGGCGGGCAGGCAGTGGCTCACCTTGCAGTGGGCCGGAGCCAGCTTCAAAAGCTCGTCGTTGATCTGGAACGGCAAGAAATGGCTCTGCTTTTCGGCCTTCTCGCCTTCTTGACCCATAGAGACCCACACATCGCTGTACAGGATGTCGGCGTCTTTCACGGCCTCCTTCGGGTCGTTGAAAACGCGGTACTGGCAGCCGTGCTTCTTGAGGCCAGCCTGGGCTTCTTCTACCACCTTGGTGGGCTGCTCAAAACCCTTGGGGCAGGCCAGCGTGAAGTTCATGCCCACCTTGGAGGCCAGGGCCAGGAAAGAATTGGCCACATTGTTGCCGTCGCCAATGAAGGCGACCGTCTTGGGCTTGCCATCGGCATTCTTGAAACCGCCCAGGTTCTCGCAAATCATCTGGGCAAAGGCGATGGCCTGACAGGGGTGGTAGTCGTCGGTAAGGGCGTTCACCACAGGCACGCTACCGAATTCGGCCAGTTCTTCTACCAGCTGCTGCTTGAAACAGCGGACCACGATGGCGTTTACCCAGCGGGAAAGACAGCGGGCCACATCCTTGACGCTTTCGCGCTTGCCAAGGCCGATGGAATCAGGGGCCAGCAATACGGCGTGACCGCCCAGCTGGTTCATGCCCACCTGGAAGGTGGTGATGGTGCGCAACGAAGGCTTTTCGAAGAACATGGCGATGTTCTGGCCGTGCAGGCGTTCGGACATCTTGCCCGCATGGACTTCTTTCTTGAGACGGGAGGCAATCTCCACGGTTTCGAGAATCTTTTCCTCGCTCCAGTCGGCGAGACGAAGGAAATGCTTGTTGCGATCGATCATCTTTTATCCCTCGGGCACGGGACCCAATCAAAAAAAAGAAAACGGCTGCCCTTTTGTGAACGGCCGGTTTATCAAACGAAAGTCTAAATATATATAAAAATTCGGGAAAAAGGCGTATTGTAACGAATATTTACGATTTTTACCTAAAGAAGATGCCCGCTGGAGTTTACCCCGCACTTGATGCGGGGCGGGCATGACATGTTGGTTTTCTAGAACTTGAGCTCTTCCGGTCCCTTGACGGGGTTGGAGTCCTGGTATTTCTTTTCCAGTACCGGGTCCCAAACATCGGCATCGAACCCTTCCATCTTGGAAAGGGTCTTGCCCCTGACACACAGCATGGTTCCAAGCACCAGTGCGTTCTGGATGGCAAGGACCAAGGCGGTCTTGTAGTCCAGGCCAAATCCCAGGGGGGCCCCCTTCAGGTTCTCGGGGCTAACCCACAGGATGTAGTCAAAGCAGATAAAGGACATGAATATGCAGGGGATAAGGGCGATAAAGAAGTTCTTGCCCTTGCTGCGGAGGTACACGGTAGCCACGCAAAGGCTGCATACCGCCATAAGCTGGTTGCTCCAGCTGAAGTAGTTCCACAAGATATTGAAGCCTTCGGGGTTCATGTTGCTCCAGAAGATGAGCAGGGCGCAGAGGGCGAACATGGGGACCGTCAAAAGCAGGCGGTTCTTGGCGGACTTCTGGTCGATGCCCGTGATTTCGGCGATGGTAAGGCGTAGGCTGCGCAAGCTGGTGTCGCCGCTGGTAATGGCAAGTATGATGACGCCCACGACCACCAGCACAGAGATGGGTGCGAAGGGAATGACGGTGGAAACCAATACGCTCAGCACTTTCACGCCGCTGGCACCGGTCATCAGTTCGGGCATCTGGTGGTAGATGAACATACCACCGGCAGCCCAGATCATGCCGATAAGGCCTTCGATAATCATCATGCCGTAGAAGGTCTGACGGCCGCGCTTCTCGGTGACTTCGGTACGGGCCACGATGGGGCTCTGGGTGCTGTGGAATCCGCTGATGATGCCGCAGGCGATGGTCACGAACAGCATGGGGATTATGGGTTGTCCCGCCGGATGCTGGTTGAAGTTGCTCCCGAAGTCAGAGAAGTTGAATTCAGTCAGAACATTCAGGTTGGGGGCGATGCCGATAAGGATTCCAAGAGAAGCGAGAATCAACAGCCCGCCAAAGATGGGGTAGATGCGGCCGATAATCTTGTCGATGGGGAAGAAGGTGCTGGCAAAGTAGTAGGCGAAAATGCAGGCCACCGCAATCCAGAACACGGTGGGGGACTTGGCAGAACCTACGATGATGGGGGTGTTGATGAGGGCGGCAGGCGTGTTGGTGAACACCGCGCCCACCAGGATCAGGGCCACGGAGATGAGGGCCATGACCAGTTTGGAAGGGCCCTTGCCCAGGAACTTACGGGCCAACGCCGGGACGTTGTAGCCGTTGTTGCGCATGCTAATCATGCCACTGAAGTAGTCGTGCACCGCTCCGCCCAGCACATTTCCGATGGGGAGCAGAATGAACACGATGGCGCCGAACTTGATGCCGAGAATCACGCCGATGACAGGGCCGATTCCCGCGATGTTCAGGAGCTGGATAAGCATGTTCTTCCAGTGGGGAAGCACCATGCGGTCCACGCCGTCGGGGTTTGCAAGGGCGGGGGTCTTGCGGTCGTCGGGCCCGAACACCCGTTCCACGAACTTCCCGTAAGTGAAGTAGCCGCCAATCAAGATGGCAATGCCGATAAGGAATGTAATCATCTTTTGCCTACCTTAGAAAATACCCGCCTCTGGGACGGGTTCTAGTTTAAAAATCATCAAATTCAGATTCATCTGACTCAGCACTTGCGGAGTCAGATGAATCTTCTTCTTCGGGTTCCTCTTCTACAATCTTCTTTTTCTTCTTGGCCTTTTTCTTAGCCTTCGGGGCTTCCTCGGCTTCTTCTTCGGCATCTACGCTTCCGCTCCGGGCATAGCCCTTCTCCTTGGCAATCTCGTCGGGAGTCTTATCCTTGCCGAACTGCTGCTTGAAATAGAGTACATTGGTGGTGAAGCTGGACTTGCCCGCGTAATCGTAGCCGAGAACCGGATGGAAGGAGGTGCCTATCTGGAAGGCCACCGCGATGCCGAACTTGAAACCGTCGTTTCCGTCGACGGTGATGTTCGGGTTAAGCTCTAGGTTGTTCCTCCCTTCGGCATGGGACACCAGGTGTCCGCTCGCTTCCATGCTCCCGCTCTGGTAACCAAGGGTCAGCAACACTTCCACCATTTCCACGGGCTTGTAGCCGATAACCACATCAAAGGTGAACGCCGAAATATCCAGATCAAGGGTGCCCTCGTAGTCTTCGGGCTGGTAGCTGATGCCGCTGGAGCTATAGCCCAGCACCAGGCTCACATCCAGGTCTTGTGCAGGTTTGGGAAGCATGTACTGGAAAAGATGGCCGAAACTGTACTGCAGGCCAATACCGATAAGGTTGAACTTCTTGAGCTCGCTCACGGCTGGCAGCCACATGCCGCGGAGAGCCAGTCGTGCATGGTAGTACCCACCGGCCAGTTGCAGGTAGGGGTAGGTGAATACGCCCAGATTGTGGAGCGTTTCGTTTCCGTAAACGGTAGGTTCGTAATTTGCCGGGTCGCCGTGGGTACCAAAAATGGTGGGAACGCTCGCTCCATTTTCCGAGAAAGTCTGATCGTCGTCACCGATGGGGATCAGGGCAAAGGGAAGTCCCGCTTCGAAAGTCATGCTTTCGGGAACATTGGCGCTCACATACCAGTTGCTGTTCAGTACGGGGCCAAGGTTCGTGATAATCGGTTTCACATAGCCCGGACGGTTGAAGATACGGGGGTCGTAATCAGGCTTGTCTGGGGATCTGTTTTCAAAAGCGGCAATGGATTCGTAGATGGAGGCGTAACCTTTGTCGTCCATGGCCGTTGCCACGGCTGCCAAGCAGAGTCCCGAGACCAGAAATAGCTTGAAAGGCATTTTCATGGGCCCAATTTTAGAAATTTTAAGGCCCGCTGTTTAGCCTAGAACTGGAATTGTAGCGAGATTGACGCCGAAATGAAGGCCTGCCACAGGAAAGGATCCAAATCCCGGTTCTCGCTGTCGTCGGTGTAGACATTTTTGAACCAGTTTTCGTAGAATTTTATGGCAGGAATGATAGCGATTTCGTTGGTAAAATAGTACTGGACATTTGCCATGAGGCCGATGGCAGACCCCATGAACTCCGTGTCTCCCAGGTCTTCGCCGTGGATGGCGCTATTATGGGTTTTGACGCTGGTGTACGAGAAGCCGGCCCCCAGGCCTATCTGGAAGTAGTCGGGCCAGAAAAAGTTGTAGTAGAATTCAAAACCCAGGCGCCAGAAACGGGTGTCTTCTTCGGCGGAAATTTTCACCAGTTCTTCTTGCTGTTTCCAGTACTGGAATGCCACGGCCAGGGTGAATTCCCGGATGTTCACGCCCAGGAGGAATTCCGGGTCGCCCATGAGGCTCATGTCAGGCGGGTAGGTCTTGAACTTGTTGCCGCTGGTATCCTTGATGCTCAAAGGTCTTTCGTTAAGGTCGCCGGTGGTGGCGGTGATGCCCATGCCTGCTCGCACAAAGTAGGAACGGGGCCAGTAGTTCTCTTCGAAGGCGCTTGCCGTGGTGACGGCAAAAAGGAGAAGAAGCGTGAATAAGACGATATGTTTCATTTTAACTTTATGTTGTTATACGTCATTCTGGAGGTCCGTAGGACCGACGGAATCCATACATTTTATATAGGCTTGTATGAAAAGTATGGGTCCCCTTCCTCGCGTTGCTCGGTCGAGGATGACGAATAGTGTTATTTACTTGCGTAATAGAACATGGCGTCGATGCACTTCTTGGCGGCCATGCGTACAGATTCATCTAGCTGCACATGCTTCGCCTTTTCGGGATGGCGGAGGGTCTCCAAAATGTTTTCCAGGGAGTTGCTCTTCATGTACTTGCACATGCTGCAGCTGCCCACGAATTCCTTGTCGGGGAACTCGTATTGCATGCGGGCGTTCAGACCGCATTCGGTAAGCAGCAGGAACTTGGTACCGTCGGGCTGGTTCTTGATGTAGTCCACCATCTGGCCGGTGCTGCCCACATAGTCGCTCAAAAGGGCCACGCCGGGGTGGCATTCGGGGTGGCTTACCACTTTCAGGCCCGGGTTCTGTTCGCGGAAGAAGGCAATCAGTTCGGAGTCGTAGGTCTCGTGGACATAGCAGCTGCCAGAGTAGAGCACGATTTCCTTGTCGATACCGCGCTTCTTGAGTTCTTCGGTAAGGTTCTTGCCCATCAGGCCATCGGGTACGAACGCGATCTTGTCGTTTTCCAGGCCGGACACGATTTTCATCACATTTCCACTGGTGACGCAAACATCACAGGCCGCCTTCACATCGGCGGTGGTGTTGATGTAGCAGACGAAGGTGTGGTCGGGGTACTTTTTGCGGAGTTCCCGGACTTGGGCGCCGGTGATGGAGTCGGCCAGGCTACAGCCCGTAAGCGGCCCTGGAATCAGCACATCCTTTTCGGGGTTCAGGATCTTGGCGGTCTCGCCCATGAACTGCACGGCAGAAAACACGATGGTCTTGGCGCTGACCTGGGTGGCGTCCTGGCTCAACTTAAAACTGTCGCCGTTGTAGTCGGCTACGCCCAGCACGATTTCGGGGGCGCAGTAGCTGTGGGCGAGAATTACGGCATCCCGCTCTTTCTTGAGCTCGTTGATTTCGTTGATCAGGGGGAGCATCTGCTCGCACTTCTCGCGGGTGTAGGTGCAGAGCACTACGCCGGGCTTGATGGTGCTGAGACGGTTGTAAAGTTCGTCGACGGTCATAGTTTAAAATATAGAAAATACAGCGCCGCCGCTCAGTATCCTGCCCATTCGGCGCTTATGGAAGGGCTTGCCTTGCGGATGGCCTTATCCTCTTCGCTGTTGCGGGCGGGGGCTATTTCCCCCTGGGCTATTTTTTGCTTGATTTCGTCGAAGGTCTTGGGCGGTACGGCGTCGGGGCTGTTGTCGCCCAGCACCTTGCAGGGGGCGCCCTCGGATTCCTTGGCCTTGTCTTTTACGGGGGCGTATTCCCGGGCGGCAGGGACCTCGTAGAACTTGTCCTCTTCGGGACACCAGGCGGTAAGTTTTTTACCGTAGACACAACCGGAATCTAACCCGATGAATCCTGGGCGGTGCACGAATCCCATCTTGGCCCAGTGCCCGAATACCACGGTCTTTGGCCAGCTCACCTGTTCGAACCAGGGACGGTCATTCCACTTACGTATGGAAAGCAGAACTTCGGGACTCATGTCTTCCAGGCGGGTCTTTCCGGGTTCCAGGCCCGCGTGGACCAGCAGGGCGTGGGGCGTGTCCCGCCAAAGGGGCCAGTCCTTCACCGTGTCCCGGATGAATGTCCATTCTTCTAGGGAGAGCCTGGCAAAACGGTGGCGCTGCTTTTCGGTCCACTCCGTCTGTGGGGTATCCATCATGCGTATCAGGTGCTCCTCGTGGTTCCCGCGAACGGTGAGAATGCCCAAATCCAGTACTGTCTTCAGGGCCCGCATCATGTCGGGGCCCTTGTTGATGATGTCGCCGGTCTGGTACAGCGTATCCTTACCCCGCACGAACCCGAAGGCGTCGATAATCCGTTCCAGTTCGTCGGCGCAGCCGTGGATGTCACCTATATATAATGTACGGTTCATAGTCCTACTGCTTGGCGGAGCTTGTTCATCTCGTCGGGGGTCAGTTCCCGGTACTCGCCAGCGGGCAGGTCCCCCAGCTTGATCTTGCAGTAGCTGATGCGTTTCAGGTCGCGAATCTCATAGCCCAGGGCCCGCATCATGCGGCGGATTTCCCGGTTCTTGCCCTCGATGAGGGTGAGTTCCGCATATCCCTTCTCCAGGTACACATCGGTGGCGAAGGCAATGTCTTCTTTGGAGTCCGGGTCTTCGGGGTCCCGGATGTCCACGCCGTCCACCAGCTTCTGGGCCGCACTTTCGCTTAAAGGCTTGGTGGTCCACACGTTGTAGGTGCGGGGGATCTCGTAGCTCGGGTGGGTGAGTCGGTGGAGCAGTTCCCCGTCGTCGGTAAAGAGCAAAAGTCCACGGCTCTGCAGGTCCAAGCGACCCACATATTTCAGCTGGTGGTATCCGGGGGGCAGGTAGTCGTACACAGTGCGGCGGCCCTGGGGGTCGTCCTTGGTGCACACGCATCCGGGCGGCTTGTGGAACAGGATGGTGGTGGTCTTGCGGGGGAGCTTTGCTGGCTTGCCATCTACCAAAACGGTGTCGGCGTTCTCGTCCACCTGGTGGCCAGGGTCAGCGATGGTCTCGCCGTTCACCTGCACGCGGCCTTCTTCGATCAAGGCTTCGGCGGCACGGCGGCTCGCGATTCCGCAGAGGGATATAAACTTATTGATTCTCATACAAAAGCCCAAACCTTAGGCCGGCGGTGCTGATACGGAAGGTTTCTACCCTAAGCTTTTCTAGCAGGGAGCGGAGCCAGAAAAGCCCGCATATAATGACGTCGCTCCGTCCGTTCTCCAGGCCCGGGAGCATGGCCCGGAGTTCCTTGGAAAGGTTGGATATGCGTGTGGTGACCGCTTCCAGGTCGGAAAGGCTCATTTCCAGACCTTCGATAGCCTTGTAGTCGAACTGGGCCAGGTTCTTGAATACCATGGCCAGAGCCGTTCCCGTTCCGCCGATAAGGTACACCGGCTTCTTGGTCATGCCCTTGAACGATACTTCCTTGAAGGTTTCCTTCACGAACTTCTTGTATTCGGGACCGGGGATGGGGCCCATGGCCTTGAACATCTTGAGGGCGCCCACCGGAATGGAAAATCCGGTTGCCCCGTTGGAAATTTCCGTAGAGCCGCCGCCGATATCGATGGTCACGATGCCTTCGCCGTGCCATTCCTTCACGGAGCGGTAGGTCAGGGCGGCCTCTTCTTCTCCGGAGATGATTCTCGGGCGGAGCCATAGGGCTTTTTCCACCGCGTCCAGGACTTCTTCCTGGTTTTCGGCACGGCGCATGGCCTCTGTCATGGCGGCGGCCTTCAGTTCCACCCCCAGGGCGTGCAGGTCCATGCGGAACTTGGTCATGATTCGGCACAGGTCCTGGATTTTTTCTTCGGAGATGCGGCCGGAGTCGTAAATGTCTTCGCCCAGGCGGCAAATCTCCACCTTCTGGAGCTTGGGAACCAGGACTTGATGCGGTTCGGTCTCGCCGTCGGCCTGCTTGGTCTCGAAGGCGGCGATGAGCAGAATGCAGCTGTGGCTGCCGATGTCGACGGTGGCGAGGAGCTTGTTAGCCATTTTCCACCTCACCATCTAAACTTTCGGGGCGTTGCGGGGTGTCCCCGCTAGAAGGGGTAGCGGATGCCGCATCGTCGGCAGAAGCGAGGGGAACTCCTTCCCCTTTCCCCTTCAGTCCTTCCTTTATCTTCCCGGCGATCTTTGCCGGGTTCAGCATGAACTCCCTGGCGCTGGCGATGGCTTCTTCCACGATGGATTCGGGATACTTTCCGCTCCAGCTGGCCACCAAGTCTCCAGATTCGGAACCCAGAGGCTTCTTTTCCCGGATTTCCTGACCCATCTTCAGGGCTAACAACAGCCCAAGCTCGAAGGCGCGGGGGCTTTCCTTGTCCTTCAGCAGGTTCTCGACGCGGGTAATCCGCTCTTCCAGGGGGATTTTTTCCAGTTCCGACAGGTCTTTTTCAGAAATCATGTATATATAATAGAAAAAAAGAACGGAGTCCCATGGGGAACTCCGTCCTGTAAAGGAGAGAAGAATAATTACTTCTTGGCAGCCTTCTTAGCAGGAGCCTTCTTAGCAGCCGGCTTCTTGGCAGCGGGCTTCTTGGCGGCAACCTTCTTGGCAGCGGGCTTCTTAGCAGCCGGCTTCTTGGCAGCGGGCTTCTTAGCAGCGGGCTTCTTAGCGGCGGCCTTCTTGGCAGCGGGCTTCTTAGCAGCAGCCTTCTTGGCAGGAGCCTTCTTGGCAACAGCCTTCTTGGCAGCGGGTTTCTTAGCAGCGGTTTTCTTTGTAGTAGCCATTGTTTTTTTTCCTTTTTTTAGGGTTTAGTGATTTGATAGCTATAAAATAACTCTTTTTTCACAAATAATCAACACTTTTTTGAAATTTTTTTCTTTTTTTTTCAAAAAGATATTGACAAGGAAATTTTCTGACATTATACGCGAGAACGATTTCTCGTCCTCTTCGGGATGAAAAATCATCCGATTTCTATTTCATAACTTAATGATAATCAAAGTTTTGATAGATGATTTTGATTGAAAAAATTTTTAATGAGTCGTCAAAAAATTTTTTCGAAAAAATTTTTTGTGAATGAAAAAAATGCTCGATGAAAGACCTCATCGAGCAAAATTTTTTCTTGTGATGAAACTTTACGAAGGATTTTTCACGCTGTCGATGTACTTCTTGAAACCTTCTACACCCAGTTCGAACATGTTCACGAACTTGGTGGCGAAGGGCGGGATCTTCTTCTGGTGCATGCCCAGGGCGTCGTGCATCACCAGCACCTGGCCGTCGGTGTAGCGCCCGCCGCCAATGCCGATGGTTGCTGCGTTCACCCCGCGTGTGATTTTTGTGCCCAGCTCTTCGGGAATGTGCTCCAACACCATCTCGAAACACCCGAGACTGTCCACATACTTGGCCGCCTTCTCGATGGCCGCAGCCTCTTCGGCAGTCTTGCCCTTCTGCTTGAAGTTCTCCGCCGTCTGGGGTAAAAGTCCCAGGTGGGCGCATACGGGAATGTCCTTGCTCCTCAAAAACTCGATGACGCCTTCGGGTGTTCCTTCCAGCTTCACACTGGCGGCACCCAGGTCCATGAATCGGCGGGCGTTGTCGTATGCCGTCTGCGGATCCTTGTCACTTAGGTAGGGCATGTCGGCTACCACATGGGTGTTGGGGGCGCCCCTACATACCGCTCCCACGAAGATCAGCATCTCGGTCATGCCCACGTCGCGGGTGGTGCTGTAGCCCAGCATGGTGTTGGCGAGACTGTCTCCCACCAAGATTTGGTCGATGCCTGCGGCTTCCGCCATCTGTGCGAAGGCGAAATCGTAGCTGGTGACCATGGAAATCTTTTCGTTCTTGGCTTTCTTTTCGGTTATGTCTTTGGGGGTGAGCATAATTTTCGGGTCTCCTGCAGCCACTTTAGGGAATGAATCTCCTTCAAGAAGCCGATGTGGGTCCTAAGATAGGAAATTAAGGCGTTCTCGGTATATTGGGCATCTTGAATTGGCAAGTTCCGGTGGAGTGCCCAGAACCCTTCCAGAGTTTCCGCCCTTGCCCGGGGCGATGCCGTTCCGAGGCAGTTCTTGCACAGAAAGGTTCCCGATTCTGGCGAAAAGTCCGCCGCCGGTTCCTTAAGTTCGCTTTCGCAGCGTCCGCAGGTACCGATATCCAGGTGGTAGCCCCACATCTCGCAGGTGGAAAGGAGCCACCGCGCAAAGGCGGCGCTGTCGGCTTCCTTGTCGTCCAGTTCCTGCAGGGCGGCTTCCAGTCTCTGGAATTCCTCGTCCAGGGGGACCCCTTGGGGAGCGTAACGCAACAACATTTCCGCCATGACCTGGGCATGGGAAAGCTTCAGCAGGTCGTTCCGCATGGTTTCGTGCCAGCGGAGGAGGGTGGCCTCCTTGATGAACTGCAGATCGGCGCTGGGGTTGTGCTTGAACACCACTTCGGCGAGAGCAAGGGGGTCCAGGGCGCCCTTGAAAGGCGACTCCTTCTTCTTACCGCCCTTTACGATAAAGGACACGATCCCGCATTCCTCCGTCAGGGCCTTCACGATCCAGCTGGAATCGCTGTACGGATACCGGTGGAGGACTATGGAACGGGTCTTGATCATGCCTTGGGGAACGGGGGCCAGCCCAGCTTCTGTCCGCCAACCACGTGCAGGTGGATGTGGAAAACGGTCTGGCCTGCATCTTCCTTGCAGTTGAAGACGAAACGGGCGCCGGACTCCTCGAGTCCCAGGTCCTTGGCGATTTGCTGCCCGCGGTAGAGCAGCTTGCCCACCAGCTCGCAGTCTTCGGGCTTCATGTCCATGAGGGAGGCGATATGGCGCTTGGGGACCACCAGAAAGTGTACGGGGGCCTGGGGTGCCACATCGTAGAAGGCGAATACATCGTCATCTTCGTAGATTTTCTTGGAAGGGATTTCTCCCTTGATGATTTTACAGAAAAGGCAGTTTTCACTCATAATGATTAATAATATAGTAAAGGTCCTAGAATTAGCACAGAACATCTCATTTTCTACATTTTGAATCCATGGATTCCGCAATCTGGCAAAAAGTTCTCGACCTGTGCAACAGGCTCTCGGGCGTGACCTACGAGAACCTGACGAAAATCATCCGTCTGGAACAGTCGGGGAGTGCCACCCGTGCGCGAAACCTGGATGACAGTTTCCAGAATGATGTGGATTCCTGGATGGGGGGTGGCACATGCTTCAGCATGACCTGGCACCTTTACCAGTCCTTCAGGGACATGGGACTTTCGCCACGGTTGGTGATGGGCCACAAACGCAAGGAAAAAAACATCCACTGCGCCCTTGTTCTGCCCGACGCACATTTCTCATCCAATCCAGAGTTTCTCTTCGACCCCGGTTACTTGATTTTTGATCCGCTTCCCTTGCCCTTGCCTGCACCGTTTGGTGCCGGCGAGGCCTTCTTTCCGCTGGTTCCCAACAGCGTGCGGCTGGTGCGACCTGCCCAAGATGCCCTGGAACTCTGGACTGGCGGGGCGGGCGGCCCCATGAAGCTTAGGTTCGAGTATCCGCTGGAAGGCGTCTCGGTGGAAGAATTCAAGCGGCACTGGTCCGAAAGTTTTTACCGGGAGATGATGACTTACCCTGTGCTGAACCGTTTAGATAGGGACCAAGGAATACAGTATTATTACCAGAAGGGAAACCTGGTCATCCGCGACAAGGACGGCTCCCGTATGGAACGCATCCCCGAGACGGAACGGGTGGAAAAGCTCAGCGAAATCTTCCATATCGCCCCGGACCTGGTGGAACGCGCCCTGGGGATTCTGAAAAAATGAATTATATTTTCCAAGCAAAAAAGGAACACATCTTATGAAAAAGCTTTTGATTCTCTTTGTGGCAGTGGTTTCTGGCGTTTTCGTGGCCTGCGGCCCCTCCAAGCAGGAAATATTGGAAATGTCGGACAGTCGTGACATCATCATTGAGGTCCGTCAGGTGTTGAACGACTCCATCAGCCTGATGATTGGCAACACCCTTTACCTGAACAGCAAGCAGGTGATTGGCGACAACCTGTTCCCCCTGTTGGTGAGCACCCGCGACCCGCAAGAGATCGAGCGTCTGACGGCCACCGATGTGGTTGGTAGCCCCGAAGACCTGCTTAAGTACCTGCGCTTCTCTTCGCCGGACATGGTGAACTTCGGTATCGTTATCGGCGAGACCGCCTACAACGAAATCGGGTTTGACGAGAACCATGTGGTGGAAACCCTGAAGAACATCTTTATCAAGGTGGACGGCGGTTCCCTGATCCTTTTCCACGAAAAAGGCAGTGAACTCACCGACGCCAAGAAGCTATTTTAACTTCTTCAATTCATGCAGCAGCATGGCGAGCCCGATGAGGGCGGCGCCCACATCTGATATGGGCTGCGCAAGGAACACGCCCTTTAGCTCAAGGAAGCGGGGGAGTATCAGCAAGAAGGGTATCAGCAGGATCACCTGGCGGCACCCGTTCAGGAACATGGAACGCAGTGCCTTGCCCGTGCCCTGGAAAAAGCTCCCGGACACAAGTCCCAGGGGAATCATGAAGAATGCGGCCCCAAATAGTCTCATGGCCCAGGCGGCGGTCTCTTGCAGTTTCAGGTCGCCCGGTGCGAATGGCGCCACCAGGGCTTCCGCCTGCCACATCATGATGGCCCAGGCCACAATCATGAAGCCGAAGGCGTAGATGAAGGTGAACTTCAGGGTCCCCTTGACTCGGGAATTCAGGCGGGCCCCGTAGTTGTAGCCGATAATGGGCTGGGTCCCATGGACAAATCCCAGCAGGGGCAGCAGCACGAAGGAGGCGATGCTGTTCACGATACCGAAGGCCGAAATCGCCATGTCGCCACCCGAAAGCACGCCCGTGTCGTGCAGGCTTATGTTTCCGTAAGTGGTGAGGCTCCATGCCAGGATGGCGTTCATCAGGCTGTTGCACAGCTGCATCAGTGAAGGGGGGATACCCAAGATGATAATCTTGCGCACATAGGCAAAGCGGAGCTTCATGTGGCGCCAGCGGATACGGATGGGAGTGCCCTTCTTTACAAAGAACTGGGTGATGAGGGCGCTGGCGATAAGCTGGGAGCAGATGGTGGCCCAGGCGGCGCCTTCGATACCCCAGTGGAACTTCATGATGAACAGCCAGTCCAGGATGATGTTGGAGACGGCGCCGATGACCTCGCGGAACATGGCCGTCTTGGGGTGGCCCATGGAGCGGATAAAGTGGTTCATGCCGGGGGCGATGGTCTGGAAAACCGCCCCGCAGAGCAAGATGCGCATGTAGCTAGACGCGACGGGCAGGGTCTGCTCGCTGGCCCCGAACAGCTTCAGCAGGGGCTCCATGAAGATCTCGCCCAGGGCGAAGGTGGTAAGGGCCATCAGGATCAGCAGCGAGAACGAGTTGTTCAGGATGATGCTAGCTTGTATGTACTTTTTCTGTCCGAGGCGGATGGCGAAGATGGTATTGCCGCCCACGCCGATCATCATGGACATGGCCATGATAAAGAGACAGATGGGGAAGCACAGGGTGATGCCCGCGATGCCGAGACTCCCCACACCCTGGCCCACGAAAAAACGGTCCACTATATTATATAGTGCATTCACCAGCATGCTGATAATGGCAGGCACCGAAAACTGCAATACCAGTTTCGGGATGCTTGCGGTACCGAAGGAATTAAGGCGCTCGGAATTCAGTTTCGACATTTCGGCGCCAAATATAGCTTTTTACAACTTAAAAGGCCACCTGGTTCCGGCCGCCTTCCTTGGCGACATACAAAAGACGGTCGCATTCGGCGATAAGGTCCTCGATTTTCCCGATATTTTCACCCTGCTTGCTTGCAAGCCCAAGGGAGATGGTCACGGGAATGACCGTGTCCTTCCAGGAGAAACGGTGCCGTTCTACGGCCATGCGGAGCCGCTCTGCGCTCTTTTTGGCGTCCTCGATACCGATCCCGCTTAGGAGCAGCACGAATTCCTCGCCGCCATAACGGGCCAGCAGGTCGGATTCCCGCTTTTCCTCCTTGAGGATGCGGGCGATTTCTTTCAGTACCATGTCGCCGCACTGGTGGCCCCAGGTGTCGTTCACACGCTTAAAGTGGTCGGCGTCCACCATGATGGCATGGATAAAGAAGTTGTTTCGGCGGGCAAGGGCCAGTTCCCCCAGGCTTCGGTCGAAGAAGTTCCTGCGGTTGGAAATCTTGGTAAGGGGGTCCATGGTGGCCGCCTCGTAGAGTTCCCTGTCAAAGGCCTCTTCGCTGGCGTCCTTGAAGTCGATTTTCAGCACATGCTTGCCCAGCTGGAGCCGGTTGTCGGAATCCAGAACCATCTTGGTAACCTGATTTCCGTCTACGAATGTGCCGTTGGTGCTTCCCAGGTCCTGGACGGTGACATTCTTGCCGTCAAAGGTCAGGCTGCAGTGCTTGCGGCTCACCAGCTCGTCGTCTAGGCGGATATCGGCGTCCTGGCCCCGGCCTAGGATGACCGTGCCCTTTTCAAGGGCAATCTGCTTGAACTGGGTCTGGGGATACAGGATGATGAGATGCGGATGTAACTCCATGACCCTAAAGGGGATAGTGTTGCCCGGGGTGACGATGGTCTGGTCCAAATCCTGCATAATTTTTGCTCCAATTACGCCACTAATATAATAAAAAGTGGTTCTAAAACATCATTCTGGAGTGCGGAGCACGACGGAATCCATTCGTTTTATGTCTACGCTTTTGAAATAGCGAAAACTCAAAATGTGATTTTCGGCACTTTGTGACCTAAGTCGCAAAGCCGTTTCTGTCAATTATGTTATTTTTTATGCCAAAGGAGAGGGGGAGGACCGCCTTCCCCAGAGAGAGGTATTTATGGAACGTAGATGGAACCTGGCTACCCTGATGGGGCTTGCCCTGCTATTTCTGGCATCTACAACTGCTGCTGCGGATACGAACCCCGTGCAGGAACAGGAGACGATCCCCGGTGCCGTGCCCGGGAAAAAGTTCTGCTTCAGTTCGGTTGTGGATAACAATTGGATTGGACAGCTTGTGTTAAGCCAGCAGCCAAGTTCCTACGAGCCGCAGTTTTATACAGAGCCAGGGGATAGTTATGACATCCTTCATGAGGAGTACTGCTTTGACCTGTGGTACGACAAATCGGGCGAAACCACTGATGTTTTGTCCTATTTGTCAAGCATAAACAATGGCGATGGATTGCAGAATATCTCGCTACAGTTGGGTACGGATATCGACTTCGGTGGTGTCAATACGGATGGTAAATCCTGCTCGGCCTCCTTTATGCCCATTCCCTACCTGAGGTATGGCTCCTTCTTTGGAGATGGACACACCATCAAGAACCTGTGCTATATCGCCGATGAACCGAGTTCCGGTGTAGGTTTCTTTTCCGAAGCCATCGACGGAGCCTTCTATGATTTGAAATTTGAAAACGTCTACTTCAAGGTGACCAGCGATGACCCGTCCTACAGTGTTCCGGTGGGCGTGGTCACGGGTAGTGTGGGATCTGCGGAATACGGATCCTCGTTTAGAAACATCAATCTCAAGGATGTGAAGATAGTGGCTTCCCGGGCGGGTGGCCTTACGGGCCTTGCCGAAGGTGGGGCTCCACGCATTCGGAACATTTCAGGCGAGAATATCGAAATTGTCGCCACTACGGGTGTGATTCCCAATTCCGTGAGCTCAGGTGCATCCGTTACCGGTATGGGAATCTATTTGGGTGGCCTTGTGGGCATGGCGGATGCGGGTGTTTATGTCGAGAATGCTGGCATTACCGGACTGGATGTTCATTCGGACTTTGACTTCTACACAAAGGAGGAACCTCCTCCCTGTGCTTCTTCTATGGCTGCGGTAGAGGAACGGGTTGGCGGCTTGGTCGGTATTGCTCAAAATGGGCCTGTCGCTATCAGCAATACTTACACGGTCGGTAACATTTCAATTCCTTCTGGGGCGTTGGACTCCGCCGGGAAAGGAAAAATCGGTTTCTTGGCCGGGTATGTGGCCCTTAATACTAATGGGGGCTATATTTTTGGAAACAACTACCACTATGGTGAATCGGACTACCTGGCCAAGGACTTGCTGGGCTATATCTCCATAGATAACATAAGTTATGGTACCGATAGCTGGATAACGGTGTCGGTGAACTCGAGATTTAAACCAGGGGGACATAACTACCGCAATGCGATAAATAAGTATTTTTCACCCACGACAGATCTTGTCCCTCCCAATTACCAGCTAGCCATCCTTGACTATAGCAACTATGGTGGCTATTTGTCTGCCCAAAACATGAAGATAGATGACTTCGCCATCAATCTGAATAATCGAATAGAAATGTTGAAAGAGCACAACTTCTATGATTCGGAGACCTTCGTGCTCTGGTCTCGCAAGGATGGCGTAAACAATGGCCTTCCCGTGTTTGCCAACAAGAGTCTCAAGCCGTTCTACCTGATTTCCTTTATGGTTTCGGAAGAGGCCTACTCCAGCTTGTCCAGTACGGACAAGCAGAGCTGGGCAAAGGCCGGCGTGGAGGTGAATTCTGATGGTGCGTTTATCAGCATGTACACTGACTGCTCCGGCAAGATTACCAACAGTTCCTGGATGAAGGCTGCTACTGCGGTCATAGGGGATTCCCGCTATTGGAGCTACTATAACGAGGATGCTGGTAAGAATGTGCCGTTCGCCCTGAAGACATCGACCGTGTTCAACTCGAACATGGAACTGTCTCTCGCGTCGAGAACCACAGTGGTGGTCCGTCACGGCTTCGTTGAATCGACCGACGAGGATACCTTCTATTCCCTAGACGAATATCCCACTTACATTGGTGAAGATGTCTACTTTATGGGCACGCCGGCGAAAACGATTAGCAGCGATAGCGTCTGGACCAGGATTCCCTACCTTGCTACCTACAGCTATGGGGAGTACGGGTATTATGGATTCCGCCTTGCAAGGAAGTTGTGCTTTGACGATGTCTGCCGTTACGAAACCATACAGACGGATGGCACGGGCAAATTCTATGTCGACGCCCTTCCGCAACTCTCCAATGGGGATACGCTCTATGTAGTTTACGATGACAGCTATACGACTTATGACGAAGATACGGACCACAGTGCCCCCGGTGGATTCATGTTCGTGTCCGACCTTCACGGTGGCATGTTTGACTCAGGTGTAGCCAATGTCCAGGCTTTTGGTGCGAATATCGATGGCGAAAGGGAACTTTATAGCGATTATATCGATTTGCTCATCGACACGCTGCCAACACCCCGCAGCCTGACCGAAATGCTTGGCTTGTTTAATGAACTGTCGGTACCGGTACCCTATTCGCCCTACTTGAAGGCGGATTACCCGTCTACGACATGGGATAATGTGGACAACATCGTTGCTCTCGTGGTAGTGGGGTATATGAGCTCGTCGTCTGCCAAGGCCTGGATGAAAGAGGTGATAAGTACATTGGCGAGTCCGTTTTACGACTATTCTTTCCCCACGGATACGCTTTCGGCCCTGGAGTCCCCTGCTACCATATTGGGTGAAATTAAGGCCAATGACTCACAAACTCTTCGGTATGTCCGTTATGTGCGCTTGAATAAGAACGGCGAACTGGACCTGACTAACCTGATGGCTGCGTTGGAGTTTGCGAAGGAAAACTATCAGTACGAATACCCCATCTATGTGGGCTTCTTGCCAAAGATTTCGGATGTGGTTTACCGTGTCACATTTGATGCCAACTACAACCCGTACTATAGGCCACCCTACATTGCTACGGAATGGAAAAACAAGAAAAAGCTAGAAGGCACCTACACCAAGGAAAATGCTAACGAGTCGTTCTTCAATGCGAACGAGTGGTATGTATTTAGGACGGATGCGTGCTATAACGGCTACTGGTCCAACGACAGTTACTTCTCAGATTTCGAAATTGCCAATTTCAACCAGTTGGAGGTGATGGACTCCTCGTACTACACGGTGAATAAGGATGGCTCCAGGTCGATGACCCTTTATGCCGGTTGGGAAACGAATATAGACTATTGTGAAGAGATTGATGCTGGTTACCGAGTCACCTACGACGAACATGAAAATCGGATCTGGAACAACCGCATTATCAAGGACAACTCCGATTTGGGAAACATCGTGCTACAGCAAGTCTGGATGGGCGATACCTTGGAGCACAAGTCCGAGTCCCTGGACGAAGGGGTGACTGGGGTGTATGTTCCCTATGCCGACATGAACAGCTTCACATTCCAGGTCTATGCTGAAGGGTATCCGGGTTATGAGCTGGATGGCGACATCAAGTTCCGCTACATGGACTATAGCCGGCCCACGGGCGATAGCGATGGTAGCTTGACAACCAGGAAGATTAAGGAAGGCGACACCTTGACCATCACTCCGGAAATGTACGAGGACATGGAGTTCTTTGCAGACTACACCTTCAAGAAGTTCAACATTGAATTCGTGACGCTCAAGAAGGATGTGCTCTATGGCGAGAACTCTTCCGCTACGGGTACCTATAGGCTCAAGTCCGAAGCCGATACCATTGATCTTCCCAAGTGGGTTTACACGGAAGAGCAGTGCGTGGTGGGCTGGACTGTACACCACGAATACATGGAACAGGATGAACCTATTTGGGAAGGTGGCGATGCCGACTGGAACCCCGATTGCATAGATGATCCTCACTGCGAATACAATAAACCTGACAATTGGGCTGTGTCTTTCGATGTCTTCGATTTTGCTCTGTCCGATGAATTGGATAGGCAGGTCGGAAAGCGCGCGGAATGGTATCCCATGTATGCGTCATGGGTAGATGCACCGGTTTGCGTCAAGGAACTTGGCTACAAGCAGGCGAAGCTGGCTGTCGCCGAAAACGGCCTTGTGGAGTTCAAGGAACTGTTGCGCGATTCTACCGGCAAGGTGGTTGGCTCCCAGGTGCACAAGTTTGCCAAGGACAGCACCATGCTCCTGCCTTCTGGCGTGAAGGGCTCGAACTTTGTTGTCCGTGGCGCTCCGTCGAAGGGCTATGTGCTGGATTCCCTGGTCATGATCCTGAATGGCAAGACTTCCGTGTATCACGAGGGCGATACCCTCAAGGGCAGCATCGCCGCGGCGACCTTCAAGGCGTACTTTATGCCGGAGAACCCCGTTCCCGCGAAGTTTGCCCAGGCCGACCTGCTTCAGTCCGGAAGTGCCGTACAGTTTAAGTATGCTACTAACGAGTTCGCGGCCAGCGGCGCCTCTGTCAAGATTGTCTTGGAAGACGACGACGGCAAGATTGTGGTCGATACGGTGATCAAGATTTCGAAGACGCCTTACGAGGGCTCCTGGGAACACTTCCCCCTGCGTGCCGGAACCTACTTGCTGACGGCTACCGTCTCTAACAGCAGGTCTTCTGACTTGTTCGAGAAGGATTTCGAGGTGAAGTCCACCATCGCCTCCAAGAAGGATGGCTGGCAGATGCTCTCGCTATCCAATGTCATCATGGATTCCGTGACCTGGGATGACGACATCCGCTTCTACTGGTGGGATGATTCCAAGAACTATGGTACCTTCTGGCGTTACCAGAGGCTCATGGAAGAAGACGAAGTCGACTACCTGACGGGATACTGGTACAGTTCTCTGGAAGGCCGCCCGCTGGTAATGCGCAAGGATATGAAGCCGCCCAAATCTCCTGTAGAGTGGGACCTGGATAGCGTCTATACCGGCTGGAACATGGTGGCCAACCCCTACGGCTGGTATGTGGATCTCTATGGCGAGAACCAGGACAAGAAGGTTTCCGGTACCGAGAAGTCCGATGTGGAATTCTGGAGCTGGAACGACAGCCTGGGCGCCTACGAAGAAGTAGATGTGGTTGGTCCTTACGAGGCCGTATGGGCGAAGGTCAAGGGCCCCAGCAAGTGGAAACTGCCCTCTAAGCCTGAATTCGTAGCGAAGGTTGACGAGGATGGTAATGATTCCTTGATGCAGCCTCTGAAGAAGACGGTGAAGCTTGCTTCTAAGGGCAAGAACAGCTGGGCTATCCGGGCCATCCTGCGCGATGCCAAGGGCAAGCGCGACGGCTGGAACATCATGGGCGTCTCCGAGTCGGGATGGTCTTCCGAAGAGCCTCCTTCCGGAATGGGCGACCATGTGAACCTGTCCATCAAGGACGGCAACAGGCTTCTGGCCAAGTCCTTCAAGAAGGCCGCCGGAGACAGCTATGAATGGACCATCTCTCTGGACGCCTCCGGCGACCGTACGGGATACCTGCACTTCGAAGGCCTTGAAAATCTCAGGGCCGATGGACTCAAGGTGTTCGTGACGGTGGACGGAACCACCACCCAGATGGCGGAAAACGACACCCTGAAGGTCGCTATCGGAAGTCTCGCCAAGACGGCGACAGTCCGCGTGGCGCCCACCGCCCGTACCGTCGTGGTTCAGAAGCTGAACGGGCTCCGTGCCTTCCAGTCGGGTAACGCCCTCCAGGTGGGCTTCCAGGTCTCTGAAGGCCTGGCGGGTTCCCGCGCCTATGTGGAAATCCTCGACATGAATGGCAAGGTCCTGTCTTCTGTCTCTGGAACTGCGGTTTCTGGCTCTAACTCCATGACCCTGCAGGCGCCCAAGTCCGGCCTCTACATGGTCCGTGTCCGGGTGGGTAGCAAGCAGGCCGCCGGCTCCATTGCCGTGAAATAGGGCAATCGCTTACATTTGACTTACAAGTGAAGCTCCCGGTAAAATCGGGGGCTTTTTCATTGCCATGAGCACCCATATTTTCTACATTTGGGCCCACTATGACAAAGGCTAAATTCATCAAGTTCATCATCGCGTCGGTGCTTGCCATCGTTGCCCTCTTCTTGCCCTACGAATCCCTCGGATTCGATGCCGCAAGCCCCATGGGAATCCTGAATCCGCTCGAAATTCGCGTTATTGGCGTTTTCGTGATGGCGGCCCTGTTCTGGATCCTGCAACCGTTCCCGATCTGGTCGACCTCGGTGCTCGTCATCGTGCTCATGATCGTGACGATGTCTGACTCGTCCCTCTCTCCGTTCCGCGTGGACGGCGTGACCATGATCAGCCATAAGTCCATTATGGCTACGTTTGCAAACCCGATCATCATGCTCTTCTTGGGCGGCTTCTTCCTTGCTGCTGCCGCTACCAAGTACAAGATGGACTTGAACCTTGCCCGCGTGCTCCTGAAGCCCTTCGGCAAGAACCCGAAGTTCGTGCTCCTCGGCCTCATGCTCATCACCGCCGTGTTCTCCATGTTCATGAGCAACACCGCTACCGCCGCCATGATGCTTGCCATCTTGGCCCCGGTGCTCAAGCTCTTCGAACCTGATGACCGCGGTAAGGCTGCCTTTGCCCTTGCCATTCCCCTGGGCGCCAACATCGGCGGTATGGGAACCCCCATCGGTACGCCTCCCAACGCCATCGCCCTTGGCGCCCTGAACGACGCTGTTGCCCGTGGCGACCTGGTGGCCAATCCCGTGACCTTCGGTCAGTGGATGGCTTTTGGTATCCCCTATGTGATTATCCTTATGGTGGTGGCATGGCTCTTGCTCGTGAAGATTTACCCCATCAAGATGAAGCAGATGGTCCTGAATATCGAAGGTGCTGGCAAGTTCGACACCAGCCCCAAGGCCATTATCGTCTACATCACCTTTATCCTGTGCGTGATCTTGTGGGTGACCGGTAAGAATGTCCACGGTATCAACGACAACGCCATCGCCATGATCCCCATGGCCGTGTTTGCCCTGACCGGCGTGATTACCAAGAAAGACTTGAACGCCATGAGCTGGGATGTGCTCTGGCTGGTGGCCGGTGGCTTTGCCCTGGGCGTTGGCCTGAACGCTACGGGGCTTGCCGCTCACTTGATCAAGACGATTCCTTTTGCAAGCTGGTCTCCGATTGCTCTCATGATCGGCTGCGGTATCATCTGCCTGTTCATGGCCAACTTCATGAGCCACACTTCTACCGCTACCCTGCTGGTGCCGATTCTCTGCGCCGTGGGCATTGCCTGCCAGGACAACCTGATTGGCCTTGGTGGCGTGACCGCCCTACTGGTTTCTGTGGCCTTCGCAAGCTCTCTCGGCATGAGCCTCCCGATTTCTACGCCGCCTAACGCTCTTGCCCACGCTACGGGTTATACCGATACCCGTGGCATGGCCATTACCGGCGTGGTCATGGGGATTCTCGGCCTGATCGTGTCTTGGATCATGATGATCTTCCTTGCCAAGGTGAACTTCTTCGGTACGCCGGTTCCTAAGGCCGCTGAAGCTGCCCCCGCTGCCCCTGTTGCTGCCGCTACCGTCGATACTGCCGCTGCTGTGGCTGCCGACTCTACGGTCGCTGTGAGCGCTGACACCGCTGCTAAGGTAGAGGTGGTTGATTCTGCTGCAGCAAAGTAAAAAATCGGGCGGATAAGTTCCGCCATAGCGAAAGTTTAGGTCCCCAGCTGGTCTGGGGGCTTTTTCTATGTGGTGGTTTTTAAAATTTTACCCCATTTTTTTGTGAATGACTCGCCTAAAAAAGTATCTTTTATAGGTAAAAACAACGGAGTCTCTATGCTTGATTTATTGGCTGTCCAGTCCAGTACGGCAAACGCTACCATTATTACCCTGGCCTATACCCTGCTCTTGGCCTTTGTGCTTTCGTCCATCATCGGGTGGACCTACGAGCGGACCTTCCTTGGGCTTTCCTATTCCAGGAACTATGTGCAGGCCCTGGTGCTTTCGTCCGTGGTGGCCGCTACGGTGATGCAGGCCATCGGTGACAATGTGGGCCGTGGTCTTGGTATGCTGGGCGCCCTTTCCATTGTCCGCTTCCGCACTAGCTTCAAGGATCCTCGGGATATCATGTTCATCTTTGCGGCTCTCGGTGCGGGTATCGGCTGCGGTGTGTATGCCTGGGGCGCTGCCGTGGGCGGAACCCTTGCCTTTTGTATCGTGGCCTTCTTGCTTTCCCGTACGGGTCTTGGCACCAAGCATTTCTTTGACGGTATGCTCCGCATGGCCCTGCCCAACACTTCTGAACCCCGTATGGCTGTAGAAAACATTATGCGCAAGAACCTGAAGACCTACATATTGATTACCATGCGGGAAGTGAATGGCGGCGAGCGCATAGATGTGGCCTACCAGATCAAGCTGAAGGCGTCTAAGCCTGCGGCGGATATCCTAGCGGAACTTGCCAAGGTAGAAGGGCTGTCCGACATCCAGTTCATGATGCAGGACGCCACCACGGACATGTAGGGGAGGATAGAAAATGGCTTTGAAAAACACCTTCCTGATTTCTTCGGTCTACAAGCGCAAGCTTTCTATTGCCTGGATTCTGGCGGTGGCCGCCATCGTGGCACTTGGGTATTTCTACCAGGGCAATGTGGCCCTGTTCAAGGGAATCGCCGAAGCTTCTGAAACCATCATCAGCGTACCCAGCGCTACCGAGATTGTGAAGGTCCATGTGATGCCCGGTCAAGAGATTCAGGCGGGCGACACCATCGTGGAACTGAATCGCCCCGACCTGACCCTTCGCATTAACGAGGTGACCCGCGAGCTGGACGCCATCGAAGGTCGTAGCAGCCTGAACAAGGCGGAAATCGACCAACGCGTGGCTTCCGTGAAGGCGGACCTTGCCACCCGCAGTTCTGCCCTCCGGTTCGAAATCAACAGGCTGGAGACGGAATACCAGAAGAACAAGGAAATTTCCTCCAAGCTCAAGAGCCTTTCGGCAAGCAACGCCAAGGCTGGCGGCAACGACGCCATGGCCATGCAGATCAAGAACCTGAAGGATGAACTTGCCCTGGCGGAAAAAAACGCCAACGAGCAGATTGCCCTTTTGCAGGGCAGCCGAAGCCTCCAGCGCAAAAGTGGCGTCACCGAGGCCGCCACCCTGCACAAGGAACTGGAACAGCTGAAAAAGGAACAGGAAGACCTGGTGCAGATTGCCAAGGAAAGCTGGGTGGTGGGCAGCGTGAATGTCCGCGAAGGCGAAAAGGTGTCCAGCTTTACGCCCATCGTGACCCTTACCCACAAGTCGCCGTCCCTGATTCGCGGCTACATCAACGAGCAGGTCTACCAGCACATGAACCTGGGCAAGGATGTGAATGTGAAGCCCCTTGCCGGTGGCGAGAAGGCCATCAAGGGTGAAGTGGTCGGTCTTTCTAGCCGCATCGTGGTATTCCCGGAGCGCATGTGGAAAATGCCCGACATGCCCGTGTATGGCCGCGAGGTGACCATCCGGATTTCCGAGGACAATCCCTTCCTGTTGGGCGAGATGGTGACCATCTCCGAAGAGGGCAAGATAAAGGACCTGGCCACCGAGATTATGGATGCTCTCTTTGGGAACAATGCCAATGAATAAGTTTTCCCTGATACCCATGCTGGCGGGCGTCGCTGTACTTTCTACTTCCGCCGTAGCCGCCCCCTTGACTTGGGAGGCGCTGACAGAATCTGTGGACAAGGATCCCGTACTGCAGACTTCGCAGAAGCGTTCCGAGGCGGCAGCCCAGGACCCGGGAACCAAGCTTTGGGACAACCTGGAGTTTCGTTACCAGTTGGACGGATTCAGCTTTGCCAAGCATGACTTTGAACTGCGCTTAAAGCCCAAGGCGTTCGGCCTCGGTTCTGCTGACAAGCGCCAGTACGAGACCCTGCGGGATTACCAGAAGGCCCGCCTGGCGGTGGACCGTTCGTACCTGCTTTACGACCGCTACGAGCGGGCGCTCCGCTATGTCATCCGCCGGAAGATTGCCGAGGTGGACCGCCAGCTTTATCAGGTGGAGCTGGACCGTATCGAGGTGCTGCACCTGAAGGCGGGCAGCGAGACTTTTAATTCCCAGGATCTGATTGCCGCCCTGGAGCAAAAGGCTGCCCGTCGGGCGGAACTGCTGGGCGACAGCACCGCTCTCCGAGATGCGGAACTGAAGCTCAAGTCTTGGGTGCCGGACTTTGATTCCGTAGGCCTGGACACTTCGTGGCTCCCTACCATGGATGAACTTGCCAAGGGCCTGCAGGACGGTATTACGCTGAATGATCAGTTCCCTGAAGTCCAAAAGGCTAAAGCCAAGATGGATTATGAACGAGCCAAGTCCAAGCGCGACCTTTCTAAGGGCAATGACTACATCTCCCACATTGGTGTAGGGTATTCCCTACGGATAGAATCATTGATGAAGCAGTACAAGGAGCTGGATAAGGCTGATGTTGCCGAGTCAGGAAAGTACTACGATTATCAAGACGAGTGGCTGGACAAAAATGGCTGTGAAAAGTGGGGCACATGCAACAAGACGGCGGAAATTTTGGTGCCCGATAAGGATGACCGCCAACTCAAGGACAAGTTCTTTGTGAACCTGGCGGTAAGGCTCCCGTTCTTTGACGACAACAACGGGAATGCTCTTAGGAACCAGGTAGACGAATTGGATGCCGAAAGTGACTACCTGGATGCGGTGCGCACCTTGAACCAGAAGGTGTCGCGCCTGTCCGAAGAAATTGTGGCCCTGGTTTCGCAATGGAAGGTCCAGAAGGAATTCGTGGAGAAGGTGAATGCGGGTAACCTGTTCGAAGACTTTGCCCAGTCGGCAGGTGCCGACCCGCTGTTGCTCTTGCGTGCCCGGGAGAGCGCCCTGGAAAGCGACCTGAAGGCTTTACGCCTGGAATCTGAAATTTTCGAACGTTACATCATCCTGTTGCAGTATACGGGAATCTTCGCCAATCCCAGTGTCAAGAACCACCTGCGCGAGGGGCTTAAGTAAAATGGCTGAAGCTCGCGGTTTTAGCTTGCTGGAGCGTTTCGAGCTCAAGTACCACATTCCCGTGGCGTGGGCGGACCGTATTGGCGAATTCATTTCGCCCTATTGCGAGGAAGACCATTATTCCCAGATTACACCGGGGCATTTCTACTGGATTACCAACCTTTACCTGGATTCGGACCGTTGGACATTCCTGGGCTGGAAAAAGGCAAGGCTCCTGGACCGCTTCAACATGCGCATCCGCACTTACGGTGAGCATCCGGCACAGGATGGCACCTTCCATTTTGAAAGCAAGCGGAAAGTGAAGGAAATCTGCTACAAGAGCCGAGCCACCATCAAGGGGATCAGTCCCGGTGAAGTCTGGAAAATGAAGCCCGAAGATTGGCCCTGCAAGAGCGATACGGACCGCAAGTACCTGAAGGATTTTCTGTACAAGACCCACCTGCACAACGCCCACCCCAGGCTCCTGACCCAGTACAAACGGCGAGCCTGGTTCGGCCTTCGCGAAGAATACTCTCGGGTGACCATCGATACGGGCATGCGGTTTAGGGAAGAGACCGGTTTTGACTATACCGTAGACCCCCATTATATGCATTCCACGGGGATTCCCCGGTTCTTTAAGCCGGGTTGCGATGCGGTACTGGAACTGAAGTGCCCCTGTTCCCAGGTGCCTTTCTGGATGATAGATTTGATTCGTTTTTTGAACCTGCGACAGGGCGGTTTTTCTAAATTCGGGAATGCTGCTGCGGAATGGTCCAGGGTCTACGAACATCCCAAGGATTTCAAGGACCCGTACTGGACTAGGCTCGCGGGAAATTTTTAAGGGCGGTGTATCCGCAAAAAGGGGAGGCTCCATGCTTCTGAAAAAATGGTCTGTATTCTGTATGGCGGCGCTGCTCTCGGCGTTTCTTTGTTCCTGTTCCGACAGTTCCAGCGGATCTGCTGATGACCCGGAAGAGAATGAGGAAGGTGGGGAAAACGGCAAGGACAATCCTTCGGATTCTACCGATGCCAACGGCGCCTATGTGATGATTACCGAAATCATGTACAACGCTCCTGAGAATTCTTCTCTGGAATGGGTGGAGCTGAAAATTGTCGGTGGTTCTGCCATGCAACACATGGACCAGTATGCACTTCGGCTGGATGGGGCTGTTTCTTACGAATTCCCCGATGAGCCTTTGGATACCAACGAGTATATCGTGGTGACCAACGATCCCGAATTGTTCCGCAAGACCTACAAGGATTTCAAGGGCCGTCTGTTTGGCCCCTGGGGAAAGGATGTGAAGACCGACTCCTTGGCCAAGCTTTCTAACGAAGGCGATGTGATTGATGTGAAACTGGATGGCGAAGGCGATGTAAGCTGCGCCTTTAGCAAGGAACCGCCTTGGCCGAGTCTTGCCGATGGAAATGGAAGCAGTCTGGTGTTTGTAGGTGGGAACCCCACCCAGGCCACCTCCTGGGCCGCAAGCAAGAAGACCTGGGGCAACCCCGGCGCTGCCGATGAATATGTCGAGCCCATTACGGTTCGCCTGAACGAAATCCAGCCCTACAATGTTACCGCAGGGGAAAACGGTTGGGTGGAACTCTACAATTTCGGGAACAAGGATGTTGATGTCACCGGTTGGATTTTTGAATCCAAGTACAAGAAAGCTTCCTGGACCATCAAGAAGGGAAAGGTCCCTGCCAAGGGGTACCTGGTCCTGGCTACAGACGATGCTTCCGTGTTTGGTGAACAAATCTACCTGAGTCACAGGGGCGGCTCCTATTACCTGTATGAAACACTGAATGGAAAGAAAACGGGCGGTGAGTCCAGCCTTCTCTTGGCGGCGAGCTACCAGAGCAGTGGTGTCGTGGACATAAGCGATGGCTCTACGGCCCAGGGTGCCATGAGTAAAGCCACCAAGAGTGCCGCAAATGAGCCGCTGAAGGTGGGACCACTCTTTATTGACGAAATTTATTACCATCCCTATGAAGGTTCCGTGCCATTTGAATTTATGGAGATTGTGAACAAGGCTGATACCGCAGTGAACCTGTATGTCACCAATGCCGGCAAGAGCAAGGGCTGGAAGGTGGAAGGCATCAATATGGAATTCTCCTCGGGAGACATTGTGCCTGCAGGTGGTAGGGTGCTGCTAATTTCGGATTCATTGAATGCGGATTCCGTTCGCGCCGACTACAATATTGCAAGTGATGTGTTGATTTGTCACTACAAGGGTAAGCTTTCCAACCGCGGTGAAACTATCGCCGTGAAGAAGCCTCTCGAGTACGACGAGATTACGCCCAGCGAAACCGATCCCTCCATGAATACGCTTGTCCAGTGGTACTACGACTGGTCCGATGCTACGCTCTATTCCGATTCCTGGGAAGGTCTGGAAGATGCCGATGGCTATGGTAAGAGCTTGCAACGAGTGGATTACAAGACCATGGGCTATGAGGCTTCCGCCTGGAAGGTCACGAAACCCACCATCGGGAAATAAAAATCTTTCTCGCCACCGAGCGGGAATCGCTTATAAAAAAAGTGCGAACCTAGGTCCGCACTTTTTTGTTAGATGAAAATTAACCGCTATCAGATTTCGCTGTGGAACATCTGGGCAGCTTCCATGCTGTACGGGTAGGCGGGGTAGTCCGAAAGCACCGTCGCCTTTTCCAGGTACTTCTTCAAGGCCGGGCGGAACTTGGGGTGGGCGCAGTTGTCGATGATGGCGTGCGCACGCTCGATGACGTTCAGACCACGAAGGTCTGCAACGCCCTGCTCCGTCACGATAACCTGTACCGTCTTGCTGGTATGGTCGATATGGCTTACCAGCGGAACGATAGAAGAAATCTTTCCGTTCTTGGCTGTGGACTTGGTGATGAAAATGGAAAGACCGCCGTTCTGGCAGAAGTCTCCGGAACCGCCCACACCGTTCATAAGGCGGCTTCCGCCTACATAGCTGGAGTTGGTGTTTCCGTAAAGGTCCGCTTCGATAATCGTGTTGATGGCGATGACATTCAGACGGCGAATCACTTCGGGGCTGTTGCTGATTTCCATGGGGCGGAGCACAATCTTGTCCTTCACCGTACCCAACTTCTCAAAGAAGGCCTTCATCTTTTCCTTGGACATGGTGATGGCGGTAGAAGAAGCTGCGTCCACCTTGCCGCTTTCAATTAGGTCTACCAGGGAATCCTGCATGACTTCGGAATAGACGGTCAGGTGTTCGAACTTGGACTTCTGAAGCCCGGAGAGCACGGCGTTGGAAACGGCGCCGATACCCGCCTGGATAGGCGGAAGCGGGTTGCAGAGCCGGCCTGCTTCCACATCCTTCTCCAGGAAGTTGATCAGGTTTTCGCTCATCTTGTCGTAATCTTCATCGCCGGCGGTATCGGGGATGCCGCAGTCGGGAATGTCGCTATGCACAATGGCCACGATCTTCGACGGGTCGCAAGGAATGTAGGGCGTTCCGATACGGTCCGCCACCTTGGTCAGTGGGATAGGCTTGGTGTTGGGGGCAAGCTCCGTCATGTAGATGTCGTGGATTCCCTTGATGCTCTCGGGAACAGAGGTGTTGATTTCCACGATGACCTTGTCGGCGCAGGCCACATAGGCTTCGGTGGCGCCTACGGAAGCCGTGGGGATGATATTTCCCTTTTCGTCGATGGAGCTGGCCTCTACCAGGGCCACGTCGATGTGGTTCAGGTATCCGCTGCGGACCCACTTGGACATGAGACTGAGCGGCATATCTACATACTTGATCTTGCCTTCGTTAATGGCATTACGCAAGTCAGCGTTGGTCTGGTAGGGCATGCGGCACTTGAGAGCGCCCACGCGGGCCAGAAGGCCGTCGAACTCGTCGCCCAGGGAGGCGCCGGAATAAACCGTCAGGTCCAGCTTTTCGCCCATCTTGGCTCTTGCCGCAAGGGCCTTGGCCACCTTCTTGGGGTAGCCCGAAAGAGTGAATCCCGAGACGCCCAAGGTCATGCCCTTCTCAATATAGCTGGAAGCCTCGCGGGAAGAACGGATTTTGTTCTTTAGGGCCTTGCACTTGATGCGGTTTTCGAAGGAGTCGGTTTCTACCGGGTCGTCTTCGCAGAACTGGGGTTCCGGAAGGCCGTAGTAGCGTTTGTATTCTACGGGGGCATGACCGCGGCTGGAGAGCTTTTTCTTGAGGGTCACGGTGATGCCCAAACGTTCCATTTCTTCAGCAATGGCGTCGGCATACTTGGAAGTCTCGAAGTTCTGCAGGAAGGTGATGGAGAACTCGTTTCCGATTTCTACCATGGTGATCATGGGAATACGGCGGATGGCCGAAGTCCAGGACACGTCTTCCATCTCGTTCAGGTAGCCGTGATCGGCAAGGCGTCCGATGTAACTGAATACGTAGGTGCCGATGAAGGTGGGGTAGCACTTCTTGTAGAAATCCATCCTGTCCTTGAAATCGGGAATCTTCTCGGCCTCTTCGGTAATGCTGTTGAAAATATTCAGGGTGGTCTTCAGCTGGTCGGGGCTGATAAGGAACTTCAGTTCGGAACGCAGGGCCACGCCCAGGTCCTTTTCGCTAAGTTCCAGCTGCTTGGGATCCACCGTCTGGAAGGCGAATGTCCAGCCGTTACGGTGGGTGTTTTCCATGCCGATGGCGCTACGGCAATTCACGGGGAGGGCCGCCGTAAAGAGTTTCTTGTTGTCGGGGTACATCTTCTGGAGCACCCGTGCCATCATGGCCTGGAATGCCGAGGCGGGGGAGTGGCCGTTGGCCTTGGCGTAGGCCATGAACTCGTCGCTTCTCACGTTCAGATGGTAGCGGGTCATGTTGGTGCCTTCGTAGGTGAAGGCGTCCTTGCCCATCTTGTCGATCTCCAGGGTTTCGGGCATGTAGAAGATGTCCTTGTCCTCGGGAGGGGCCTTGTAGACAAAGCCCGGCGTGGTCTCGTAATGTTTGGAGCCCAAGTCGTCGAACATTCCTTCGCGAACAGTGCCGTCGTTCAGCCAGATGCCGGTGGAATCGTAGGTCTTGCCGTTCTTGAAGGTGAAGTAGTAGTACATCAGCGTGTCGAAGAAACGGTTGCGGCCCACGCCGTCGGTAAGTCCATGGAAGTAAGAAATCCAAATCTTGTTTTCGATGAAGGATACGCTGAAGAGACGCCCTTCGGCAAATTCACCGCCCAGGTTGGCGGGGCCGTACATCTCGATGGCCTTGAAGGGGGTGCCTGCGTCTTTGTACTTGATTTCAGAACCGTTGATGTCCAGGGCGAAATTCACCCAGGGGTGAACCTTGACTGCCTCGTCTACGGCCTTCTGCAAAATCTCGCCGTTTACGTTTTCGTTGAGCTGGATATACTGCGTGTTTCCTGTGTCCAGGAAATAGAAGTAGAGCCAGGCGCAATACTTGAGGGGAGTCTGTTCCATTGTCAAACCTCGTTAAAAGATGGACTTGAAATCTTCAGTCCAAATTTAGAAAAACTGGTGTCCCGCTTACGGGGCGTTGCGGGGTGAAACCCCGCAGAGGGGGTGGGGAGCAACGTAGTGCGATACAGGGGGAGACTTCCCCCTTGTTGTAGTAAATAATATTTTTGTAAAACACATTTCTGTAAGAATCCCCGATACCTAAAAATTGTATCTTTAGGGGCTATGGAAAGGTGTATTTTATGTGTTCTTTTTGGGGCTGCGCTCGCATGGTCGACGCCGATTACCCTGCAAGAAGCGCTGGAAATGGCCAAGTCCAGTAATTCACAGATTAAGGCTGAAAAGGCCAAGGTGGAAATGGCCGAAAGCGCCCAGGGCGAGGCCCGTTCCCGGTTTATGCCTACGGTGAGCCTGAGTGCAAGCGTTACAAGGATTAACGACCCCATTTATATCGACCTGGGTGATATTCAGACAACGCTGGGGACCCTTGCTGAAAATGTGGGGGCTGCCGGAGCCAACGCGGCCTATTCCGCGGCCTACCTGGAAGCGTACCAGCAGGCCAATCAGGCCTATAAGCAGGCTTACAATGCCGCCGTGGCGCAGAATTTGTCCCCGGCTGAGGCTGATGCCTTTGCGCAGCAAAAGTTGGGCGGCACGGTGGAGAGCATTGCCGATGCCACCGGAAAGAAATATGGCGATGCCGTGCAGCAGAAGGCGGATGCGGCCAAGGAAAGGATAGAGGACGCCGACTTTAGGATGAAGGTCCAGGACGAACTGTTCTTCAACGCTCGCCTTACCGCTATCTGGCCTATCTTTACGGGACTCAAGATCTATTCCGCCTACGATGCCGCCAAGGAGAACGTGAACGCCAAGAAGGCCGCCTTCGACATGGCGCAGAATACCATTCTGATGGATGTGGCCACCAAGTACTTTACGCTTAGGCTGGCTGAAGAGCTGGCGGTGATGCGGGAGAACACCAAGAAGAATCTGGAAGACCACCTGGAACGCTCCAAGAAGTTGGAGTCTAGCGGCCAGATCAGCAAGGCGGAACGGCTGCGTGCCGAGGTGGCGCTAGCCGAGGCGGAGAATGCCTACGACGATGCCCTGCGGGACCAGTCCCTTGCCCGGATGGCGCTGGCAAGCCTGCTCCATACGGACACGAACATTACGGCGGTGACTCCTGTGGAAGCCCCAGAAAGCTACCAGACCATGGAAGAGATTAAGCAGAAGGCCAGGGAGAACCACCCGGGACTTCGCCAGCTCCGTACAGAACGCAAGCGTAGCCAAGATGCTGTGGGTGCCGCCCGCGCCGATTATTTCCCTACGGTGGCCCTGTTTGCCTACAAGGAACTCTACACCAAGGACCTGACCATTTTGGAGCCGGAATGGGCCGTAGGCGCCAAGGCCCAGTGGGAACTGTTCAAGGGAGGCGAGACCCGTTCCAAGGTGGCAAACGCCAAAGCATTGGACCGCTCCCTTGCCAGCATGGAAGAGCATACCCTGGACAATATCGGCCTGCTGGTGGAAAAGCGCTGGCGTGAGCTGGAGCATGCCAAGGGCCGCCTGGAAAGCCTGAAGAAGACCCGCGAGCTTGCAGACGAAGCCCTGCGCAGCCAGAAACTGGCCTACGAGTCCGGACTTGCTACGGGCCTGGATGTGGTGGATGCGGAACTAGCCCTTTCACGCCTCCAGGTGGCAGACCTGAAGGCTCATTACGATGCGGTCATCGCCTGGCTCGGTCTTCTGGAAGCTAGCGGCGAGGTGGCCGAGGCGGGAAGCATGTTGAAAAGTAAAAGTGTGGGGAAGGAATAATGGACAAGGTAAAGTTTTTTAGCAAGATTTTTGCAGTTGTGTTGCTAGTGGCGTTGCTGGTGGCCGCCGTGTTCCAGCTCAAGGAATTTGCCACCAAGCCCAAGGACAAGTACCTGCAGGGGCAGATGGAAGCCCGCCGGGTGCTGGTGTCGGGAAAGATTCCCGGTCGTATCGATAAGCTTCTGGTCCGTGAAGGTCAGACCGTCAAGAAGAACGCCCTGGTGGCCGTCATCAGTAGCCCAGAAATCGAGGCCAAGAAGATGCAGGCCCAGGGAGCCTTGGGTGCTGCGAAAGCCCAGGCCAACAAAGCCAAGAACGGCGCCCGTCCCGAAGATGTGAAGTCCCTGAAGGCCATGGCGGACCGGGCCCAAGATGCAGCCAACCTGGCGAAGAGCACCTACGACCGTGTACAGAAACTCTATAGCGAAGGCGTGCTTCCGCTGCAGAAGCGGGACGAAGCCGAAACCCAGATGAAGGCATCCCAGAGCGCCGCCGATGCGGCCCGCGCCCAGTATGAGATGGCCCTTGCAGGGGCCCGTGCCGAAGACAAGGAGGCGGCGGAGTCCCTGGTGCGACAGGCCGAGGGCGCCAATGCCGAAGTGAACGCCTACCTGGAAGAGACTAAGATCAAGAGCCCCATCGCGGGCGAGGTCACCCTGAAGGTGGTTGAAGAAGGCGAGGTCGTGGGGGCGGGCATGCCCGTTATCGCCGTCACCGACCTGAAGGACGCCTGGGCGGTGTTCCATCTGCGGGAAGACAACCTGAAGAATGTGACTAAGGGTAAGACCTTTGTTTTGCCGATCCCTGCCCTGGGTGTGGCCGCCGAGATGGAAGTGACCTATATTGCTCCTACCGGGGATTACGCCACCTGGAAAAGCTCCAAGGAGAGCGGCGGCTTTGACCTGAAGACCTTCGAGGTCCGCATGCGGCCCACGGTGGAACTGGAGAACCTGCGCCCCGGCATGAGCGTGTTGCTCCCGCTGGATCAGCTGAAATAGTAGCCTCGGGGGCAGGGGTCGTGATCAAGGCCTTTTTCGATACGGTCAGAAAAGTTTATCTCAGCCACAACATTGTCTTGTGGCTGGTGATTCTCCTGTTGCCCGTGGGTGTGTCCTTGTTCATGGTGGAGTTCTTTTCGGCCCGGACTATCCTGCATGTGCCTATCGGGATTGTGCAGCTGGATGCATCCCAGCTGGCGTACCGGCTGGAAGGTGCCCTGCGGTCGGACCCCGTGCTGAATGTGGCCAAGAAATGCGAGGACATTTCGGAGTGCGAGCGTGCCATGGTCCGAGGGGAGCTTCAGGCCTTTGTCGTCATTCCCTATGAAATGGAACGCCGCGCCCTTCGCCTTGAAACGCCGGTGATACCTGTGTTTTCTAGCGGGCAGAATTACCTGACCAATTCCTTTGCCACCAAGGAAATTCGTGCGGTGGTGAGCGGCATAGGCGAAGGGCTCTTCACCACCGGTATCGATAACCCCGTGCGAGTGCAGCTCCATTCCGTAGGTAACGAGGAAGGGAACTACCAGGGGTTCTTGGGGCTTGGGCTGCTGAGCTCCATTTTCCACTTGGCGGCGATCCTGGGTGCGGTTTATGTGTTCAGCTTCCCCTTCAGGGAACATACGGTCCGCGACATGTTGAAGATTGCGGGTGAGTCCCGCCTAGTGCTTTTCGCCGCTACCATGCTGCCCCTGATTCTTATCCAGTGGGTTGCCTTTATGGCAACCTACGCCTATGCCCGCCGAATGGTCTCTCCCATGTCATTAGAAGAATTCATTATGGTGTCGGCAGGGGAGCTGGCCATGATTCTTGCCTGTGCTGGCGCCGGGGCGACCTTCGTGGGTATTTCGGGAAATATGCGTATGGCTTCCAGCGTTGCTGGCGTGATAGGCGGCCCGGCCTTTGCCTTTGTGGGACAGACCTTCCCCCTGATGGGCATGCCCTTCGTGGTGCGCTGCTATGCCTACCTGCTCCCGCTGACCCATGTACTCAAGATTCAGTCCGCCATGTTGCTTGGCCCTGTCGGCATATCCCATGCCTGGGATTGCCTGGTGACGCTTCTGTTTATGTCCCTGTTCTGGATGTTGCTCTCTATAAGACTCCTTGCCGTACGCTGGACTTCTTCTAGGAGGAAGGAACTGGACTGGATTCGGGAACATGGCAAGACCAAGGACAAGATTTGGGCTGCCATAGGTGCGGTTTACAATGACCTGAATCCTGCAAATTATGGTTTTGGTAAGTCCCGTAAGGGGCGAGAGACCTCACGCCTGCAGCTGAACCTGTTAAATCCCCAGAACCCGCAGTCGGACACTCAATCGGAATCGCACTCAGAATCGCAACCGAAGACGCCGGAGGAACCACATGCTTAGCATCCTCAAACGGTTCTTTATGGTGGCTTTTGCCGAATGGAAGTTGTTCTATACGGATGCGGCTGCAGTGTTGCTGCTGGTGGTGGCAAGTGTGCTTTACGCTTTCTATTATCCGCTGCCCTACAAGTATCAGACGGTGACCAAGATTCCCGTGGCCATAGTGGATTTGGACAACAGCAAGGTATCACGCAGCCTGGTGCAGATGGCCGATGCCTCCCAGCAGGTGGATGTCCGGCATGTCTTCTCGGAGGTGCGGGACGCCGAAGC
This sequence comes from uncultured Fibrobacter sp., assembly GCA_946414075.1. Classification (GTDB taxonomy): domain Bacteria; phylum Fibrobacterota; class Fibrobacteria; order Fibrobacterales; family Fibrobacteraceae; genus Fibrobacter. The sequence continues at coordinate 72,591 of CAMKNA010000009.1, forward strand.
GGCCATGGCCAACGAGGAGATTTATGGCTTCATGGTGATTCCGCCGAATATAGAGGTGGACTTGCAGAAGGGCCAGAGCGTGAACATCAATGTGTTCACCCATGGCGCCTATGTGATGCTTCACGGGAATATTTCCACGGCATTTTCTACCTGTGCGCTGACTCTCGGGGCCACCACCAAGGTAAAGCGTATCGCTCTTGCTAAAAAAGTCCCGGCGGCCCAGGCCATGGCCATGCGTGACCCCATGCCTTTGGGAATCCAGGTCATGTACAACAATACGGGGAGTTATTCCAATTACGTGGTGCCCAGCGTGTTGATTTTGATTTTGCAGCAGTCCCTGGTGATTGGCCTTTGCTTGCTGGGGGGTGCCCGCGCTCATCGCAAGTTCCGTAAGATCCATCGTGATGCCAGCTATGAGAATGAGAATATGCTTTTCAGGTACTTCGGACGCTCCTTCGCTTACTTTGTCCATTATTGCAGCTTTATCCTTCTTTATCACTTTGTGGTCTACCAGGTCTTTGATTTCCCGCGTCGCGGAGAGCTCTTGCCCATGGTGGTTTTCGCCTTCATCTTCTTCTTTTCTGTCATCAACTTTGCCATGGTGCTGTCCCAGGTGTTCGTGCAACGCGAGACCAGCGTGCAGCTGTTCCTTTATGTGTCTATCCCGCTCTTGTTCCTGTCAAATTTTAGCTGGCCTACGGAACTGGTTCCCTCCTGGATGCAGACGCTCTCGAGCCTTGTACCCTCTACATACGCGATTCCGGCGTGGGTTGCCATTGAGCAGCGGGGGGCGGGTCTTTTCGATGCGGCTGAATATCTTGTGCCCCTGGCGACTCTATCGGTGTTCTACATGGTGCTTGGCCTGGTGCTGACCCGCCTGCGTGACAGTTTGCATTTCAAGACTGGGGAGATGTAGGGCTAATTTGGAATTAGGAATGTGGAATGTGAAATGTGAGGTTGAATTTTATATATTGCCTCCTAGGAGAATAAAGATATGATGTTCGATCCCTTGTATATGTCCATATTGTTGGTGACGCTGGTGCTTTCTGGCGCCGTTTCCCTGTTGGTCAAGAGCCGCTTTGCGGCGGGCCAGAAGGTTCGCATTATGAGCGGGCTCACCGGTGCCGATGTGGCCAAGGCTATTCTGATGGATGCGGGCATTACCGATGTGAAGGTCCTTGTGCACCAAGGGTTCCTTTCGGACCATTACAATCCCCTGAACAAGACCTTGAACCTGTCCAAGGAAGTCTATTACGGCCAGAATGCCAGTGCCGCAGGCGTTGCCGCCCACGAGGTGGGTCACGCTATCCAGCATGCCCAGGGGTATTTCCCCCTGTGGCTCCGTTCTTTCATTGTCCCTGCGGCAAACATCGGCTCCAATCTGGGACCGTGGCTTGTGATTCTCGGAGTCATTTTGATGAGTGCGGGCCGTGCCTTGGGTTATTCCCTGGCGATTGTGGGTGTGCTGCTCTTTGCTCTTGCCACGTTCTTTACCCTGGTGACGGTTCCCGTGGAATTTGACGCTTCTTCCCGTGCCAAGAAGGCCCTTGCCCGTATGGACATCGTGGCCCAGGGGCGGGAATACAATACCGTGAGCGGGGTGCTCTTTGCGGCGGGGCTTACCTATGTGGCTGCCGCCATTTCCTCCATTTTGCAACTGCTCTACTGGGCGTACCGTGCAGGGCTTATCGGCGGACGCCGGGATTAGGGGGCTATATGGCTGTGAGAACGCTGACTATTGAATGCCCCATGTGCAAGGGCGAAATCGTGGTGGACGCCGATACCGGCGAAGTCCTTTCCCATAAGGAGTACAAGAAAGAGCACAAGTCTTTCGACGACTTCATGAAAGAACAAAAATCCCGAAGTTCCGAACTGGACGCCAAGTTTGCCGCCGCCAAGGATGCTCAGAAGAGCCGCGCCGAACTTTTGGAAAAGAAGTTCGAGGCGGCGAAGCAGAACAAGGATCTGAAGGACCCGCCTCCCAGCATCAACTGGGATTGAGTTTAATAAAAGAGGTGCTCCATTAGGAACACCTCTTTTAAATTGGATTGTCGCTGCGACTACTTAAGTTCCTTCAACGCAGCCTCATTCTTGGCAATGATATCTTGCTGCGTAGCGAGCTTGGTGCGTTCGGCGTTCACCACGGCTTCGGGGGCGCCGCTGACGAATTTTTCGTTCGAGAGCTTGCGTTCAATCGAAGCGGCGAATGCCTTGGCCTTCTCGATTTCCTTTTCGAGGCGGGCGATTTCTGCAGCCGGGTCGAGGATACCTTCGAGCGGGATGTAGAGTTCGCCACCGGGCACCACGGCGCTGGCGCTGAACTTCGGCTTGGCGGCCTTCACGGCGACGCTCAGGTCAGAAAGGCCCGAGAGTTCGGTGATGATTGCCATGCAGTCCTTCACGCTTGCTTCCGTTGCAGCATCGTCCACGCTCACCACGGCGCTGAGCTTGGTGGCGGGGCTCACGTTGTAGCGGCCACGCACGCCACGCACGCTTTCCACCACGGCAAATGCCTGGTCGAATGCGGCTTCGATCTTCGCGTCGATGAGCGATTCGTCGGCCTTGGGCCATGCGCGGCTGATGACCATTTCGCTGCCCTGGAACAGGATGCTGTTGAGCTCTTCGGTAATGAACGGCATCACCGGGTGGAGCAGGTCGAGCACGTTCTTCAGCACGTAGCTGAGGATGGCCATAGCGTTCTTCTTTTCGGCGGTGAGCGTTTCGCTGTTGATCACGGCCTTCTTGATTTCCAAGTAGCTGGAGCAGACGTCGTCCCACACGAAGCGGTACAGGAACCCGGCGAGTTCGGCGAAGTGGTATTCTTCGAGCATGCGGGTGGCGTCCTTGATGGTCGTCTGCAGGCGGCTCAAAATCCACTTGTCTTCGAGGGCGAACAAGCTCTTGTCCATCGGGAGTTCGGCGGCAAGAGCGCCGGCCTGTTCGAGCTGCGGGTAAAGGAAGCGGCAGGCGTTCCACAGCTTGTTGCTGAAGTTACGGCCGATTTCGAACTTTTCGCTGGTGTTGATTTCGCGGCCATCCGGCTGCTTTTCCTTCTTCACCGGCAGGCGCACGTCCTGGTTGTCGGTGCAAAGGCTTGCCATCACAAAGCGCAGAGCGTCGGTACCGTACTTCTCTTCGATATCCATCGGGTCCACGCCGTTGCCCTTGGACTTGCTCATGGTCTGGCCATTGCCGTCCAGAATCTTCGGGTGGATATAGACCGTGTGGAACGGAACCGTGCCCATGTTCTCTTGGCTAAAGAGCACCATGCGGGCGACCCACAGCGTAATGATGTCGCGGCTCGTCACGAGCACGCTGGTGGGGTAGTAGCGCTTGAGCGTGTCGGTGTTTTCCGGCCAGCCCATCGTGGAGTGCGGCCACAAGCCACTGGAGAACCACGTGTCGAGCACGTCTTCTTCCTGCTTGAGTTCGTGACCCGGAACGGCGTCTTCCTTGAGGTCTTCTTCCTGGCTGCACACGAGGTAGCCGCCGTTTTCGGCCTTGTAGAAGTAGATGTCGTCGCGGCCCGCGAATGCGGCCTTCAGTTCGTCTTCGCTAGCGTCCGTGTGCCAAATAGGAATGCGGTGGCCCCACCAGAGCTGACGGCTGATGCACCAGTCGCGCTTTTCGGCGAGCCAGTCCAGATACTTGTTGGCGTAGCGTTCGGGGATAATCTTGATTTCGCCCGACTTCACGGCGTTCATCGCGTTTTCGGCGAGCACGTCCATCTTCACGAACCACTGGTCGCTGAGGTACGGCTCGATCACAGTCTTGGAACGGTCGGAGTGGCCCACGTCCATTTCGTGGTCTTCCACCTTGATCAAAAGTCCGAGTTCTTCGAGACCTGCCACCACGGCGTCGCGTGCGGCCTGGCCCTTGAGGCCCTGGAACTTGCCGGCGTTTTCGTTCAGGCTACCGTCATCGTTCATGATGTTGATCATCGGGAGCTTGTGACGCAGGCCCGTCGCATAGTCGTTCGGGTCGTGTGCGGGCGTCACCTTCACGGAACCCGTACCGAAGTCCTTGTCCACCAAGATAGCGTCGGCAATCACCGGGATTTCGCGGTCAACGAACGGCACCTTCAGCATCTTGCCGATGAACTGCGCATAGCGTTCGTCGTTGGGGTGCACGGCGAGGGCGGTATCGCCCATGATGGTTTCCGGACGGGTCGTAGAAACGGGGATGAATCCCGAACCGTCGGCCAGAGGATACTTGAATGTCCAGAAGTGGCCCTTCACGTGTTCGTAGTAGATTTCGTCGTCGGCAACGGCGGTCTGGAGCTTGGTATCCCAGTTCACCAGGCGCTTGCCGCGGTAAATCAGGCCCTTCTTGAACAGGTTGAAGAAGGCGTGACGCACGGCCTT
>CAMKNA010000010.1 GCA_946414075.1 uncultured Fibrobacter sp.
GATGGTACTTGGCCTCCGGGCCCGGGAGAGTAGGTCGCTGCAGGATTCTCGCCCCCCATGAGGTAAACCTCGTGGGGGGCTTTTTGTTATATACCGCTCGCGCTGCGTCCCGGCAAGGACGCTCCGGCCAGCGCTCGCTATCGCCGCCACGACTCGTCAGTACGAGTCGCTTGCGGCTCACGCCCCCATGAGGTAAATCTCGTGGGGGGCTTTTTTTATATATTCTCATTGTATGAAACCCGTTATTTCCTTTTTGCTTCAGCTTTCGCCCCAGACGGCCTATGGCAACTTGGAGGCTGTCGCCCGCAATCTGTCGGACGGTCTTGAAATATTGCTGAACTACAGAAAGGTGAAAGGCTCCATCTTTATGGATGGCCCCACCATGGAAATGTTGAAGAAGGTGGCGAAGCCCCTGTCCATGGGAAAGATCCGTGCTGGCATTGAAGAAGGTCTAGTGGAATTTCTTGGAGGTGGTTATTACGACTCCATGTTGCCGCTTTTCCCGAAGGACCTGCAAATACGTCAGCTGAAGAGCCATAAGTCCAAGCTGAAATCTTTCCTGGGCGTGGAACCCCAGGGGTATTTCAATTCATCTCTTGTGTGGGAAATGGGGATGATTTCGGTGTTGGAGGAAAATGCTTTTGACTATGCACTGGTGAGCGAGTCCGCAGTTCGGGAAGCCCTGGGCCGCAATGCCCCCGTTTCGGGATGGTTCACCGTCGAAGATCAGGGTTCCCTGATGCGGATCATCCCTGTCTCCGACGAACTTTCCAAGGCCATCGCTGACGATGACCTGCGATGGCGGGAGATTGCGGAGTCCTATAATCGTGATGGAAAGCCTGTGGTGGCGCTCCTGGACCTGCCTCCCCAGGCCGAGGAGATTGTAGGCTTTTTTGAACGCCTAGTGGACTTTGTGGAAACAAATGAAGTCCAAACCTGGCCCGTGAGCTATATCGTGAACCAGCTCCAACCGGAGGGGGCCCTGAGTTACCTAGTCTCTGCGGGGCGCAAGTTAGGGCTGCCCCTTGCCGCCAACACCTGTCGCGAGATGCTTATCCAGAGACCCGAAATCAACCTGCTTCAGAAAGACCTGCTGAACCTTTTCCATAGGGGCAGGGACAATCTGCAGGGGAAGGAATTGGAACAGTTCTACGAGACCCTTTTACCAGCCATGTCCCCGATCTTTTACAGGAACCTGCAGGATGATGAAGGCATGCGCAGCCTGAAGGTTCGGCAGTGGGGCTTCCGCTATCTGCAGAAGGCCGCCCACGATCTGGATTCCCTGATGAATTTTTCGGGCTTGCGTATCGATGTGAGTGACTTCTTGCTTCAAGGCCGCAAGCAGATTTGGGTGGAAAATCCCGATGTCTCTTGCTTGGTGGACTATAGCCGGGGTGGTGTATTGCGCCTGCTCAACTACAAAGTTTCCGGTGTGAATTACGCCAATGTGTGGCATGATGATGGCAGGCCTACGGTTTTTCTCGGAGAGTACCTGTTGCCCAATGCGGACCTGTCTGCAGAACAGATTGGAGTGATGCTTGCGGGTCGAGATAGCCTGCTGATGGAACCTTACGATTATCAGGTCAAGCGCGGAAGCCAGAGCGCCCAGATAGAGATGAGTGGGGAGCAGGGTTTCCGCATGGCCGGCGTCCAAGGTGTTTTCCATATTAAGAAGGACTTAGTCTTTGACAATGCTTCACCGCAAATAGGGGTCTCGTACGAGGTGTCAAGCTCAACCTATGGTGAAAATCAGTGCTTCTTTGGAACCCTGCTGGAGCTGGGAATTCTGGATTCTGGCGAGGGCCCGTGTCTTGTGGCGGATGGCGAAAATGTCAAGTGGGACCGTAGGGATGCCTTCGTTTATCCTGACGCGAAGAAGTTTAAGGTTCGGGATTTTGGCCTGGGATGCGCCATTGAGCTGGAATTCGAAAAGCCGACTTCCGTGTTTATTGGCCCGATTTTCAGCGCATCCTCTGCGGCGGCTCCCCAGATGTTCCAGGGAATCCGGGTTTATCCGTTCTGGAAATCAGCGCCGGGTGTTTCTGAAAAGCTGGAATGCGGGATGACCCTGAAGCTCTCCAAGAGGTAGTTTTATGAGAGCGGACCTGATAGACATCCAGATTGAAGACTACGGAAACGATGTGGAAATATCATTGTCCGGTTCCCTGGGCAAGGTACAGTTGAGCGCCGTGCGTGAAAAGCTGGAAGCGCTAATGTCTGGCCCCGGAATTTTCTTCTTCTTGAATTTGGAGCATGTCCACTTTGCGGTGGACGATTACCTGGATATGTTCTTGGATTTGTTGAACAAGACCAAGGACAGAAATTCCACAATGATCCTGATTTTCCAGAATGAAGAGCAGCAGGAGTATTTCTATAGGTACCGCAACATTTTCGAGATACATGAGAGTCGCGACGCCTACAAGAATTCGGGCCTTTCCAAGCAACTGAAGCAAGTGGGGGTGTACTATGGCAAAAAGACGGGGCTCCGTCTCAGCCCCAGTGTGGCCATTGCCGCAAGCATCCTAATCATGGGATGGCTTGTTACTTTGTTCTTAATTATAGCGGCTCAGGGAAAGGATATAGCCGATAAACAGTCGCAAATCATGGTGCTCCAGAACCAGCGCGACCGTTATGTTCAGGAAATAGACAAGCTGGAGTCATCCATCGGTCCTTTGAAAAAACTGGGCGTGGTGGAAGACACCTCCCAGCTGAATTCCTTCGGGGCAATTCGGGATTGGGTTTCCTACCTGAAGTATCTGGAGAATACCCGGCGTGAGAAATAGTGTAGGACTTTCGGCACCTGTGGCCGCCATCGCTTTGGGACTTGTCATCGCTGTCCTTCTGTCCTTCTTTTTTTACTGGGGCGTCCAGCGCCGTGAGCTGGAAAGCCTGTCTAGGCAGGAGATGTCCCTGAGAACAGAAATCGAGCAGCTGGATGTTATCGGGAATTGGACGCTGGAATATGTGAAGATAGAACGGGCCGTTGACTTCTTGTCCGAAAAGAAGCTCTCGGAAGATTCACGTAGGCGCTTGACAGAACAGCTATGGCAGATTTCTCATACCTATTCCATCGACGCCCTGATGATTCTTGCCGTTGTGGCTCAGGAAAGTCACGGGAATCCCAATGCTCGTGGACGGATGCAGTCGGGAGCCTTTTCGGGTGCGCTAGGCCTGATGCAGATAAAGCTTGAAACCGCCCAGAAGATGGCATGGCGATTTGGTCTCCGTGTCGATTCCGAAGAGGACTTGTTCAAGCCGGAAGTGAATGTGACGGTGGGAACGGCGTACCTGATTCGCCTTATCGGCAAGTATGGCAACTGGAAGGAAGCCTTGGTGGCCTACAACTTGGGACACTCCGCCGTGGACCGCATGCTGGAACGCGGGCAGCCCTTGCCTATGCGATACTATGAACGGGTCATTTCCAAGTATAAGATGCTTGTAAGTCAATCATTTTTATAAATTTAGATTGATGAAGAAGTTCTTGCTCTTGACGATGTTTGCGGGGGTTGCCATGGCGGGTGAAGTCCGCTATGATTGCTTGCGTTTTGTTGAGACTGGACTTGCAAACGACCCCCAAATAGCGGAAGCCCGTTTTGGTACCGAAGAGAAGAAAGAAAAAATCAGGAGCCTGAAGGCCGAAGCCATTTTGCCGACCCTGGATGTCTCCATGATGGTGGGCCCGGCACCCGGTCTCAAGGAATCGGTGGATAGCTGGGGCGATACGGTGGATGTCTACGATTTTACTAAGATGGGCCCCTTCTGGGGGGTGCAGGCGCGGTTTGTGCAGCCCCTGAACCTGGGGCAATACCGCTCCGGCAGGCGTGCCCTGGAAGCGGATTTGCAGCAGAAGTCCTTTGCCATCGAAAATGGCATCTTGCGCAAAGAAGTGGAGCTGCAAACCTACTACTACAATTACTTGCTGGCTCTCGAAATGAAACGGCTTGCGAAAGACGCCCAGGAACGGGTGGACAAGGCGTATGAGCAGATGGAAGAGGCCCTGGATGACGACGACCCGAATGTAAGCCAGATGGATTTTTTGAACCTGAAGGCGAAAATGCATACCGTAAAGGAAGGCGTGACTGAGGCGGATTTGGGTATGAAGCGAGTCCAACTGGCAATCCGGTTCTCCCTGAATCTGCAGGAAGGCGATGTCTTTGTTGCGGAAGATACGCTGCTTGTTCCGCGAAAAGAAAAACTGCCTACTCTTGAAGAGGTAAGGATGCTCACTCTGCAGGCCAATCCAGAACTGAAACAGCTTTCTGCTGGGCTCATTGCGAAAAGGACCCAAATGGATTTGGCCGAGTCTAAGCTGGCTCCGGAGTTCTTTGTCATGGGTGAATTTGAGTATGTGAAAAGCTGGGCCGGAAATCGCAGCGTGTTGCAGAAGAACGCCTTTGCCGAAGATGCGGTGAACAAGCTTTCGGGCGTTATTGGTATTGGACTTAGGTATAGGTTGAACTTCTGGAAATACTGGTCTAACTACCGCATTGCCAAGACGGAATACCATGGCTTGAAAATGAAGGAAGTCTATGCGGCCGAAGGCCTGATGGCCAAGGCCGAAGAACAGTACTACCAGGTGGTTGCCGCTCAGGAGAAAATGGAAGCGTTGAAAGAAAGCTTGAAGGCTTCCGACGCCATCTTGAAGGGTGCCGCCATGCAGTACGATCTGGACAAGTCCAAGACGGGAGACCTGGTGTCCGCCTACACTCAGAATGTGTCCCTGCAGAAGGACTACCTGTTTGCGGTTTGCAAGTACAATGTGGAAATGGCGGAGCTCATCGCCAAGATGGGGCTTAGTTTGAAGGATTATCAGGCTAAATACTAAAAAGGAGCTTTTCGAAATGCTTAAGAAGTTGATGATTTTGGTGGTGGGTCTTTCTCTGGTGGCCTTTGCTGCCGACGATCCTGTGGCGGCCATCAAGAAAAAGGATGGGGAGCTGCAGGCCTTGTTGAAAAAGTCTAGTCACACCGCCAAGGAAAAGGAACGGGTCAAGGAACTCTTGAGCGAAAGTTTCGATTTCGAGATGCTTGCGAAGAAGAGCCTCTCTGCAAAGGACTGGGAAGCCCAAGATGCGGCATCCCAGGAAAAGTTCGTGACGGAATTTAAGCGCATGGTCCGCAATTCTAGCGCTAAGCGTTTGGAATTGTATCGCGCCGATTCTACGATTTACGAGCCTGCCAAGATGAAGAAGGATAGTGAAGCCCGCGTGGTTGCCCATTTGTGGAACAAGGGCAAGGAATCAGTTCTGGAATACAAGATGAGCCTGGTAGGCGGCAAGTGGATGGCTTGGGACCTGGTCATTGACGACCTTTCTACCGCTAGGAACTACAAGGACCAGTTTTCCCAGATTTTAAAGAACAAGTCCTTTGCGGATTTGATTGATATCATCAGCAAGAAGGCCGACGAAGCGGAATAATGAGCGTTCTCAGCTTGTGCTTGATTCTTTTTCTGATTCTTGCAGCAGCTGTGTTGCTTTTTCCTGTTGTGTTCAGGGCGGATTTCCGTTTGGACGAATCCGGTTTTGTTGCAGACCTGTCCGTGTTCAAGAAGCGGCTCTGGAATTACACGAAACATTGGAAAGATGAAGAAGATGCGGATGAGTTTGCCGCGCCTGTGAAGGAGGAACCGCAGGCTACGGAAATGACGGCTTCGAAAACAGAAGAACTGCCGGCTGTGAAGATAGAAGAGTCTCCGGTGGCAAAGGATGAAGCGAAGCCCGCGGAACCTGAACCCCAAACCCCACACTCCGAACCGGCTGCCGAACCCGAATCGGAAAGCGAACCCGAGCAGGAAGAGAAGAAGAGCCTTACGGAACGGGAGTTCTGGACGTTGGTGCTGACGCCGGATATTGACGAGCGTGGATACCGCTATGGCAAGAAAATCCTGAACCGTTTTATAAACCTTTTCCGTGTCCGCTTCAGGGATTGCTATGTGGAAGGAATCCGCATGGACTACGAGTCCATGGGCTATGGAGCCGCCGTGAACGCCATGATGAAGGGATACCCGTTCCTGAAGGATTGGGACTTGCGGATGGACTGGACAAGGGATCACGATTTGCAGTCGGCGGGGCATGTGGAGGCTTCTGTTAATTTGTGTCGGACATTTTGGTTCCTGACGGTCAGTTCCGTGTACGGTGGAATTTTCGCCTTCGTGTTCTGGCGTCGTCGGGCGGCGGTTCTCAAGACGGGCGCGCTGCCGGAACTGGGCTATGTCCGTAAGAAGATTTTGAATTGGATTGTGGAGGAGTGATGCCAGCCTTGACCGTAGAACGCCTGCTTGCATCCATTGGCTTTGGAAGCCGTAAGGAATCCCGTGCCCTGGTGCGCATGGGTATAGTGGAATTGAACGGGAATGTGGTAGAAGACCCGTTCCAAGAACTTGCAGAACGGCCTGAATATATCACGGTGAATGGCGAAGAAGTCCCCACGGTGGAAAAGCTCTATGTGATGCTGTATAAGCCAGTAGATGTGGAGTGCAGCCACAATGCCAGGAACTATCCTTCGGTCTATAGCTTGCTGCCAGAACGCTTTACGGCCATGGGCATCCAGACGGTGGGCCGTCTCGACGCCAATTCGTCGGGACTGATTCTCCTTTCGAATCAGGGGGATTTTATCCACCGTGTTGAAAGCCCCAAGAAGGGGTTGCTGAAAAAGTATCGCGTGACCCTGGCCCGCCCCTTTACCGAGTGTCAGAAGAGCGATCTCCTGAAGGGTGTGATGCTGAAGGACGAACGCCGTCCGGTGGAGGCGAAGGAAATAGCGGTAGAGGATGGAACTGTGGTGATTTCTATCGGGGAAGGTCTGTACCACCAGGTGCGCCGGATGTTCGCTGCCGTCGGGAACCATGTGGAAACCCTGGAGCGGATCGCCATCGGACCGGTGCTGCTGGATAGGACTCTGGGCACCGGCGGTTGGCGGTTCCTGACCGGGGACGAAATAAAGGCCCTCTCCTGAGAGAAGGCCTGTCTTTCATATTTTGTGCCGCTTGTTAGTTGTCGGAACCCTGGGTGGAGTTTTCCACTGTTTCGGGGAGTTCTGCGGCCTCTCCGGCAATGGATTCCATATAGTTGATCTTGTCCTTGATATCGTTGCTGAACTTGAAGGTGGGAACCAGGCGCTCTTCGATGAGAACGGTCTCGCCGGTGCGGGGGTTGCGGGCCGGGCGAGCCTTGCGGGGTTTGCAGGCGAAGGTCCCGAAGCCACGAATCTCGATGGTGTTGCCATCGATGAGTTTTTCACCGACCAGGTCCAGGAACTGCTCCACCACGACTTTGATGTCGTTACGGGCAAGCCCTGTGGACTTGGCAATATCAAGAATAAGAGATTGTTTTGTTACGTTAGGCACGACTTAAATATAGGATTAACAACGAATTAGCGTATAGGTCAAGCGAAAAATAAATATTTTTTTCGGGCTTTCATTGCGGAAAATTTGTGAATAAATGTGGTAAGAATGTTGAAAGTTGTGAAAAAACCGAAAAGGGTGTCCTTTAGGCTCCGCGATAGGGAGATTTTCCCCAATACCATACTCAGTCCTATGGATGGGGTGACGGATGCGCCTTTCCGCAGACTCTGTCGCGTGCTGTCGGGGGACCGCATGGGGCTTTTGGTGTCGGAATTCGTGCCGACGGACGGGGATGCCGTATTTCGGCTCGATGGGCACAAACAGTTGAAGTTTTTCCCAGAAGAACGCCCTTTTGGGGTCCAGATTTTCGGGCGTTTCCCCGATAAAATGGCCGAAGCGGCCCGGAAAATCGCCGTAGAGCTCCATCCGGATTTTGTAGAGGTGAATGCCGGCTGCCCCGCCCCGAAGGTGGCGGGCAAGGGAAGCGGTTCTGGCCTGCTTCGGGACCTGCCCCGCCTTCAGGAGATTCTGCACGAGGTTCGCTCTGTGCTGGACAGCTCCTGTCCGGAAATGCCCCTCACGCTAAAATGCCGAATAGGCTGGGATAGCGAAAGCATCAATGTGATGGAGACTTTGAAGATCGCCGAAGGCGAGGGCGTGGAAATGCTCACGGTCCATGGACGGACCCGACTGCAGGGCTACAATGGACTTGCGGACTGGGACTGGATCGGCAAGGTAGCGGCCGCGGCCAAGATTCCCGTTATCGGGAATGGCGACGTGAATAGCGTCGCGACCGCCCGCAGGTGCATCGACGACTATGGGGTGGCGGGCGTGTCCATTGGCCGCGGCGCTATGCACAATCCCTGGCTTTTCGGACAGATTGCCGATGCCTGGGAAGGGTTAAAGCCTAAGGAAATGTCGGCCGCCGAAGCGCTTGATGTTTTTCCGCTTTACTACAGGTTTAAGCTGGAAGATGGCTCTACGGAGCTGGGGGCCATGGGACGGCTCAAACAGCTGGCGGCGAGACTTTGTAAAGGGTTCGTATTGGACGGCGTGGATGATGCCGCCATGCAGGTACGGCAAGCTTTGCTCACGACCCAGACCGCCGGGGAATTCTTTGACAGGTTGCAAGAACTTCGTGAGGGCATCGCGAAGGACCTGCGCTATGACCCGAATCGCCTAGTGAATTTGAATGGTTCCAAGGAGATGGAAGTTAAAACGGGTGACCAGTTTATTGGCCGGTAAATTTTCACGATAATCTTCGTATAGCTTCGTTGTCGGACTCTCGCTGTACGGTTTGTACAGCTTCGGTCCTGTCGCCTCGCTCTACTCGATTCTCCTGAAAATTGGTTTGATGAAACAGTCTATCCCTTTACGGTAGGGGCCTGGCGCGCTACTGGAGCCAGCTCTCCGTGCTTGCGGAACAGGTGCTTCACTAGCGTGCCAAATCCACGGAACACGCGGTAGCGTTCCCGGGGGTCCTTGATGGCCATGATCCCCTGGCGGAATATGTAGCTTGGCCGCAGGTAGAACTCGCGGCGGGCCTTGTCGCAAAAATCCACAAGTGCCTGGCTGGTGAGCTCACCGCGCTGGATGGTGGTACGGTGGAACCCGTCCTTGTCCAGCCACTGGTTGTAATCCTTTGTCTGTAATGCTCCGCTTTCCAAAGCTTCCTTGTAGGCCTCGGTGCCGGGGTACGCCATGATGGGGTAGAACTGCGCCGTGTTGGGGTTCAACTTCTTGGCGTAGTCCAGCGTCATGCGGAGCGTTTCCGGCGTGTCGCCCGGGTTGCCCACCATGAAGCAGCCGTGCACTAGCAGGCCTGCTTTACGGGCGTTCTTCGTGAACTCGATGGCCTTGTCGGTGTTCTTCACACCCTTGTGGATGTTCTCGAGAACCACGGGGCTTGCGCTTTCGAAACCTACGCACATCTCGCGGCCGCCGGCCTTTTTCATGAGTTTGAGCAAATCGAGGGGAACATCGGCTCGGGCGTTGCAGCTCCAGGTAATCTTGAGACCGCGTTCCAGGATTAAGTTGCAGATTTCTCGGACATGCTCGTGACTTGCGGTGAAGGTATCGTCTTCGAAGAAGACTTCACCCAGGTCTTCAAAATTGTCCTTGATGTACTGCAGTTCGTCCACCACGTCCTTCGGCGTGCGACGGCGGAATTTGTGACCGTTCAGCGTCTGCGGGATTACGCAGTAGCTGCAGCGGTTCGGACACCCGCGCCCGCTCAGGATAACGATTAGCGGGTTCAGGTTGGCTCCATAGAAATACTTCTTGTAGCAGCTGTACAGGTGCTTGCGGTAAACCTTGGAGACCCACGGGAGTTCGTCGAGATTCTCGATCTTCGGGCCTTCGGGTTGGAAGTCGGTGGTGCCGTCCGCCTTGCGGAAGGCGAGCCCTGCAATTTGGCTTACGGGAACGCCGTCGCCCCGGAGGCTCCGTACCAGGTTTCTCGCCGTGTAGTCGGCTTCGCCGATAATCACGAAGTCGAGACTCGGTTCCATTTCCATGGATTCCAGCGGTTCGGCAGTGGCGTGAGTCCCCATGATGGCGACCTTCGTGCCGGGGAGCGCATCCTTGATGGCGTGCACCACCTTAAGGTCGTTCAAGATGCTCGGTGTACTCGTGCTGCAGATGACCAGTGTCGGGTCGAACTTCTTGATGCCGTCAAGCGTTCTTGGAAGATCGAGTTCCATGGCGGGGCTATCGATCAATTGAATCTCGTTCCCGTCGGCTTCAACCGTACCGGCGGCGTAACTCAAAAACATGGGCCAATAAAGCGTAGAGGACTTCGTTACACACGGGCTGCGGGATTCGCGGCTAAACATCGGGTGGAACGGCGGATTTAAAAAAGTAATGCGCATGAGCCCACACAAAATACAAAATCGGCGTTGATATAGCTACATTTCTGTTCAATGAAGTCTCTTTTTTTCATCTGTTTTCTGGGGGTGCTTGGGGTAACCTTGCCGAATGCGGAGGAATTGCCCCTGGATACGGTCAAGACCCTTTATCCGGGGGGCTCCGTGGCCCGGTTCTATACCGTCCAACGGGGAACGACGGTCAAGGAAGGATGGTCCGTCTCCTACCATCCAGATGGGAAGATTGCGATTAGGGCGTTTTACCGCAACGGGCTTTTAGAGGGAACCTTTTCCAGCTTTTACGAAAACGGCAAGCCATGGCAGGAGATTGCCTATAGGGACGGAGTAGAGGACGGGGCTACAGTCAATTATCACGAGAATGGCTTAAAGAAATCTAGGGAATACTACAAGAACGGGGTTTTAGAGGGCCTTAGTGAAGAGTGGGATGAGCGGGGTGTGCTCCGCAGGAAGATCCCATACTCCCGTGGGCAGATACATGGAGTGGCTCAGGTGTACGACGATTTAGGCGCATTGAAGGAAGAAATGTCCTTTGAAAGGGGGCTTCGCCATGGTAGCTATCGCCGCTACAACAAGGGAATCATGGTGATGGAAGCCGAATTTCACGCCAACCGCTGCGTAAAAAACTGCGACTTTTAGCCTTACCGCCCTTTTTTCGATGCTCTGGATTTGGCATATTATGTATTATTTAATTGAAAAGGATAGGCAAGGGGTCTATATGAAAAGTTGGATTATCTGTTTTTGCATGATGTTTTTTTTCTCGGTTTCGTTGGCGGCTCCCGTCAAGGGCTCCTTTAAGGATAGTCGCGATGGCAAAACCTACAAGACCGTAAAACTTGGAAACCAGACATGGATGGCCGAGAATCTCAATTTGCACATGGACGATTCCTGGTGTTACGAACGAAAAATTGAAAATTGCAAAAAATATGGACGGCTCTACACCTGGAAAAAGGCAGAGAAGGCCTGCCCTGCAGGCTGGCATCTTCCTTCCCGTTCAGAATGGCGTGACCTGGTGTCCTATGTTTCTGAAAACGCCAAGTCAAAGCCGGGAGTCTCCTTGAGGACAAAGGATGACTGGAAGGTCAAGAAGAAAAAGAAGAAGATCTTTGACCAGCACACTGGCGAACCTATTTATCTTGATGAATACGAAGTTATAAACGCAGGCGCAGATTCCTTTGGTTTTTCTGCGTTGCCTGCCGGATATGCTTCTAAGGGCGGAAACCGCTCGGACAAGATAAAGGAGCGGGGCCTGTTCTGGAGTTCTTCCAAGGAAAAAGGCAAAAAGAGCAAGAAGGCCTATGCCCGCATGCTGGAATTCGGCGATGAGAATTTCCACGAAAACAAGTATTCAACGGACAATGCGTTCTCTGTCCGCTGCCTAAAGGACTAGGCCCTAGCTTTTCTTTGTGGGCTTGACCGCGTTCCACACCATGTACCCTATAAAAAGGGCGCCGAAGGCAAGCAAGGCAATTGCCAGTTCGGAGTTGTACTTTTCGATGATGTCCTTTTGTCCGTGGGCCAGGTAGCCTAGAACGGCAAGGACGCAGTTCCAGATGGTGGCGCCCAGGAACGTGTACAGGGTAAAGGGCAGGAGCTTCATGTTGGAAAGCCCCGCCGGTATGGAAATCAGCTGCCGGATGACGGTAATGAGCCTTCCGACAAATGTGGATATGGCCCCGTGGTCGCGGAAGTAGTTTTCGGCCTTCTCGACTTTCTGGGTGTCTATCAGCAAGAAATGCCCCAGTCTGGAATCGGCGAATTTGTACACAATGGGGCGTCCTAGGAACTTGGCCAGGAAGTAGTTGATGAATGCTCCGATAAGGGCTCCCATGCTGGCAAATAGCACAATCAGGATAATGCTCAGGTTGGTGCCTGGTTGCAGGGCCTTGTAGGCTGCCGGTGGCACAACCAGTTCCGACGGGAAGGGAATGAAGGAGCTTTCCACGGCCATAAGAAGCGTGATGGTGCCGTAGTTCAGATTGTCGTTGTACCAGTCGATAATCTGGGTGTAGATGCCTGCCGGGGGAACGCCCTGTACGGCGGACGAATCCTGTGCGGCGACTTCAGCCCCCGGTTGGGCGAGAACAAAGGTGGCAAGCAAGAAGAGAAGAAAGACGCTTTTTTTCACGGCTTATTTCTTTTTCTTGCCCTTGGTCTTCTTGGGGGCTTTCTTGTTTTGCTTCTTGGCGGGAGCCTCTTCTGCTTCCTCGGATTCTCCGGTCTGGGCTTCGATCATGGAAGGCGCTTCGGCGTTGGCGCCTTGCAGCGCAGCCTTGGCTTCTTCCACGAACTTTCCTTCGGGGAAGCGCTTGAGGTAGATCTCGTAATCCTTTAGACGACCGCTGCCCTTGACCAGTTCGAAGATTCCTGCTTCGGCTTCGTCGCGGAAGGCGCCGTTGGGGTTGTCGTTCAGGTAGGTCAGGTAGGCCTTGAAGGTGTTCTGGGCCTGGATTTCACGGAACTTGTGGTATTCACCTAGAACCTGTAGCTTGGCTTCCACTTCAGGCCTGTGGGGAGAGTCTGGATAGTATTCCAGGTACATCGCCAGCATTTCGGGGTCGTTGCTAGCCATGACCTGTTCGAAACGGGAGTCTTCCTGACGGGTCTGGTATTCCTTCAACTGGACCTTGCCGGTATCCAGGGTGGCGTACAGCTTTTCCTTGGTGGCCAGGTCTTCGGGGTGGCAGAAGGCGAGGAAGCTTTCCAATACATCGGAGAACTGGGTCTTGGTGAAGGATTCGCTCATGTCGGGCAGGTTGCCGTCCTCGTCCAGGAAGAATCGGTAGTCACGCTCGATGGCCATGCAATCCCAGTCGGAAAGGGTGTCCTTGACTTCGCTGTTCTTGCGGAGCACATCGTCGCGGTCATGGAGCACATACCTCATGCGGCGGTCGCGGCGGCTCTCGCGGCCGAAGTCAAGAGAGAGCTCCAGACCAACCCGTACGGGCAGCTTGTAGGAAATCTTGTCGAATTTGATGCCGGAGTAGCCTGGGGGGAGAGCTCCGCTCTCGGAAACATCGGGAGCATTCGATGTAGCCTTGATATCCTCGAAGGGCAGGAAGTCCCTGCGGACATTTATGCCAATCTTGAAGTCGATGTCCTTGAAAATCTCGCCGACCTTGTATTCCAGGGCCCCGGAAGCAAAGGCTGTGGGGACCATGCTGGTCTTTTGGTTCGTGTTGCCCAACATCTCGTCATAGAAACTGAAGAAGAGAAAACCGTAACCACCCAAGACTCGGATGTCCAACCCTCCAATCAGGTTAAAGGAGAAGCCGCCGAGAACAGAAGGGGCGTAGGAGCGGAACGACAGGGTTTCGTCTCGACCGGCGTCGTCGCAGGTTCCTTCCGCGCCCTGGGGACCGCAGCTATTTCCCTTGAAGAAATAGGTCGGTTTTTTCGCAATTTCACCAAACTGGATAGAGTTGACTTCGGCACCCAGCCAGAAGGTGAAGGGAATGTCCGCCTTGTAGAAGGGGGTAATCAGGGGGCTCCAGAGAAAGCCCGCGTTGATGGGGAAAGTCATCAATTTCTTATCTAGAGGCTTGTCCAGCAGAAGCTCAGGATCACTGTCCTTGAACTGCAAAAAGGCGAATTCACCTTGTACATAGAGCTGCATTCTCCAGTTGGAGCGCTCAAAGTCGGCGGCCATGGCGGCCACGGCAAAAATCAGGGAAAAAAGTAATACTTTACGCATCGCACCACAATTTAGCTTTTTTGGGACATGGAATAATGGTGAAGGCAGGCAGTGCCTTTCTTTTAGGGGCTTTTTGACCGGGGGCTCCTAGAAAGAAATGAAAAATCCTACTCCGAGAACTAGAATCCCCGTCCCGATAAGCGTGAGGCCGATGATGGTCTTTTGATCCCCTTTCTCCACAAGATCCTTGTTCTCCTTTACCTTTTTTTGGTAGGATTCGCCGCCTATGGATGCGGAGTAGTTCAGTTCGTCCTTGACGTCCTTGGCGTCCTCGTAATCCATCTGGCCGAGATAGGTGAACAGGGCACCTACGATTATGGGGGCGATAGAAACACCCATCATGGTGTGGCCTATGCGGATTTTTTTGCGGGCCTTTTCCCATTCCTGCTGGTTCTGAATTTCGCCGAACCGAGTTTCTGGCGCCATCTCGACATTGACGGTAACATCAGATACGGGAGGAACATAGACGGCGACCAGGGAATCCCTGAATCCGAACTTGCGGAGCTTGAACTGGACCGATCCCGGCTCTAGAATGGGGTATCGTGCGGGGGTTGTCCCGATGCGCTTGCTACGCTTGGTGATTTTGCCCTTGCTGGGGAAGATTTCGGCTCCGGCGGGACTGGTGATAACCTTGAGTTCGGGATTGACTCGCTTGAGTTTCATGGACGACCTTACGGTATCGCCCATGACGGGGCGCATGGTGACGGAGCCTCCCCATAGGTGCTGGTCTACATTCCAGTAGGCGTAGATGGTTGTCGATGCGGTGTCCGTGACGGGAATGGTACAAGGGGAACGGCATAGGGCGTTTTCTTCGGGTCTGGAAAGGGTGGCGCCTTCGGGATCCGTTTCGATGTAAAGGTAGCCCTTTTGCTCCTTTAAGTCTGACGCATCCTTGCCCTGGGCCTCCAACAGGAAAATTTTGAGCTTGTCGTTGGAAAGGGCGTCGCTGACGGCTTTGGAACGGGAAATCTCAAGTTCACTCTTGTATATGGTGGGCAGTTCTTCTTCGTAAACCACCCGAACAAGCTGGAGCTTTAGAGAGTCTCTTTTTTGGACGGGAGATATTTTTCCGAAGTAGATGGTGGTGGCTCCCATGGAAGAGAGTTTTTCCTGTAGGCAGATGTTGTCGCTGCAATCTGGAATGTCCTTTTTCTTGAGGACATGAATTTTTTCGCCACTCTCCAGCAGGAATCTACTGGCAAGCGCGTTGATTTGTAGTACCAGGACCGAATCGGCAATTTCATCTTCAAAACTGACCAGTACCGTAGGGGCGGAAAGGGCCTGGATGTTTGTGGATTTGGTCGTATCCTCAGAAGATGCTTGCGAGGAATCTTTTGCGATGGCCGCACTGTCCGCTTCTGTTGCCGTAGAATCAACTGAGCTGGCCACGCTGTCGCGGGCCTGAAGCAGGTCTTTGCCTGAAGGATCTACGATGGACTTGAACTTGTCCTTGGCGATGCGGACCACCGTGAACTTGTTGTTGATATAGCCGCCCAGCTGTACCGTGTCATTTTCGATACCGAGAAACTGCGCCTTCTGTTTCGTGCCGGATAAAAGTTCCACGCTGACGGATGGACCTTGTGGTTCCGCGGCAAGTAGGATCTGGGCGAGCAGAAGGATTAGGGCGAAACATGTAGATTTCATGATATACCTAGAAAGATAGCAAGAGTCCGATAGAAAGGATGATGCCGCCCGTTACAAGGGAAACGAGAGCTGTTTTTTTTGCCGTTTTGGCGTTGTCGCGATATTCTTTGAAGTCTTTCTTGTCTTGTCGATAGTGCTTCCCGGAGGTGACTAGGGTGTTTTCGATGTCTCTTTTACAGTCGTTGGCCTTGCTGATTTCGTAGGCAGAGATGCCTGCTGCGATGGCACTCACCGTCAGGGGAATCAAGGATGCTGCCATAAGGCGGTGGCCCAGCCCGCGCCTGCTCCGGTGACGGAGTTGGTCTTGCTGTTCTTCGAGGAGGGTTTCGTCAAGGGCTGGCGTGAGCGCAACAATCAAGAAAGAGGTGTCCCTTTGGGATAGGGTGACATTGATGCTGGTGTCCTTAAAATCGGGTCGGAAAAGGGTAATAAGCACTTGGTCTTTGTCCAATGGAACAGGAACAATGGCGGGAATGCTGTAGTCTGGATTTTTCGAGAAATCGGGGTGGGCTGTGCCTGTATAAAGGTCTGCTCCGGATGGATTTGTGGATATGTGCAGGTAGTGCTCCCGGGGGGTGCTCTCGCCGGCATGTCCTAGTCCCGAAAATATAATCAGGAGAGCGGGAATGACTGTCTTGAAGGTCATTGTTGTTTCTCCCATTGGGCAAAGGGGCCTGTAATTCGGAGGGAGTCCCTTCCTGGTTCGATTTTCCAGAACAACTCGGAATTATGATTCCTGGCGTTGTCCGGGATGGGGATCCTTATCTCGCATTCCCTGCGGCAGGGGTTTGCAAAGGATAGGATTGATGATTCGTAGGTTGCGTTGACGGTGTCGTAATCGGCAATGACAAATATCTTTTGGGTGGGGTTGATTCCTGCCCCGTTGTCCATAAAGAGAAACTTGACACTGTCGGTGAGAGCCAGGGAAGTTTTTATCGGAGATGCCTTGGGTGGGATCTTGTCTGTAAAGACTATGCTATCGGCAAGACGTATCATGGATCGTTCGGGAACATCTATGACGATGGGGGTTGCTTCGTAGTCAGTGAGCCTTGTCTCGTTGGCGTAAATATGGAGACCGCTTTGAGGTTGGACATTGATGCCCAGGAGTTCGTCCACTTCATTGTAGCTTACGGTTTTGATGGTGTCGCCCATGGCGTTTATGAGAACTATCTTGGTTGAAATTTTTGTGCCTGGCGTTAGGTTGCTGTAGATGGGCTTGACCTGGATGACGGAGCTTTTTCTCTCTAGAAAACGGGTGCTGAAAGAAGAGACATCTGTGGCCTGTTCCCTGAAACCGAAGTCGGTGTAGGCATGGGCCTTCACTCCCCAAAAGATTACAAGGGATGTGTCTTTTAGGTCGAGATTGTTCTTTTTGAGCCATTGGGCTGAAATAAGGGGCCCCTTTAGGCGCATTCCGCTTTTACAGTCGTTGGATGCTAGATCGTCTAGGCTGTCTAAAAAGTCAAGCCATTTTGTTTGGCCGGAATAGGAAACATTTTCGGTTACGGCGGCGTAAACGGCGCAATAGGATTCTTCCCATGGGTCGATTCCCGAAACATCCCAGTTGAGTTCGATGTAGTCTTCGGACAGGGGCTCGATGCCTGCATCTCGTGGAGGTGTCACCAGGGTGATGCTTAGGGGGGTTCCCACAAAAATATGGATGGTATCCCTCAAGGTGTCGCCCGTATAGTCGATGGTGCTTAAAATGCCGATGCGGTACCCGGTGGAATCAAAGTGGTGTTCGAAGGAGAATGCGTTTAGGGTTTCGCCATCCAACTCCCAGTAGTGAGAATTGTATAGGTTTATGGCGCTGTCTGCTGAAATGGCGTTGCCGTTTAGCGCATAGCTTGCAGTAAAGACGACCGTTTCACCCTGGTTGACATAGAGGGTGTCCAACTGCTCGGTGTGCTGGATAAAATGGTCTTCGTCATTCCAAGTGGAAACTAGGATTTCCTGTTGTAAAAACGAGATGTCCGTTCTGGAAATCAGGGCGTCTTCGCGGCAGCCGACGAAAAGCAGGAGAGTGCAGGCGAGAACGATGCCGAAGAGAAGCTTACTCATCGTTGCCCCCTGTACTGCTGGAAGAATTGGTGCTGGAAGAACTTGTCTCGGGCTCAGGCATTTTCAGGCTAGGCTTGATTACATAGGTCTTGGAATTCAGGTTGCCACTATAATCATAGGCGTTGATGGTCAGTAGCTGGTGGGTCCAGCTTTTGTAGGATTTGGGAAGTGTAATGAAGACGGTGTCTGCGGTATGGTCGCTGTTGTAGACGGTGTTGCGGTAATCGAAGCCTCGCAGGTCTTGCCCGTTCCAGAAAACATCTTGACGGAGGTCTCCACCGTGGTCTTCAAAGTAGAAGCGGAGGGTGTCCCCAAAATCTAGGGTGTCGGCATCGAACAACAGACCTTCGGGAGTGAGAATCCTGCTGGATGGGGGAATAGTGTCCGACAGTCGTAAAGTGTCTGCAATAGCGATTTCCCTGGGGAGTACAACCACATCGACGGTATCTGGATTGAAGTCTGTGAGTTTAGGCAGACTTGCGATAAGTTTGTACCTGCCGGGTTTTAGTGGCGAAACGACGGTTTGGTTCGAGTCCAGCCCCAATTCGCGCTCAGTAACCGGATTTGACAAGGAGTCTAGGATGTCAAGACGGATGCGTCCATTATAGCTGGAATAGTACCTGTCGTAAAGGGATTCGTTTGAGAAGCGGATGAACGCCTGGATTCCACCTTCATTCCGATTCCCTTTGGTAAAGAAAGCCCCCTGGATAAGTGAATCTGATTCCAAACCGAACTCGTTGACTGCACGAACTTCCCAGGTATAGAATTTCAAGTTTTCTAGCCGGTGGTAGGATTTGGGATTGTCCCAGTAGGTAAAGTATGGCGTCTCTATAAGGGTGTCCAGGATAGGATTGCTGGATGTGTAAAGTTCTCGATGGAGGTCGTAAGTGTAGGCAAGGCCCTTGGGTTCCCGAATTTCGAGTCTGTAATACACTTTCGAGATGGAATCCGGGTCGTAACCGTGCCAGGCGAAGGAGATGCCCTCTTTTGGGGAAAGTCCCTGGCTTCCCACGGCGGGAATGAACCCTTGGGGTTCTATGATGGGTGGGTTCGTTACCCAGAGCTGCAGGGTGTCCCGCAGGCTGTCGCCATAGTAGTCCATCACCACGAAGCAGATTTCGTGGTAGCCCGGCTTTACTACGGGTTTGCGAAAATTCATGTCGTTGGAAAAGTCCTTGCCGTCCAGTGTCCAGTAGTATTCGCGATAGTGGGCCTGCCTGCTGGGGCTGATCTCTCCGATAAAGACGAGCGTGTCTTTGGAAGAGACGGTGTCCTCCCTGACCCGTACGGAATCGATTTCGTAGGAGGTGGCCATTTCGGCATGGATTTGGAGAACAACGGAATCTTCGTCATCGTAGAGGTACTGGTCGCTATCGGAACAGCCACATAGCGATAGGGCGATTGTCAGGACGGCAACAAGGATGAAGGGAGTGTTCTTTCCCAGAAGGCGTTTCTTCATTTCTTTGCCTCCAGGGTATCTATCACATAGAACTTCACCAAGGGCATGGTGTCGGTATCGCTTTCGGAATCTTTTACGATGACTCGGAAAATGTGCGCTCCTGGCTGGAGTCCCGACTGCTGGATTTTTTCCAGGGCGCCAACATGGTAGTGGGTGGAGTCCAGTTCGAGAATATAGTCCAGGGTGGCATCTTCGCTGTCATACGCTTTCCAACAAAAGGTGAAGGATGTGCGGGTGCTACCGTACAGAGTGTCGCCCTGCATAGGTGAAAAATCTTCGGTGAAAGCGGGGGGGCTGTTCACCGTAACATTGAAATCGACGGAAACGGAGTTTCCCTCGCCGTCCTTCACCACGATTCTGTTGGGGATGGAATCCTCTTCTGCATAGGCTGGAATCCTGAAGGTTGCTCCTGTCCCTAGCAGGGAATCCCTGTACCAGGCGAAATCCAGGTCGTCTTCCAGTCCTTTGGGGTAGATTGTCGCCTTCAAGGTGGCGGAACTTTCGGGATGAATTTTCAGGCTGGCGGAATCGTTGTCCCCTTTTTGGACGGCGTATACCGTTACATGGGAGACCGTGTTCTTGGGCTCGGGCGTGTCCGGTATGTCTAGACAGGCTCCAAGCAGGAACGCGACCGCCACCACAGAAAGGAGACGGACCTGCTTGAAAACCGGGACCCTATGCCTTATGCAGAAATCCATGTCTGCTAAATCTAACTATATTCGTGAATATGAGTACAGAAAATCTTGAATACAAGAACTCCATGGACCGCCTGGAAAGCATTTTGGAGCGTATCGACAACTCGGAAATGGGGATTGACGAGCTTTCGGAGCGGGTCAAGGAGGCTACGGAACTGCTGAAAAAATGCCGTCAGATACTGCTGAAGACGGAACAGGGAGTCCAGGAAGCCCTGGAAAGCCTGAACGAAGAGACACTCAAGGAACAGGGGTAGCTCCGCTTGTCCGAAACAGCTGAAATACCTGCGATGGCGGTGGAAGACCTGACGGTCCGCTTTCCGCGTCGTGGTGGGGTGCTCGGTAAGGTTCAGGACTACTTTACCGCCGTAGACGGAGTGTCCTTCAGCTTGCCCCAGGGAAAGATCCTTTCCATCGTGGGGGAGTCCGGTTGCGGTAAGACCACCCTGGTAAAGTCCCTAGTAGGTCTTGTCCCTATGGACCAGGGACGGTTCAGGCTTTTTGGCGAAGGAGTCTTGAACGGGCGTCTCGGAAAATCCGGCAAGCGGGTCTCGGACCTGGTGCAGATGGTTTTCCAGGACCCTTACAGCAGCCTGAACCCAAGACAGACGGTCTCTGAGATTCTGACAGTGCCGCTGCTTGCCCGTGGCGTAAAGCTTAATGAGGCGGAGGCACGGGCAAAGGAGCTTTTGGAGCGGGTCTCCCTACCGGTAGCTTCGCTCCAAAAGTTCCCCCACGAATTCTCGGGGGGGCAGCGGCAACGGCTCTGCATTGCACGGAGCCTGATGGTTAGGCCCAGGGTTTTGCTGTGCGACGAGGTGACCAGCGCCCTGGATGTTTCGGTACAGGCCCAGATTTTACACTTGCTCGACGACTTGCGGAACGAACTGAACCTTTCCATCGTGTTCATCAGCCACGACATGCAGGTGGTGCGGGCCCTGAGCGACCTGGTACTGGTCATGTACTTCGGGAAGGTCGTGGAACGGGGCGAATCCCGCAAGGTGTTGACCGACCCCCAGCACGAATATACCAAGAAGCTTCTCGCCGCCGTACCGACAATCCGTCGTTAGAACGTCATTCTCCGAAGTAGAATCCATACTTTGTATACCGTCTCTTGTATGAAATGTATGGATCCCGTCGGGGTTTACCCCTCCAGGATGACGTTGGTAGGAATACCCCACACCCCACATCCCACATTTATTTCTATATTTATATCGTCAGTTCGAAATTCCATCCTGACCTTAGGCGGCATTTGCCGGCCTATAAACCAAAACTAGGAGACCAAATGCGTTCAGAATCTGAACTCGAAGGCGTGACCCTGTTGGGAAATACCGCCACCAAGTACGCCACCACCTACAGTCCCGATGTATTGGAAAAGTTCCCCAACAAGCACCCGGGAAACGATTACATGGTGACTTTCAACTGCCCGGAATTCACCAGCCTGTGCCCCAAGACGGGCCAGCCCGACTTTGCGGAAATCAAGATTCATTACATTCCCGACCAGTTCCTGGTGGAATCCAAGTCCCTGAAGCTTTACCTGTTCAGTTTCCGTAACCATGGGGACTTTCACGAAGACTGCGTGAATATCATCATGAAGGACCTGGTAAAGCTTCTTGACCCGAAATACATCGAGGTGGAAGGCCTGTTCATGCCCCGCGGAGGCATTTCCCTTTATCCCTTTGCCAACTACGGCAAGCCCGGTACCGAATTCGAAGCGCTGGCCAAGTCCCGCCTGTTTGTTGCAATCGATAGGAGAAAATAGCCATGCCTTTCCAAAACGAAATCATCCTCATCGCCTCCATCTTTGTGTTCTTTGGAAGCCTGGTCGCCTTTTTCCGATTCTTCGGCAAACAGGGCGTTTTTGCCTGGACCGTCATCTGCACTATCGCGGCAAATATCGAGGTGCTCATTCTGGTCCATGCCTTCGGTCTTGATACCACCCTGGGCAATGTTCTCTTTGCATCCACCTTTCTTGCCACCGACATCATGAGCGAAATTTTCGGTAAGAAGGAGGCCAGCCGTTGCGTTAAGATAGGGATCCTAGCCAATGTCACCTTCATCTTGATTTCCCAGAGTTGGTTCCTGTATATCCCTGCCGAGGGGGACTCCATGGCAGAGCCCATCCGCACAGTGTTTGCCAATACGCCCCGGGTGATGCTGGCCAGCCTGGTGGCCTACGCCATCTGCGAGATTTACGATGTGTGGGCCTACCATTTCTGGTGGAACTGGACCGAAAAAAAGTTCGGAAACCGAAGGGGGTTCCTGTGGGTCCGCAACAACGGTTCTACGCTGGTGAGTCAGCTTATCAATGTGGTGGCCTTCAACCTGCTGGCTTTTGCCGGCGTGTTCCCCTGGAACACCATTGGCGAAATCCTGATTTTCGGGTACGGCATCTTTATCGTCACATCCCTGATGGACACTCCCTTTGTGTACCTTGCCCGCCGCATTGCGGACAAGCATCCGGAACTGGTGAACGAGTCAGAAAAGGCTAGTTGAGTTCGTTGTTGTAACCCTCGTCGCCGCGGCTTGATTTTGTGGCGATGGAGCTGACGCATTTTTCAAAGTCTTCTTGGTTATTGGCCAGGTAGGCTTTGGCGTATTCGAGAGTGTTTCCGTTACCATCGATTTCTTTTTCCGTGTCCAGGAAATCCTTGTTTTCCGCCTTGCAGAGATCCTTCTCCATGAAGGTTCGTTCGAAGTCCAGGTTGCAGGTGGTACTGCCCGAGAATAGCAACAGCTTTACGACACGGTTCAGCCTTCCGCTTCCGTCTCTTGCAAGGGTTTCTTCGGCCTCGGTGTACTTGATGGAGAATTCCTTTCCGTCCATCTTGAAGCCGATGGAAGTCTTGGTCTGTGATGTGGTGGAAATTTTGTATTCCCGGATAAGATCCTTTACCCTTGCCGAATCATCGACGAATGCTCCCGGGATGTAGAGTTCTACCGTTCCCTTCAGGGCTCGGAGGATGTCGGCGGTCAGTTCCGAAAGAATCAAGTTCTCGTTTTTTGATGCGTCGTATTCTTCAAAGTCGTATTCGGTCTCAAGAGTCCTTTTCCCCTTGGAAAGGGTGAGGGTCCTTACGGCGAAGGCGGCGCCCTGGGCGCAGTAGGTGACCTTGTCTTGTGGGTCGAAATCGCAGAAAATGTCTTTCCAGGTGCCGTAGACCTTGCCGGTCTCGCCACCGGTGTACATGTGCCCGTAGGTTTCCTGGTTGCCGTTGTTGTCCAGGAGGTAGAGCACCAGGGTGTCTCCACGGAATTCGTACTTGGCGGACTGTGTGGTTGTGCCTAGACTAATGGTTTTCCATGAGAAGTTGCCACTTTCAAGGACGCACAGTTCCTTGTCGTTGGCGGTGGTCCATGTCAGGGTGTGGTTCTTCTCGTCTACTTCTAGGGTGCCAGTTTCGGAGGACTTGGTTGGTTCGTCATTTGCACTGGAGGAACCGTCGTCACCGCAGGCGCAAAATAGAGCAGTGGTGGCGCATAGGGATACGGCAAGGAGCATATGAAGGATGTTTTTACCTTGGAAAGAGCTGGAATTGTATCGCATGTTGCCTCCTACGGAAAGCCTTTGACAATATACAAAAGAGCGCGCAGGTTGTCTGCCGCTAGGAATGCCGATAAATCGCTATATTTTCCCTGTGGTCTGTGAACTTTCCATAGAAAAACTGGTGCAGGGGGGCGAAGGGTTTGCCCGCCTGCCGGGCGGTCGCGTGTGCTTTGTGCGGGGCGGCCTGCCTGGGGAACGCTGCCGGGTGGAGCTGACCACAGGCAAGAAGGATTTTGCGCGGGGCCGGGTGGTGGAAGTTCTGGAAAAGAGCGCCGACCGCGCGCAGCCGAAGTGCCCGCTGTACGGGAAGTGTGGCGGCTGCAGCTTACAGCATCTGGACTCTGCGAAACAGGTGACCTACCTGGAACATGTGGAGCGGGAAAACTTCAAGCGGATCGCCCACGAGGAACTGCCCGCCGAATTTATCATTCATCAGGGTGAGCCCTGGGGCTACAGGAACCGGGCCCGTGTGGTTTATTTAGGAGACCGTGATGGACATTGCCGTTTTGGTTTCCGCAAGCAGGAAAGCAACGGGGTGGTGGCTGTCGAAAGCTGCCCGGTACTCACTCCCGGCCTGAATGACTTTTTGAAAAATGCCAAGCCTCCGGAAATTTTCAGGGGATTGAAGCATGTCCCGAGAGACTTGGAACTGAACATCTTCGACGATGGCACGGGCCGTGTGGCCTACTATTACCGCGGGATGCCTGAGGCCCGTAAGCGTGAATGCTCCGTCAGCTGCGTTAAGATAGGGGCCAAACAAATAACGAGCGGCGCATCTGTGTTTTTCCAGAGCAACCTTTCCCTGTTGCCTCGGCTGGTACAGTCCGTGCGGGAGGCGGTGGACGAGGGAATTGCCTCGGGTGCGGCCACCGATGAATGGCTGATCGACCTTTTCAGTGGGGTGGGGTTCTTTGCCGCCCTTTTGCAGGACAAGTTCAGGCGGGTTACCACGGTGGAGCGGGATTCGCTTTGCCTTGAGTACGCGAAGGTTAATTTGTCTGGAATGGGTGGCGTAGTGGAAAATGTTTCCGCGCCGGCGGAGGAATGGCTGGTAAAGAATGTGGTGGATGTCCCCGCCACCCTGATTGTGGACCCGCCCAGGACGGGACTTCCGCCGGAAGCATTGGATGCTATCGTGAAAAGCTCGGTGAACAGGGTGATTTACGTGTCTTGCGACCCGGTGACGCTGGCCCGGGATTTTGCGAAGTTCCGGGCGGCGGGATTTGCCCTGAAGCGGGCGGAAGGCTTCGCCTTTTACCCCCAGACGCCCCATCTGGAAATGATGTTCGTGCTGGCCCGTTAGGAACGGAACACCCGTATTTTGTTAAATTGTGAAGGTAAAGACGAGGTGATTATGAAAAAATCATTGTTTTTGATGTTTGTAGCCTTTGGACTCTTGCTTTCGGCTTGCTCTACCGAAGAACCCTCCGTGGTCTGTGGCAGGGAATGGAACCCGGGCACCCAGGTGGTGGCCGATACGGCTAGCGAGTTCGCTCTGAACGACCCGCTGATTGTGCAGTTCCGCTACGGCAAGAATTTCGACTTTACCAAGATGACTATCACCTTCTACGAAGGAACTCTCGCTAGCAAAGGCAAGAAGATTTGGGACCGCGATGTGGCTGTGACCGAAAAGTTGGGCGCCTATACCCTGCAGGGAAAGTCCAAGCGTGGGGGGCTCATGACTGCCCGTGAACTGGCACACCAGAAGAATCCCGGCTCCGTGGTGGTGGAGTTCAGCACCGAGGGGCGCGTTTTGGCGGCCAAGGAACTGACCCTGACCAAGAACAAGTAACTTGACGAATTTTTAGAAAGATCTGTTGGAATGCGCATGAGATTTTTTGTTTTTTGTGGTGCCGCCTTGGGCCTTCTGCTTTTGTCGGGCTGTAATGAGACGATGGTGACCGTTGGCTACAAGCTCCAGGCTCCTGTAGACTTGGACCTGTATGCCGAAAGCTACTTCGCCACGGTGGACATGGAAGGCATCGAGCAGATGGGGACCATCACGGCGGCCTATGCCGACCTGAACTATTCTTCCAGTGGTGACACCGTGAAGGTAAAGCGCAAGTATGTGATGGACAAGTCCCGGGGCTACCTGAAGAACTTCATGCCCTCGGAATTGGCCTTCCGAATCAAGGAAGTGGACCTTGCGGCGGTGGACCGTTCCGTAACATCCTTGGAAGGGATCGACGACGGTTACGATACGCTTTTGGCCCACATTCCCATGCCCGAACGCTGGCGCAAGCAGCTCCTGAATCCGGAATACAAGCCCCATCTGAAGCGCCTGGAAAAGCACCGCTGGGAGATGACCCACCTGCTGAAGGGCGAAGTACCCTCCAAGGGAAACATCACCAAGCTGTTGCAGGACCAGGGACGCCTGAACTTTGCCTTGATCAAGATTGATTCCGTGGTGGTGAAGGGTTTCGAGAACCGAGACCACCGCCGCTGCCTGGATTATGTGGTCTATTTGACGGAGACCGAAAGTTTCCCCTACTACATCTGGGAGCAGCATGTGAACAGCAACATCATCCCCGAAAAGTACAAGGCCTATAACTCTGGACTCAAGGCGGAATACAATACGGCCTTCGAAGTGATGATGGAACCCGAGACGGGAATCCCCTGCCAGGAACGTGAAGTGAAGGTGGGCAAGCACACCATGGTCCACCCCATTACCAAGGACACCGTAGTCTTTGAAAGCCACATTACCAACGAGCGCCTGTTCAACCTGAAAAGGCCCGAGGAGAGCGCCGAACAGTGACTCAGTCTAGGGTAAAAAATGGGATTTTGTTGCTTGTGGTGGGCATGCTTTCGGCATGCGCGAACCACCCTTCGCCCCAGCAGACCATGGTGGACGACCGCTACATGGTTTACGAGCAGACCTACAAGGCCTATGCCGAAGCCGAGAAGAAATACCTGAACCTGCTCTTCAATATCGAACGGATGCCCGAAGAAGAAGAGCTGTGGATGATGAAGCGCGACCAGATGCTGGAGCTTTTGCAGCTCCGGGACCTGATGCTCCAGGCCCGCGGGGAACTGGACGATGCCGTGCAGGACTGGGAAAAGCACCTGCAGGAGGTCCAGGCCGATGCCAAGCAGGCGCAAATGAAGCAATACAATCCGAACTTTACGGGACATGATGGACAGAGGTCGAGCCCCGGACAGTTGTTGCCTGGCGAAGTCAAGGGCAAGAACAAACGGTGGTAAAGGGGTGTCCCTATGAACCTTTCCAAATCTTACCAGGACCTGATTTCTTGCTGTAACCATCAGATTATGCTTCTGGATGGCGGCTTTGGTACGATGGTCCAGCGCATGGATTTGTCCGAAGCTGAATTTCGGGGGAGACTTTTCCCGGACCATTTCGTTGAACTGAAAGGCGATAATGAAGTGCTTTGCCTTACCGCTCCCGAGAAGGTGAAGAGTGTCCATTTGGCCTATCTGGAAGCGGGTGCAGACCTGATACGGACAAACACCTTCGGGGCCACCAGTTTTGGCCAGGCGAAATACCGCTTGCAGCATATGGCCTACGATATCGCGAAGGCGGGGGCCCAGGTGGCTCGGAGTGCCGTTGAAGAGTACAACGAACATCGCAAGGTATTGGGCGCGATGGTCACGCCCAAGTTTGTGGTGGGGAGCATGGGACCGACGGGTAAGGCCGACGGCAATGTTTCCTTCAACGACCTGGTGCAGGCTTATAGCGAACAGGTCCGCGGACTCCTGGATGGTGGAGCGGATGTGCTCCTGGTGGAGTCCGTTTCGGATACGCTGAACGGCAAGGCCGCCCTTTATGCCATAGGCAAGGAAAGCGAGAAACGGGGGGAACTTTACCCCATCATGGTGTCGGCCACCCTTACAGATGGGAATGCCCGCTTGCAGACGGGGCAGACGGCCAAGGCCTTTTGGCATAGTATTTCCAGTTTCCCCATTTTTAGCTTGGGCTTCAATAGTTGTGTGCGGAATGTGAACGACGCCTTCGTGCGCATTGGCGTAATTGTTGATGGGGAAATTCCGGACGAGTCTCCGGTGAATATCGTGGGGGGCGGTGGCGGAACCACGCCCGAGACGATCCGCAGCTTTGCGCGGGTGCTTTCCCACAGGGAGCCACGCAAGGTGCCCGCCCGTGACTACGACCTGCTGTTGAGCGGGCTTGACCCTATGGAAGTGGAGCCCGGGTGCCGTTTTGTGAATATCGCCCCGCCGGGCTCAGGCGGACAGGTGATAGCCGTGAACCTGGATGGGGATCTCGAAGACCCCAAGTTCGGCATGCCCAGGCTGTTGAACGACATGCTGAAGGACCCCGTCCTGGCGAAAAGTCCTGTCATGATAGAATCCCTCAGGTGGGATGTCCTGCTTTCGGGCATGGAATGCATACAGGGCAAGGGCATCGTGAAGTCCATCAGTCTTAAGGAAGGGGAAGAGGTCTTCTTAACCAAGGCCGAAGAAATCCGGCGCCATGGATTTGCCGTAGTGTGCAAGGCGGAAGATGAAAATGGCCTGGCCCTTGCCTATGGCCGTCGTGTGGAATTAGTTGAGAAAATGTATCGCCTGCTGGTGGGCAGGCTGAATTTTGCACCCGAAGATATCCTGTTCGACCCGGTGGTCGTGCCCATAGGTACGGGCAGGGACGAGCATCCTGAATCTATAAAGGCCTTCTTTGAGACCTGCCGCTATGTGAAGGACAATCTGCCCCATGCCCATGTGGTGGGAGATATATCCCTTCTGGGTTATGCCTTTAGGGAAGACCCCTTCTTGCGTGGTGCCATGCATTCCGTATTCCTGTACCACGCGACCCATGCGGGAATGGCCTTCGGGATTGGCGACATGCAGTCGGTGCCGCCCTACGCAGATATTCCGTCGGAACTGTGCCACCTAATCGAAGACCTGCTGTTCAACCGCAGTGCCGGTGCTACGGACGCCTTGCTGGAGTACGCGGAGGCGTCCAGCAGGAACAAGGGCAGGGATGGCTCCGACGGCGGAAAAATCTTCATGCCCCGGCTGGAAAAGCGCTTTGTCGAACTGAAGGAGAAGCTGTCGGCCAAGCGGCAGTCCCTTGAATCCGGTGACAGGCCCCGGCCTCCCTTCCAGGCGAAAATCCTATTGGTGTCCATGGATTCTCTCATTCACGACATTGATAGGGACATTTTGTCTGAACTCCTGTCGTGCTATGGTATTCCCGTGGTGGATTTGGGGTGTGGTAGTTCTTGCGAAAAGATCATGGAGACCGTGCTTTTCGAGCAGCCCGACATGGTCTACCTTTCGGCTCAGTTTAGGTCGGGCCTTTCCGAAATGAGGCATGTGGTCCGGGAATTTAGGCGCCAGGAAATCGGGATTCCCCTGATGGTGGGTGGCGATGCGGTGTCCGATGCGCTTACTTCGGCCCGGATTGCCCCAGAAGCGCTTGGTCCGGTAATCTATGTTTCCGATGTGAGAAAAACGGTCAAGGTGGTGGAGGCCTATATGGACGAATCCAAGCGCCCGGCCTTCCTTGCGGCCCTGAAGGCCCACCAGGACAAGCTCCGCCCCTCTTGAACTTCTGCCCGCCTTTTGCTAAATTTAGCCCGCTTTGAAAATTGAACTTGTCAAGACTCTCGCTGAACCCGAGGACCGCCGCACGGTCTGGTCTAGAAGCGATGCCCCCGAGCTGTTCGATGAACTGCACCTGGTGGGCGAGCTTGTGGCCGAACTGCTGGTGAGCCCCGAAGCCGGTGACCGATTCTTGCTGACTGGCAAGCTTTCTGGTACGCAGAACCTTACCTGCTCCAGGACGCTGGAACCCTTCGACCGCCCCTTCTCTACCGAGATGGTGGTGGAGGTGACCCGCTGCCAGGTGGCCGCCCAGGAGCTTGACGAGGAGGACGCCGATGTGTATGCCTACCGGATTCCCCAGAATCAGGAGTTCGTGGAGGTCTCAGAGTGCGTTCGGGAGCTTGTAATCCTGCAAGAACCGCAGGCTCCCGTGAAAAATCCCGAAGAAGATTTTATCTTTGTGTCAAACAATCAAGCCGACGAAGGTGACCCAGGTGCCGAAAGCCCCATGGACCCCCGTTGGGAAAAACTAAAAGCTCTCAAGAGCAAAATGGAAAATAGGAGTTAAAAATGGCCGTACCTAAAAGAAAGACCTCTACCGCCCGTCGTGACAAGCGCCGTACCCATTGGAAGATGGAAGCCCCGGCTATGGCTACTTGCGATCATTGCGGTTCCGTGAAGCGCCCGCACCGCGTGTGCCCGGTCTGCGGTTTCTACAATGGCGTAGAAGTTGTCGACATGAAGGGTGCCGAAGCCTAATTGTTCTAAATTAATCGGAAACGGGAGGATTCCATGATTCGTGTAGCTCTGGATGCTCTGGGTGGCGATTTCGCCCCCGATGTGGTTATTGAAGGCGCCGTCAACGCGGTGAACAAGAACCCCAATGTCCATGTTGTCCTTTGCGGCCCCGAGGCCGTGGTCAAGGAGAAGCTTGCAAAGCTTGGCTATGCGGGTAATGGGATCTCTGTCGTCGATGCCCCCGATCCGGTGGCCATGGACGAACACCCCGTCCAGGTTCTCAAGAAGAAGCCCCATTCTGGCCTGGTGACCTGCGTGGCCCTCCAGAAGAAGGGCATGGTGGACGCCTCCGTGAGCGCCGGCAACTCCGGTGCCATGATGGCGAGCTGCCTTATGCTTCTGGGCAAGTCTAGCGAAAAGTTCAGCCGCCCGCCTATCGGTTGCGTGATTCCCACTGTCGACCGCCCCATCATCTTGGTGGATGCCGGTGCCAATGTGGACGAGCGCGCCTCTACCCTGGTGGACTTCGCCATCGCGGGTTCCGCCTTCGCCGAGACCTACTTCGGATACCAGAATCCGAAGGTTGGCCTGCTCAATATGGGTGAAGAGGAACACAAGGGCCCGGCCGTGCTTCAGGAAGCACACCAGCTGTTGAAGTCCGCCCCGGTGAACTTTATCGGAAACATTGAAGGCGAGACCCTTATCATGGGTGCTGCCGATGTGGTGGTGACCTCTGGCTTTACGGGCAATGTGGTGTTGAAGATGCTGGAAGGTTTCTTCGAACTGCACCAGAAGATGTTCGGTACTATCGATACCGAAGCGGGCCGCCGCTTTGCCGAAATGTGGGACTACCGCATGACCGGTGGCGCCTTGCTGCTGGGTCTGAATGGCACGGGCATCATTGCCCACGGACGCTCCGACGCTCTCGCCATCGAGAAGGCTGTGGAAGTGGCCGCCAAGTATGCCGAGAAGGGCGTGTTCAAGAATGTGAACGAACGCCTGGCCGCCATCAAGGACGAACCTGCCGAGACCAAGTAAAAAATCGTTGCTAATTTGTCTGTAACAGGCTTTTAAGGACGGAGTTGAAAAACTCCGTTCTTTTTTTTGTGTATTGCGCCCCGACCTTACAAAAACATTCCAATATGCTTTTATTTGCGGGGAATTCGCGGTTTTTGCCTATTCTCCCTAGGAATGCTTCTGTTCTTTTTTAAATTTGGGACGTAACAAGAAATCGCGGTTTCCCGCGGAGGTTGTAATGTCCAAGACGATTCTGCTTTTCCCTGGTCAGGGCGCCCAGTATGTGGGCATGGGCCAGACCCTCGCATCCACTTTTGAACCGGCCAAGAAGATCATGATGCAGGCCGACGAGATTCTCGGCTTCTCGCTGTCGAAGCTCATGGCCGAAGGCCCTGAAGATGTGTTGAAAAGCACCGACAATACCCAGCCCGCCTTGTTCACCGTGTCTGCCATGGTGATGGAACTTTTGAAGTCCGAAGGCTTTGCCTTTGACTATGTGGCAGGCCATTCTCTGGGTGAATATTCTGCCATCTACGCTGCCGGCGGTTTCAGCTTTGAAGAGGGACTGCGCCTGGTGCGTACCCGCGGTGAACTTATGGCCAGCGCCGGTTCCAAGAACCCGGGCGCCATGGCCGCCATCATGGGCCAGGACGAGGCCAAGATTCTGGAACTCTGCGAAGCGGTGAAGGACGCCGGCGTGGTGGTTCCGGCCAACATCAACTGCCCGGGCCAGATTGTGGTGTCCGGCGCCGTTGCCGGTGTGAACAAGCTTGTGGAAAACTGCGGTGCCGCCGGTATCAAGGCCATTCCGCTGGCTGTTTCGGGAGCTTTCCATAGCCCGCTGATGCAGTTCGCCCAGGCTGGCCTTGCCGAAGCTATCGCAAAGACAACCTTCAAGGATGTAGAGAAGCCGGTCATAGCCAATGTGGTGGCTGAACCCGTTACCAAGGGTTCTGAGATTGCCGACCTGCTGGTGCGCCAGCTGGTAAGCCCTGTCCGTTGGAATGACTGTATGAACAAGGCCATTTCTCTGGGCGTGACCCAGGGCGTGGAAGTGGGCTCGGGCAAGGTGCTCATGGGCCTTATGAGAAAGATTAGCCGCGAAGTGAAGGTCACTCCGGTGGAAACCATCGAAGCCTTCCAGGCATTGAAGGGGTAATGAATATGGGTAAACTTACAGGTAAAAAGGCTATTGTCACTGGCGCATCCCGCGGAATCGGGCTCGCCATCGCCACCGAATTGGCCCGCGAGGGCGCCGATGTGGCCATCCTTTCCACCTCCGTCAAGGAGGATCTGGCCGCAAAGCTGAGCTCCGAACTTGGAGTCCAGGTCAAGAGCTACGCCTGCGATGTGGCGGACTCCGCTACGGTCCAGGCCGTGTTCAAGCAGATTATCGCCGACATGGGTACGGTGGACATTCTGGTGAATAACGCCGGAATTACCCGGGACGGCCTGCTGATGCGCATGAAGGACGAAGACTTTGACGCCGTCATCGCCACCAACCTGCGT
This sequence comes from uncultured Fibrobacter sp., assembly GCA_946414075.1. Classification (GTDB taxonomy): domain Bacteria; phylum Fibrobacterota; class Fibrobacteria; order Fibrobacterales; family Fibrobacteraceae; genus Fibrobacter. The sequence continues at coordinate 32,106 of CAMKNA010000010.1, forward strand.
TCCGTGTTCCTTTGCACCCGTGCCGTGGCCCGGACCATGATGGGCAACCGCAGCGGCCATATCGTGAATGTTTCCAGCATCAACGCCCTTAGGGGCCAGGCCGGCCAGTCCAACTATGCCGCTGCCAAGGCGGGGGTTATCGGCCTTACCCGGACCAACGCCATGGAACTGGCCGCCAGGGGCATTACGGTGAACGCCGTGGCCCCCGGATTTATCGATACGGACATGACTGCCAAGTTGGGTGCCGAAATTCGCGAAAAATATGCATCCCAGATTCCTCTGGGCCGTCTGGGCCAGCCTGAAGATGTGGCCAAATTGGTGGCTTTTTTGGCATCGGACGGTGCCAAGTACATCACGGGCCAGATAATTGGTGTGGACGGGGGCTTGAACGCCTAGCCATAAATTTCTAAATTTAAGCTAAACAAATCCAAATGGAGTAAACAATGACACAAGAAGAAATTTTTAAGAAGATCACCGACGTTATCGTTTCCAAGCTGGAAGTGAAGGCCGAGGACGTGAAGATGGAATCCGAGTTCAGCAATGATCTCGGTGCCGACTCTCTGGACCGCGTCGAACTGGTGATGGCTCTCGAAGACGAATTCGAAGTCGAAATCCTCGACTCCGACGCCGAGAAGTTCCAGAAGGTTGCCGATGTGGTTGCCTTCATCGAATCCAAGAAGGCTTAATCTAGGCCTGGTTCGATAAAGAAACTGGACAGGGTGGCCCGGATGAGGCTGCCCTTTTCTTTTTATAAGAGAATCTATGGAAAAAACCAATCTCCTACACAAGATCCTAAAACTCTGGTTTCGCCAGAAGTCCGGTGGCGGGCTTGAGGCGAAGCTCGGGTACAGGTTCAAGGATCCGGAACTGCTGGCCCATGCGCTGGTTCACCGGTCGTTCCTGTCGGGAACGGACCTGCCCTACGAGAGCAACAACGAACGCCTGGAATTTCTGGGCGATTCCGTGCTGAACATGCTCACCACCGAGTTCCTCTACAAGATGTATCCCGACGATCCGGAAGGGGAGCTTTCCAAGCGCAAGAGCGCCATCGTCTCGGGGCATGCCTGCGCCCAGTCTTCCAAGGAATGGAACCTGAGCGAGTTCATCAAGATGGGCAAGGCCGAAGCCAAGATGGGCGGTCGCGGCAAGGAGAGCATTTTAGCTGATGCCTACGAGGCGGTGCTTGGAGCGGTGTACCTGGATGGCGGGCTGGAAGAGGTCCGTGCCATTCTGAACAAGTTCCATTTCCCGAGAGTCAAGGACATCATTGTGGCCGAAGACTTCGTGAACCACAAGAGCGCCCTGCTGGAATACTTGCAGGGCAAGCTCCATACGGTGCCGGAGTATGTGCTGGTAGAGGAATCCGGGCCTGAACACCAGAAGGTGTTCACCACCGAAGTCCATGTGAACGGCAAGGTCTATGGCCGGGGCCAGGGCGGCAACAAGAAGAAGGCCGAACAGGAGGCCTCCCGCGTGACCTTGGAAATGCTTTTGAAAGAGAATGAAAAATGAAGAATGAGAAAATAAAAATGACGATTTTGGCGATGGCCTTCTTTGCCGTCGCTTTCGCCCTTACGGCCTGTAACGAGTCCGGCGCTTCTGGCAATAAGTCGGCGAAGTCTGCCGAACTGAACTGCCCCGAGTTGCCGCAAGACCCTGAAGCCACAGGCGAGTTCGACCCCATAGCTTCCAAGGATGCCCGCCCCTGTGGGACTATTACCCTCTGGGGTTCTTCCATGCCCAAGTCCTTCAACATGTGGGAAGACTACAACAGTTTTTCCGCCGAGCTGATGGGCATGATGTTCGAGCCTCTGGTGAGCTTGCATTCTACCGAGGACCGCGAAGTGGGCGTTCTCGCTGACAGCTGGAGCGTGTCCGAAGATGGCAAGACCTTCACCTTCCATGTGGATCCCCGTGCCAAGTGGAGCGACGGTAGGCCTGTGACTGCCGAAGATGTGCAGTTCTACTACGATGTCATCATGGACGAGAAGAACCTGACGCCGATTTTCAAGGTGGGGCTCAGCCGCTTTGACCGCCCCGAGGTGGTGGACAGCTTGACCATCAAGATGACTGCGAAGGAATCCCACTGGGGTAACTTCTGGGAAGCGGCGGGTATGCTGGCGTTCCCCAAGCATGCCTGGGCAGGGAAGGACTTCAACCAGATCCGCTACGAGTTCCCGGTGGTGTCCGGTCCGTATAAGATTAAGACTTTCCGCGAAGACCGCTATGTGGAATTGGCTCGCCGCGCCGACTGGTGGGGCTTCCACAAGAACTGGAACCGGGGCAAGTACAACTTCGAAAAGATTCGCTACCGCTTCATGAACGACCAGACGAAGGCCCTGGAAGCCTTCAAGAAGCAGGATATCAATGCCTACGCTATTTACACCAGCAGCATCTGGATGAAACAGACCGATTTTGACGCAATTCAAAAGGGTTGGGCGGTCAAGCAGCGTATCTTCAACAAGGAACCCATCGGTTTCCAGGGTATGGCCATCAACTTGCGCAAGCCCCAGTTCCAGGATGTCCGCGTGCGTCGGGCTCTCAACATGCTACTGAATCGGGAGTCCATGAACGAAAAGTACATGTTTGGCCAGTATTTCTTGCTGAACAGCTACTACCCTGACCTGTGGGAGAACAACCAGAACCCTACGGTAACCAACTACAAGTTCAGTCCGGACAGTGCCCGAGCCCTTTTTGCAGAGGCTGGCTACAAGGTGAATGCCCAGGGCGTGCTGGAAAAAGACGGTAAGCCCTTTGCTATCAACTTCATTACCAGCCAGGAAGACCTGCGCCATCTGACGCTGTTCTTGGAAGACCTAAAGAAGGTAGGTGTGCAGGCTTCTATCGAGCAGATGAGCCAGAGTACGCTCCGCAAGCGCCTGGATGATTTGGACTTTGACCTTTACTGGGTGAACTGGGGAGCGGGCCGCCTTCGCGATCCGGAAGCCAGCTGGTCTTCGGCTACCGCTCTGCAGAAGGGCACGAATAACCTGGCCGGTGTGCAAGACAAGGTGGTGGACAGCCTGATCAACCTGCAGAAGACGGAATTCGACTTAGCGAAGCGTAACGAAATTTTGAAGGCATTGGACAACCGCCTGGCCGAAATCGTGCCCTACGTGCTGATGTGGCAATGCGACCACCATCGTATTCTCTACTGGAATCGCTATGGTACGCCCGAGAAGGTCTTGGACCGCTTTAACCGCGAAGACGCCATTCCGGTTTACTGGTGGCTGGATCCGGCAAAGTCCAAAACCCTTGATAAAGCAATGAAGGCAGGCCAAAGCCTGCCTATCCCGGAATACGATATCAAATAATTTCTTTTAGAAGAAGAATTCGACGCCGACATAGAGGCCGGTGGCGTCTCCATCGTCCACCTTTCCGCTGCGGACAAAGAGCTTGGCAATCAAGTCTAGCTGGTTGGGAATCACGAAGTAGTCGGCGCCCAACCAGATGTTGATTTGCTTGTGGCCGTCGTCGTTGTGGCCGTATTTCTTTCCGTCTTCGCCTTCGCTTTCGCTTTCAGTCAGGCGGTATTTAATTTGCAGGCCCACGAAGGGGGTTACGCCCACATCGGGAACGGTGTAGCCAATTTCGCCACCCATATGGATGTCAAGTCCGCGTTCATAATTGTCATGCTCAAAGCCCCAGAAAATGCCGGCTTCGGTTCCGAACTTGAGTCCGGGAACTTCGTTGACGGGCATGCTGAACTGTGCGCCAGCGTAGAGAGCAATTTCATCGCTGGTCACTTCGTCGCCACCGATAGGCAGATTGAAGTCCAGGAAAACGGTAATCATGGGAGCGATTTCGTAGCGAGCGCCCAGGGTCAAGTCACGAAGACCGTCGCCGCCATTGGGGCACCCGTCACAATCCGTTTCGGCCCAGAACTGGTAACCCCAACTTTGTAGGGAAACTTCAAGACCCTGGATTAGGCTATAACGCCCTCCAATTTTGAGACCTGCTTGAGACCAGTCGTGGTCCCAGTCATAGTAAAGTCCGCCAGCGACTGAACCCTTGCCGGCTTCCAGAACGGGGTAGTAGTCCCAGGTGGCGAATGCGGCACTTGCGGCGAGAGCCGAGACCAAAGCGATTTTCTTGAACATGGAAAACTCCTTGAATGCGTTATTTTCGAGCGCAAATATAGAAAAAGGAGTGGCGCGGTTCTTGCGCTAGCCCTTGAACTTCAGGAATTTCCAGAGGTACTTGGCCGACTGCAGGGGAGTCTTCAAGAAGGCCGACTTTTTGTAGCCACTGAGAGCGAATCCTTGCAGTACGCGGTAAAGCCCGATTTGCTCTTCGCGACTGATGTTCAGCAGAAACTTGCGGAACTTGAATTCAAAATTGTGGGTGCTTCCGAACTGAAGGTAGCACTTGTTTTCGTAAGCCTTGAGGAACGCCTTGGAAAGGTTCTCGCATTCTAGGCCCTGGTGCACGGTATTGGCACAATACCGTCCGGCCCGCATGGCCGCCGCGATGCCGCCTCCGGTGAGGGGGTTCGTATGGTGTGCGGCGTCGCCCACCAGGGCAAAGCGGTCCAAGATGTAACTTTTGAGAGTGCTGGAAACGGGTACCAGCCCGCCAACGACCTTGTTCACCTTGGAGCCGGGGAACAGCTTGTCCAGCCATTCCTGGGTGGTTTCCAGGATGTTCTTCGGGTGGTTTCCGCCGAACAAGAATCCGGCACCGAAGTTGGTGACATTGGATTTCTGCTTCGGAAAACTCCAGATGTAGCCGTCGTTGATAAAGTCGTGGCCCTGCCAGAAGGTCAGGTAGTCGGGCTTGGTCAGCAAGCCTTCCACCTGGATATCCACTCCGGTGCAGGTCATGGTGGGCTTCTGGAGGCAGGCGAGACCCACCTGCCTGCCGATACGGGCTTCTACGCCTTCTGCCGAGATGACCATCTTGGCCCGGACTTCGGAAACTTTTTCGTCGTTGCCGTAACCTTCTACGATACGGACGGTGCGGTAGGCCTGGGGTTCCTTTCCCATTACATCGCTGACGGATTCGGCTCTGGCAAGGGTCACCAGTTCCACACCGTCATTTTCGGCCAGGTGGGCGAGCCAGGGGTCGAATTTTTCGCGGTTCAGCATGAGCCCCATGCCGGGCTTTGGGACCTCGATGTTCACGCCGGCAGGGCCGTAGATGTAAATGCCGTTGATGATGGTCTCGATACAGTCCTCGTCGATGGGGCCGTAGCTTTCTAGGTCGGAGAGATTCGTGCTGGCTTCTCCACAGCGTACCGGGTAGCCAATCTTTTCACGCTTCTCCAGGAGCAATACGGAGCGCCCGAACTTTGCCAGTTCGCGAGCCGCAACGGAGCCGCCGGGGCCCGCACCAATCACAACCACATCATATTCTTCACGGAGCATCGGGGGCATCCTCCAGCGTTAGCGCCCCTACGGGGCAGGCCTTGGTGCATAGTCCGCACTTGGTGCATTTTTCGTGGTTGATTTGAAGGTCCAGATTGTACATGTCCAAAGCCATGGCGGGACATGTACCGACACAGCCTGCGCATTCCAGGCATTTCTTTCTATCGTGGACCAGCTTTTTCATATTGTGAAATATACAAAATATGGATGCGCGCTTACGATTCCGGTTCCGTTTCGGGAGCTTCGCTCTCTTCCTTGGCGGGTTTCAGGCTTTCGGCCTTGGCCAGCATCTTTCGCGCCTGTACCGCCAGGATGTCTCCGTCGCCTAGCTCCAAAACCTTGTTGAGCCTTGCAACGCCCTGCTCCAAATCCCAGTTCCGGTTCACTCGGATTTCACCGATATTGTAGAGGGCTCGTCGTGCCAGGGTGACATTGGTTTCCAGGGAAAGACCCTTTTCCAGAAGAACTAGCGCAGAGTCCAGGCTGGTTTTGGACTTTGCGGTCTCTCCCCATTCCAACCATTGGGCACTGGGAACCTCGATGAATACACTGGGACTAGTCATCAGGTCGGCGAGCTTTTTGACGGTTGGTGCGTCAATGGGGTGTTCCTGTAGCAATGCGTTCAGGGCCTGGCTCAAAATTCTTTGGGCCGCTTCGTAGTGGGCCTTGTTGGCCTCATCAAGGCCCTGGTCGATGAGGGCCCTGTTATGGGCTTTTCGTGTGGCCAATAGGTTCGAGGTTGCGTTTTTCTTGAGTCGTTCCGCCAGGGCGTCCGCCTGGTGTTCCTGGACGGTCTTAAGCCTGCGGGGAATCTTGGATCCGGCTAATGCCCCGAGGCCAAAAGCCACCAGGCTTGCAAGCCCTACGGCTCCGAAAATGCCGCCGTTTACAACCCAGTTTACTAGCATGTCCAGGATGATGCCTGTGATGGCTACGGCCTTTGCAATAGTGGAAACCTTGTCGTTGGAGGGCGGGAACGCTACCGCTCCAAGCATAAAGCACAGGGCGATGCTACAGCCCATGTAGCGTTCCACCGCGTAGTGGTCAAAGAAAGATGTTGCCGTAAAGGCGGAAACGAGAATCCCCCCTACAAGGGCGAGCCCTAGGGAAATTCCGACAGCAGGCAATACGCCCCACCGGTCGGAAAGCCTGTAGTAGGCAAAGAAGAAGAATCCTGCAAAAATCAAGAAACTCAGGACCCCTGGAAATAAAATCCAGCTGGTCAACAACCGATCGTAATCGCCGTCTTCGGGCACAAAGGCCAGACGATAGCGCAGGTGCTTGTCGGTATAGGCCTTGATCCACTTGTTCTGTTCACGAGAGAAGTCTCTTTCTTTGGGATAGTAGCCTTTTTCCTTGGTAAACTCTTCCTTGCCACCCTTGATTTCCCACCATTCGCGGAATTCCTTCTTCATCTCTTCGATGCGGTCCTCTACCACCAGGGTCCCGTTCTCTTTCAGGTAGCGGTCACGGAACTGCTCGAATTCCTCGGTTCTGGTTTTTTCGTCTGCTTTCAGGCCTACAGATTCAAACTGCTTGGCTCCTTCGGATTCCCACCATTGACCGAAAATTTTTTCGATGTTTGTTTCCCGCTGGTGTTGCTTGATTTGCGGGGCAAGGGCTGTGACGGCGTTGAATATGCCTATGACGAGCAGTAGTCCGAAAACGATATAATGGTGGACTTTGAGTCCCTTTGCAAAATCCATGAAGTCTTCTAGCAAGTCTTTCATCTGTAAGCCTATCGGTTGTATTCCCTGAGCTGGTTCCACAAGAAGTCGGTATTCACGTCCCGGTAACCCAGGGCGTTGACCTTCTCCCTTAATTTATGCGCGATTTCGAAAAGGTTCGGGCAGCTTTGCATCCGCTCGAAACTGTCGAAGATGGTGAGCCTGTCAATCCATTCTGAAAGCTCGGGGAATCGGGAATCTTGGAACTTGTTTTCACGCCCGGTTTTCAGGTATTCTAGATATCGGTCCGTGATGCGGTAGCCGTCTTCGGTAAAGATGTCCATGGCTCGCGGAAACAGTTTTTCGCCAGTCAGGTATTCGTGCACGATAATGCCGAAACTGAAATAGTCTACCGACGAGGAGAGGTTCTCTCCCATAATGGCCTGTTCCGGGGCGCTGTAGCATGGCGTGAGCTGCCCGCCGTATTCATTGACGGTTTCCCGCAGTTTTGCCTGGGCGTAACCGAAATCGCAGATGAGAATCTTGTGGTTGTTCTTGTGCAAGGGGTTCTGGCACAAAAGCAGGTTCTTGGGCTTTAAATCCTTGTGGATTACCTGGTAATAGTGCAGCTGGCTGATGGTGTTGGCCAGGTATGCCACCTGGGCGATGCGGTGCAGGATTTCGTCATCGGTAAGCTTTGTCTTGAACATCTTGTCCAAGGAACACCCCTTGATGAATTCCATCTTGAGATAGGGGTGCCTACCGGCAACGCCTCCGCCAAAACTCTGGACCACGCCCTCGATGTTGGTGGCGCGAATTAGGTTGTTAATGCGGATTTCGTCCTGGAAGGCGCTTAGGAGCATGTTCAGGCGGTGGAGCCTGTTCTTGCCGGGGGCTGCCCAGAACTTACAGATTTTTACGACGATTTCCCTTTCGCCGAAACGGTCACTGTAACCGGGATGCTCTATCCAGAAGTTTGCACGGTATAGGTTGTTGGTGCCTTCGAGGGTGAGCGGTTCCACGAGCTCTATTTTTTCCATGGCCCCACTATGCAGAAATTCCGGATTCTGGTCGAACCACCTCTGGTATTCTTCCATGGTGTAGTGCGGACGGAGTGCCAGGTTTCTCGACACCCTGTCCAAGGTCTCTGCCAGAATGTTCCTGAGCATGGAATAAATGTAGCTATTCCATGGTCTTTTCTAAGGCCTTGGTAATCACATTGTAGGCGTCTTCCACCGTATCGCAGAAATGGAACAGCTTGATGTCGTCCTTATCGATCATTCCCGTTTCAGCTAGGTAGTTCCAGTTGATGACCTTGTTCCAGTACTTGCTGCCGTAAATCACCACGGGCATGCGGTCACCATATTTCTTGGTCTGGATGAGCGTGAGAATTTCGAACATCTCGTCCAGGGTACCAAACCCGCCGGGGAACACCACCAGGGCCTTGGCCATCTTCATGAACCAGTACTTACGGATAAAGAAGTAGCGGAACTGCAGGTTCAGTTCGTCATCGATATAGGGGTTTGGGTGCTGCTCGAAGGGAAGCCTGATGTTGAGCCCGATAGAGGATGTTCCCACATCGTTGGCACCACGGTTGCCCGCTTCCATGATGCCCGGGCCACCGCCGGTCATGATGGCGAAACCCTTGTGCTGCTTGTTGGCCCAGCGGCCCAGTTTTGCACCCAGTTCGTGGGCGGCGTCGTAGTATTCCGCTACGGACTCTAATTGTTTTAGACGGGCTACTTCCTTCTTGTTCTTGCAACCTTTCAGACGCTTCTTGATTTCGCACATGGGCAGCGTACGGGCCGAACCGAAGAACACGATGGTGTTCTGGACGCCCTCTTGCTGGAAAATCTGGTTGGGAGCCATGAATTCGGCGATAATCCTGATGGGGCGGCCAATGTCGCTGTCGATAAAGTCCATGTTGTGGTAAATCATCTTGCCAGGGGTCGTCGAAATAGCCTTTTTATTTTTTGCAGCCATGGTAGTCTCCTTTGCTTATCTATTCCTATGACAAAATACCTTAAGAAACCCCAAAAAGCAACAAAAAAACACTTTTTTTTGCTTTCATTTGAAAAATTCGTTATATTTAGGGTATGCTCGTAAAAATCTGGACAGACAGCTTTATCATCACCGGCGAAATCGACACCCTTCGTGACGAGCGCCTTACCGACTACATCCGCGAGAACAAGGACTTTATCGCTGTGACCCAGGTGAAGGTCAGTGATAAGAGCGAGAAGGATTTGTTCCGCACTCACTTCCTGAATGTGAGCACCCGCCACATCGAGATAATTCTCCCGGCGGAGTAGTCTCGCGGCTAGCTTGCTGGGTTATCCAGGCGGAAAACTTCGCCCAGCTCGCTATCGCTCAGGTCCGTAAGCCAGGTTTCCCCTGCGCTCACCGTCATTTCGGCAATCGCCTTCTTGGTTTCCAGGAGGGCGTTAATTTTTTCCTCAAAGGTCCCCTTGGTGATGAACCGGTGGACCTGAACATTCTTGGTCTGGCCGATTCGGAAGGCCCGGTCGGTGGCCTGGGCCTCGATGGCGGGGTTCCACCACAGGTCGTAATGGATGACCTGGGATGCGGCGGTGAGGTTCAGGCCTGTGCCCCCAGCCTTCAGTGAAAGGATCAGGATCTTGGATTCGGGGTCCTGCTGGAAGCTGTCCACCATCTCCTTGCGTTGGTTTTGGGTGCAGCCCCCGTGGTAGAAGTTCACGGACATTCCCAGCTCCTTTTCGATGGACTCCTGCAGCAGGAACCCCATTTCGGCGAACTGGGTGAAAATGAGTGTCTTTTCGCCTTGCTCCTGGATGGAGGTGAGCAGGTCCAGTAGCAGCTGGAGCTTGCCGGATTCTAGGGCGGTGTTGTTGGCGGCGGAATCTGCACCCTTTAGGAAGGTGGCTGGGTGGTTGCAGATTTGCTTTAGGGCGAGAATCATCTGCAAGATGATGCCCTTCCGCTTGAACAGCCCGTGGCTATCCTTGGAAAGCTCGGCCAGCTGTTTTTCTTCTTCGAGCTCCGCCATGAACTTGTCCAGGGTGCGTTTGTACAGGGCCGCCTGGCTTCGGGTCAGTTCGGCGTATTCGTCCTGGATAATCTTGTCGGGCAGGTCGCTGATGATGGACTTGTCCGTCTTGAGCCGGCGAAGCATGAAGGGGGCGGTAATCTTCTTGAATGTTTCGGCGGCCACCTTGTCGCTGTTCTTCTGAATAGGTGTCTCGTACTTTTCCCGGAATTCCTGTGCCGAAGGGAAAAAGCCCCGGTTTGCGAAGTCCATGATGGTCCAGAATTCCATAAGGCGGTTCTCTACGGGAGTGCCGCTCATGGCAATCTTCACCGGGGCTTCCATGCTGCGTAGAAGCCTGCTCTGGTCGCTGTCCGCATTCTTGATGTTCTGGGCTTCGTCGATGACCACGGCGTGCCAGGTCATGGCCTTTAGGAACTCAAAATCCTTGCGGAAGGTGGCGTAGGTGGTGAGCAGTATGTCGGAATTGAACTTCTGCAAGTCACGGTTTCCGCCGTGGTAGGCCGTAAAGGTGAGAGTGGGGGCGAATTTGCTGATTTCTACCTGCCAGTTGCACAGCAGGCCCGCGGGCATCACCACCAGGGCCTTGTTCTGCTGAAACTTTCCCTCTTCCTTGATTTTTAGCAGGTAGGCGATGACTTGCAGGGTTTTTCCTAAGCCCATGTCGTCGGCCAGAATGCTCCCGAAACCGATTTCCAGGTTCTTGTACATCCAGGAGTATCCCCGCTTCTGGTAGGGGCGCAGCGTGGCGTTCAGGCCTTCGGGTAGCGGGATTTCGGTCTCGCCGCGCCAGGCGTCGATCTGGGCTTTGGTCTCCGGCGTAAGGGTGATGGGTACGCCGTCGCATTCTCCGGTGAGTGCGGCCTGTACCAGCTTGGACTGCTCCGCTTGCGCCGTCTCTTTCGGGGCTTCCACCTGCTTCTTGATTTCTTCGATATCCTGGGCCGAAATTTCGATGTACTCCGACTTGTATTTCAGCAGGCCGTCCGCCTTTTCAGCCAGCGCCAGGAATTCTTCCGGAGAAATGTGTTCGTCGCCCAGGGCCACCTGCCAGTCGAAATCCAGCAGGTCTTTTGCGGCAAAGGCCCCGAAGCTCACGCTCCCTTGTAGACGCATCTTGGCCTTGGGCTTGCCGATGTGCAAAAGCTTTTCGGGAATCTCCGTACGGATGCCCATGATTTCCAGTTTCTTCAGGCTGTCTTGCAGGAACTGGAGCAGCTTGGCTCCCTGGAGAATTACGGGAGTTTCGCCACGGGTGTCCAGGTAGGCTTCCAGCGGTTTGAAAAAATCCGCTACTCCATAGAGAATTTTCTGCAACGGCTCAAGTCTGGAATCGTTTGTCTGGAATAGGGAAGAAAGTGGTTGCCCGTCCACAAAGACTTCCAGTGACACATTGTCGCCGGATTCCCATGCCTTGAAGAGAATTTGGCTCCGCAGGTCAAAATGCCCGTAGACGGAGAACCACCGCTGGATTTTCCCGGGAATGGCATGCCCGCTCTGGCCGAGTTTTCCGGAGACTCCATCGAAAAAGAAGGAGAGCAGGTTCCCATGGTTAGACTTGATGGGGCGTTTGTAGGTTCTCGCAAAGCGGAGCAGTGCTCCTGTAAACAGGGAGAGCACATGCCTTGCAGGTTCAGAAATTTCCAGGTGCTCTTCGTCCTTGGCGGTAAAGGCGAAGGTGGCGGGAGCCTTTGTCTCCAGTTGGTCCACAAGAGCCTTTATTTCGGGGAGGAAGGTGGTGGGGACCCAGCGTATCTGGGCGGTGTCCCTTTGGACCCAGAAAATCTGCGGGTAGATGCAGCCCTTGCGTACCAGGTGGAACGCCACCTGCAGCATCAGGTGCAGGTAGCGCACCGTGTAGTGGTGCCACGAAAAGTTTCCCGGCGAAATACAGCACAGGGCCCCCATGATGCCTGCTACCGCAAGCCCCGACTGGATAATGGTGCCGTCTTTCTCCTGCTGAAAAGTCCAGTGCCAGCCCGGTTTGTGGAACATCTTCAGGTTCTCGCCTTCCATCAGGAAGGTCTTGAAGTTGTAGGCCCTGAAATGTTCCGTGAAGGTCTTGAAGTCCTCGTAAGCATCCATGAACTTGACGCAGGATTCCATTTCGTCGGCGAAGCTTTTGCGGAAGTTTCCGGCGGGGCAGAAATCTGGAAAGTTCGGTAGCATGGATGGCAAAATATGGGAGTAGTCCTTCCAGCTCTTGAAGTCGAAATCGGGAAGCTGCGGGTGCGCCTCTGTCACCCGTTCGCCTGCTGCGACCAGCACCAAGGCGGATTCGGCGGGCACATCCATTTCAAGAGCTTCTTCGACCATAGCGGGCCAAATATAGTAAGCACAATAATCTATCTTAGATAAGGAGAGGTTTATTTATGCGAATCAAGAACGGTTTTGTGTTGCGTGAAGTCTGTGGCGAACAGGTGATTATGGGCGAGGGCATTGGGGCTCTTGATTTCGGGAAACTCTTGTGCCTGAATGAGACGGCTGCCTTTTTGTGGAATGCCGCCGTGGAACAGGGCGACTTTACCGTGGATTCCCTGACGGACAGGCTTTGCGAAGAATATGAAGTGGAACGCTCCCGTGCAGTGGCCGATGTGCAGGCCATCGTGGATAGTTGGCAAAAGGTGAAAGTGCTGGAATGAATTATCTCTCGTGGCTATGGCAAAGTGTCCGCGGGGTACGCCTGAATGTGGCGTTCCGCGTGGCGGTAGGGACATTGCAGGTGTCCCTGGGTCTTGCCATGGTGTGGCTTAGCAAGCGGTTCATCGACGATACCATCAGAAACGGCAGTGACGATGATGTAGTCTTTATGGTGGGATTGCTGGTACTCACGGTGGTGGGCAATGTGGTGCTCCGACAGGTGTACTATTATCTCACATCGGTAGCCACCATCCGGCAGTCTAATGCACTTAGGCTTTCGATGTTCGGCCGGCTGTTCACCCGCAAGCTCTACGGCGATAAGGAACTTCTTTCGGGGGATGTGACATCCAGATTCTCCAAGGATGTGGAACTGGTCAGCGAGGTGGCCACGGCAAAGGTTCCCCAGATGATGGTGACGGCCATCCAGCTTTTGGGGGCGTTCCTGATGCTTCGTTGGTTCGACCCGAGGCTCGCCTGGGCCCTTGTAATCCTTACGCCGCTTGCCCTAGTGTTTGGGAAATTTGTCTCTTACCGTCTGCGTAAAATGACTCTAAAAATCCGCGAGGGAGAAAGCCGTATCCAGATGCATGTGCAGGAGGGCGTGGAGAATAACGCCGTTCTCCGCAGTCTGGGGAGTGCCCCCTGGGTTTCGGAACGCCTGGATTCCATGCAAGGGGAACTCCATCGCGATGTGGTGCGCCAGACCCGTTTCTCGGTGATTTCCAGGCTTGCGTTCGGTGGCGCCTTCGGGCTTGGATACCTGATGGCCTTCGTGTGGGGTGGCATTGGGCTTAGGAACGGCACAATCACCTTCGGCATCATGACCTCTTTCTTGCAGTTGGTGGGGCAGATCCAGGGTCCCATCCTTTCGATTCTGAACAACGCGCCCCGCCTGATTCACGCTACCGCCAGCATTGACCGTCTGCAGGAACTGCAGGGTGACGGGGGAGCTCCTTCCGCGACTCGCGCCGTTCAAGACGCTTTGCCGGCGCCGGCCGTCGGTTCTGCCCATTTTGGGGTCCGTTTGGAAAACATCCGCTTCCGCTATGCAGGTGCCGACCACGATGCCGTCCGGAATTACACCCACGACTTTAAGCCCGGGAGCAAGACAGCCATCATGGGGGAGACGGGTGTGGGTAAGACGACGCTGTTCCGCTTGATGCTTGGCCTTGTGGAACCTCAGGAAGGGCGTGCATTAGTCTATTCCGCAGGCGTTGCGGAGCAGCCTGTTTCGGCCGACACATGCGACTACTTTGTCTATGTTCCCCAGGGGAATACCTTGATGAGCGGGACAGTCCGCTACAACCTACAGCTTGCAAAGCCGGACGCTACTGACGATGAATTGCGCCGCGTACTTCAGGTGGCCTGTGCGGAATTCGTATTCGACTTACCGAACGGTTTGGATACGGAGCTGGGGGAGCGGGGAATGGGGCTTAGCGAAGGCCAGGCGCAGCGTATTGCCATCGCCCGTGGACTCCTTCGACCTGGAGGCATCCTGTTGCTGGACGAAATTAGTTCGGCGTTGGATGAACCTATGGAACGGGAACTTTTCCGGAGACTTTTCGAAGCCTATCCTACCAAGACCATGATTTTCATTACCCACCGGGGCGTCGTTGCCGAAATGCCTGGGGTGGAAACCGAGAAAATTTTTTATAATTAGTGCCATGAAATTGCCTATTGCCTTTATTGTCGGATTTGCCGCTGTTTTGTCTTTTGCTGGCGACCCTACGGATATGGATTCTCTTTTCCGTGGTAACGAATATTCTCCGGAACTTTCCGCTTCGCTGCGAGACACTTCCGCTTCCGCCGGCCCAGCAGTCCCTGGCAGAGCCAATGCCGATAAAAAGGAATCCAAGGATTTGTATGTCCTGCAATTTGAAGCCGTGGGCGATTTCGATGCGGCCCAGCGTCGCCGTGCGGAACTTTCCGCCAGTACGGGCTATGCCATCCAGGTGGTGTTCGACGCCCCCTTCTACAAGCTTCGTGCCGGTGGCTGGAACAACAAGAAGGCTGCCGACGACAAGGCTCGTGAACTGTCGGCCTACAACATCAGCGCTTTCGTTGTGAAAGTGCGGTAAATGATTCGGTTACTCTAGCAATCCAAGCAGCTGTTTGATGTCTCGCTCGTCCATGGATGACGGGATGAACATCCTTTCTTCCGGAGATACGTAGATCATCTTCCTTTCCGAAGACGGGCGGAAACTCCTGTCCCTGAGTTCCACTGCGGGGTTCTTGAGGGAGTACAGGAACTTGCCTGTCTGGATGAACTTCTGGCTCTTGATGCCCTGCTTGATGGCGTCCATAATTTGGGGTATAAGGGCAGGGTTCGGCCAGGGTTCCTTGTGAAGTTCGAATAGACGCTGCTGCAGAAGTTCCTCGTGAATGGGGGATTCGTGGTCCACATAGAACTTGAGCTGCGTGATGATGGAAGCCGCGGAAAGTTCAGGAATTGGCCTGTCGTGGGGCGTTCCCTCGATCTTTGGATGCAATACCGTGTAGGGCATTACGCTCAAGTTTTCTGCCGAAATGGCGTCGGAACTGTCAGATTCTTCCTCGGAAGCATCCTTTGGCGGAGGTGCTACGCTCTGTTCGATAGCAATGGTGGTCACCATGTGGCTTACTTCGTCATTGTAGGCCATATACCAGAATGGGGTCCATAGGTTCAATACTTTCCAACCAATCTGGCGAAGCAGCGTGTGGCGGATGTAGATTCTATCCTCGATAGATTCCCTGAACCGTTCCGTGGTACAGTCGTCTTCTACCATGGCGAGGAAACGCTTAGAATTGTTGGCGTCCACCACTACGGGGCCTACGGAAATGCCACCCTGGCAGAAGTAGGGCTCTACCTGGATGTTCTCGTCTTGCAGGGCTTTCAGGGCCTGGGGGTACAGTACAGATTCCTTGGGTTTTTCGTCGCGTATTTCCAGGGGCAGGACTTTTTGCAAGTACAGGACCCATTCCCAGAAAAGATCCGGCTTCTCCTTGGGCTTCTGTGCCATGTCGCTTTCGGAAAGGAACACTTGCAGTTCACTTTTGGCGAGTGTGGTACAAACGGAAAGCTTGGAGTTTACGGTCTTCTTTTCGGTGATGTCGTATTCGGCGCACACGAGCATTGTGTCTCGTGGGCGGTTCACGGCCCTTTCGGGAGTCTTCACATAAAAACTGATGGCAGGGTTGCTGGGCTGGAAAAATCTTGCCGCAGGGGAATCCTTGGGGGTGAGGCTGTTGATGGCCGATTCAATTTCGATACAGGTAGACTGGTGCAGCGCGATAATGCCCAGGGTGCGTCCGGGTTGCCGTTCGGCATGGTGGATTGCGGCCTTTGCAATTTCCATAACTTTGTCGGAAACGACCTTTAGGGACTGATTCTTCTGTTTTTCGCGGCTGGGTTGGGGAAGTTGCCTGATTCCGCCGCCGTAAATCTTGTAGTTGGCAAAATCAACCATGGAAGAATGGGCGTATGTGGTAGAGAACCACAGTTCCCTGGTGGGAATCCCTTGTCTAAGGCACATGGTGAGAATGGATTCCTGGAACAGTTGCGTGTGTGGAGTTTTGTCTTCCCCGAACCCGTCTAGGGGCAGGTACTCCAATAGAGGTGCCTTTGGGTCCCCGACCAATACCGTTTTTTGCGTCTTGAAGATGGCAGGCAGCGCTTCGCAGACCGTAATGCAGTCTGCGTCTAAAATAACTAGGGACTCAAATTTTTTTGACGCGGGTAGATAGAAGCTTTGCTCCAGCGGGACAAAGGCGAAAATGTCCGGATTGTCCTTGACGGCCTTGTGGACTAGCCTGAAATTTGCGTTGCAGAACTGATCCAGTTGTGATCGGTAATCTCTGGTCTTTTGGGCTCTGGCCTTAGGCAACAAGGAGAACAGCTCTGGCGATTCCTTACCGACCTTTTGGATCTGGGTGCCTGCCCAGAAGTGCGCGAAAGCTTGAGAAATGTTCTGGCTGACATTGTCAGGCTCTCTTAGGTAGTCGCAAAGTTCCTTTGCCCCGAAACTCTCGATGGACTGCAAAAGGGATGTGGTCCGGATATGGGTTTCCAGATTGCCCCAGTTGGCGTTCCACAGCTGGATTTCGTCCAGCCACTTTTCGATGCAGAGACTTTCCAGGGGAGTTTCCAGCGAAAGACCCTTCGTGATTTTGCGGGTGGATTCCTGGAGTTCCTTCACAATCTTTGCGAAATCCTTCATCTGGGGCAAAGCGTCTTTGAACAATTGCCATTGCTCTAGGATCTGAAGCAACAGGTCCAGCCGGGGATCGTTCTTGTGGGTCTCCCTAAAGTCGTAGATGTAGGTGATCTTTTTGTTCAGCTCGAACCAGTTTGAACGCTCATAGAGCCAGTCTCGGCCCAGCAGATGGTTTCCGAGAACGGAAGTGTCTTTGTAGGCGCGCTTGTTTTCTTGCAGTTCGATCAGAGTGTCTATCAGGTCCAGAAGCTGGTTGTCGGATGAGACGGACTTTGGATCTTTCAGGACTTTCAAAAGTTTCTTTTTTGAACTGCGGTAACGGTCCGAAAGGCCTTTAAGGGTTGCCTTCAGGCTTTCGGCGAATTCATCGCGGATAGAGAGGATGTTTTCGTCGACGGCGCTGTCAGTGTAGATGTCCGATGTCTGCCTGCGGTAGCGGACCCATTTGTCGCCAGCTTCGGGAAGAGCCTTCAGAGAATCCTGGTAGTCTTCCCAGCTGTTCGAACGGAGCTCCCAATCTTCGAAAACGGGTGTGCTTCGATTGAAATTCTTGAGAATCAGGTCGATGATGTCTGAAAGACCGGAAAGGTAGATTCCGGTGGGAAAGAGTCCCGTTTTTTCGACCAGCCCAATAAGCGGTTTTAGTTCGTTTACTTTGGCTGATGCGAAAGAGAGTTCCTTGGCAATGGACTCCTGTTCTTCTACGGTAAGACTGGGAACACGAACATCCTTAAAGGCGTTTCTCGCTTCTTTGCCCTTTCTTTCGAAGTACAGGTAAATGATTTCGTCCAGATCGGCTTTGAGTTCCTTGTAGTCCTTGTACGGGATGTCTGCGATTTTCTGGAATAGCACATCCGATAGTTTAATTTTGACGGCTGGGTTCTGGACGAACTCCGTCAGCAAATCTGAAAGGGGTGCGTCGGAAGGCTGGATGTTGTTGTTCACCGCCTCGTAGTACCGCAGGAATCCGTCTCTCGATTGTTGGAGACTTGGCAGGAGAGCTTCCCTTTCTGGGCCGTCGAAGTTGCGGAACTGTGGAAATAGGCAATCCCTGAATTTTTGCGCGGTGGAAGCCCTGCGATAGACCACCAGGGTGCTCTTCTTTTCGGCGATGGAATCTGCTACCAGATTTGCCGCAGCTCTGGCCCAGTCTGTGCCAGGCAGAACTTGAATGGCGTAGGCCTTGTTGTCAGGGTCTTTGGCATCTTCCACCACCTTTGTGGTGTGGGAATCTGTGATGTACAGGGGGTAGTGGTCCAGCGGTGAATAGATTCTATCGAAAGCTTGTCCGTCGAATTTGGAATCCCGGGTCTGAAAACCACTGGCGGTGAACAGGGACTGGATCGTCGATGCCGCGCTGGCATTGGTCTCGTCCAGTGTCTGATCCAGGCATTTTTTTAGCCTCAGTCTGATGGAATCGAAGAAGGCTAGGCAGAGCCCGTGGCGGGTAAACTTCCAGTTCTTCTTGGCCGCCACGGCCTTTTCAAAAAGGGAAAAATACAGGAGGATGCTGAACTGCCCGTTCAGGGTGGCGTCTTCCACGCGGGGGAGCGCCATCTCGGCATTCAACCGCTCCCGCAGGACGATGTTTTCTAGCGGCGGCCTTGCAGAAAGCGATACCGTCTGGGTCTGGAGATTCACATCCAGGGGCACCAGAAGGCTTGGGGAAAGGGCGTTCCCTTCCCATTTCAAGAATCCCAGCAACAGGTACAAGTCGGGACTTCCGAAGTCTTCCATCTTTTCCTTGAGCGCATGGAGAAGGTGCTCCTTGACTTCAAGCTTTTGTTGGGGTGAGAAGCTTTCCGACTTGGGAAGGAAGGAGTCCAGGGGCAGTGGGCCTTGGGTCTGTTTCCATTTTTCAAAGAATAGGTCGCCGGTTTCCATCATCAAGGGTGTCTGGTAAAGACCCTTGGTATTGAAATTCAAGAGTGAGTCCTTGGAATCAAAGAGAAGTGATTCCTGACGAATCTTCGATAAAATGGAGGACAAGGCTGCGTTGGACATGCCTTGAATATACATTTTTTAGCGGCTAGATGTGCTGGCAGACCAGGTCTAGGGCTGTGTTCAGGTCGGCAGGCGCGGGGATGGCCTGCAATCTCGCCTTGCAAAGCACCCGTCCCAGGAGCTCCTGTGGGGAGACTCCTGCTTCCCGGTCTTGCCTTATGCTGTGTGCCTTTTCCCGTTTGGAAAGTTTCTTGCCGGTGGAGTCCGCGATGAGGGGGTGGTGTAGGTATAGGGGTGGATCGGTTCTGCCCATCAGCTCCATTAGGGCAATCTGTCTGGCTGTGGAGTTCCGGATGTCTTCACCTCGGATAACATGTGTTATCCCTTCTTCTATGTCGTCGGCGCAGACGGCGAACTGGTAGGTCCATTGCCCGATTCTGTCCCGGATGGGAAAGTCTCCACATTGGAGTTTCGGGTTCTCGGCGAAGTCTCCCATACGCAAATCATGCCATTGAATTACCTTGTCTGGAATGCGGACTCGTAGGCTGTGGGGGAGACTTTCTTCGCTTGCCGCTCTTCTAAGGCATTTCCCCTGGTACACGACCTCGCCATACTCGTTCTTGGGGTTTTCGATGTCAAGTTCCTTGCGGCTGCAATAGCAGGGGTAGACCAGATTCCTTTCTTGAAAATTTTTTAGGATTTTTTCGAATCGGCTAAAGTGCTTGCTTTGGATACTTTCGCTCTGCCATGAAAAACCCAGCCACTGCAAATCTTCGAATATGGCCTTGATGTGCTCGGGTCTGGCTCTTTCCTGGTCGTGGTCCTCGATTCGGAGATGAACATCTAGGTGCCATTTTCTAGCGGCGGCCCATACATACAGGGCCGAAAGTAGGTGTCCTTCGTGTAGATAGCCCGTAGGGCTCGGTGCAAATCGAGTCTTTCCTTTCACGGGATAAAATATAGGTATTGGGGAATACTATATTTTGCGAAACGGGGATGCAATTGGAGAGTATATGAAGTTGAGTGGATTGGTGAAGGTGTGCTTGGGACTTGTTGCGATGGTGGCAACGGTTTCTTTTGCCGATGACATTATTGCGACGACATCCAACGGTTCTACGGTAATCTTGCATGACAACGGCCGCTGGGAGTACTACCAGAACAATGCGAAGATTCGCGATGTGCGTCCATCGGCTATGCCCGAGGATGCCAAGTTTAATGTGTCCGTGCTCTACGAAAGCGCAGAGAAAATCAAGAAGAATGTGCGCATGGCTTTGGAAGCGGACTTTGCTACCGAAGAAGAAATCAAGGACAGCTTGCGTAAGGTGCCCAAAGGCGGCATTATCTATTTCCAGGTGCCCACCAAGCAAATCAAGAAGGGGTTGAACCGCGAGTTTACCTATTCCGTCTACGACAAGGGCAAAAATCCCATCTTCACAAAGACCGTGGCCGAAACGGAGGCTACGCCTAGCGAAGATGCTGGCGTTTCCAACCTGCTGGTGGTGCCGGTTTACGGACGCCCCAAGTCTAAGGTTATGAAGGCCCGTGTAGAAAACCGCGCTGCAAAGCAGACTTTGGATATAGATGTTCCCATCCAGTAAGGGAATCCTGTTCGTTAAGAGCTTGCCGTGAAATTTGCCGTCGTGGACTTGGAAACCACCGGAGGAAAACCTGCCGATGGCCGCATTACCGAAATCGGTGTTGTCTTGATGGACGATACGCGCGTAGAAAAGACTTTCCAGGCCCTGGTGGATCCGGGAATGCCTATCCAGCCTTTTGTGCAAAGGCTTACGGGCATTACCGATGAGATGGTTCAGGGAAAGCCCCAGTTCTCAAGCATTGCCGAAGAAGTGGCCGAACTGCTGCAGGACCGGATTTTCGTGGCCCACAATGTGCAATTCGACAGTCGCTTTATAATGACGGAAATGAAGCGCAGCGCCATCAAGTACGACCCGCCCAGGCTCTGTACGGTAAAGCTTTCCAGAAAGTTTTTTCCGGGGCTTCCCAGCTACAGTTTGCACAATCTAACAGAGTCTCTCTCCTTGCCGGAGTTCAACCACCACCGGGCGCTGGACGATGCCCTTGCCGCGGCAGAGATCCTTAAACTCGTCTACGAGAAGATAGGTCCGGATAAGCTCCAGAAAGAAGTGAAGAACCCCGCTAAGAGGACGCGGCCATAGCAAAAACAAGTTTGTGTATAAAAAAGACGCCGCATAGGATGCGACGACTCTTTTAGTGAAAAGTGTATAAATTACGAGACTAACGAGCGTCGATTCCACAAGCGATGACGCTTTTCTCAGATTCGATGTTCATCGTAACTTTTTGTCCGTTAAGAGAGGAGATGTTACATTCGATGTAGGCACCCCCGTTTTGGTCACAGGACGGAATTTCGCTTGAATTTAATGTTGCTGTTCCGCCATTATTGAATTGACAAACAAGATAGTAGACGCCATTGTAAGACCCTGTGCAATTCGGTATTTGCACAACAAGATCTTCGCCAGTGGGAATTTCAACTTTCTCGTTCATTTTCAACGCCAAGTCTGCAATGGAAGTGTCAACGACGGTGACGCGTTCGCAAGTGTAGCTTTCCGTAGTGTTGTCCTCGTTGGTTACCGAAACCACTGCCGTTACATTCTGCTTGTGCATGCTTGCCGTGGCTTCCATCGTTCCCTTGGTTCCGGTCCCAGACGCGGTTCCATAGGTGGATTTCCAGGAGTAGCCTGTGATTTTAGAGTCGGACTTTGCTTCGACATTCCAGGTAATGGTTTCACCGGCTTTCACGGTTTTTGCGTTTGCCTTGCAGGAGTTGATCGTAATGGGCACACCCTGAACTTGTAGGGTGTCGCACACGACATCGTTGCCATCCACATTAAGCTTGGCGGTAGCCGTCCCGGACTTGTCGTAGCGGATGTTCACGGGACTTAGACCGTTCCCTTGCAGGGATTCTGTGTTGGCCCCTTTGAAGCTCCACTTGAAGGGGGCCCGGACTTGGTCGTAGACTTTGCCTTCAGTGACAAAAAATTCCCATGTGGCTATTTCACCCTTCTTTATCTTGGATGGATTGGGGGCACAGGTGCCGTTGACGATTTTGAGAGGCTCGGCCAAAATTTCGTTGCTTGTCTGCGTTTCGCTCTTGGGTTCTTGATTGGAACTGGAATTGGAGTCGGGGTTGGAACCGGAGGAGTTCTCGGTACTACCCGAGGAGCCCAGGTCATCTCCTTCTTGTGATGCAGAAGAAATGTCTTCCTCGCTTTCGCTGGAAATAAATTCATCATCTTCGGCAGATGACGAAGAGTCCGACCCGCAGGCCGAAAAAGAAATTAAACACCCCAAAAAGACCCCAAAAAACCCTATTCTAAGAAAGTTTTTTTCAGTCATGGGGTAGAATATAGTCAAAAAAAGGTGTCATGTGTGTAATTTTTTTGCTACATTCTCCGTTCTTTGGGAAAAAGATACTATTATTGCATTGTTTGGGACTTGGGTGCTAAAGGAGCTGTTGTGCGATTCCTAGCTGTCTTGATCTGTGCCCTTCCTGCCGTAATTGCCGCTGTAGAGCAGGAACAACCGACCCCCTATGACCTGATTCGTCCGGTATGGCCCTTGACTTGGGATACCGCCTCTGCTGATGTCGGTGGAACCGTAGAGAGCTTTAGCCATTTCAAGCCCAATCCGACTAAGCGTAATCCGGTTCCTCCCGTAGGGAGTGTGCCTCAGGATTTTGTCCCCAATGGTTTTGTTCCCGATACATTGAACCAGGCGTTTTTGGATGCCCGCAATTTGAAAATTGGCCGTATCCGTGTGAACCAGGCCGGTTATCTGCCCGACGACCCGGAAAAGCAGTTCTACTATATATCACCAGGAGCCTGCACCGAGCGCTTCAGTGTGGTGAATTTGGAAGGCAAGACGGTTGCTTCCGGTGGGGAGCTCCAGAATTCCGGATTTGAAACGGAATCGTCGTGGAAGATTATTGCAGGGACCAACGCTACAACGGGCGACCAGAAACGGTACGAGGCTATGACCAATGGTCCTACGGGATTCGTCTGCACAGGTAGTCTTGCGGATATGTCGCTACCCCAGAACGAGCGCCTTCGTATCCTTGTTGGGAAGGAATATTCATCGACATTCATTATCAGTGACAGGGTGTATTCCATGGTGCGTGATGCCACCATCAAGTTCTATGGAATCAACCGCTCCGGCAATTCGGAATCCTGGTTCCACCCGGCAAGCCACACCAAGGATGGCGGTGGAAAGTTCGTGGCCGGCGAGACCGCTGTATCTGGATTTACCTCTCAAGAAGGGGCCTTGCAGGGGGGCTGGTACGATTGTGGCGACCACCTGAAGGAATCCCAGACCCAGGCCTACGCCTTTATGGTGCTTGCGGTTATGGCGGCATCGAACCCCGATAGGGACGATGACCATTATGCCTATAATCATGCTGAGACGGTCAATACGGATGGAATCCCTGACATTTTGCGCGAAGCCAAGCATGGAGCCGATTTCTTCTTGAGGGCGTTCCGTTTTGCAGACGGCATTGTGGACAACATGGCTGTGTCCGTCGGCAATTTTGGAGCGGACCATGGTTGGTGGGGTAGGCCGGAGAACCAGGATAACTTGCCTTCGACTCTTGCTGGTCGCGGTGGCCCCCACGAAAGGGATGTTCGCTTGGGTGAGCTGGGCGCCAATATTTCTGGTCAGATTGCGGCAGGCCTTGCCATATTGAGCAAGGACTATGCCGTCTACGACAAGGCCTTTGCCGATAGCTGCCGCATGGTGGCCGAAAAGATGTATGACTTTGCTAAGAACCTGGAGCTGAAGGTGGGTGAAGCCGCCGGTGGCGTTTCGGGGCTTGGTCCTGGAACCTATGACGGCGGAAAGCCGTATGTCTACAACACCAAGGCGGCAGGTTGGTCTAGCCCTGCGTATAACGGAAACAACGAAGCTTTCGATGATCTGGGCATTGCGGCTGTTGCCCTGCATTATGCCACATACCCTGACTCCGGGATGAAGTATTTGGACGATGCCGTTAACGAAAAAACTTACGCCCAGGAACAGGAGGATACGCCCGGTAACTTCAAGGGTGGTTGGTTTGCCTACTCTAGAAATGGTATGCGCAAGGCGGCCAAGAATACCAGCTGGGCAAACGCCTATGTGTTCACCTTGTACGGTTTCTACAAGATGCTTCTCAGGGATTCCGAGACGGCAAAAAAATACGGCATCAGTGAATCGGACCGTCTTTTCTATGCGGAAAATGTGGCGTTGAGCCTTTCTGAATCCTTAAGCAACCGTTCGGGAAGTGGATCAGGTTCCATCCCCATTCCCGGAAGGAGCAATCCTTTTGACATCTCCTATTCCGACATTTGGTATAACATGCAGACGGACCAGACCTGGATTTACAACCGCTACCAGTCCGGAAACATTTTTGAAGTGTTCGCCTATGCCGATGTCACCAAAGATCTAGAAGGGGTGAAACTCCCGCAGAAGGGCGTCCAGAATTGGAATTCTGCTAAAATGAAACAGTTGGGAATCAGCCAGCTGAACTACATGCTGGGCGTAAACCCCTGGGATGTATCCTTCTTGCTTGGTGTAGGCGATAAGAATGACGCTCACCCGCACCATCGTGCGGCAAATCCCGAAGGCAAGAATGTTCCTGGTGCCGCCTATGTCTACAATCCTCCGGTGGGAGCTCTTTTTGGTGGTGTTGCCCCCGATGCTGCAGGAGCGAATGTTTGGGAGCCGAGCAACAAGAGCTGGGAAGATTACCACCTTTCGGAAACCTGTATTGACGCCACGGCCATGTTCTTGGCTGCAGGAGCCATTGCGGTTCGCGAAGAAGACCGGAATCGCGCTCCTTCGAAAATAGATGTGGAAATCCGTTATGTTGGTTTTGATTCCGCTATAGTGAATGTCAACCAGGATGTCCGCGGCCAGGCGATGATCTTGTACAGCGAGAATGAAAGGGGTCCGTTCTCCGAAATGATTGTGGATTCGGTTCCGGGCGTAAAGCATGTCTTCCACATGAAAGGCTTGAAAAATGGAACGACCTATTACTTTAAGGCTGTCGCTATCAATGCCCGTAGTCAGCGTTACGCCACCCGCTGGCTGGTGGATTCCACCTATACGCCCTACCACTTTACCACTCTTGCCAGTGAACCTCCTGCGGCCGATATCCAGAATGTGAAAGTCTGCAATATTTCTGCGGATAGCGCTGAGATTATGTGGTTCACTCCCAATGGTCAGTACGAATCCAAGATGTATTGGGATACGGTCCTTACCACCTATGACAAGATGCACTGGAATACGGGTGACGGCAATGCCGATGTGAGTGGCATACCCACGAATTTCCATTATGTGAAAATAGGCGGGTTAAAGGAAAAGACAACCTATTATTTTGTGGTGGAGAGCAATGGTGTACGGCAGGCAGTAGACTTGAAAGGCCTGCCCCTGAGCTTTACTACGCCTGTCACGCAGTACAAGTTTGAAGTTCGTGCCTACCAGTATGTATTCGGTGACATGGATTTCTTGAACCTGAACCTTTTTAACCGTGAGGACCGGGCCTTTGATAGCTTGACGCTCAGACTTTACCTGACCGCCACGGAAGCGGAGCTTGCCGAATGCGCCTTGATGATCGATAGCGATATTTGTCAGGCCTATGATGAGGCGGGCTTTAACAAGCCTTGTGAAAACGATTCCGAAATTCGCGGGCTCCTGCGCGGTTCCCAGCCGGTTAAGTTGGAAGATACCTATGACCCGGCTACCGGAAAGTACGACTGGTATTTCCCGGCGCCTCTGGGCAGCACCACTATCAAGTCTTCTTCCCGTATGCGCATAGACCTGGGATTTTCCAAGGGTATGCATCAACCGAACTCTACGGTTTGCGAACCTTTGCGCTCTACGCCGCAAAAGCGTTTTTCCAAGACCAGTGGAGACTGGACCTGGAGCCCCCATACTCAGGGAGCATCCGCTTCGGAACGAGTTGATTATGAAGGCATGCCTAAGCTAGATAAGGACTTTGGTGATAATGATTTGGCTCCTGTGAGTCCCTATTTGGCGGTTTATCGCAAGGATGAGTTTGTGTGGGGCTATAGTCCTTCTTACAAGGAAATGACCACCAAGCGTGCGAATTACGAGATGACCCTTTCCTTTGATGCTCCGTTCAATGTTTCTAACGGCTCGTACATCCAGATTGATTCCACCAAGAGCACCATGTACTTGAAGGGCGTCGTCTCCATTTCAGAGGGTGGGTATGTCACGTCTATCTGGGTGAATGGTGTGGCTCTGACGAAGGAAGAACTCAAAACGGCGGCCGTTTTCAACAGCAATACGCAGCGGTACGATTTGAACATCCCGGCCAAGATGAGCATTGGTGCCAACAAGGTTGATGTTACGGTCTTTGCTGGCCCTGATCCTGAATGTGAAGAATGCCAGCAGAATGGCGGTTGCGCTTTTGTAAACCGCTCCTACTATGTGCAGTTCAGCAAGGGCGACCGCACGGCCAGTATCCTGACACTAGTCAGGGAAGACGGAACATCTATTTCTAGCCCGGCGAAAACGGACGGTTCCTTGAAGTTCTATATCGTGGTCAAGGATAAGGATAACCGGTCCAACAAGACGATTAACGCCCTTATTCTGAATTCCAGGACGGGGGACACCTTGACGGTCAAGCTGAACCGTGTGAACGAGACGACGGGAGAATTTAAGAGCGACCTTATTACGGCTATTGCAGAAAAGGGCGTCCCGCTTCCTGGGATTCCGTTCTTTGGTGGCGACGAAGTCACTATCGTCTATATCGACCCGGATGATGATGAAGACATCAGTTCTCAGTATTTCTTTGCGGATCCCACGCACCCGGTTCCCCAGGAAGTTCTTGTGCAGGATTCCGATTGTGATGCTAGGGGCGACAAGATTGTAGCGACCTTCAGTGGGAGCTCTTTTGGCACGGATGTTACACTTGATAGCGCCTTGTTTGAATTTGATTCCACATCGACCACAAAGTCCATGTCCATAATGCTGAATCCTTCTAGTGTGACGGGAACGGATGCTGTGTTTGCTATTGCGGCAGAACAAGTTCCGCAAACGGGAGCGCTTTCCGGAACTGTTACTTTCTACATGACGGAAAACGATGTCGTAACTACAGAAAAGGCTCCTTTGAAAGATGGCATCGCTCCGATTCTCAAGGGCGTCACTATCTTGGAAAATGAAAATCACCAGTATGCCCAGGATACGCTGAAGATAATCTTCTCGGAGCCCGTGATGCTGGCGTCTTATAACGCCTGGCCCCTGCGCGTTACCGATGGTTCCTCTGAAGTTCCGCAGACGGGAATTTCTGTCGTGAGTGCCACCACTTCGGACAATGGCCGTAGTTGGCTCTATGTCATAGAAGGGAATACGAATGGTCAGATTGTAAAGCCCGGTCAGAAGGCCGAAATCCGTTCGGACTTTGGAGTTTCCGATTTGGGAATGAACGGCCTTAGTGATTGTGCTGGCCCTGTAACCATTACGGAATCCGTGCGGCCCGTACCGGTTACATTTGCCCGTATAAGTGATTTGCAGGGTGATGGCCAGCCCGATGAAATTTACATGGAATTTGCGTCGCTTCTGCGTCAAAAGGATATGTTGGATAGCTTTGATGTTTATTGGGGCTCTCCCGAAATATACCGTGTTTTCAAGGAACAAGGGGAGTGGGCTTTAGACACGATTCAAGGAGAGAAGACGGTAAAACCAGTTTTGTCTAAGACCGATTCTACTATGGATATAAAGCAGATTTCTTATAACGAAGTTGTCGGTCAAGACACAAACTGGTGCACCCAGACGACAATGGAAGAAGACCCGGTTACTCACGAAATGAAAGAAGTGGATGTTATCGATCCTGTTACGGGAGATGCGGTCAAATATGTCTGTGGCTTTAGAGATAAAACGAAAAAATCCATCAAGTACGATACGCTTTGGATTTACACCATTGATACAACTGGTTTTGACACGCTACAGAATCCCCATACGGTAATGCGAATAAAGATTCCAGAAGGGGTGTTCCTAAAGAAAACATATGGTGACAGGAACGGAAAGGGCTCCGTGATGCCCAGGAAGGGTGAAGAAGGTGGTTTCTTTGACAAGAGCTACACCTTGAACGACGATTGCCCGCCAGTTCTTACGGCGGCAAGGCTCAGCAAGAATGGTGAGATGTATGTTTTGCGTGTAGAACTTTCGGAGCCCCTTGTAGCGTCAAATAACGATAAGGCGCAATTCTTGGAGAGATCTCATGAAGGCCAAAAGAATTATTACCGTCCGGCAAAGGCAAATCTTGATTGGTATGTTGATGTAATGCTTTGGACATTCTCGTTCCGCGAGGATGACGCTGACGACAATGTTAGGATTGGTGACTCCTTGCGCCTTCCTGTGCAACTTAATTCCATCACTATGGACAAGGCAAGTCTTTTGCCGGGCGAGGAAAGCCCTTGGGTAATCGTCGTCGGTGAAATAGATGATGTCAGTTTCAAGGTGAAGATGGCGAATAGTGTAAGCAGGGGCGGGATGGAAGATGACTTGTACGCTGGATTCATGCCGGAGAATAACGAGGATTTCCGCTTGAGCGTGTTGAGCGAAGGTAAGGAGACGCTTATGGCAAATGGCAAGAGGAAGTTGGAATCCTATAGCCGGATGCTTACTTACGATACGGCGGTGTATAAACATGGTGGACCCGTGTTCAACATCGATGTGGAAATGCCCCTGCTGCTCCAGAAGGATTCCTTGGACAATTTTGCATGGAAGGCTCATATTGGATTTACCATGGATATTTACACCAATATGGGAGCCCATGTAACCCAGACGGAATACGCGTTTGATCTAGAAGATATAGGTTATGACAAGCTGTCTTCCGACGGAACCATCCACCTGAAGCTAGAGTGGTTACTTCACAATGGCAATCCTGTTGCTGAAAATGAGAAGGCTATCGCTACGGGTCCTTATATAGCCAAGTTTGCATTCAAGTCTAAAGAAGAGGCGATTGCCCAGACCGCCAATAAGAAATACCCTGCGGGAACGCAGAAAAAGCAGAGTAAAGACAAGAAACTGACTTTGGGATACCGCCGTATCAAGTAATTTGCCTTTGCCCCCAGATGTCTGGGGGCTAACGCCAACGAAGTTGGCTAGGAGGCAATATGCTTTTTTACGACAAGGCTCAGGAGTATCTGGCGAAGGGTGCAGAAAACCTTGCGCCCCTTACTGTGCGGACCTACTATTGGAACTTGAAGAAAATCAAGTATTTTAGACCTGAGTTGAAATGTGATGGAGTGGATGAATCAATGATTCTCGAATTCCGCAGACACATGCAACAACAGGGGAATAAGCCAGCTACGGTAAACAAGGCCCTGTCTGTCCTTCGCATCTTTACGAACAAGATGATTTCTGACGGGCTCATATCCGGCAATCCCTTTGAAAAGGTAAAGGTGGGCCGGATTTATTCCCGCAGGGGGTTCCTGACCGTTCGGGAACTCAAGAGCCTTTACCTGAACTTTATGGACCGTAGGAGATTCCTTACCGAAACGGAACAGGACGTGATGCGGGTTTTTCTGTTTAGTTGCTTTACAGGGCTCCGATACAGTGATCTGCAGTCCCTTAACGCCAATGAGATTTTTGACTGGAAAATCCGCAAGCAGATGCACAAGACGGGAGACCCGGTCTATGTCCCTATACCTGTGCAGGCCCGCCTGTTGTTACCGGAAAAGCTGAAAGATGGAAATGTGTTTCGGGTGGTAGAAAATTCCCATTTTAACCGTACCTTGCGGAGTGCCGCCAAGAAGCTTGGGTACTACAAGCATATCCATTGTCATCTGGCTCGGCATACATTTGCTACCACCTGCATAACCCTAGGAATCCCTCTGCCAGCTACTAGCAAGCTTCTTGGTCACAGAAACCTGGATACGACTTTGATTTATGCGAAGTTCGTGGATACCTTCTTGGACAAGGAGATGAAGAAGTGGAACCGGCTGCACTAGAATCGTAGGGCGCAAAAAAAGACCTCCCGCAGGGGAGGTCCTTTAATTTTATCGTTAACGAGAAAAGTTAGGTTTACTCGTACTTGATCACGCCGGCCGGGCAGCTGTCAGCAGCGTCCTTGATTTCACTTTCGTAAGCGGAGAAATCGACGCCTTCCTTGACCTTCATTTTTTCAGGAACTTCGAACACTGCATCGCAAGTAGCTTCGCAGGCACCGCAAGATACGCATTCGTCGCTGGATTCGTCCAGCCAAACTTTAGAAATAGCCATATTTTACCTCTTGTGTATGGTTTGTGTCTGGCCATAATATAATAAAAACATTGAATTGGCAGGCGTTTTTTCTAAATTTGTGGGCGTAAATTTCAATGTCACACGACAAAACCTTGTGAGGACATCGCAAAAGATGAAAAAAGTGGTTGTGAAAATTGGTGGCAGCCTGGCGATTGATGAAGCCAAGCTCGCTGATTTTGTGTCGGCAGTCTCTAGCCTCCCCGGTAGTGGCTGTCAGGTGGCCGTGGTTCACGGCGGTGGCAAGGACATCAACGAGAATATCGCCTTGCTCAAGGAACAACCGACATTCATCGACGGGCTCCGAGTCACGACCCCCGGCATCATGAAGATGGTCGAGATGACCCTCTCGGGCCACGTGAACAAGAAGCTCGTGCGCATGTTGCTGAACAACAACTGCAACGCCATCGGTATTTCCGGCGTAGACGGCAACCTGTTCCAGGTCGTCAAGAAGCAGGGCAAGGTGGACCTTGGCCTGGTGGGCGAAATCAAGCAGGTCAATCCGAAGATTGTCGCTGACCTGTGGGCTGCCGGTTGGACTCCGGTGGTCAGCCCGATTTCCATTGGCGATGGCATGAGCTGGAACGTGAACGCCGACACCGCTGCAAGCGAACTGGCTGTGGCACTTGAAGCCGACCAGTTTGTGCTGGTGAGCGACGTGCCGGGCGTGATGGACGAAAACAAGAATGTAATTCCCGAACTGAGCGAAGCGGACGCCGAAAAGCTGATTGAAGCTGGCGTCATCTCCGGCGGTATGATTCCCAAAGTCCGCGAGAGTTTCAAGTCGATCCGACGAGGACTCAAGAGCATCCACATCGTGGGTTGGAAGGACGCGGAACACTTTGGCAAACAAATTAATGGAGATTTAAACTATGGCACAATCTTGCGCTAACCTGCTCGAACAGGACAAACAAATTATCGCGCCGCTCTACGGCAAGGCAGACATCAACTTTGTGAAGGGCGAAGGCTCTTACCTCTACGACGATCAGGGCAACAAGTACCTGGACTTCGTGGCCGGTATCGCCGTGAACGCGCTCGGTCACCAGAACCAGGCCATCAAGGATGCGGTGGTGGAACAGATGAACCACTTCAACCACATCAGCAACCTTTACCCGAACTACCCGCAGATCGAACTCGGCAAGGCACTCCTTGAAATCACCAAGTTCGACAAGGCCTTTTTCTGCAACTCCGGTACCGAAGCTAACGAAGGTTGCATTAAGTTCGCACGTAAGTACTTCGACCGGAAGGGCGAAAAGAACAGGCAGAAGATTATTACCTTCGTAAACAGCTTCCACGGCCGTACCTATGCCGCCCTTTCTGCAACGGGTCAGCCGGCCATCCGCGAAGGCTTCGGCTCTATGCCGGGTGACTTTGTGCATGTGACTTGGAATGACTGCGAAGCCCTCAAGAAGGAAGTCAACAAGGACACTTGCGCCATCATGCTGGAATCGCTGGCGGCTGAAGGTGGCGTGATGAAGCTCTCTGCCGAGATGGTCGAAACCATCAACAGCCTGCAGAAGGATTTCGGCTGTCTTGTCATCGTCGACGAAGTGCAGGCAGGCGTGGGCCGTCTCGGAACCTTCCTCGGTTTTGAAAAGTACGGCCTGAATCCGGATCTCGTTTCTCTCGCGAAGGGAATTGGTGGCGGTCTCCCGCTGGGTGCGGTTCTCCTGCGTCAGCACATTGCTGACCAGCTCAAGGCTGGCGACCACGGTACGACTTTCGGTGGTAACCCGATTGCATGCGCCGCAGGTCTCGCTGTCGTGAAGCAGATTCCGGGACTGTTGAAGAATGTCGCTGAGCGTTCCGCCCAGTTGAAGGCTGGCTTGGCCGCACTCGTTGAGAAGTACGGCTTCGCCAAGGAGATCCGCGGTGAAGGCCTAATTCTCGGTGTGGCTCTCGACGAATCGATGCCGGTGGGCAACATCATCTCTGCTGCCCGCGCCGAAAAGCTCATGGTGCTCAGCGCCAAGGGCAATGTGCTGCGTATGCTCCCGCCGCTGAATGTGACCGCCGCTGAATGCGACGAGGCTTTGGCGAAACTGGGCGCCGCATTCGCGGCTGTATAATTTTCACGATAAGCGTCGCATAGCCTCGTTCTCGGACTCTCGCTGTACTATTTGTACAGCTTCGGTCCTGCGGCCTTGCTCTGCTCGCTTCTCCTGAAAATTGCAGTTGCTGTGTAATATTTATTCGTTTTTTCTGTTTCTTTTTAACTTCTGAATTATCCTACTATATTTACGAACAGAGGTTCTCATGAAAACTTTTGTCGTTTCTGCCCTTGCGGCCTTTTTTGCCTTGCCGGCCTTTGCTTCCCAGAATGTCGTCAATGTCGATGACCTGCATCCGGGTGTTGTTATCAGTAAGGACAACATGATGGCGGCGGATCTTGCCATTTGGAATCCGCCTAGCCGCTACTACGATATGACCCCTGCGCTGGTTGACGGCGGTTACACCCTGTTCCGTTTTCCCAACGGCTCCCTTTCCAACGACTACCACTGGAACGGTATCGGCAGCTACGACTCGACGGGCCTCTGGACTGCTGATGAGACCAAGTGGGCCCGCGGTTTCTTGGGTGAGACTATTTACCGCGGAACCACCAAGGACAACTACGGCTTTATCCGTCGCAGCCACTTGGCCGACGGCAAGATGGAAACCATGTGGTGGGGCGAGATTTTGGATCCCGACGATCCGCCTTGGGTGGTGATCGAATTCCCCGAAAAGGTGGACTTGGATTCCTTGCAGATTGATTGGGGCAAGTTACGCCCGAAGTCCTTTGAACTTTCATACTGGACCGAAGACTACGCCGAATACCCCGGTGTCCATCAGGCTCTTGAAAACAAGCTGAAGGTGGAATCCGTTATCAAGGTGACCGGAGCAACTTCCAAGTACAAATTCCAAAAAATCAAGGCCCGCTATGTGGCAGTTCGTTTCAAGACCAAGGACCTGCCGGCGAAGGGTGTGCAGATTTGCGAGATGAAACTTTACAGCGGCGAGCTGGACCTGCTTGCCAGTAACAACTACAAGTTTTACGCCATGTCCACCCGCAATGGGGACAAGGCCCGCACCGACTGGACCGACATTAAGTGGGATTTCGAGACCTTCATGGATTACATCAAAATGCTCCCCAACGCAAAGCCGGTCATCTGCGTGAACGCGGGCACGGGAACTTCCAAGGAAGCTGCCGCCTGGGTCCGCTATGCCAACAAGGTCAAGGGCTACGGTATCAAACAGTGGCAAATCGGTAACGAACTGGATGGGGAATGGGAAGAGTCGGGCCCCATCTCGGCTAGACAGTATGCTGCCCGATTCCTGGAATACGCCCGTGCCATGAAGGCGGTGGATTCCAGTATCATCTTGCACGGTCCTCTGTTCAGTACCCACAAGATGCAGCAGAAGGGTGCAGGCCTTCTGGATGGAAAGTACTGGATGGAAGAGTTCCTGCGGATTGTGGGCGAGGCCGAAAAGAAGGACGGCAAGCGATACCTGGATGTGGTGGACTTGCACAACTATCCTTACTGGACGCCCAACGACCCGAAGCCTGCTGACATGCTCAAGTCCATGCTGGATGTGGGCCCCAACATGGATACGCTGGACTCTTGGATGAAACGCCACCTGGAAGGGGAACGCCGGGTGTTCCTTTCGGAGTTCAGCACTTGCGTCCAGGGCTACAGTCTGCTAATGGATTACCCCCAGGCCTCTTCGGTGGCCATGATTTTTGCCCAGCACGCCATGCGGTTTGGCAACCGCCTGCAGGTGCTCCCCTGGGACGCTTTCGGTAACCTGTTCAAGGGTCCCGATGATACTTGGGGAACCATCAGCATGTCGGCCCTTCTCAAGGACGGTTCCTGGAACTACTGGAAATCCCTGGAGCCTACGGCGGAATATTATGGCATTTACATGACCTTCATGCAGTTCCTGGAAGACGGCTTTGCGGTACTCCCGGTGGAAAGTGCAAGCCCCGATGTGGTGGCCTATGCCATCGGCAAGGGGGATTCGGCCCGCGTGATGCTGGTGAACCTTTCCGACATACACCAGGTTGTGCAGATAGACCGTGCAAGTGTCGCGGCTGGCACGGATTCTGCCAGCGCCTCGCCGACTGTTGGCAAGGGTGACCTGGTCCGAACCCAGGTGGAAATTTTTGGCGAGGAACAGTTCAAGTGGGTGGGCACGGCGCAGAATGCCTATCCGTACCCGAAGATGGGCCCTAGTGGCCGCCGCATCAACCCCAGCAAGTCTAGGGACATTATGATTCCGCCCTTTGGACTTGCCGTTGTGCAGATTAACCCGAAGGTCGTGGGGCTGGACGCTGCGACGAAAACCTTAGCGGCGGACCCGCGTGTCATTGCCGCCTCCCTCGAAAAGAAGGTCCTGCTTGCAGGCGATACCCTGGACCTGTTTGCCACCGCCGTGCAGCAATACGGCCAGCTGACGGAAGGCAAGCTCGAAATTCCGGAGCTCGGAATTGTCAAGTGGTTCAAGCCCGATGACGGCCTGTGGAACGCCTCCATCGAAAGCTTCCATGTGAAAGTCCCCGTACCGGCAAATGTGAAGCTGGGACCTGCTACGGCGACGCTGAAAATTTCCGGTCTTGGCAAGAAGACTACAGAGTTTAAGATTCCCTTCCGGGTACGCGGGGAATACCGTACTACCAGTGTCATGCAGAATTTCGATAATGGCTTGGATGCGGTGGACTGGTACCCGGTGGCTAACGGCGATAATGCCACTACCATCGGCGCGAAGGTCTTTAACGGAGCGCCGCCCCATGGGGGATTCATCCGGCACGACTTTATGATTGAGCAGCCTCCTGCACAGGGCTGGCCCAACTTCGCGGGAGCCTATTATGTGATTCCACCCGAGGTCAAGAATTCTGTGGGAATCGTGTTCGACTACGCCACCAACCACAACAATCCTGATGGCTATTTCGAGGTGCAGATAGCAAGCGAACAGGTGAAGGACTACGACGAATTCATGGTCCGGCTGAAAAACACTCGCGGCTCCTGGGTCAGGGACACCCTCATCTGGGAAAACATGACCCAGGAGGGCTGGGGCAAGACCATCCCGCAGCTGGACCCGAAGCAAATCAAGAACTTCGCTTTCAGGGCCCGTTACAGCGGCAAGGGCTACATCAGCCTGGACAACATCTACCTGTTGCAAGAGAACGGTACCGAAGTCCCCATGCCCAAGGGACTCCGCCGATTGAGATAATTTATTGTAAATTGTGATTGTTTGGAGGGAAAAATGAAGAAACTATTTGCATTAATTGCGTTGGCCACATTGGCGTTCTCGTTGTTTGCTTGTAGTGACAATGGAACATCTCCATCGAGGACGGCGTTTGTTTCCGACATCGGATTCAACGATATCAGCAAGGTTCTTGCAGAGGTTGCTGACTCTGAAAGGGTGGTGTTCTTGCTTCGCCACGCTGAGCGTGGGGAAGACTATTCCCGTACGGGTTTGCTGACGGAAAACGGAATTGAGCAGTCTAAATCTGTGGGTGAAAAACTAAAGACCGATGAAGAGTTCTTCTATGCCACTTCTGATTATGGCCGAACCCAGCAAACCAGCGACGGCATTGCCGAGGGTCGTGGCGAAAAAAACTACCAGCGAGAAACCTGGGGTATTCTGGGTGGAGACTGGTACGAAAAGAATGCCGCATTGAATGCAGAAAAGAACTGGCACACCTGGGAAACTTTTTCGAAAATGGCCTACGAAGGGGGTTACAGCCAGGGTTATTACGATTTGGCTTCCCGCAGCGAGGAATGGCTAGACTCCCTGACGGCTCGCTTGCCGTCCATGAAGCGGGTCAACATTTTGATATCCCACGATTATCTCGTGGCGGGCATGACCATTTACGGAGCCGACTGGCAAATCGATTTGCGCCAGTGGATGAACGGCAAGTGGATCAACTACTTGGCGGGAATCGCCATTATTTTAGACCCTAGCGGCAATAAACGCTTCAAGACGGTTCGCGGCCTAGAGACTGGACGCCTTCAGTAATAAATGCAGAAAAGGAACCCTTTCGGGTTCCTTTTTTAGCATTGTCATTCTCGCCCCGGAACGGAGTTCGGGGTAGACTCCGGTGAGAATCTATTACTTGATGATGAGCATGCTGTCGTCCCAAGCCTCATGCTTTTCCAAGCCGAGGAGGTTCGCGGTCGTAGCAGCGATGTTGGAAAGACCCCAGTCGCCTTCCTTGAGCCCCAGCTTGCCGCCAGTGACGTTGTCGTAAAGGATGCAAGGAACCTTGTTCAAGGTGTGGCTGGTCTTGGCCTTGAAGGTACCGTCCTTGTTGACCTTCGGCATGCCG
>CAMKNA010000011.1 GCA_946414075.1 uncultured Fibrobacter sp.
AGAAGTACGGCGCCGACAAGAAGGTGACCCACACCTCTACGGGTGGTGGCGCATCGCTCGAACTCCTTGAGGGCAAGACTCTCCCCGGCGTCGCCGTTTTGACTGATAAGTAATTCGTCGATAAACTTCGCAATACTGCGTCACGCGAGCTCTCGCTGTATGTTTTATACAGCTTCGGCTCGCGTTTCTTGTCTTGCTCGTTTCTAGACGAATTACTGTTTTGTAACTTAATGATGGTTTTGCGCCTGCGCAAATTCCTTGCGAAGTTTTTCTTTTGTCATGCCCGGCTTGAATAGCCTGCCCCGGACTTGTTCCGGGGGGCATCTCCGTTATTTCAGAGATTTATTGTATATTAACATTAGAACTCTATGACAAAGGAACATCTTATGTCTATTGCTGAATTATCAAAGAACTTCCATGCAGAACATCGTGGCAATTGCGCCATGTCGGTGGCATACGGCTACGCTCGCGCGACGGGCAAGTCCGAAGCGGAAGCGGTAGCCACGGCTGAGATGTTCAGAAACTTCGGTGGCGGAAAGGCTCCAAACGGTTCTTGTGGTGCACTCTATGCTGCCAAGATGATGCAACCTGACCATGCCGACGCCATCAAGAACTTTTTCAAGCGCGGTGCGCAGAACTTTACTAAGTGTAGTGAAATCCGCCCGAACAAGATTATCCCGTGCAACCGCTGCGTGGAATTGGCTGGGGAAGCGCTTGATTTCTTGAATCAGTAAGCTTGTTTTTACGCTTACACGGATTTTTATTTTCCCGCCTCAGGAGCCTTCTCGTCGTGTTCTTCGATTTGGGAAACCTTGGTGAACCAGTAGTCTTCGCTGTTGATGGAACTCATGTTCCCCACCAGTGCATCCAGGTCGATATCCTTTAAATTGTTATTCTCGTTTGGCATGCCCTGAATATATATTTTTTTTCCTTGTTCGTTTGCATTTTTTTATATTGCGCAACACGAAGTCCTTGTCATTGGACAAACCAACTTTGGAATTTATGAAATTCTTTTTCGTTTTTTTGCTCTGCTTTTTTGTCTTTTCCCAGGCACAATTGGTACCTCCGGACATGTTTTTGCAGCCGTCAGAAGGTGTTGCCGATTCTGGAGCTTTTCCTGCAGCGCCCGTTCCTTTTGCAGATAGCCTTGCCCAGGACATGGTGACAACTCGGGAAAGCCAGTCGTTGAATTGGAATGGCCCTGTCGATGAAGATAGCCTAAGGTATTATGAGACGGAGAGTTTCCGCTATGGTCAGGAATCCACCCATAAGCATGCTATTTCAAATGTGTTGAAGCTTGTCGCTTTTGGCTTGGGTGTTGTCGGTCTGGGAACTGTCGGTGCAGGTTATGTTATTGACGATGACGGAAAGAGGGATCTCTGCAACTTTGTGGGCGGGGGACTTCTGGTAGGGTCTCTGGCTACAATGGGATTTGCTTTTGGTTTTGATCTTTCTGCCGATGGTCTGCATATTAGGGCGGAGTATTATAAACAGAAACTGATAGATTACAAGAGAAGACATTCCGTTTTGGGTTCAGGGGACTGATTCCCTTGAATTCTTGATGTGTGTGAAGCCAAATCTTGCAGATTTATTGCTAACTTGGATGCAAGGAGTAACTTTATGAGCGTAATCGTCGTAGATTACAATGCCGGTAACCTGACATCCGTGATGAACGCGCTCGCCCGTATTGGGGTAGATGCCAAGTCCAGTCGCGATGCTGATGAAATCTCGAAAGCGACCCGCCTGGTTTTCCCGGGGGTGGGGGCAGCGGCCTCTGCCATGGAAACACTGACCCGTACGGGCATTGGCGATGCTATCAAGACTGTAGTGAAAGCCGGAAACCCTGTACTCGGAATCTGCATCGGCTGCCAGATCATCTTGGAAGAAAGCGAAGAGGATGGCGGAGTCAGGACTTTGGGAATCATCCCCGGCAAGGCGGTGCGTTTCAAGGACGAACCGGGCTTGAAGATTCCCCACATGGGCTGGAACCAGGTGAACTTCACCCGGGAACACCCGATTATGAAGGGAATCCGGAGTGGTTGCGATTTCTACTATGTTCATTCCTATCACCCGCAGGTGCCTGTGGAATACGCTTTTGCGGAGACTACCTATGGTAGCCAGACCTTCCAGGGCATGATTGGCAAGGACAACCTGGTGGCGACCCAGTTCCATCTGGAAAAGAGCGGCGATGTGGGCCTGAAGGTTTTGGAAAATTTCTGCAATTGGAACCCTTGAGGTGATTATGGAAAAGGTTTATCGTTCGGGAATAGGTTTTGATGTCCACAAACTGGTGGAAGGCCGCAAGTGCATTATCGGCGGGGTGGACATTCCTTACGAGAAAGGTCTCTTGGGCCACAGCGATGCCGACGTGTTGCTCCATGCTATCAGTGACGCCCTGCTAGGAGCCGCTGGTCTCGGCGATATCGGGACCTACTTCCCCGATACGGACCCCGCCTTCAAGGGTGCCGACAGTCTGGAACTGCTCCGCAAGGTGGGGGAGGAAGTCCGCAAGGCGGGCTTTGAAATCGTGAACATCGACAGTATCGTGATGTGCGAACGGCCCAAGGTGAACCCCCACAAGGATGCCATGAAGGCAAACATCGCCCGGGTGCTTGGCCTGGACGTAAAACAGATTGGAATCAAGGGAACTACCACCGAAAAACTGGGATTTACAGGCCGTGGCGAGGGAATTGCCAGCCAGGCTATCGCTATGGTTTACAGTTTGGTGTGATTTGGCTCAAATTTGCGGGTTTGTGCAGGATTGCGCTTACTTGGAATAAAATATATATTTCACCACATGAAGCGACTGTCTTGTGTTGTTGGTTTTGTTTTTGCCCTGGGGGCTGCTGGCACGTTGTTTGCCGACGGCGACATGCAAGATGTTATACCGGTTGTCATTGTTTCCGCTTCAAGTTCCAGTTTGGAGAATGGCGGCAGTTCCGCTTCGGCGAAAAGCAGCTCCAGCGTAAAGCAGAGCAGCTCCAGTCGTAGCCTGGACGATTCGCCGCTGCTGCCGGTAATTTCTCACGATACGCTTAGAAGTTCTTTGCCTGAGAATGGCGAGGCTTCGATGGCGCTTCTCCGCAACATTCCTGCGGCTGTGGAGCAGGGCGAAGGTCGCTGGTTCGATTTGCAGGGGCGCTTGCTGAAAGGCAAACCTATGGTTAAGGGAACCTATTATCACAATGGTAAGGCCGTTGTGGTAAAGTAAAAATGAATAATGGCGCATTGTGGCAAGTGCCGCATGCGTGGATTCAATTCAAGGATCTTTAAAAATGACTTTGTTCAAAAAAACCGTTTTCTTTGTTGCGGTATTGGGCACCGTTCTTTGTTGGTCGGCGGACGACCCTAAGCCCTATGTAGAAGGCGATGCGTTGCCCAACGCTCTCAAGTTTTATCCGCCCCCGCCAGACACTAATTCTGCGGCATTTGCCTATGACATGGCGCAGTACAAGTGGGGAAAGTCTGTACGGGTGGCTGATACGGCTCGAGCAAATTTGGCCATCGCTCAGGCTGTGACGGACGATGCCGAGATGGCGAAAATGTTCAGCGAAGCCTTCGGTATGGAAATCTCGGAAAAGAACACGCCCGCCATTATGAACGTGCTTAAGCGCGGGATATTCACCATGCGTCTTGCTTCCCGTGTAGCAAAGAAACATTACATGAGGGTGCGACCTTATGCCCGTTTCAAGGAGCCGACCCTGATTCCGAGTGCCGAAGAAAGCCACCTGACTAACGGTTCGTACCCTTCGGGTCATACCGTTCGTGGCTGGGGCATGGCGCTCCTGCTTGCCGAAATCAATCCGGCGGCCCAAGACGCACTGCTAAAGTACGGCTACGAATGGGGCCAGAGCCGTGTGATTGCGGGTTACCACTGGCAAAGTGATATCGAGGCCTCCAAGGCTGTGGTTACGGCAGTTTTTGCCCGCTTACATGCCGAAGAGTCGTTCCTTGCCGACATGAAAAAGGCCAGGGACGAATTCAAGAGGCTTTCGGCCAAGCAAAAGAAAAAGACGAAGTGATTTGCCTTTCGCAGAAATTGGATAGACTGCCTGCGCATAAGCGTTCTCTAACTAAAAAAATAAGGTTGTTCCCCTTTGACGATTCAAGGGGGATTTCTATTTTTTATGTATAGATTTAGAAACAAATGATTCTACGACGCAAATCCGGACTAGCTGAAAGGCAGCGACGATGACCCCGGTAAGCGGCGCCAATGAATAGGAAAAACCTATGACCTTAATGATTCTCAAGATGCTCGGATGCCTTGCGCTTCTCATGTTCGGCATGAAGACCATGAGCGAAGGCCTCCAGAAACTTACCGGTGGACACCTTCGTGCGTTTCTTGGCACTATGACCAAGCACCGGGCCGGCGGATTGCTTACGGGAACCTTTATTACCGCCGCCGTGCAGTCTTCTACTGCCACTACCGTCATGACCGTCAGTTTCGTCAATGCTGGTCTGCTTACTCTTAAGCAGGCCATTCCTGTTATTATGGGGGCGAACATCGGTACCACGGCCACGGCCTGGATCATGTCCATCTTCGGATTCCAGTTCAACATGAGCAGTTTCGTGTGGCCTTTCTTTGCCCTGGGAATTATCCTCTCCTATGTGCGGAAAAGCAACGTCAAGAGTTTCGGTGAATTTGTTTTCGGATTTTCCTTCATGTTCTTGGGGCTTACCACCCTCCGCGAAAATGCGGTGGCCATGGACTTGTCTCACAACCAGGCAGTTATCGACTTTTTTGCGGCCAGCGGCAACTGGGGCATTCTGTCCACCTTGTTGTTCCTGCTTCTGGGAAGCGTCCTGACCATGTGCGTGCAGTCTTCTGCTGCCATCATGGCCATTACCCTCCTCCTTTGCAGTAGCGGTGTGCTCCCAATTTACCAGGGCATTGCCCTTGTGATGGGTGAAAATATCGGAACCACGGTGACTTCGAACCTGGCGGCCCTTTCGGCTAGCACCCAGGCTCGGCGTGCGGCCTTGGCCCACATGCTTTTCAACGTGTTCGGCGTGGTGTGGGTACTGATAGTTTTCCACCCCTTCGTGAACATGGTTTGCCATATCGTTGGCTTTGACCCGAACTTTGTCCCCCAGACTCAAGAAGAAATTGCCGAAGCCAGCGTGCGGGTGACTTACGCCCTGTCCGGATTCCATACGGCATTCAACCTCTGCAACGTGGCGATCCTCATCTGGTTCATCAAGCCCATGGAAAATATCATTTGCAAGATTATCCGTGAAAAGGAAGATGGCGAAGATTTCAGCATCA
Source organism: uncultured Fibrobacter sp. (assembly GCA_946414075.1). Classification (GTDB taxonomy): domain Bacteria; phylum Fibrobacterota; class Fibrobacteria; order Fibrobacterales; family Fibrobacteraceae; genus Fibrobacter. Next base: position 5,267 of record CAMKNA010000011.1, read on the forward strand.
AGTTTATCAGTGCGGGCCTCATGAGTACTGCCGAACTTTCCCTGTTCGAAGCCCGTAAAGAAATCAACCTGTTTGCCGAACGCACCCTGAAGATGTTCCGCTTTGTGCCGGACTTGCTCAAGATGAAGGACGAGGGTGAATTTACGAAACTGTTCGCCCGAATCGAGAAGTACGAGAACATCAGCGACAAGATGGAAATCGAAATTGCGGGATACCTGAACAAGGTGAGTGAAGGTCGCCTGAGCCCGGAAAGTAAGCGGGTGCTGCAGTCCATGCTCAAGGAAATTTCTGAAATCGAGAGTATCGGAGACTCTATTTTCAACATGTCCCGAGCTATTCGCCACAAGTTTCAGAGTGCAGACGACTTTACCGAGGAACAGTATGGCCGTATTGAGGTCATGATGAAGCTTTGCGACAAGTCCATGGCCCAGATGGTGGATATTATCGAGGATGCCCCCCAGGCCGACGTGAAGTCCACCCTGATGATGGAATACGAAATCAACGACTACCGCAAGAAACTCAAACAGCTGAACGTAGATGACATCAATGCCCAGCGCTACAGCTACCAGATGGGCGTGCACTACATGGACGTGATCAACGACTGCGAAAAGCTGGGCGACTACGTAATCAACGTGGTGGAAGCCCATGTGAACCACAAGCTTTCGGGCTAGGCATGCTTTTCGATGAAATTATAGACGACACCTACGATGTGTCGGAATACCCGGCCTCGGCCCATTACGAACAGGAATGGGCCGAGACCAGACCCTTTGCCGGGCTCTGCGTATTGGCGGCTACTCCGGTGTTCCGGAATACGCTGGTGCAGTACCGGGCACTCTTGGCTGGCGGTGCAGAACTTTCCGTAGGCATTGCGGCCGGCTCTGATGGGCCTTCCGAGATGCCTTGCGATGCGAGCGTGGTAGACTTGTTGCAGGAATCGGGAATCCCGGTGTTAAATCTGAAGGATGTTCTGGATGCGGAGTCCCGTGGTCAGGGTTTTGACCTGATTTTGGACTGTGCAGGACAGTTTTCTTTGTGTCACCCCCGTTTGGGATTTGTGGAACTCACCCGAAGTGGCGTCCAGTTTTACGAGAATTGCGAAAAGCCGGTGTATGTGGCGGACAGCGGAATCGTAAAGCGGATCGAAACCAGTTTGGGAACCGGCGAAGGTTATGTGCGTGCCCTGGCGCAGCTTGGTTACGGTTCTGATTTTGCCGGCAAGAAGTTTGTAGTGTTCGGGAGCGGCAAGGTGGGGCAGGGGATTGTGTTGCAACTTTTGCGCTTGTCCGCTTTCATAACAGTGGTGACGGATACATCACGAGGTCTCAACCCCTTCCTGGATGCAAATGGCGTTCCGGTTACGGATTGCAGGGATGTCGATGCCGTAGCTTCTCTTGTGCGGGATGCCGATTTTGTGGTGACGGCCACCGGTGTGAAGGGCGCCCTTGACCTGGCCGAATTGGCGGATGCTCTGAACAAATCTCATGCCGTGCTTGCCAACATGGGCGTGGAAGACGAATATGGTTTGGGTGTGTCGAATGCCCGTGTACTTGCCGAGAAGAAACCGCTGAACTTTATTTTGGAAGAGCCGACCCACCTAAAGTATATCGATGCGTCTCTGGCGCTTCACGCCGCACTGGGGGAGCTCCTGGTGCAGGAATCCGCAGGTGGTTCAGACCCGAATAAAAATGTGGGCCCTATGGACCCGCCAACTGAATTGGAACAGCGCATTCTCTCGGTGACGATGGACAATGGTCTAATCGGTCAGGAAATCAGTGAAATGCTGGGCGGCTTGCCCAACGACAATTAGTCCTTCTCTTTTTCCAACTTTTCAAAGAACTTTTTCGTTTCCCGTGCAACGATTCCACTCAGGAGAATCAAAGCCACCAAGTTCGGGAAGGCCATAAGCCCGTTGAAAATGTCAGCGCTGGTCCATACGGCACTTACTGTCAGGTAGGGACCGATGAACACTGCGGCCACATAAAGCCAGCGAAATGTGAGAATGGCCCCTTTCTTGCCACGACCCACCAGGTATTCCAGGCAGCGTTCGGAATAGTATGCCCAGCCGAGAATGGTAGTGAAGGCGAAGAACACCAGGGCGATGGTAAGGATAAAGGGTGCTACGCTTGGGCCGGAGGGCAGGTTAGAGAGACCGCGTGTAAAGGCTTCCATGGTGATGTTCACGCCCTGGAGCCCAAGCTCCGGAGTCCAGGCGCCGGTTACCACGATGGCAAGGCCCGTCATGGAGCAGATGATGATGGTGTCAATAAAGGTGCCTGTCATGCAGACAAGGCCCTGACGCACAGGCTCGCTGGTCTTGGCTGCTGCGGCTGCGATAGGAGCAGAACCCAGGCCGGCTTCGTTACTGAAGATACCGCGGGCGATACCCTTTTGCATGGCGATAAAGATGGTGCCGACTACGCCACCGGTAACAGCGCTAGGGTTGAAGGCTGCCTGGATGATGGTCTGAATAGCGGTAGGAATATTGGCAAAGTTAAATCCGAGAATCAGCAGGCAGAAAAGGATGTAGAAGATAGCCATGAGCGGCACAATGTATAGGGCGACTTTCGCGATACGCTTGAGACCGCCGATAATGACCATGGCCGTAAAGCCGGCACAGCAAAGGCCCGCAATGGCGGTGGAAATGGAAACGGAATTTCCGCCCAGGTTCACGAATTCTCTGGTAGGGAACACGGTGGCCACGGCAGAGGTGATACCGTTCACCTGGGTGATGGTACCGATACCCAGAAGCCCGGCCAGTACGCCGAAGATGGCGAACAGTACGGCAAGCCACTTGAAGTTGAAACCGAAACGTTCCTTGATGCCCGTTTCGATGTAGTAGAAGGGCCCGCCCAGAACCTTGCCGTCATCGGCCACTTTGCGGTACTTGACCGCCAGCAGGCCTTCGGCGTACTTGGTGGCCATGCCAAAGAAGGCGGCGACTTCCATCCAGAAAAGAGCGCCTGGGCCACCGGTGCCAATAGCGGTAGCTACACCAACGATGTTGCCCGTACCGACGGTTGCGGCGAGAGCAGTGCAGAGAGCGGCAAAGCTGGAAACTTCGCCCTGGCCTTCCTTTTCGTTGTGGAGCATGTAACGCAGGGCGTTGCCCAGGTTCGTTACCTGGAGCACGCCGAGCCGGCTGGTGAGCAAAATGCCCACGAACAGGATTACGGCAATAAGGGGGATTCCCCACACAAAGCCGTCGATGGTATCGAGAATGGAATTGAATCTTTCCATGTTGAAGTCCTTTTGTCTCTGAATGAGCGACCCATTCGTACGGTGAGTCGTAATTTGTTGAGTGACAAAAAGATAGAATAAATTGGGACCCTCGTGGAATTGGATGTCTTTAGACAGGTTTGTTTAGACATTTGCTAGCGTAAATTGCTAATTTTTGACATGGAAAACTCCTGCGCTGAGTTGCGCGGGATATTTGAGTTTTTTAAGAGGAATATATGAGCGAAAATTCTGCCACTCGTCCTGTTCGCGTCCGTTTTGCCCCGAGTCCTACGGGTTACCTGCATGTGGGCGGTGCCCGTACCGCTATCTACAACTACTTCTTTGCCAAGCACATGGGCGGCACTTTCTACCTGCGTATCGAGGATACCGACCGTAAGCGCTATAACGAAACGGCCTTGCACGACCTGATGCGAGATCTCAAGTGGCTGGGCCTGCAGTGGGACGAAGGTCCAGGTTGCGAAGGGGACTGCGGTCCGTACTTCCAAAGTGAACGCCTGGATATTTACCATCGCGAAATCAAGAAGCTGCTGGATGCGGGTTGTGCCTACTACTGCTTCTGCACTGAAGAACGCCTACAGGAAGTCCGCGCCGAACAGGAAAAGTCTCATGTGCCGGTGACCGGTTACGACCGTCACTGCCGTAATATTAGCCGCGAAGAAGCCGAAGCCCGCATTGCCGCCGGTGAAAAGGCGGTCATTCGCTTCAAGGTGCCTGAAACCGGCGTCACCGAATTCGACGACATGATTCGCGGCCATATCAGCTACCAGAACGAACTGCTGGACGACCTGGTGCTCATCAAGCGCGATGGTTACCCGACCTATCACTTTGCAAGTGTGGTGGACGACCACCTGATGGGAACTACCCATGTGCTTCGCGGTGACGAATGGATCAGCTCTACGCCGAAGCACGAACTCCTTTACAAGGCCTTCGGTTGGCAGCCGCCCGTATGGTGTCACCTGCCGGTGATTCTGGACAAGAACGGCGGTAAGCTTTCCAAGCGCAAGGGGGCAGCCTCCGTGGGTGACTTCCGCGACTTGGGCTACCTACCCGAAACGCTGGTGAACTACCTTGCCCTTCTGGGTTGGAATCCGGGTGACGACCGCGAAGTCATGACCATCAAGGAAATGGTGGAAAGCTTTACGCTGGAACGCATCAACCCGAAGTCCGCCAGCTTCGACGAAAAGAAGTTGCAGTGGATGAACGGCCAGCACATTCACCTGTGCGATGACGGTATGCTCAAGGGCATCATGAAGGAAGGCCTTGCCGCGAAGGGTATCGATCTTTCGAAGGAACCGGAAGCTCGTCTCGACGAAATCGTGAAACAGCTCAAGCCCCGCGCCCATTTTGTGCAGGACTTGGCAGATATGGCCGTGTATTTCTTTGTGGCTCCGACTACCTACGATGAAAAGGGCGCCAAGAAACACTTTGGCGAAGGCTCCAAGGAAGTGGCAACGCTCGTGCGCGACATGCTTGCTTCCATCGAAGATTTCAAGACACCGGTCATCGAGAAGGGTTTCTACGATCTCGCTGAACGCTGCGGCCATAAGGTCGGGGAACTCGTCGGTGCCCCGCGCCTTGCCGTGTCTGGCGTGACCGCAGGCCCCGGCCTTTGGGAAATGTTCGAAATCATAGGCAAGGAAGAAGTCCTTCGTCGTATTGATGTAGCTCTCCCGCTGATGAAATAGATCCTTCGACTTCTGAAACGCCAATGCGCAAACAGTTCCCCTATAGGCTTCTGACCCAGAAGATGTTCTGCTGCCGCTGTCAGCGGGTGACAGAGCATGGCCTGTTTGCGAGAGAACCTTATTCCACCTACGGTGGCATGGAACCAAAGATACCCCTCCTTTGTTCATGCGAGGCCTGCCAAAATATCATCATATGCTTTTCTAACGAGTTTAGTTTCGGGACTAGTGGGGAGCATGCGGACTATACGAAGATCTATGGACACAATCGCGTACAGCCGGGGAATTGGCTTTACTTTAAGGATACGGTAAAACCGGGTTTGGTTAAGAGCTGCTTTCAGACGCATGACAAGGAAATCTATGTGCTCACCTATGGTGGAGCCAAGGAAGAAAAGGTGGAATGCCCCAAGTGCCCCGTTGAAACAGAGACCGCTCCTGAAGGATACCGCCTGTTGCCAGCGCAGAGCGCCCTGACTCTCATAGGGGACCATGTCTACCACGCCATTCGTGATATGTTCGGTGTGGCGGTAGGCTATGTGAACGATGGCGAAAAAGACAAGCTGGCAGTACAGATGGATGACAATAGCCTTTTGTTCATCACGCTGCCCCAGGTTGTCCAGAATTTGCCCAATGCCAAACTGTCGGAAATGACCCGCAACAAGCTGATGCAATTTTTCCCGGAAGAGTCTCGCAGGGTGTCGGTTACGGTGGGGCAGGGGATTGTGTATCTTGACGGCCTAGTAAAGAATTTGTCGGTAAAGCGCTCCCTTCGGGCCTGTGTTAACGGAATGCAGAGAGTTAGGGGCTGCGTTGATTTCATGAAAATTCGTGCGGAATCTTACATTTCTGACGAGCAAATTGAAAAGTCGATACTGTCACTCTTGGAAACTCCTGGACTCAGAATCTTCAATTACAAGGTTCAGGTAAAACAGGGCCGTGTACAAGTGGCCCTAGATTGCATTCGGGAATATTATCCGAAGGAACTAGAAAGCAAGATTGCGGAATTCCCGGGAGTGCTGGATTTGGACCTGAAGATAGACTCTATTCCTATGGACGAAATGGAGAATACCAAGGTTTGTAAGGAGCTGGAATACGAACTTTCCATGAATTCGCGTTTGGCAGATTCCTTGATTCGCGTGAATTATGTGGATGAGAAGTATTTGTTGGAAGGGAAGGTTCATTCCTTGATTCAGAAACAGTTGGCCATGTTCTGTGTGGCGCGTCGTGTGTTGAGTACATCTATTGAGAATAGGTTGAGAATAGTTTAAACGAAGAGGTAAATATGGCTGGAAAAGGGTATGAGAAAATCAATGATGTCAAGGCCCTGTTGAAGGAATACAGGACGGTAGAAGAGATTGCGGCCCATATTGGTCGCGGTCCTCGCACCGCTTTCCGCTACTTGGAGTACCTGCGCGGCGAGAATTGTGGGCTTCGCAAGGGTAAGAATAAGCAAGGACAGACGGCATTCAAGATCCAGGTGAATGAGCAGGTGTCCTTTAATCAGGAATCTGTCAAGCAGCTTGAAAAAATCAAGAAGAATATGACGGGTAATTCCCCCAGCGATGTAAAGAACCGTAAGCTGGTGGACAAGTTGATTGTTGCCATGCAGACAACCAATCCCGATGAGTTTAGGCCCGAAGCCATTACTACGGATAAGGATCTGATTATGGATTACGGCCCCTGGAGTGACAACAAAATTCAGGACCTGTTTGTAAACAAGGTGTTGGACGCTATCCATAGCGGTGTGAAAATCCGTATCGCTTATCATCACGCATCAACAAAAAAAGAAGACGAAACAGTTGAGATTAGCCCCGTGAAGGTGGTTATGCGAATGGATACGGTCTACATCATTGGGGCTGATGAGACTTTCGCGGAGACGGGAATCTTAAAAATGTACATGTTGGAAAATGTCACCAACATTACGGTCACCAACAAGCTAGCCCAAAGCGGAATCTTTTTTGATGAGCAGAGCTATTACAAGTATGCCTACGGGAAGTATATCGACCCCAAGGTTGTCCCTCAGGAAATTTCCCTGATGCTTAAGCCCGAAAACGGCGGCTGGCTCAAAACCCAGTTTGAAAAGTCTCATTTCAATCCGCCAGCCGTTGTGCGCAAGGACAAGAACAAGAACGACATTGTGGACTTGAAGCTTCGTGTTACGCCGGATTTCAAGGCTTGGCTCATGGGAGTTTTGCCCGATGTTGAAATTCTGAAGCCCGAATCCTTGAAAAAGGAGATGAAGGCCCTGTTGAAAAAGACCCTTTCCGAGATGGATGACTAGCCTGATGGAAACGGATCACAAGCTTTCGGACTACAACTTCGAATTTCCGAAGGAACTGATTGCCAGCCGTACGGCGGGCAAGGGCAAAACCCGTATTTTGCATTGCCCTAAGAATGGTGGACCGCGTCACATTCTGAAGGCTCCCGAAATTGTGGACCTGTTTAGACCTGGTGACTGCCTGGTGGTAAACAACACCAAGGTGATTCCGGCCAGGCTTTATGGCCATACACAGCATGGTGGCGAAGTGGAAACTCTTCTGGTGCAGGCCTTGATTCCTGCCGAAGATGGTTCTGCCCGCTACGAGGCTCAGGTTCGCCCGGGTAAGGCTTTCAAGGTTGGGCGAGAACTTGATATTGCTGGCGTCAAGACGGTTGTGGAAGACATCAAGGAAGATGGAGCCCGCGTGCTCCGTTTTGCGGTGACGCCTGTGGAGCTGGAAGCGGTTATGAACCGTGAGGGCCATGTGCCGCTCCCGCCATACATTGACCGCCCTGATGATGAAAGTGACAAGCTTGCCTACCAGACGATTTTTGCAAAGTATTCCGGAGCGGTGGCGGCTCCCACGGCAAGCCTCCATTTTAGCGAAGAAATGCTGGAAGCCCTGAAGGCGAAGGGCGTCTATGTTGCCGAAGTCACGCTGCATGTGGGGCCGGGAACCTTCCAGAACATTTCGGTGGAAGACTTTACCCAACACAAGATGCACGGCGAGCACTACGAGCTTACCAAGGAAAATGCTGAAATCATCAACAAGGCTAAACGGGAAGGTGGCCGCATTGTGACCGTAGGGACCACCAGCACCCGCGTGGTGGAAACCATTGCCGATGCAAATGGAATCGTGAAGGCCCAGAAGGGGGTGACCCACGCCTTCTTCTACCCAGGCTACCGCTATAAGATTGTGGATGGACTGCTCACGAATTTCCACTGGCCGAAAAGCTCGTTAATCTTGCTGGTGTCCGCTTTCTATGGCCGCGAAAATACTCTCGAAGCCTATAAGATGGCTGTCGAGAACAAAATGAAGCTGTTCAGCTACGGCGATGGAATGCTGATCCTCTAACCCGGTACTACTTTGCGGTAGAATCCGCTTCTAGGGTGGGGATTAGCTTGTTTTCTTGACAGAGATTTTCTTCCCTGATTTTGAAGGTGAAGTCCACCAGGTTGTTTTCGAACATCTTCTGGTAGGGCTTCTTTTGCTGTACGCTTTGGAGAGCGCATGTGCAGTAGTTGATGCGCTGTACTAGCTTGGCATCGTCCGAGGGCGTACCCTGGGCAAAGACGCACTCGTGCATGATGGCGTATTCCATGGGCCGGTCGTAACGGCCTTTGCACTTGTTTTTCAGATCGGGCTGGGCCGCTACCTTCTCGATGATTCCCTGGCTGGGCACATCGTTCACGACTTTGCTGGTGACAAAACCACCTGCGAAAAAAGCAAGGCATAGAGCCATGTTGATAAGGAAACGCTTGCCGCGGCTAATCTTGTTGTAGTTCCGCTCTACGGCTTCCAAGGTCTGGGTGGCGTGTAGCCTGACGTCATCTAAATCTTTGTTTTCCATATTGTCGCACTAGGTTTCGGGTTCTAGAGTCCAGATGTCGGGCATGGTGCGGTACTCTCCGGCACAATCCAGCCCGTAGCCCACCACAAAGCCGTCTTCGATGGAGAAGCCCACAAAGTCCGCCTTGATGTCTGCCTTTCTGCGGGCCCGCTTTTCCAGAAGAACGCAGCTGCGTACTTCCGCAGCGCCCTTCTCTTGCAGGAACTTCACCATCCCTTGCAGGGTAAGGCCCGTGTCCAGGATGTCGTCCACCAGCAGCACTTTTTTGCCCGAAATGTCCAAATCCTTGGCCAAGGAAACATCCAGCTTTCCCGAAGATTCCGTGGAGTCTCCGTAGCTGGATGCCTTGATAAAGAGCACCTTGATTTTGGGGTCGGGGAAATGCCTGCACAAATCGGAGACGAAAACAAAGGAACCGGTCAAAAGCCCCACAATCGTGTCGAACTTGTAGTTCCGGGCGATCTTTTCGCCCAGAAGCTGGACCATTTCCTGGATGGCCTCTGCCGTAAAGAGGGGCATCAGGCTCATCTTATACATTGCCTACCTCGAAATTCAGCCACTGGAACACGGGAATCATGGCTTTCAGCTTGCCCTTGGGATTCTTCTTGAATTCCTGGAACATGGGGAATGCCTGGTTCTCGATGGATGTCTTGTCGATGTAGATGCGCAGCCAGTCTGCCAGGGAGATCAGGTTGGTGATGTACAGGATGGTGGGCTGCTTCAGGTTCTCGAAAACCTGGTCCAGACAGTCTACGATCTTCCTGTGGATCATGCGGCCCGTCCCGCCGAAGGAGAAGGTGGCGTTTAGGGAGTTGGCTTCCTTGACCAGGGCCTCGATTTCCTTGAAGTGTTCCTGCTCCGGAGTGTCCAGGTATTCCAGCACCAGGTGGTGGATCTTGGAATTGATGTCCAGCGAAAGGATAGTGCGGACGGTATCCGGCAGGGTGTGATCCGGGTCGGCCAGGCTGTCGATGGAAAGTCCCTTCTGTACGGCAAAGTCCGAGAAGGCTTCCGTAATGTCCTTGAGGCTCCGCTTGGTTTCCAGCTGGTTGATGCGCTTCAGGGAATCGCTCATCAGGTGACGCATCTGCACCACGTAGGCGGTGGGGAACTGGTGCTGCAGTTCTTCGGCGCTCTTGTTGGGGTTTTCCACGAAGGAGAGCTTGTTCACCTCGGGTTCGCCGTCGGCCACCACCAGGTTCACGCGGCCCATGGAATCGGACAGTACAAGGATCGTGGCCACACGGGATTCCCCGATGGTCTTGTCGTCGTAGGTGGCCCGTACCAGGGTCTGCTTGCGGCGGGAGGCAATCTTTGTAGAAGTGAGCTTGGCGTTTTTCTGGTCGTAACCTTCCTCAAGACCCAGGTGGAAAATGGCGGCCCGTTCGGCCATGAGCTTCACCGTCACGGGAACTTCGTCCTTGGCGTAGCGGGTGTAAACTTCGGCACCGTTCCACTTGTGCTCATTGCTGGTGGCCCGGGCGAGAATGCTCATGAAACGATTCTCGATGGAGTGCCCGAAGGGGAGGAACGGCTGCATCAGTTCCATGGCGCGCAGGGCGTAGCGCATGTTCTGCACAGGTTCTAGGCCTTCAATGTCGTTGAAGAACCAGCCGCAGCTGGTAAAGCTGAACAGGCAGAACTTCTGGATTTCCAGAAGACGCACGGCCTTGGCGCTTTCTTCGGCGTTTTCGGGATGGTTCAGGATGGTCTTCAAGAAGCCGGTGAGACGGCTCTCGTCTTCGGGTGCCACCAGGGCGGCCACATATCCGTTCCGGGCGTCCCAGGGATTCACCTTGCTCACCTTCTCGAATTCCCGCACAAAGATTTCGTCGGCCAGTTCCTTCAGGTGGTTAAAGGCGTCACGGAGGGGGCCTCGCCATTTCTGGTTCCAATCTGGGCCACCGCCGGTGGAGCATCCGCAATCGCGGTACCAGCGTCCAACGCCGTGGGCGCAGCTCCAGGCGCAGCCTTCGCCGTGGAAATTCTTCAGCAAAACTTCGTGCTTGGGCGGGAACTTTTCCAGGTACCAGCCGTAATTGACGGGAACCATGTTGTTCTCGGGAGCGAATCGGTTGTAGAGGTAGGCGGCACACATGTCGCCGAAGGGCTCGTGATGTCCGTAACTCTCGCCGTCGGTGCCGATGCTCACCAACTGCGGGTCTTCCCGGTTCGGGTCCCAGGCGTCCTGGATACGCTTGCCGAAAACGCCTGCATCACGGAGCAGATGTTCAAAACCGACGGCGCTGCTGAGCCAAGGGTTATAGAAGAACACATCCAGGTAGCCGTCGCATACCAGGTTTCCCTTTTCGTCCCTGGGGTAGATGCGGTAGGGCCTGGTGGTATCGATGTCGGTGTTGCTGCAGCCTTCCCAATTTTCGGCGCCCAGTTCACGGAAGGAATCGGCCTGGGTGGGGGAGAGGATGGTAAACTTGATGCCGGCCTTGATGAGTTCCACCACTGTCGGCAGGTTGATGGCGGTTTCGGCCAGCCACATGGCCTCGGGCATGCGCCCGAAATGGAACTTGAAGTCTTCGATACCCCAGAGAATCTGCGTACGCTTATCATGCTCGCTGGCGAGGGGCATGATGATGTGGTTATAGACCTGGGCGATGGCGTTGCCGTGTCCGTTCAGACGCTCGGCGCTGCGCTTGTCGGCTTCCTGGATCCTCTTGTAGGTGTCGGGAGTATGGGTCCGGATCCAACCCATGAGGGTGGGGCCCATATTGAAGCTCATGTAGTCGTAGTTATTGACAATGTCCTGGATGCGCCCCGTAGAAGACAGAATGCGGCTAGCGGAATTGGGGGAGTAGCACTGGCTCGCGATACGGTCGTTCCAGTCGTGGAAGGGCCGCGCACTGGGCTGGTTTTCGATGACGCCTGTCCAGGGATTCTCGCGGGGAGGCTGGTAAAAGTGACCGTGAATCGTAAAATAGAGAGGGTGCTTCTTTTCCATGGTCGCAAAGATAGAAATATCCAACATCCCATTCCCTTTTTTATATCTTTCATTTCATGCGATACAGTGATATTTCTTGTTTTCAGAGTGGTGTTGCCGTTCCCCTGTTCAGTCTCCGTAGCAAGAACAGCATAGGCATCGGCGAATACCTTGACCTGATTCCCTTTGCCCAGTGGGCCAAGCTTTGCGATTTTAATGTTATCCAGCTTTTACCAGTGAACGATACCGGTGCTGAGGCTAGCCCCTACAGTGCCCGCAGCGCCTTTGCCTTGAATCCCGTGTTCATAAATATCCAGTCGGTGCAGGGTTCCTCGGAGTTCGAAGAAGAAATCGAAGAAGCCAAGGAAAAGTTCGATGAGCAGGAGCGGATCGACTACTACAAAATTTCCACCTGGAAACGCTCCGTACTTCGCAAGATTTACGACAACCGCTACGACCAGCTGCGCAAGGACAAGGTCCTGCTGGACTGGCTGGACAAGAACCCCTGGGCGAAGGCATACTGTGCCTATAGTACCCTGAAGGCGGAGAACGGCGAGAAGAGCTGGAAGGACTGGAAGAATTTCAAGGATCCTACGGAATCCGACATCGAAAAGATCTGGACCAAGTACAAGAAGGCCGTGATGTTCCAGGCCTGGATGCAGTTCGTTGCCGAGACGCAGTTCTGTGCCGCCGTGTCCGAAGTTTCCAAGTTCGGAATCAACATCAAGGGCGACATCCCCATCCTCATCAACGAGGACAGCGCCGATGTGTGGGCAAACCGCAAGTACTTCTCCCTGGAAGACCGTGCAGGCGCCCCTCCTGACATGTTCAGCTACAGCGGCCAGAACTGGGGATTCCCCACCTACCGCTGGGATGTCATTGAACAGGACGGTTTTGGCTGGTGGAAGGCCCGTCTCGCACAGGCAAGCAAGTTCTACCACGCTTACCGTATCGACCATGTGCTTGGATTCTTCCGCATATGGAGCATCCCCCAGACCGAAACTACGGGGATTCTCGGGCATTTCAACCCCTGTGTCCCGCTTACGCTTTCGCGCCTGCAGGCCGCCGGTTTCAAGCAGGAATCTTTGGAATACCTGCGCAAGCCCAACTACTCCGTCGATCAGTTGCGGCAATTCCTGGAAGGCGATACGGAGCGTCTTTTGCCCCTCTGCTTCAAGACGCTTTACGGCACCACGGACCGCTACATTTTGAAGGATGAGTTCCTTTCGGAAAGGGCCATTCTCGGTCTTTCTGAACCCCAAGAAGTCAAGGACAAGTTGCTGAAGGTCTATTGGAATCGCGTGTTCGTTCCCACAGGCGATGAGAACACCTTCTATCCGTATTGGTACTGGTACAACCAGCCTGTGCTTTACACCTTGCCCGAAAACGAACAGCAGAAACTTCACGAGATTATCGGCGAGAACGAGGCCGCCCAGAATGGGCTCTGGGAACAGAACGCCACCAAACTCTTGACGGTCCTTGCCAAGGAAACGGACATGTTGGTCTGTGCCGAAGACCTGGGTGCTGTTCCTCGGTGCGTTCCTACGGTATTGAACAAGCTGAATATCCTGTCGTTACGCATCGAACGCTGGGCTCGCAACTGGGACGCCCCCTATTCTCCCTACTACGCTATGGACGAATACCCCCGCTTGTCGGTGTGTACCACCAGCTGTCACGACACCTCTTCCCTTCGCGGGTTGTGGAAGGAGCCTGACTTTGACAAGGCCCTCTACTGGTCTCATGCCGGGTTCCCCGGTAACGCTCCCGAAGAGCTGACTCCTACGGTGGTGCGGAATATCCTTTCCCATGTGTTCAGCGCCAACAGTCTGCTTTGCATTTTGCCGGTTCAGGATTATTTCGCCCTGTCGCCCACCCTTTCCGAATGCGACCCCGACGAAGAACGGGTGAACATCCCGGGTACTGTGGGTGGCAAGAACTGGACATACCGCCTGCCCTGTTCGGTGGAAGACCTTGCGAAGAACAACTTCCTGTGTTCTGAAATCCGCAAGCTGGTGGATGCCCGTAAGCGCCGCCCCATGTGGAAGATCTAAATACACCATCCACACCGCTTATGTTCGCTCCTGCTTGGGTCAAAGACGCGGTTTTCTATCAGATTTTCCCTGATAGGTTCTGCCGCAGTCCCCGTTATCAGGCGGTAGGCAAGTTTGTGCCCTGGGGTTCCAAGCCCACCCGTGAAAACATGTTCGGCGGGAATCTCGCTGGTATCGAAGACAAGCTGGACTACATCGCAGGCCTGGGCGTAAACGCCATCTACCTGTGTCCCATCTTCAAGAGCAATTCCAACCATCGCTACCATACGGTGGACTACTTCGAGATTGACCCAGTGCTTGGCACTTTGGCCGATTTCGACCGCCTTGTCAAAAAGGCCCACAGGCTTGGGCTCCGCATCATTCTGGATGGAGTGTTCAACCACTGCTCCCGAGGTTTCTTCCAGTTCAACAGCCTTATGGAACTGGGGCCTTCCTCGCCCTATGTGGATTGGTTCCATGTGAAGGGTTGGCCCCTGAATGCTTACTCGGGCAAACCCAATTACGAATGCTGGTGGAACTACCCGGCGCTCCCCAAGTTCAACACCGACTGCCCCGACGTCCGGGAATACCTCTTCTCCGTGGCGGAATACTGGACAAAGCGTGGCATCGACGGCTGGCGTTTGGACGTGCCCAACGAAATTGACGACGACTCCTTCTGGCAGGAATTCCGCAGGCGCGTCAAGGCCATCAATCCCGAGGCCTACATCGTAGGCGAAATTTGGGACGAGCCCTCCCGCTGGCTACAGGGCGACCAGTTCGACGGTGTCATGAACTACACCTTCCGCAAGTCGGTCATGCAGTTCCTCTTCGACGAGAACCCCATTTCGGTCCAGGAATTCTGCGACCGGGCACGGGCCGCTTTTCCTGAGGGCCGCGGCGACATCCCCATGAACTTGCTCTCAAGCCATGACACCACCCGCCTTATGTCCCAGCCTAGGGCAAGCCTTGAGCGTATCAAGCTGGCCTACGCCCTCCTATTTTTCATGCCGGGGGCGCCCTGCGTCTACTACGGCGAGGAACTCTCCATGAAGGGGGGCAAGGATCCCGACTGCCGCCGAAGCGTCCCCTGGGACGAACTGGAAAACAGCAAGTCCCAGCCGCTATACGAATTTATCTGTAATCTGGTGAAAATGCGCCGCGAAAACCCCGTCCTCCGCGACGGCAGCCTCTCCATCGCCAACACCGCCGACGGCTTCACCGTCACCCGCACCCTGGGTAAAAAGACCGTGACCCTCTCCGCCACATTCTCTGGCGCTGAGCCATTTTTCGAAATTAAATAAAGGGGGAAGCCTCCCCCTCGCTCCTGCTACGTCGTCATGGCGGGCTCCGACCCGCCATCTAGCCGTATCATCCTCTACCCCCCTCTCCTAGGGGCTTCGCCCCTAAAACCCCTTTTTTACAAATCTCTCCTTCGATGTGTACATTCCCTCGTTCACAGATTCACTTCGTTCGACTGTTCACTCGAGAAGCACACATCTCAGTCGAAAAACACAAAAACTGCTCTGGTTCACAAGTGTATTGCGGTAAAGGTCTGTTTTTACAGGTAAGAACAGTTCTTGCGGGAGGAAACTCTTGTGACTGTTAGTCCCTGCGAGTTTCCGCCGAGAGTTTTTCATAGCCCGCACCCCGAAATGGTTGCTATGGGATATAGAAATACAGTTTTTCGGGGGCGAGTGAATAAAAACAATGGAAAATATTCCAAATAAAGACAATTAAAATGGCTCGGAAATTCGTTTTTTAGTGTATATTTAAGGTGAAAATAGAGTTTTCTCTTATTCTCTGTCTGAAACTTCGACAATTTCTACAACGGGAATAGGACGAACGCTCACGTCTGCGACAGGCTTTTGGTTAGTCGCATCGTTTTGCTGTAAGGCGTATTGTTTTTGCAATATGCCTGATGCATACGGCCTTTTGGGGCGTGAGTTGTTTGTGTTTATTCGTTGTGGGCAGTCGAAGGCCTCAGACAGGTAAATGCATTCAACTCCACGCCTTTTTTTTGTTTCCTAAAAACTTGGATAGATGCTGGATGAGAGTAGACTCACTGAGTATTGCTCTTGTCTCTGTCTGAAACTTCGACACTTTCTACAACGAGAATAAGACAAATACTCGCATAAACCCATGAATGCTATGGGTGTATTACGTCCTGGGCATATTGTATTCGCTTGGGACTGCGGGTTATTGTGTTGTATTGAGAAGTCGTGCTTTTAGCTCCTGCGAGAGTGAACTCGTTCACTTTCAGCATGGAGTAACACGATGTCTGATAACCGTAATTTGCATAGTGCAAACAAAGCGAAACAGGATGAATTTTACACCCAACTTTCGGATATAGAAAACGAACTGAAGCATTACAAGAAACACTTCAAGGGCAAGACTGTTCTTTGCAACTGCGATGATCCTCGCGTGTCCAACTTTTTTCATTATTTCGCCTATAATTTTGAACATTTGGGTTTGAAGAGGCTGATAACCACCTGCTACAAGAACCAGGAACGGGACCTATTCAGTCAGAACAATTCGGAGCGCGCCATCTGGTTGGAGTATTTTGGCGATAAGAATGGCAACCTTGTTCCTGATCCCGAAGAAATCGGCATTCACTACTTTGAGGGTAATGGAGATTTCCGCAGTAAGGAATGTATAGAACTCCTAAAACAAGCCGATATCGTGGTGACTAATCCTCCATTCAGTTTGTTTAGAGAATATGTTGCACAATTGATGGAGTATAAAAAGAAATTTTTGATTATTGGAAATCAAAATGCGTTTACCTATAAAGACATTTTTAAATTGATAAAAGAAAATAATTTATGGACTGGATATCATGTGGGACATACTTTATTTGGAGTTCCCTCAAGTTACACGATTCCAGATTTCTATGATAAAAACGATAAATCAAAATTACGTTCGAACGGATATGTCATTGATGAAAACGGAAAGTTGTGGAGAAACCTAGGAAATATTTGCTGGTTTACAAATTTAGATATTCCGAAAAGACATGAAAAAATAATTCTGTATAAAAAATATAATGTGGATGAGTATCCTCAGTATGATAATTATGAGGCAATTAATTGCAACAAAGTTGAAGATGTTCCTGAAAATTTTGATGGTGTGATGGGTGTTCCCATAACTTTTCTGAATAAATACAATCCTGACCAATTTGAAATTTTAGGTATGGAATCTTCGGCTGGGTATGATCCTGAAATCGTAGGGATTCCGCGATTAAAGGATGGCGATGCGCGACCCGCTATTAATGGAAAAACAACCTATGCGAGAATATTTATCCGTCGTCGCAAGGAGGCCTAAATGAAAATCGAACTCAAACAAATCAAGATTCGTGACCTTGTTGATGGTTACGAGAATGACGATGAAACGGGCCGTGTCGTGGCCTATGGCGGGAAACTCGATATTCGTCCGCCTTACCAGCGCGAGTTCATCTACAAGGATAAACAGCGCGACGCCGTGATTGAAACGGTACGGCAGGGTTTCCCTTTGAATGTGATGTATTGGGCTCTGCGCGAAGACGGTACCTTTGAAGTGATTGACGGGCAACAACGCACGATTTCAATCTGCCAATATGTCGCAGGCGATTTTAGTTACCTATTCAAGCATTTCCATAACTTGCAGAAAGATGAACAGGAAAAAATTTTGGACTACGAGCTGATGGTCTATGTGTGCGATGGCACGGATAGCGAAAAGCTCAAGTGGTTTGAGACCATCAACATCGCGGGCGAAGAACTCACCAAGCAGGAACTGCGTAACGCTGTGTATGCTGGACCGTGGCTTGCCGATGCAAAACGCTACTTCAGCAAAAACGGGTGCCTGGCTCAGAAAATCGCCGCAGATTACCTGAATGGTTCCGCTATCCGGCAAGACTATCTGGAAACTGCCTTGAAATGGATTTCTAAGAATTCCGTAGATGTTTATATGGCAAAGCATCAGCATGATGTGAATGCCAATGCCTTGCAGCAGTATTTTCGTGCCGTAATCGACTGGGTTGAATCAACTTTTAAGCCGACTAAGGAACGCAAGAAGATAATGAAGGGCGTGGAGTGGGGCGAACTTTACGACAAGTACAAGGACAATATCTATGATTTCAAGATGATAGACAACGAAGTAGCCCGACTTGTCAAGGATGATGATGTAACAAACAAGAGGGGGATTTATCCTTACATATTAACGGGTGACGAACGTTACTTGTCTATCCGTGCGTTCTCGGAAAGCCAGAAAATCAAGGCTTATGAGCGGCAATTAGGGATTTGCCCCATTTGCAATCAGCATTTTGAAATTACCGAGATGGAAGCGGACCACATAATGCCCTGGAGCGAAGGTGGTCCGACTATTGATATCAATTGTCAAATGCTTTGCCGCAGTTGCAATAGACGCAAAAGCGATAAATAACGATATAGATAAAGGGAGATTCCTGCTTTCGCAGAAATGACAATGTGGGGGTGTTAGGGGGTGTCCCCCTAGGCGAAGGGGTAGCGAGCAACAAGGTGCGAGCGAGGGGGAGGCTTCCCCCTTTTTTAGTACTTGCCAAAAAGTGTAATTATATTATAATTACACCACGGGGTTCTATATGGAAGTAGAATTCGAGTGGCTTTTTGTTGGAGACGGAATATGAAAAAGGAATATGACTTTTCGGGCATGAAGGCTGTGAGGAACCCATATGCTGCGGCGTTGAAAAAGCAGATAACCATCCGCCTCAATTCAAGCACCATCGAATACTTCAAGAACATGGCGAAAGACGTCGGGATACCGTACCAGACGCTCATAGATTCGTATCTCACCGATTGCGCCCTGTGCAAACGCAAACTGACTATGCGGTGGAAATAGCGGGGATTCTTCCCCCTTTTTTGATAGAAACCCGTTTAAATCCACCGTTTCTAATAACTAGTAACTAGTAACTAATGGTTAAAATTTCTATCTTTGCGCGCAAAACTTACTGAATAATGCCTTACTAAGGGATTACAAATGAACAAACATAAATTTGGAATGCGGGAATTTATCATTCTCCTTGTAATAGCACTTTCGGCCTATACCGTGTGGCCCTCTATCCAGGTCCACTCCAGGAAGGGCGACGAAAAGAAGGCTTTTCTTAAGGAAAATCCGAAGCTGGGCTCCAAGTCCATCAATTTCGGTCTGGACCTGGCCGGTGGTACCAGCATCACGCTGGAAATCGACAAGTCCGGCCTGAAGCCTAATGAGGACATCAAGGACATCCAGGCCCAGTCCCTGGAAATCATCCGTAACCGTGTGGACCAGTTCGGTCTTTCCGAACCCCAGATTTCCCCCTCCGGCGATGACCGCATCTTGGTGGAACTGGCCGGCGTGGACGACTCCACCGCCAAGTCCCTGGTGGGTTCTACCGCCAAGCTGGAATTCAAGATTTTGGCCGAATCCGAGAAGTTTACGCAGGTGGTTGGCCTTATTGACCAGTACCTGACCCGTCAGACCACCGACATTGTGGCCGACTCTGCCGCTACTGATTCTTCTGCCGCTAAGGATTCTACGGTTGCCGCTGCTGCTGATAGTGCCAAGCCCGCCGCTAATGCTGCCGACACCGCAAAGGCCCTTTCTGATGAAGAACTCCTGGGTGGCAAGGCCCCCGCAGCCGAAGTTGCCGCTAACGCTGCTACCGATTCTGCCAAGGAAGCCGCTCCAGCCGAGGGTGAACCTGCTGGCGAGGTCGGAACTGCTCTCAGCGCCTATTACCTGAACTTTGGTAACGGCGGCTTCATCGCCGAAGAGAATATTGAGAAGGTGAAAAAGCTCCTGGAGACCGAAGGGGTCCAGAAGTTGATCCCCCGCGATGTGAACTTTGCCTTCGGTAGCGGTCTCGAACCGGTACAGCGCGGCTCCAAGATCAAGGCCAAGCGTCTTTACCTGCTCAAGCGCCGTGCCGAGATGGGCGGTGACGACATTGTGGACGCCCGTCCCTACCGTGTAAGCGACGGTACCAACGCTGGCGAAGTGGCCGTCTCCCTGAAGTTCGGCGGTATCGGCCCCAAGAAGTTCTCCGCTGTCACGGCTGCCAACATCGGCAAGCAGATGGCCATCGTTCTCGACAACCAGGTTATTTCTGCTCCTGTGATTCGTGACCGTATTCCCAACGGCGACGCCCAGATTACCGGTCTTGACGACATGGCCGAGGCCAACCGCCTGGCTGTGGTTCTCCGTGCCGGTGCCCTCAAGGCTCCTATGAAGATTATTGAAAGCCGTAGCGTGGGTGCTACCCTCGGTGAAGAAAACATCGTCCAGGGCTTCGGTTCCGGTGCTATCGGCCTTATCCTCTGCTTGGTGTTCATGGTTGCCTACTACCGCCTCGGTGGTCTTATCGCTAGCTTCGGTATGGTGATCAACACCTTGGTGACTGCCGCTGTGATGTCTGTGTTCAACGCCACCCTGACTCTCCCGGGTATCGCCGGTTTCATCCTGGTGGTGGGTATGTCTCTGGACGCCAACGTGATTATCTACGAACGTATCCGTGAAGAACTGAAGAACGGCCTGACTGCCCGCGCTGCCGTGGCCAAGGGTTACGAACGCGCCTTCAGCGCCATCTTGGACTCCAACTTGACCACCGTGCTTACCGGCCTTATCCTCTACAAGATCGGTACCGGTTCCGTGAAGGGTTTCGGTCTTACGCTTACCATCGGTATCTTGACCTCCCTCTTCTGCGCCATCACCGTGACCCGCGCTATCCTCGACTGGCGCCTTGCCAAGGCCGACAGGACTACGCTCTCCATCGGTAACGGTTTCAAGGCCATCAACGAGGCCAACCTCCAGATTATCCCGAACCGCCGTCGTTTCGGCCTGATTTCTACCATTCTGATCATTGCTTCCATCGCCTGTATCGCCGTCAAGGGATTCGATTTCAGCATCGACTTCACCGGTGGCCAGGTCTATACGATTCAGTACCAGGATGACGCCAAGCATGAGAAGGACCTGAGCGGTGCTCTCTCTGCCGCTGGCATCACCGGCGCCAAGGTCCGCACTCTGGGCGGTACCTCCGCCAACTCCTACCAGGTCAGCATGCGTGCTTCCGATGACGCCCAGTTTGAACTCAAGATGGCTCAGGCTTTCGAGAAGGCTGGTCAGAAGTGCGAAATCGTGGCTCGCGACAATGTGGGTCCCACCATCGGTAAGGAACTCCGCTTCAACGCTATCTTGTCTGTGATTCTCGCCTGGCTTGGCATTCTGCTTTATGTGTGGTTCCGATTCGGCAAGTTCGGTCTCGGCTTCGGCGTGGCCGCTGTCGCAGGCCTTGTGCACGATACCATCATTACTCTCGGCTTCATCTCTGCATTCAGCCTGTCCTTCGACGGAGCCTTGATTGCGTCCTTGCTGACCATGATCGGTTACTCCGTGAACGACACCATCGTGAACTTCGACCGTATCCGTGAAAACACTGCTGTGTTTGGCTCCGGCAACTTTGCTGAAACCATCAACAAGTCCCTGAACCAGTGCTTCAGCCGCACTATGGTGACTTCTCTCACCACCTTGTTCGTGTGCGTGATCCTCGCCGTGAAGGGCGGTTCCTCCATCCGCGACTTCGGTCTGGTGCAGTGCTTCGGTATCCTCATCGGTACCTACTCCTCTGTGTGCTTCTGCTCTCCCATCGTTCTCTGGTGGAGCAAGAAGTTCAAGAAGGGCGTGTAAGGCTCGGCCTCACAAACGTATTAAAAAGCCTCGGCAATGCCGGGGCTTTTTTCTTATATACAAAGGGGGACGTCTCCCCCTCGGCAAAGCCTGTAGTCTTTGCCTACCCCCTCTGCGGGGACGCCCCGCAACGCCCCGTGAATAATCCGAGTCTCAAGGGCACAGTCGCCTGCAAAAAAGACCGTCGGTCGCAACTTCACTTTGTTCGTCGCTACCCTCCGGATTTTTTGCCTAGCAACTATGCCCTCTCGCCTCGAAAAATGGGTTCGCTACGCAGGAGGTTGCTCGGTCACGGTGTTCCCTCGCAACCACCGTCTTGTCACTCAATATTTTTTTCTTTTATCAATTTTTTTAGTTCATCTTCGTCTAGAATCTTATCATACTCAACTTTCTTGACACGTTTATTTGTTACGCTTTCTTTGATATTGATGATTAACTCTTTGACATCTTTATTCGCCCTGCTTAAGCGGTTTAGAGTGTCCCAATCTACAATATTACGAGTTATTGAAGGAAATAGAATTTCGCTTTGATCAATATTTTCAGAATTAAGCCTGATAAAACCTATTCCAAAAGCATTGTTTAATCGGCGTAATTCTTCGGTAAATTCAGGTTCGGTTTCGTATTTCAATGCAACCAAATAACCTTCGTTTGCCCAACTAGAATTTGATACAGCCTGAAAGAAATATTCTTTTAAGTGTCCCCAATTTAGTTCCTTCTTCATTTCAAAAGAATAAAACTTGATGGGCAATGTAGTAAATGATTTTACTAAATCAAGTGTTTCTGATTCAAAGTCGTCAAATGGGTAATAAACACCAATCAAATCTGGGTGCAACCATTCATTCTGACCTTTGGAATGCTTTGAAGATCTTTTTTCATCAATGGTTTTTGTGAAACATTTGAAACGTTCCCCAGAAACAAACTTTGTTAAAAGCGGGTGAAGGTCCCTTTCTTGGTATTTGGAGACTTTTGTAGAAATAGAGTAATCGTCATTTGAGGAATCCTCTGCCAATCTCAAATTCTTTTTTAAAGTAAATCGAGTTGGACGTTCGCCAACTTTAGCAAATGGCGTTGACTTATTGTCTCGTATATCAAGATAAAGTTGAGCGCATATTGTTTGCCAAGGAGTCTTTCCTAATGTTTTTAACTTTGCGTTTAATTGATATTCGCATGCCTTATCCCACAATTCTTTTGGAGTAAGTGCATATTTCTTTTCGCGCTTAGCGAATTCCTCCAAAACATCTTTGGCCAAAGCTAAAAAGGTGTAAGCCATTTTTGTTTTACTCCTTAAGTACTATTTTACTTCATAAAGAAACTTTCTTTCAGAATATATACACTTTCATTCAAATCCGCAAGCGGCTTTGTGTGTTGATAATCGGAAAAATGCGTTTAATCGGGTTTGAATTTGCCCCGTCTTCAAAAATTTTATATATTATAGACAAAGGAACCGACTTGACTGGTTGCCGCCTGGCTTTCGGCCAGTTTTCTATATGGTATAACAAAAGAGAAATCATGGCTCGCGAAATACGAGAGACCCCGATTTTGTTCGGCGAGGATGCTCGCCGGTTTTTAGCCCGTATGGAAGAGCGGCACCCGGAACCTCCGGAAATTCGTGCCCGCCGCCTGCGGAATTACGAATTCATGAAAAAGGCCTATGAGCATGGCATGGCTGAAAAGCGTGCCCGTGAAGCGGCCAACGGAGGTATCGACCCGTGGTTCGACAATGCGTAAATATATCCACGAATAGTTTTATTCGGCTTGATCCGAACAACATTGTGAAAAATTTCAGTTGTGGCGATGAAGATTTGGATGATTTTATTCTTCATCGGGCTTCAGCATTTCAAAAACATCTGCTTTCAGTTAGTTATGCCTACGTAGAGGATACTTCTGGCCAGATTCTAGCCTACTGTAGTCTCGCTAATGATAAGGTGGCCATCACTGATTTTAAGGACCGGGCGGAATTCAATCGCTTTCGCAAAAAGCGGGGTTTCCCAAACGAAAAACGGCTGAAAAGTTACCCTGCGGTCAAGTTGTGCCGTCTTGGCGTGGAAACGTCTGCCAAGGGGCAACAAATCGGAACGACTGTGCTAGACTACATCAAGTCCATGTTCGTTATAGAGAACAAAACGGGTTGCCGATTCTTGACGGTGGATGCCTACTTGGAGGCGGTCCCGTTCTATGTGAAGAATGGATTCCGCTTTATGACGCAAGACGACAATGACCCGCATACAAGGTTGATGTATTTCGATTTGATGGACCTGGTAGCGTAGTTTGCTGTATTGGCGCTCCCTTGGAGAGCATATTTACTATATTTACCCCGTTCGATAAAGGGGGCGCCTATGCTCAAGTATTACAAGATCGAATCGGGTCGTCTGGCGGTGGCACCGAGTGAAGATGCAGCAGACATCGTAATCATGGGTTCCCTCAGCCAGGAGCAGCGAAGCGTCCTGGTGAAAGAATACGAAATCACCGAACATACCATCGCCTCTGCATTCGACTCCGACGAGCTTTCCCGTATCGAATACGACGATGATTTCACCACCATCGTGTTCAAGAAGCCCAAGAACTATTCCGCCGCCGACAACTTCCAGTTTCGGGTGGAATCCTTCGGTATATTCATCTTCAAGGACTGGGTGCTGCTTCTGACTGATAGCGACATTCCGGTGATGGATGAGAAACGCTTCTCCAAAATCGATAGCCTGAACACCTTCGTGCTGAAAGTCTTGAGCTACGCCATCTACCACTTCAACGAGCATTTGAAGATCATCAACCGCATCAACGACGACCTGGAACAGCGGCTCAACACTTCTATGGAGAACAAGTACCTGCTGTCCATGTTCAGCCTGAACAAGGGCTTGATCTACTATGTGAGCGCCCTGAACAGCAACGATACGCTTTTGAAGAAACTCCAGATGGGCCGCAGTCTCAACTGGACTGAGGCTGAAAGGGAACTGCTAGAAGATATCCAGATTGAGAACGGCCAGAGTCTGCAGCAGGCCAACATCTACGCAAACATTTTGACATCTATGATGGATGCCCGCGCAAGCGTTATCAACAACAATGTGAACAGCTTGATGAAGAACTTGACCATCGTGACGATTTCTATTTCGCTCCCGACATTCTTCGCCAGCTTGTTTGGAATGAACGTTCAGCTGCCCTTCGGCATGAACGGGGATGCCTCCGTAGGCTCGCCACTGGCCTTCTGGGCCATCATCGCCGTGTGTATTCTGTCGGTGGTGCTTTTCCTCGGCTTCTGGATGCGGAGGAAATAAATCAATTTCCCCGGTCGCTCATGCTGGCAAACATGGCGACAATCTCGTCGGTAAAGCTACCGCTGGGGAGAGTCTGTGCAATTTCGAGAGCCTTTTCCAGATGGTCTTGGGCCGTGGCCTTGGCCTTGTCAAAAGCGCCCTTGTCACTCAGCTTCTGCATGATCTGCTCGGGGACGCTGTCTTCGGATGCCCGCTTGATCAGGGCTTCCATCTCGGTACGCTCGCTGGGGTTGCAGCTGCCAAAGTAGTATAGCTGGGGCAGCGTAATCAGCCCGTTGGAAAGGTCGGTAAACTTGGCCTTGTCCAGGTTCTTGGAGCCATAGCCGTAATCCAGCAGGTCGTCGATAATCTGGAAGGCAATGCCGAAGTGGCTACCCATCTCGGCGCACTTGTCCACTAGGGGTTTGTCGAATCCAGCCAAAATAGCGCCGATTCGCGCAGCGGCATCGATGAGGGCCGCCGTCTTTCCGTCGATAATCCGGTTGTAGGTCTCGAAGGAAAGCGCCATGTCTCCGCAGTGGTCCAGCTCCAGGATTTCGCCGGCGATCAGCTGGTCTGCCGCCTTGGAAAGTATCACGGGAATGTCCCGTTCCGGCTCCTCGATAACCGTCTGCATGGACTGTGAAAGCACATAGTCGCCGATAAGAACGGCCACCTGGGTGCCCCATTCCTTATGGGCCGTCCTCTGTCCACGACGGACTTCGGTGTCGTCGATAATGTCGTCGTGGACCAGGCTTGCGGAGTGCAAGAGCTCGATACCTGCGCAGGCGTGAGCCACCCGGGTAATGTCGGCCGGTTTCTCTCCGCAGTTGGCGATAAGGCAAAGCAGGGTAGAGCGGATACGCTTTCCCTTCTTCTGGAAAAGGGTGGCAAGCCTGTCCGAAATTCCAGCGGGTGCGTTTTTCGCCACATCCAAAATGACCTGTTCGGTCAGCGCGAGCTGGTCCTTTACCAGTTCGCGGGCTTGGCTTAAAACACTCTGGAAGTCGGCCTTGGTTGGGTTCATGGCTTAGATGTCCAAGTCGTTCAGAACCTTGTAGGCGTTGCTTTCGATGAACTTGCGGCGGGGTTCCACATCTTCGCCCATGAGCATGCTGAAAATCTGGTCGGCAAGCACGCTGTCCTCGATGGTGCACTGCTTCAAGAAACGCCTGGAGGGGTCCATGGTGGTCTCGTTCAGCTGTTCCGGGGACATTTCGCCAAGACCCTTGAATCGGGTGATGGTCACATTCTTCTTGTCTTCCACTTCGGCCATGACCTTGTCCTTCTCGTTCTCGTCGAAAAGGTAGCGTTCCTTCTGGCCCACCTTCAGCTTGTACAGGGGAGGCATAGCGAGGAAGATATGGCCTTCGTCAATTAGGGGTCGCATGTAGCGGAAGAAGAATGTCAAGAGCAGCGTCTGGATATGGGAACCGTCCACATCGGCATCGGTCATGATGATGATTTTGTGGTAACGGAGCTTCTCGATCTTGAATTCGGTACCGATGCCCGTGCCGATGGCGTTCACTAGGTTCTGGATTTCTTCGGTGTCCAGAACGCGGTGGAGGCTAGCCTTTTCCACATTCAGAATCTTACCGCGCAGGGGCAATATGGCCTGGAATTCACGGCTACGGCCCATCTTGGCGGAACCACCTGCAGAGTCTCCCTCCACGATGAACATTTCGCATTCCTTGGGGTCACGGCTACTGCAGTCGGCCAGCTTGCCCGGGAGTCCGCCGCTCTCCAATATGTTCTTGCGGCGGGCGAGATTACGAGCGCGGTGTGCCGCTTCACGGGCAACTGCTGCGTTGTAGACCTTGTCGAGAATCACCTTGATAGCGGCCGGATTTTCCTGGAAGAATTCTTCCAGCTTGGCACCGAAGGCGCTGTTCACATAGCTTGCGATTTCGGAGTTGCCCAGCTTGCGTTTGGTCTGGCCTTCGAACTGGGGCTGTGAAACCTTGATGGCGATAACGGCGGTAAGGCCTTCGCGGATATCGTCGGCGGTAATCTGGGCCTCTTTCTTGCCCTTGGGCATGTCTTGGGCGAACTTGCCGATAACGCGGGTGAGAGCTGTTTTGAAGCCCGTCACATGGGTACCGCCGTCATAGGTGTTCACATTGTTCACGAAACTGAAGAAGTTTTCCTGGTAGCCGTCATTGTACCACATGGCCACTTCCAGCGGATACTGGCCGTCGGGAAGCACCAGGTGGATAGGCTCGTTGAACAGGGGCGTACGGTGCTCGTCCACATAGCGCACGAATTCGGAAACGCCACCCGGGTAGCAGAATGTCTCGGAGCGCTTTTCTTCGTCTCGTTCGTCGGTAAGGGTCAGGCGGAGCCCGCTCATCAAGAAGGCCAGTTCACGGAAGCGGGTAGCCAGCGTGTCGTACACATAGACCGTCTCGGTAAAGATGGAGTCGTCCGGGTAGAATTCAACGCTGGTTCCGGTGGTTCCGTCGGAAGGACCCACTTCCACCTGGGGGCCGCAGGGAACGCCTCTGGCGAATTCCTGCTTCACCACCTTGCCATCGCGACGGACGGTAACGATAAGCTTGTTGGAAAGGGCGTTCACGCAGCTCACGCCCACGCCGTGGAGACCCGCGGAAACCTTGTAGGAATTGCTGTCAAACTTACCACCGGCGTGGAGCTTGGTCATTACCACCTCGATGGTGCCGATGTGTTCCTTGGGGTGGATGTCGGTGGGGATGCCGCGTCCGTTGTCGGTGACGCGGATGCCGTTCCCGGGCAGGATCGAAATCTCGATATGGCTGCAGAATCCAGCCAGGGCTTCGTCCACGGAGTTGTCCACCACTTCCCACACCAGGTGGTGCAGACCGCGGATGTCGGTGGAGCCGATGTACATGGCGGGGCGTACGCGAACGGCTTCAAGGCCTTCCAGAACGGTAATGCTTGAACCGCTGTAGGCTTCTTCGGCCTTCTTCATTTCTTCAGATTCTTCTGCCATATTTCCTCTGAGGCTTACGCCTCTACTGTACTAAACTAGATAAAGCGGATGCCTTGAATTACGGGGCTTCCGAGCATCAAATTACACTTGTCAATTATAGCTTTTTTTTGCAGGAACAGCTCGCTTTTCCAGGTGGAATTGTCCACCTTCAGGGAGAGAATTCCCTTCTTGATTTCGACCGGTTTCACATGGGGAAAAATCAGGTCTCCCACCACTTCCTTGAACCGTTCCGAAAGGCTCTGGAATTGCATCTCGTCGGCCAGCTTGTACTTCTCCAGCACGCGGCCTACAAGCAGTTCCACATCTACGACCTTGTGGCCTGTAAATTCTTTTCTCTTGCGTCTTGTAAAGGCCATGGAACTATACCAGCAACAACTTGGACAGGGTGAATCCGCCAATCAGAATGCTGGTCATGCCGGCCACCACGGTGGCCTTGGTGCTCTTGCCCACGCCTTCGGCACCGCTGTGGGTGTAGTAGCCAAAGAAGCAGGCGTAGCTCGAAATAAAGAACCCGTAAAGGGTTGCCTTGATAAGGCCTACTACCAAGTCCCAGTTGTGGTAGAACATGCGCACACCGTAGAAGAACACAGACCAGGAAACTTCCTTGTACAGGTGGGCCACTTCGTAGCCGCCCACGATACCGATGAAGATACTGATGACGGTCAGCACCGGCAGCATAATAACGGTAGCGATAAGTCTGGGTGCCAGCAGGAACTTGAAGGGACTAAGTCCCAGTACCTTGTAGGCGTCCAGCTGCTCGGTCACCGCCATGGTCCCAAGCTCCGAACACATGGAAGCTCCAATACGGCCTGCCAGCACCATCGCGGTGAGGATGGGGCAAAGTTCCACCATCACGGACTTTCCCACAGCCATGCCCACGAACATCATGGGGATCATGTCGCCAAACTGGTAGGCCAGCTGCCACGACATGATTGCGCCAGTGGCCATGGACGCCGCAAACACCACGGGGATACTGGTAATGCCTACCACCTGCATCTGTTCCACGGTGGTGTGGAAATTGGAGAAGGCCCCGGGAATGTTCTTGAACAGTTCCCACACGAACTTGATGTAGTTGATGACCGTGCGGAAAAACCTTCGGACAAAATGTCCCAAGGATTCTGCGGCGTTGTTCATCACGGCGATCAATTAGTCCCTACTTCTTTTTCTTGTTGTCCTTGGCGGCAGGCTTGTCGCTCTTTGCGGCGTTCGCCTTGGCATCGGGTTGTTTCTTGGTGGGGGCGGCCATGGCCTTCTTGAAGAGGCTCATGTCGCTTAAGTACTTGATGGCTTCCTTCAGCTGCTCATCCCGCTTCAGGGAGAACGCTGTACTTACGGAGTCGTTCACCATGGCGGTCAGGAGCTCGCGCTTGATGCCGTCCTTGATGTAGTCCTTGTTTTCGTCGAACTGGGCTTCGCGCCTTACTTCCAGGGCGCTCTTCATGTCGGCGAGGCGTGCGGCCAGGGTGGAGTCCGTAATGGTCTTGGAGCTGTCGCCCATGTAGTTCTGTTCCTGGATGATGCTCTTTTCCAGTTGGTCCACACCCACAAGGGCATTGCTCTTCACCTTCATGAAGTTGGTGTCTTTGAGGCAGAAGTTCTTGAACTGGGTGTACAGGGAGTCGGGAACTTCCCAGGAGGCGTCCATCTTGACGCCGGACTTGTCGAGCCCCGGGCGAACCTTCACTGCAAACTTGAAGTACATGGCCATGCGTTCCTGCACCTGCACTACCCAGGGCATGGGGGAAAGGTCCACATCCACATCAGGAGTGATTCCGCCGCCGCCGAACATCATGCGTCCGTTGTTGGTGTAGAAGGTGTCCACCTTGGCGGTGTCCTTCTTTGTCGAGTCGGCCTTGGCTTCGCCCTCTTCGCCTTCGGCGTATTCGTCTTCCATGATCTTCAGGCCCTTGATGCCATTCTCGGGCTTGTTGATACAGCGTCCAAAGGGCAGGTAGTAGAAGGCGGTGGTAAGCTTCAGGGCGTTACCCTGGTTGTCCAGCGGGAAAATGGTCTGTACGGAGCCCTTACCGAAGGAAGTCTTTCCGATAATCAGGGCACGGTCCCAGTCCTGCAGGGCGCCCGACACGATTTCGGCGGCGCTGGCAGATCCCTGGTTCACCAGCACCACCATGGGCATGTCGGGCTTCACCATGCCGTCTTTGCGGGCGTGGCTCTCGGTCTTCTGGGTGCGGCCCTTGGTGCTGACTATCACATTTCCGCGCTTCAGGAACAGCTCGCTAATTTCGATAGCCTGGTTCAGGAGTCCACCGGGGTTGTAGCGCATGTCCAGAATCAGCTTTTTCATGCCCTGCTTCTGCAGGCTCTTTATGGCGTTTTCCACATCGCTTAGGGTCTTGTCGCTAAAGGTGGCAAGCTTGATGTAGCCGATGTCGTTGCTGACCATGCCGTAGTAGGGAACGGCGTGAACCACAATTTCGGCCCTGGTGATGGTAAAGTCCATCAACTCGGGTACGCCTTCACGCTCGATGGATACGGTCACATCGGTGCCAATCTTTCCGCGGAGCTTGCTCACGGCATCATCCAAGGAAAGCCCCTTGGTGTCCTTGCCGTCGATTTTACGGATACGGTCGCCGGCCCTAATGCCAAGCCTGAAGGCCGGGGTTCCGGAAAGGGGGGAAATCACGGTGAGGATATTGTCGCGCAGGCTGATGGTAATGCCTACGCCGCCGAACTTTCCTTCCATGGAAACTTTCAGCCCTTCATAGTCCTTGGGGGTGAACACGGTGGTGTGGGGGTCCAAGATATTCCGGATGCCGTTCAGGGCCGCGTCGGTGAGTTCCGTGGGGTTCACATCTTCCACATACTTGCGGTTCACTTCCGAAAAGACCTTGTTCAGCCTAGAAACTTCGTCGTAAAAGTCTCCCGGCGGGGTGGACTTCTCGGCAGCCGAGACAAGTCCCAGGGCGGTTAAGGTAAGGACAAATGCTTTGCGCAAAATCGAGCTGTTAATAGTCATGTCACAAAGATACAATTTATCGCAAATCGAAAACCCCTTTAAAACGGAAAAAACCGGCCCTAAAGGCCGGTTTTTGATAATAAGAGAGAGGAGAAAAACTTTTATGCCGCTTCGTCCAAGATTTTCTGGATGCGGTCGTTCCGGAGCTTCGCAAGGGCGCTTTCCTTGAGCTGGCGGACCCGTTCCTTGGAAAGCTTCACCATGGGGGAAATTTCCTTCAGGTTCAGGTCAGAGTCCATCTTGAAACCGAAATAGAGCTTGAGGATATCTCGTTCCTGCTTGTCCAGGTTCTTGTTCAAAACTTTTTCGAAAACTTCCCGGCGGTTGTTCTTTTCGGCCAGGTCTTCGGTGCGGAAGTCGTTGGAGGCGATGCAGTCGCCCAGGGTGGAGTCACCGTCTTCGCCCACGGGGGCTTCCAGGGAAGAAGTGCGGTTGCCCATCATCAGAACTTTGTCGATGGCGTCGCCCTTGTACTTGGAAACACCTTCCAGGCTTTCGCTGTCCAAAATGTAGCTTCCGCCTACGACCTGCTTGAGCTTGCCGCCCTTCTTGTTGAAACGGCGGAGAATTAGTTCCTTTTCGGCGCTGATGCGGACCATGCGGCCCTTTTCGGCGATGGCGCGGGTGATGTTCTGACGGACCCACCACACGGCATAGCTGATAAACTTGATTTTCTGATCGGGGTCGAAACGGCGGGCGGCCTCGATAAGGCCCATGTTGCCTTCGCTGATAAGTTCACCCACTTCCAACCCTTGACCCTTATAAAGGTTTGCGATGTTCACCACGAAACGCAGGTTGGATTTGACTAGCAGATCCAGGGCCTCACGGCTACCTTCCTTGACCTTCTTAATCAGTACCTTTTCCTGCATCGGAGTCAGCAGGGGAATGGCGGAAATGTCTTCCAGATACTGAAAATAGGTACTTCTTTCATCGCGGGTGTAGGTAGCAGCGTTCATGATAGATCCTTTCTTTACGCCTATAAATCTACCTCCGAATGCTCTTTCGAGTGTCAGGGAGTACCCTAGTCCTTGCAAAAGTTTAATTTGGTTTTTGTCGGGAAAATTCGCTTTTTTGTCATAAATTTGTCATTCTGGCCTTTAACAGGGGCCTTTTTGGACCTATTTTTGTCATTATGGAACAAGAAAAAGGCAAAATGTCCATCCATACGCTACGACAAAGGTGGCAAGGAGCCCAGGAGAGGGATTTTGACCGGTACGAGAAAAAAATCCGTGAAATCCTGGAACAAGAGGAAAAAATTTCTTTCCCGGTGCCCGCTTACGTGCCCCAGGTTCTCATATTTCTCTTTATCCTCATTTTCCCCATGCTCTATATCGGGGATCCGGTAACTCGCTCAGTGACCAATTTGGACTGGCGAGAACTCATGAATTTTTATTTCCCAGTATTGATGTGCATCGGGGTGTTTAGTCTGAATCTCAATTTCCTCGTTCCCAACTATATCATTAACAAACATTATGGAATTTACTTTATATACAATGCTGTTCTTATCCTGGTAACCTGCTTCTTGCGAGAAGTGGTGTTTTTTTTGATAGACAGGGCTCCCGATCAGGGAGTAAATTACTTTTTCAATTCCTACATGTTCTCTTCGGTAAAGGGACATTTCAGCTATTGGACCGTCTTTTCCTTTGTGGTGCTGGTTTGCCTAGTTTGTGTCATCTGCGTGTTTTACCGCCTTATATCGGCGCAAATCCTACGCGGTTTTGTGGTCAGGGAACAGAAACGCAGCCGTTTGCAATATGAACTGGAATTTTTGAAAAACCAGCTTTCGCCCCACTTTCTGTTCAATACCTTGAACAACATAACAGCGCTGATTTCCATAGATTCCAAGCGGGCCGAAAAATCCATGACGGAGCTTTCGAAACTTTTGCGAGTAACCCTGTACCAGACAGCTGACGACGCGATACCTCTGGAAGAAGATGTGGAAATTTTGCGGATGTATGGGAACTTGGAAAAACTCCGGCTAGACGACAGCTTTGATTACCGATTCGATGTGGAAATGGAAGACCCGCAAACTCCGGTGGCACCCTTGATTGCCATGCCCCTGGTGGAAAATGCCTTGAAGCACAGCAAGAACCCCAAGGGGAAAAGCTTCGCCCATATTACCATCAGGCAACAGGGTGACGAACTGGTTTTACAAACGGAAAATTCCAATTTCCCGAAGGTGTCCCAGTCTCCCCAAAAGGCAAGCGGCCTCGGGCTTTCGACTTTCCAGAAACGCCTGGAGATTCTGTATGCGGGGCGTTATGAATATACGGCTTCCGCCGATGGCGACGTGTACCGAAGCCGCCTAAAGATCCAGCTCGCCGACAACTAGAGGGTTACCGCGAGGCCAGTTCTTCGGGTGTGCGGCTGAGGATATCCCAGTCCCCGCGCTTGATAATCTTGTAGGCGTATCCCTGTTCGGTGAGGAACAGCTGGCGGTTCATGGAGAACTCCTGTTCCTTGGAATCTTGGGTTACGATGCTGTAGAAGTGGGCCATGCCCCCATCGCTCTTGGGGCGTAAAATGCGGCCCAGACGCTGGGCTTCTTCTTGGCGGCTTCCGAAGGTTCCCGAAATCTGGATGAGGATGTTGGCGTCGGGAAGGTCGATGGCGAAGTTACCGACCTTGGAGACCATCAGGTTCTTCTGTTCCCCGTGACGGAAGGCGGCGTAAAGGCGTTCCCGTTCCTTGTTGGGGGTCTTTCCCGTAATCAGTGGAATGTTCAGTTCCTGGGCCAGCTTTTCCAGCTGGTCGATGTACTGTCCGATGATGAGCACACGGTCCTCGTCCTTGTCAAAGTGGGCGAGAAGGCGTTTCACGATGTCCGTTTTTTCGGGGTTGGTGCTGGCCAGCGTAATCTTTTCGCGAACCGGCGCCAGGGCGTATTTCATCTTCAGTTCCGCTTCCATGGGAATGCGGATTTCGTTACAGTCGGCGGTGGCGATCCAGCCCTGGGCTTCCAGCACGCGCCAGGGGATGTCGTACTTTTTGGGGCCGATAAGGCTGAACACTTCCGTCTCCTTATGGTCTTCACGGACCAGCGTGGCGGTAAGCCCCAGGCGGCGGGTGGCCTGCATTTCGGTGCTCAGGCGGAACACCGGGGCCGGCAACAGGTGCACCTCGTCGTAAATCATAAGGCCCCATTTCTGCTGGCTGAACAGCGGGAAGTTCGAGAGTTCCTTCTTGACTTCTTCGTCGGTCAGGTCATCTGGTTCGGGCTCGCCCTGCTTGTTTGGGTCCTTCACCTTTTTGCGCTGGGTAAGGATCTGGTAGGTGGCCACGGTCACGGGGCCAATCTCCTTCACTTCGCCGGAGTATTCCTTCACCATATCTTCGGTCAGGTCCGTCTTGTCGCAGATTTCGCGGATCCACTGGCGGGAAGCGGAAATGTTTGGGGTAAGGATAAGGGTCTTGGTCTGGACCAGGGCCATGGTGGCAAGGCCGATAACGGTCTTGCCGGAACCGCAGGGCAGAACGATGACGCCGGAGCCGCCCTTTTCCGAGCCGCTGGCGTAAAAGACCTGGGCCGCCTCTTTCTGGTAGTCGCGGAGCTTGAACTCCTTGCCTTCTAGTGTTGTTGCGCGGAGTTTGATGGGCAGCGGGTCGCCTTGGATGTAG
Organism: uncultured Fibrobacter sp.; assembly: GCA_946414075.1. Taxonomy (GTDB): domain Bacteria; phylum Fibrobacterota; class Fibrobacteria; order Fibrobacterales; family Fibrobacteraceae; genus Fibrobacter. The sequence continues at coordinate 39,461 of CAMKNA010000011.1, forward strand.
CCTGCCAGGTCTTCGACGGGGAACCCGGCGTTGGTGAGGGCCATTTTCAGGTGGCCACGGCGTTCGGGGTCCACTTCGGCGTGCTTGTCGTCCAGAAACTTCACCACAAAGGGCTCCACTTCTTTCAAGTGGCAAATCTCGGTGAACATGTAGGTGTCGTCGGATTCCAGAAGCAGGCGGTCGCCATCTTTGCGCAGGCGGAGCAGCCCGTACCTCGCCATGTAGTCTTCCACTTCGGTGATGACCGTCTGGGGGATGGGGTAGCGGCTCTGGCCTTCTAGCCGTTCCAGCACATCGGGAGCGCGGAGCCCCGTGGAGGCTGCGTTCCATAGGCTCAGGTGTGAAATCTTGTAGGTATGCAGGTGCTCGGGGCTCTTGACCAGTTCGGTGAAGGGGGCGATAGCGTCCCGTGCGGATTCGTAGTTGGGATTGTCCACCTCGACCATGATTTCGAGGTTGCTCTGTACAATAATGGCGCCATTCGGATTCATAGGGCGCCAAATATAGAAAAAATCCCGCAAACCGTTTGGAATGCGAGATTTTAGAGCCACCCAGCAGATTTGAACTGCCGACCTGCTGATTACGAATCAGCTGCTCTACCAGCTGAGCTAGAGTGGCATAGCGGGCTCAAAAATAGCAATAGGGCCCTTTTTTGTCAATATCGGCGCTGTTTCGGTTGGCAAGAATCCTGAAATTTTCTATGATTGCTCACAAATTTTCAAAATGGATGCATATTATGGCTAACGAAGCAAATGCGAATAATTCTGAAATTAAGGAATTTTTTGTCCATCACGGAACCAAGGTTGTTGTCGCTCTCGTGGTGATTCTCGCCGTGGTTGCAGGCGTGGTCCAGCTGAGGGATTCCCGCAAGGCTGCCGCTGCCGAACAGGCCGAACTCCTGGGTACTGGCATGACATTCCTCTATGCTGGCGAAAATGACAATGCCCTCACGGAATTCGAGTCCAAGATTAACAGTCGTACCTTGGAAGGCCTGGCTCTTGCCAAGGCTTGCCTCTATGCAGGCAATATCAAGTACGAGAAGGGTGACCTGGACGGTGCTGCCGCCCTGTTCCAGAAGTCTCTGGACAATGCTGGTTCCGTAGTGCTGGTCCGTTCCGCTGCCATGCACGGCCTTGCTTCTGTGAAGATGGAAAAGGAAGACTACGCCGCTGCAGCGAACTTGCTTGAAAAGTATGTGAGCGAGTTCGGCAAGCGTACCGGCGACAAGGAAGACCGCTTCCAGAAAGAAGAACCTGTGGACGAAGCCCCCATGGTGGCCGACGCCATGTGGAAGCTCACGCTGGTCTACCAGCAGCAGGGTCTTGATGCCAAGGCCAAGAACACGGCTGAACGCCTGCTGGAAGTCTACGGCGACAACCAGAACTACGCCGACAAGGCCCAGAAGTTCCTGGCTTCTCTGTAGTCCTTTTACGATAGGTTTAAAAAGGCCTCGGGTTTGTCCCGAGGCTTTGCTGTTTTGGTTGCTGCGTCATCCTGGAGCGTAGCGATAGGATCCAGGCCCGAAGAATCTATTCCTTCAAAATGGCGCGGAGTTCGTCGGCTGCTCGTTCCAGGTCGTCGTTTATGATGGTGTATTCGTACTTGCCCTTGGTCTTGGCGAATTCCATCTCTTTCTTGGCGTTGTGCAGCCGTGTCTGGATTACCTCTTCGGAATCGGTGCCGCGGCCGCGGAGCCTGCGTTCCAGCTCTTCTTCGCTGGGCGGCAGAATCAGGATGCCCGTGGCGTCGGGGTAGACCTTGTCGAAATTCACCTTGCCGAACACATCTATGTCAAAGAGAACCCGCTTGCCCTGCTTGAGCATGTCCTCTACGAAACTCTTGGGGGTGCCGTAGTAGTTCCCGTGGACCAGGTTGTATTCCACCAGGGCGTCGTCCTTGATCATCTGCTCGAACTCTTCCTTGGTCTTGAAGAAGTAGTGGACGCCGTTCACCTCGCCTTCCCGGGGTGGGCGTGTGGTGGCGGAAATAGAATACACGATGTCGGGGAACTCCCCGATGACCTTGTCCTTCAGGGTGGTCTTGCCTGCGCCACTGGCGGCGCTCATCACAAAAAGCTTGGATTTCATTTCTTATCCTCGATGTACAACGGCCTTTGCTTGACTTCGTCGTAGATGCGGCCGATGTATTCGCCCAGAATGCCGATGGAAATGAGCTGCACTCCGGCAAAGAACACGATGGCCGTCATGAGGGATGCCCAGCCCGGCACCGTGGTGGCGGGGGAGAGGATCTTTTCTAGAATGGACCAGACGAATACTCCGAAGCTGATGATGGCGGCGATCATCCCGATGTAGAAGCTGATTTTCAGCGGGGCGGAACTGAATCCGGTGATGCCGTCGCCGGCCAGGTGGAGCATCTTCTTCAGGGGATATTTGGACGAGCCCGCGGTGCGTTCGGCACGGTCGTACTTGACGCCAATCTTCTTGAAGCCTACCCAGCACACCAGCCCCCGCAAAAAGCGGCTCCGTTCGGGCAGGTTCTTCAGCTGGTCCACCACGCAGCGGTCCATAAGCCTAAAGTCGCCGGTGTCGGGCGGAATCTCGATGTTGGTAAGCTTGCCGATAAGCCTGTAGAAACAGTAGGCGGTAAAGCGCTTGAAGATGGTCTCGCCCTTGCGCTTGTTGCGCTGTGCGTAAACCACCTGGTAACCTTCCCGCCATTTTGCGAGCATCTCGTGGATTAGGCTGGGCGGATCCTGCAGGTCGCCGTCGATGATGACCACGGCGTCGCCCTGGGCATGGTCCAGGCCTGCGCTGAAGGCGGCCTGGTGCCCGAAATTCCGGCTGAAGTTGACAACCTTGTTGTTCGGATTCCCGGGCAGGAGTCCTTCTAGGATTTCCCGGGTCCGGTCCTTGGATCCATCGTTCACGAAAATGAGCTCGTGCTCGATTTCCTTGAGTTCCTCTTCCAGGACGCGGTAGGTTTCCGCGACAATTTCTTCTTCGTTATAGACCGGTATAATGACGGACAGCAACATACAATCAATATAGTAAATGACAAATGTGAAGTGACAATTGTGAGATGATTAATCACACATTTGTACTTTCGCTACGCTCAAGTACCAAATGCTAGGCTCGGTCATGCCAAAACAAGTCTTGTCCTGACTCTCGCCTTACGCATTTGTCACATTGCGGCGAAGCCGCTTACGGTATCAGCGCCGGATTCACGAAGTCCACATGGCTGCAGTCAATGCTGCCCTTGGCGGTAGTCTTGAGCGTGAGCTTTTGGACGCCTTCGGTATTGGCGGTAAGAATGTGGAGCGATCCTACCTTGAACACGGGGGTTTCTGCAAGTACATTGCCGTCGCCGATAATCTGCACGGAGACACCCTCGCTACAGAGGGATTCGTCGTCCAAGCCGACGGATGTACGGAATGTCTTGAACTGGTTCCCTATGTTATACACGGTTTCGGAAGCCGCATGGGTCGCGATACCGTTTTCAAAAATCTGCCCATTGACGGTGAGAGCGTTTCCTTCGATGCTCTTGTCTATGCCCAGATTTCCCCATTCCTGTTTGTGCGATTCGTATTGCAGGTCTGTCAGCTTCTTTGCGCCGGTTGCGTCGTAAAAGAATGACTTGCTGACCTGGGCTAGTACCTTGTTTTTTTCCATGACTAGGTACCGGAAGGTGTTATAACCCGGTTGTAGCTTGTCCTCTGCTATCAGGATTTTGTAATCTCCTGGGACATAGGCGGTGTCCTTTACCATGACCCTGTCGTGGATGATTCGGACATTCCATTCTTTTGGGGTGCCCGTCTGCTCCATGAGCCTGTAGTTCAGGAGTAGGGGGCCTGCGATGGCGGAACTGTCTTCCAGCGTGCCCCTTGTGGGGTCGGAAACCTGGATGATGTTCGTGGGGTTGTAGTTTTTGCGTCCGTTGAATTTTGCAATTTGAACCCAATAGTTGTTGGTAATCAAGATGTTCTTGACCCCTTCCAGGTCCATTTCCCGTTCGAACACATCGCAGGTGGTGGGAATGCGGTGCTCCACGGCCTTCTTGTGGTAGGTCTGGCTGTCCCAGCAATCAAGCCCACGGATGTAGTATACTTGGCCGTTGTATTTTTCCAGGAGCCGCTTAATCTGGCTGTTGTTCATTTGGCGGACCTTGTCGTAGTGGTAGGCGGACACCCCGTAGGCGACAAAGTGCCAGGGCCTGCCGTAGACGAACAATTTGTCGCCAGGCTCTTGTTCGTAGAGCCATTTCCAGATTTCTTGCTCTTCGGTGGTCAGGTGGTTCCTGTTGTACATGATGTTCTTGTTGAAATCTTCCTTGTAGTGGAAGGTCCAACCGGCAAACAGCAATGTAAAGAGGAGTCCTAGCACCAGGGCGGCGGATGTCTGTTTCTTGGCCCTGGAATCATAGCTGAAATATTCGATCAGGTGGGCGATGGGGAGTGCTGCCAGGAAAGCCATGCTGGGAATCATCACCAGGCTGTAGCGCTGGTTGATTTCGATGCCGAAGTCGCCGGAGACGTTTTCCAGGATCATGTAAGTCTGGATGTGGTACAGGGCAAGGAACGCGAGAACTCCCAGATAGAACTTGTTGCCCTTGCGGAAGTCCATGGCGGCCCGATAAATCAGGTACAAAAGCCCGGCCAGGAACAGCCAGTTGAAGTAGGTAAGGAAGGGGTTCACCAGTTCGCCCTTGTCGTTCAGGGGCTTGGTCATGACCTTCCAGTTGTTCACCAGGTCCTCGATAAAGTGCCCATGGGCAGAAAATTCGCCACCCTGGAATCCGAACCCCTGGAAGTAGCTGATGGTGAGCAATACGGGGGCGGAGAACAGCGACAGGAGCACGAAGAATACGGGAGCCTTGAAATCTTTTTTGTCAAGCAGTTTGGGCAGGGAGAACAGGATAAAGGGCAAAAGACAGAAAACGGTTTCTTGTCTGGTCTGGGCAAAGAAGGCAAGGGTCAATGCCAGGAGGGCCCAATGCTGGATGGTGTTGCGGTCGAAAGCCCACTTGAACACCAGTAGGGAAAGTGCCGAAAGGAATATGTACAGGGGCTCCACTGACATGGAACGGAACTGGAAGAGTACGGTGGGCTGTAGTGCCATGAGAAGTGCGGCGAAGAACGCCAGCAGGGGCTGCCTTGTCCAGGCCACGATGGCCAGGAACATCATCAGGAACGAGAGAGGGAGCAGCAGGAGCTCACCCTTGAAAATCCAATGGAGATCGGTGCCGAACAGCGGCATTCCCAGGGTGTAGAGGAAGGCTAGCCCCTTGGACTTAAAGCTGTTGCTCTTGTTGGTGCAATCCAGTTGGCCTTTTTCGAATTCCCCCTGGTTGCAGGTGGCCGATATATGGTTGTGGTACATGTTCTGTGCCACGGCCATGAACACGCTTTCGTCGCTTTGGACCCTGTGACGGGCCTCTATCTGGGTTCCCGCAAAGACGGCAAGCGCAATTGCCGAGATTAGGGCGGCAAAGACGATGGGCCGTTCGGGGAGAATGCCCTTGAACCATTCCCTGAAATCCTTGTTTAGGGATATGCACAGTAAGATTCCTACCGCGAGTTGCACTAGGAACAGGGGCAGGGGCAGGTTCAGGTCCAGGATGCGGATGGTGTCCTTGTGTCCTACATTGGGACCAAGGTAGATGAGAAAGGGGATGGCTAGGGCGATGACAAGCCCGATAATTCCTGCGGGGTGAGCTAAGTTTTTGAGCAGCAACAAGATAAAGTTTTTCATCGTTTTCAAATATAATTTTTTTGTGTTATGGCGTGATAGTTGGCCAAATTACCTTGAGAGAATGTCTAATAAAAGCTAGATTTGGTCGCGAATTTCAACACCCAAGAGGTTGGTCGTGCAAGACTCATTAGTTACCAAAGCCGCAGACAATGTCCGTATCCTTTCCGCCGCCATGGTCCAAAAGGCCAAGTCCGGTCATCCGGGTGGCGCGATGGGAGCTGCTGATGCTATAACGCTGCTCTATTCCGAGTTCTTGCGCTTCGATCCCGATGACCCGAACTGGATGGCCCGCGACCGCTTCTTTATGGATCCTGGCCACATGAGTCCGCTGCTCTATTCCGAACTGGCCCTGGTGGGTCGGCTCACTATGGACGACATCAAGAATTTCCGTCAGCTGGGATCCCGCACGCCGGGCCACCCCGAAGTGGATGTGGCTCTCGGTATCGAGAATTCTTCGGGCCCTCTCGGCATCGGTCACGGCATCGCCCTGGGCGCAGCCATCGCTGAACGGTTCATGGTGGAACGCTTCGGTTCCATTTTGGAACACAAGACGGTGTGCCTGGTTTCCGACGGCGGTCTTGAAGAAGAAATCGCCTACGGCGTGGGCCGCATTGCCGGTCACCTGAAACTTTCCAACTTGATTTTCTTCTACGACGCCAACCAGGTGCAGCTGAGCTGCAAGACCGAAGAGGTCATGAGCCATGACTTTGTGGCCCAGTATGAATCCTGGGGATTCCGCGTTATCGAATGCGACGGCAGCAACATTGCCGAACTCCGCAAGGCCTTTACGGCAGCCTGGGCTGAGAAAGAACGCCCGGTGCTCGTTTACGGTCACACCACTATGGCCAAGGGTGCCGTCGCCGAAGATGGCCGTAGCTACGAGGGCGAGGTCAGCACTCACGGCCAGCCCCTGAATGCTGCCGGTGCTTCTACCGAAGCCACCGTCAAGAACTTGGGTGGCAATCCCGAAGACCCGTTCCAGATTTTCGATGACGTGAAGGCCGGTTTCGAGGCTCGCAAGCAGGAACTCCGCGGCATCGCCGCCGAATGGAAAAAGCAGAAGGCCGAATGGGACAAGGCTAACGCCGAAAAGTCCGCCACTTTGAACGAATGGCTCTCGGGCAAGGCTCCCAAGCTGGACCTTTCCAAGCTCCCCATCAAGGAAGGCGTGGCTACCCGCGTTACCAGCGGTACGGTGCTGGGTTACCTGGCTGAGAACTATCACAACATTATCTGCAGTTCTGCCGACCTTTCTAACTCCGACAACACCCAGGCCTTCCTCAACAAGACGGGCATCTTCCGCCCGAACGACTTCAAGGGAGCCTTCGTGCAGGTGGGCGTGGCCGAACTGACTATGGGCGCCATCTGCAACGGTATCGCTCTCCATGGCGGTCTGTATCCGATTTGTGCCACCTTCTTCGTGTTTAGCGACTTCATGAAGCCCGCCATCCGTATGGCGGCCCTGATGGGCCTTCCGGTCAAGTATGTGTTCACCCACGACAGCTTCCGTGTTGGCGAAGACGGTCCCACACACCAGCCCATCGAACACGAAACCCAGATCCGCCTGCTTGAAGACCTCAAGAAGAAAAACGGCAAGTCCGAAATGCTGGTGCTCCGTCCGGCGGATGCCTTCGAGACTCTGGCTGCTTGGGAGATGGCTTTTGAAAATAACGACAGCCCCACGGCTCTCATTTTGACCCGTCAGGTGGTGAAGAGCCTCCCCGGCGAGAACCGCTACGAAGCCGCCAAGGCCTGCCGTCAGGGCGCCTATGTGGTAAGCGACAACTGCGGTTCTGCTAATCCGGACCTGACGCTGGTGGCCAACGGCTCCGATGTTCTGCTGGAACATGAAGCTGCCGAGATCCTCCGTGCCGAAGGCAAGAAGGTCCGCGTGGTCTCCATGATCAGCCCGGCCCTGTTCCTTTCCCAGCCCAAGGAATTCCGCGACAAGATTCTGGTGCCCTGGACTCCGGTGTTTGCTCTTTCTAGTGGTCTTCCGGTGCTGTTCGACCGTGTGGTGGGCGGCTTCGGCAAGGCTTGTGGTCTGGAACGCTTCGGCGCTTCGGCCCCGGCTGGTGTGCTGGAGAAGGAATTCGGTTACGTGCCCGAAGCCGTGGTGAAGGCCGCCAAGGAATACTTGGCTGAGTTCGCCCAGAACGTGGCTGACTTCAAGGCTAAGAACTAAGGATTACTTTTTCTTCTTACCCGGCGGCCCTGGCATGAAGGGGCTGCCCCCGCTTCTTTCGGATGGGCCGGCGGCTCGGGCTTCTTGACTCACGACTACGGAATCCCCGAGGTCAAGGCCCTTCAGAACCTGGACGTTCACGCCGTCGTTAAGGCCGGTGGTGACGGGGTGCGGCGCAAGGTTTCCATTTACGTTGATCCAGACTTCTGCTTCGGACTGTGCGGCGCCCGCTGAAGCCTGCTTGGACTTCTTGCGGCGCGCGCCCATGTCCGGAGGGGGTGGCAGGTTCTCTGGCTTGGCAAAGGCGGTGCCTGTGGCAGGGTTGAACTTCAGGGCCTTCACCGGAATGGTGAGGGCGTCTTTCACTTCTTTGGTGACGATGGTGCAGGTGGCTGTCATGCCGGGCAAGAGCTTGAGTTTTGGGTTTTTGGCGTTGATGACCACTGTGTAGGTGACCACGTTGCTTGTGGTGGTGGGGCTCAGGCGGACTTCTTGCACCTTGCCCGTAAAGGTCTCGTTCTGGAAGGCGTCCACCGTGAAGGTGACCTTCTGGCCTTTTTTCACCGAGCCGATGTCCGCTTCATCGACATCGGCCATGACCTTCATCTGCTTCAGGTCCTTGGCGATGACGAACAGGGTGGGCGTGCTCATGGAGGCGGCCACGGTCTGGCCTACATCTACGGCCCGCTTCAGCACCACGCCGTCGATGGGGCTCTTGATGGTGGCGTAGCTCAGGTTCAGCTTGGCCTGGGCCACGTCGTTCTGGCTGCGTTCCAGGGCGTACTTGGCGGCGTTCATGTTGTATTCGGCCTGCTCCAGGTCAACGGCGCTGGCACTATTTGCCTGTGCCAGTGCCAAAATCCGCTGGTAGGTGTTGGCTTTGTACTGGTAGTCGATTTCGGCAGAGTGGAGGGCTATTTCCACTTGATCCAAGGTGGACTGCAATTTGGACTTGTCCAGTTCCGCGATGACTTGGCCCTTTTTGACTTTGGAATTGAAGTCCACGAAAATTTCGGCGATATCGCCAGAAACCTGGGTGCCCACTTCCACCTGGTCCACGGGCTCCAGGGTGCCGGTAGCTGAAATGACGGTAGAAAGGGTAAGTTTGGTAACCGGTGCGCTGACGGGAACGCCTACCTCGGCGGCTCCGGCGTTCTTGAAGAAAAAGAACTTCACGCCTACGGCGATAGCCGCAAGCACAAGGAGTACGATGAGTATTTTCAGCAGTTTCTTCATTGGTTCAGGACAAAAATAAAAAGTATTACTGAGTCTTACAGAAACTTGGATGCGCGAGAACCGCTTTCGGTTGCCTTTTCTATTTGTTATATTGCTAGCCACTAACCATGACCCGTGTCGTAAAGAAAGATGATGGCGGCGAAGTCCGCCGCGTAACCTGGGTGGGGCTCGCCTGGAATGTTGCCCTGACTCTTGGGAAGTTCGCGGGCGGCGTGCTCGGGGGCTCCCAGGCCCTGGTGGCAGACGCTGTCCACAGCGCATCGGACTTTGTGACTGACATTGCAGTCATTGTGGGCAGCCATTTCTGGAATATGCCGCCTGACGCGGAACACCCCTACGGACACAGGCGTTTCGAGACCCTGGTGACCATGGGCATCGGGATTTCGGTGGCGGCGGTAGGCGTGGGCCTTGGCTACGGGGCCATCATGTCGCTTTTGTCTGGAGAGGGCAAGCATCCCGAACTTCTGGCGGCCATCATGGCTCTGGCCTCTATCGTGGTGAAGGAGATACTTTTCCACTATACCCGCGCCGAAGGGCGCAAGATCCGGAGCCAGGCTCTGGAGGCCAACGCCTGGCACCATCGGAGCGACGCCTTCAGTTCTATCCCGGTGCTTATTGCGGTGGTCATCTCGCTGGTGTTTCCGCAGCTCTGGTTTGCCGATGCGGTGGGCGCCCTGATTGTGGCCTTCTTCGTGTTGCGCTCGGCCTACGAGATTGCTTCTCCGGGGGCAAAGCAGCTGGTGGACCAGGGGGCAAGCGAACAGGTGGCCAAGAAACTTCTGGAAATCGCCCTCGGGCATTCGAAGGTGATGAGCGTCCACGGGTTCCGCACCCGCTATGTAGGCAGCGACCTGCATGTGGACCTGCATATTGTGGTGGACGCCCAGATGAGCCTGCTGGAGGCCCACGATGTGGCCGAAGAGGTGGAACAGTTGCTGATACAGGCCGACGAGAACGTGGTGGACGCCCTGGTGCATGTGGACCCCTACGACCCTAAGCGTGCAAACAAGAAGAGTGAGTGAAACCATGAAGGCAATTCTTGTAGGCAACGGAACAATGGGCGAGCGCCATCGCCGCCGTTTTGAACTGTGCGGTGTCAATTTTGTGGCTGCGGCTGATACTCAAGCCGAATTTGATGGGATTGTAGATAAATTAAACCTTGGGGATGCGAGCGAGGCGGGTGTGGATTTCGCTGTCGTGGCGTCCCCGGCAACGACCCACTACGATTACGCGAAATTCTTCTTGGAAAGCCGTATCCCCATCTTTGTAGAAAAGCCCCTGGCCATCACGGCCGAACAGGCCCAAGAACTGGTGGATATGGCCGCTGCATCGGGAACTACCCTGTTTGTGGCCCAGTCGGAATGTTTCAACCCCATCTTCCTCAACTTCCGCAAGCACTTTGTTGCCGAACTGAACGCCCGGATTGCAAGTAACGAGGGTGGGGCAGGGGTGCGACTGGATTTTAGGCGCGAACACCGGTATTCTAGCCGCTGCCGCGATGTGAACGTGATGCTGGATTTGCTGGTTCACGACCTGAGCATGTTCCTTGCCATGTTCCGTGCCGAAGATGTGAAAATGGAATGGCTCAAGACGGGCAAGAAGGCTTCCAATGACGAGGCCGAATTCGATTCCGCCATGATGCGGCTCCGGGTAGCCTCTGGAGAATACCGGGGCGTAATCGCCGACTTTTACGTGAACCGCAAGAGCAATTGCGACATGCGGGAAATCGCCGTGGAGTTCCCCAAGTCAAGGTATACGGTGAGCCTTGCCCATTACAATTCCGAGGGCGAAGTGGAACACGTGCCCGATTCCCTGGACAACGAACACCGATTCTTCTTGAAATTGCTGGCTGGTGCCTGCGGGGAGTGGGGCAGGCGTGCCGCCCAGAACGCCGCCGATTGCGTTCGAATGTGCGGTGGGGTCTAAAGCGCCTTATTTAACGCATCTGACTTTTTGAATGTCTCTTATTGAACTCTTGTCACCAGAAGCGGTATACTTTTTTTCATTGCAAATTTCAACAAGTGAAATGTCGGAAGAGAATACTTCAGTGTCATTGCCGGCATAGTTAGCATCGCTTTCATCTTGTTGGAACACGACTCTTCCGAGAGACATAGTGGCTGTCTCGCCAGCAACATTGATAGATGGTGTTGTGGAGTATCTCATCATGAATTCAATACAGTCGCCCATCTTATTTTCGTGGAAGGTCAGTGTCTTTTCTTCGATTATCCAAGTCCCCTTGTCATCAATCCCGCCACCGAGAGATCCTGAGCAATTTCCCGCTGTTGATCTTATGTAGCGATATATTCCATCATCAGTGAACTCCAAGGTTCCGCCCTGTGCACTAGAAAAATCAGTGATGACTTCCTTTGTGTCGATACGGCTAATGGACTTCAATCTCCATGTGCCCATGAGACATTCCTTGCTTAATCCAGCGCTGCAGTCTCTTGTATGTTTTTTGCCGACAATTTCAAAAGGGTCTTCAAAAATAGGAGATTTTGAATCTGTTTTCTGTTCGTGTAGCGCTTTGCAATCGTCAAGGGTCATTTCGTGCCAACCATCGGGACAATGGCCTACACTTTCAATCGTATAGGTTAATCCGTTTGAAAGTTTCGCTGTTTTTACTGTCTGGCCGTCAATGGAGATAGTTTCGGATTCATCTGAAGAATCTGGCGGTAGTTCATCGGCTTTAACCCAATCACCGTTAGTGCAGACATATCCCGAATTTTCGGATTCGACATACATCAGTTGCTTTTCATTACTGGATGTGCAGTCTCCCAAGTTGTAGATGCTTTTTACGCTCTGAACGCTTTGGGGATTGTTATTGTTGTTGGAGTCATCTCCGCATCCGACAATAGCCAATGCGGTGGCTAGTAATGCGGACTTAGCAGCAAAGGATGTTTTCATTTCTTTTCTCCTTGTCGAGAGATTTAATTCATCGTATCGCTAAAAATATATACAAAGAAAATGAAAAGTGGTTGGTCTTAAAAAACGTAAAAACGAAAAAATCCCGCGATTGCTCGCGGGATTTTTGATACTTGACAAACGGGCTGATTACAGCTTGATGCTGCAGGCCTTGGCGTGCCAGATTTCTTCGGCGTACTGCTTGATGGTACGGTCGGAACTGAACTTGCCCATGCGAGCCACGTTGAGGATCGCCTTCTCGGCCCAGGCCTTCTTGTTCTGGTATTCCTTGGCCACCTTCGCCTGCATGTCCACGTAACTGCGGAAGTCGGCGCAGAGCATGTACGGGTCGTGGGAGAGCAACTTGTCGGCAATGTGCTTGAACAGTTCCGGACGATCGGGGCTGAAGAAGCCAGAACCGATGAGGTCGATAACGCGACGCAGGTCGTCGTCCTTCTCGTAGAAGTCGCGGGGGCGGTAGCCCTTGGCCAACAGGTCAGTGACTTCTTCAACGGTAAGGCCGAAGATGAAGATGTTCTCGTCGCCCACTTCTTCCTTCATTTCTACGTTGGCGCCGTCAAGCGTACCGATGGTGAGCGCACCGTTCAGGGCGAACTTCATGTTGCCGGTACCCGAGGCTTCGGTGCCTGCGGTAGAAATCTGTTCGGACAAGTCGGCAGCCGGGATGATCTTCTCGGCGAAGGACACGCGGTAGTTCTCCAGGAACACCATCTTGAGCTTGCCCTTGCAAACCGGGTCGGCATCGATGATAGAGGCCACGGCGTTGGCCAGGCGGATAATCTGCTTGGCCATCCAGTAACCCGGTGCGGACTTACCACCGATCATGATGGTACGCGGCATGATTTCCTTGCCGTCCTTCAGCTGGATGTACAGGTGAATGGCATGCAGAATGTTCAGGAGCTGGCGCTTGTATTCGTGGATACGCTTGACCTGCACGTCGAAGAACGTGTTCACGTCGACATCCACGCCCTGCGTTGCCTTGAGGTACTTGGCGAGGCGTTCCTTGTTCTGCTTCTTGACGGCCATGAATTCCTTCTGGAACTTGGCGTCCTTCGCAAACTTTTCGAGCTTCTTGAGTTCGTCGAGGTCCTTGACCCAGCCTTCGCCGATCTTGGAGGTGATGAGTTCGGACATAGCCGGGTTAGCCTTGCGGACCCAGCGACGCGGCGTCACGCCGTTCGTCTTGTTGTTGAACTTTTCAGGCCACAGTTCGTAGAAGTCCTTGAAGAGCGTGGTCTTCAGGAGGTCGGAGTGGAGTGCTGCCACACCGTTCACGGCGAACGAACCCACGATGGAGAGGTAAGCCATGCGGACCATCTTGCAGCCGCCTTCTTCGATAAGGCTCATGCGGGCGAGACGGTCGTTGTCGCCAGGCCACTTCATGGAGACCATGCGGAGGAAACGAGCGTTGATTTCGTAAATAATCTGGAGGTGACGCGGCAAAAGCTTTTCGAACAAGCTGACCGGCCACTTTTCAAGAGCTTCCGGCATGAGCGTGTGGTTCGTGTAGGCGAATGTGTGCGTCACGATGTCCCAAGCTTCGTCCCATTCGAGATTTTCGATGTCGAGGAGGATGCGCATCATTTCGGCGATGGAAATAGCCGGGTGCGTGTCGTTCAGCTGGATAGCGACCTTTTCCGGGAAAAGCTTCCAGTCGTTGTTGTGGAGCTTCTTGAAGCGCTTGATGATATCCTGCAAAGAAGCGGAGCAGAGGAAGTACTGCTGCTTGAGGCGCAGTTCCTTACCGTTCATGGAGGAGTCGTTCGGGTACAGAACCTTCGAAATCGTTTCGGAAAGTTCCATGTCCTGCACGGCGGCGATGTAGTCACCGTTGTTGAAATAGCTGAGGCCGAAGTCGTCGGTGGACTTGGCGCTCCAGAGGCGCAGGTTGTTCACGGTGTTGTTCTTGTAGCCCGGAATCGGGGTGTCGTAGGGCAGGGCCAGCACGTAGTCCTTGGTTTCCCAGCGGTTGTGCAGCTTGCCCTTTTCGTCGGTCCAGCTGACCACGTAGCCGTAGAACGGCACCTTCATGGCGTTGGAGGGGCGGGCGATTTCCCACGGGTTGGTGAGGCGCAGCCAGTTGTCCGGCTGTTCTTCCTGTTCGCCGTTCACGATCTTCTGGCTGAACATACCGTATTCGTAGCGGATGCCCATACCGGTGGCGGGCAGTTCGAGAGTGGCCATAGAATCGAGGAAGCAGGCAGCCAAGCGGCCGAGACCGCCGTTACCGAGGCCGGCGTCCACTTCCTGTTCGCGGAGTTCTTCAAGAGTCATGCCCAGTTCGTCCAGGGCTTCCGTGACGGCACTCTCCACATCCAGGTTCAACACGGAGTTACCGAGAGTACGGCCAATCAAGAATTCAAGGGACAGGTAATAGACGCGCTTTACGTCTTTCTGGTAGTAAGTCTCCTGAGTCTTGATCCAGCGATCCACCAGGCGGTCGCGGACGGCGTATGCCACGGCCAGGAACTTCTCGTGGTCGGTCACGGTGGCGCTGTTACGGGCCAGCGTGTGGTGGATGTGGTCGGTAAAGGCCTTGCGGAAGGACTCGGCGTCGTTTCCGAGCACGGCCACTTCCTCTGCTTTCTTGAAAGATTTTGCCATATAATCAAGCCTATGGTTTTAGGGTTAAAAATTCACGCACAAGAATTTAGAAATCTTTGGCTTTTAAGGGGGTGCGGGTACTCCCGCAAATGCTAATTTGCAGGTATGAAAGTCGCTTTGCTTGGTTCCACCGGTCTTGTGGGAAAGAATGTCCTAAAACTTCTTTCCCGTTTGGATGCTGTGGCGAAGGTCTATTGCCCGGTACGCACCGTGCCAAATCTCGGTGAACTTGGTATTCTTCAGGGGGCCGCGAAAATCCAGTTTGAACAGGTGGATTTTGAACAGGTCAGCGGAGCGTACAAGTCTATTATATTGGACGGATTCAAGGATTGCAAGGCTGTTATATGCTGCCTGGGCACGACTAAGAAACAGGCTGGCAGTAAGGCTGCTCAGGAAAAAGTAGATGTGCGGTTGCCCCTTTCGCTGGCGGCTCTTGCAAAAAGCATAGGTGTAAAGAATTTCCTGTGTGTCAGCGCCCAGGGGGCCGACAGCCATTCTCCCTTCTTTTACAACCGTCTCAAGGGTATGCTGGAAGAGGGCCTTACCATGATGGGCTTTGAAAGCCTTACGCTGGTGCGCCCTTCGCTCCTGCTTGGCAAGCACAAGGACAGGCGTTTCGGCGAGGAACTTCTGCAGAAGACCATCGGAGCCCACCCCGAATGGATTCCGGCTTATGTGCGGCCTGTGCACGCCGAAACCGTGGCGGCCCATCTGGTAACGTCTCTTCTGAAACCGCCTACCGACCATGTTTGCGCTACCGATGGTGTGAAGGGTAAGCGTATCATCTACAACCGTGTGCTGGCCCAGACAAAAGTGGACAATCTTTTTTAATTCTACATTCTTTCTATGTCCGAAAAAACTTTACTGCTTCTCGATTCCTACGCACTTGCGTTCCGCATGTTTTACGCCTATAGCCAGAACCCGCTGGTGAATAGCAAGGGCGAAGATGTTTCTATGATGCATGGCTACTGGGGTGCGGTACTCCGCATTTTGGCAAAGCACAAGCCCACCCATTTTGCTATTGCCCGGGATGTGGCCCACACCAAGACTTTCAGGCATGAACTTTATCCGGATTACAAGGCCAATCGTGGCCCCATGCCCGAAGAAATGGCCGCCCAGATGCCCCTTTTGGGCGAAAGCCTGGACGCTAGCGGGATTCCCCTGCTTTCGGAGCCGGGTTACGAGGCCGACGATGTGATGGCCAGCGTGGCTACCGCCGCAGTAGAAGCTGGCTTTGACCATGTGGTGATTCTTTCTAAGGACAAGGACATGTCCCAGATTGTGTCCGACAAGATTCACCTGTTTCACCTGACCAAGGGTGCCGACGGTATTGATTTTGGCCCTGCCCAGGTGGTGGAAAAGTACGGACTTCCGCCGGAAAAGATTCGGGACTACCTGGCGCTGATGGGTGATGCCAGCGACAATGTTCCCGGTGTCCCGAAGGTTGGCCCCAAGACGGCCATTCAGCTTTTGACAGACTATGGCGATATGGACAACCTCTACGCCAATCTGGATAAGATTACCAAGAAGGGGCTCCACGACAATCTGGCGAATAATCGCGAAAAGGCATTTCTCAGTCGGGAACTGGTGACGCTCCAGACCAAGCGGGCTTTTAGCGGGAACCTTGACGCCCTGGAGTACAACGGAATCCATGTGGATACCCTGGCGGGCATCTTCAAGGACCATGAAATCAACAGTCTGCTACGCCTGCTGGAAAATGTTCCCGGCAAGGCTGGCTTTGTGTCCGCAGGTTCGGGGGAAGCTGCTGGCGAAGGCGCAGAACCTGCCGTCCGCGATGTCCTTCCGGAATATGTCTGCGTGGATACCGCTGAAAAGTTCGGTCAGCTGAAGGCGGAATTTGCCGCGGCTACCGAAATTGGAATTGATACGGAAACCGATGGGCTGGACCCCATGACCTGCAATCTGGTAGGGTTGTGCCTAGCCGCGGCAAACCAAGACGGCGAAGTCCCGAAGGGCTACTACATCCCGATGGCCCATACCGACGACATCGGCTTTCCGGTGGGCAACTTCGACGAGGCGGCCGTAAAAGAATGGTTCCTGTCGTTTTGGGACGAATCTTGCGAGGTGGTGGCGGGCAAGCCCCGTCGCTCTCTCGTTTTCCATAATGCAAAGTTCGATTTGCATGTGCTGTCTCGGGCCTTCGGGCTTTCTGTGGCGCAGATTGGCAAGGCGAACATTGTGGATACCCTCATTGCCGCCTGGATGCTCTCGCCGGGCCAGACGGGTCTGGGGCTAGACAACCAGGTAATGCAGCGCTTGCAGCACGAGATGATTCCTATTGAGAATTTGATTGGTCGTGGCAAGAACCAGATTACCTTCAACCGCGTTCCTGTGAAGGACGCTACCGAATACGGTGCCGAAGATGCTGTCTATACCTTGCGCCTGTGGGAACCTT
Source organism: uncultured Fibrobacter sp. (assembly GCA_946414075.1). Taxonomy (GTDB): domain Bacteria; phylum Fibrobacterota; class Fibrobacteria; order Fibrobacterales; family Fibrobacteraceae; genus Fibrobacter. The sequence goes on from CAMKNA010000011.1 coordinate 56,532, forward strand.
TGCAGAAAGAGCTGCAGAAGATGGACTACGAGAAGTTCTTCTACAGCCAGGAAATGCCCCTGCTGAAGGTGCTGTACCAGATGGAAGGCGTGGGCGCTTTTGTGGATACCGCCGTCCTAAAGAATCTGGAAGTGGAACTTGCGAGCCGCATCGAGAAGTTGGAAAAGGAAATCTGTGATATGGCGGGGCTGGAATTCAACATCGGCAGCCCCAAACAGTTGGGAGAAGTTCTGTTCGATACGCTGGGGCTTCCTGAAATCAAGAAGCGCAGTACCGACGCTGCCGTGCTTGAAGAACTTTCGGTGAGCGCCCCGCACCCCATCGTGTTCGCTATAATAGAGTACCGGGAACTCAAAAAGATGCAGAGCACCTATGTGTCGGTGCTCCCGACGCTGGTGAACCGAGAAACCAAGCGGATCCACACCAGCTTTATCCAGTGGGGCACGGCCACGGGCCGTCTTTCCAGCCGCGATCCCAACCTGCAGAATATTCCGGTGCGCAGTGACTTGGGCAAGAAAATCCGTGCGGCCTTTGTGCCGGAGAATCCGGACAATGTGATTCTTTCGGTGGACTACTCCCAGATTGAGCTTCGCATGCTTGCACACTTGAGTGGCGACGCCGCCCTTATAGAATCGTACCGCGAAGGGATTGACATTCATGCCCGGACGGCGGCGGCTATCTATGGGGTGGATCTTTCTGCGGTTACATCGGATATGCGTCGCGATGCCAAGGTGGTGAACTTTGGAATATTGTACGGCATGACGGCTTTCCGCCTGTCTCGGGACCTGAAAATCCCCATGGGACAAGCTCGGGACTTTATCACCGGGTACTTTGACATGTACCGGGGGGTGCAAAAGTTCATTGACGACACTAAGGCGTTTGCCCACAAGAACGGTTATGTAGAAACGCTGAGCGGACGTCGCCGCTACATCGCGGGTATTGACAGTTCCGACCGTATGGAAAGTCAGATGGCGGAGCGCATGGCGGTGAACACGCCGGTGCAGGGCAGTGCCGCAGACCTTATAAAGATTGCCATGATTCGCATCCAGGAACGCATCAATCGGGAAAATTTGCCCCTGAAGATGATGCTCCAGGTTCACGACGAACTGGTTTTTGAGTGTCCTAAGGACCGTCTGGAAGAATTGTCCGCTATGGTCAAGGCTGAAATGGAAGGGGCCATGGAACTGAAAGTACCCCTGGTGGCCAGCGTTGGCTCTGGGGAAAACTGGCTTTTGGCCCATTAAAAGCGTAGATTGGGGTAGTTGCGCGGTTTGTAATTGCGACAAGCGCAGACTTTATTGTATTTTTAGGGAAAAGAGGTTTAGTATGCGAGTCTCAAAACTCTACAGTGCCCTGCTGATCGCTTTCTTGACCATCGGATTTGTTGCTTGTACCAATACGGTGTCTTCTACCGATACCAGCGATACGGGTGGGTTAGACTATATTCCGGGTTTTAATCCTGGAAAGCCGGACTCGTCAAAGGTAGCGGATAACTCGTCATCTTCTGATGCTGAATCTGGATCTGAATCGTCCTCTTCTGATACCGAGGAGTCGTCTTCTGAGGGGGAAGAACCTCCAGAGACAGAGTCTAGTTCATCGGAAGAAGAGTCCAGTTCGTCTATTGATTTTTCGGAATCTGAAGTTTCTGTAGAAGGTGGAGTCGCCGTTATTACGGAAGAGTTCCTTGATACGGATTTGAGTGTGGATGCTTCTGATTTGGATGAGATGCTTGATGATGAGGATCCGTCGTTTGAAGAATTTAGGTCGAGCGAGTTTTCCGTAGATGATTTTGTTTTTGAGTCGTATGAGTATTACTGTTATACCCAATCTCACGACTGGCTGCAAATTACCAAGGAAAAGCTTTTGGAAACGAAACTGCCCATTTTGTGGGATGGCTCCGCGTACGATGCTCGAGATGGTTATTTCTTAAGCTTTGAAGGCGTTTGCGAGTCCGTTTTCCTATACGCCCTCCCTGTACCGTAGAACTAACAGGGATTTTCCCGTTTAATTACGTCTTTTTGGGCGGTGACATGGGGCATGAATCGCTTCATGAAGGGGATGATTCCCAAGTATAAAAGCATGGTGACCACGAAGACGAAGGCGAGTGAAACGCCTTTGGACCAGTGGATGTGAAATTCCCGCAGAATCTTGATAATGGCCCACTGGACCCAGCCGTGGGTCACAAGAATCATGATGGAGTAGCGCCCGAAGTAAGAAACCAGGGGGATTTTCCCGATGGCCTTGGAAAGTAGTAGAATGGCCAGCGCTCCCGAAAGCCCGCAGGCGTAGGTGCTCCAGAAGGGCTGCTGGAACTTGTTCTCCACATAGCTTACCGTTGAGTCTGACAGCAGGTACACCAGGCCAAACCCCAAAAGGGCGAAGGGGATGTTCATCTTGTCCAGCTTGTTCGGCTTGAGCAACGCCGTGTAGCGGAAGGCAAAATGACCGGCACAGAAATAGGGGATGGTCGTCATGGCGGTGTCCAGGAACATGGGTAGGTTGATGTTACACCGCCCGAGGCAAAAACCGATGGCCCCAATGCCAAGCGACAGGGCGACAAGCCCCCCGTTAGAAAATTTCGGCGGGAGCCTTTTCGCCACAAGGTAGATCCCGTAGAAAATCAGGTTGGTCCAGAAAAGCCCCAGCAGAAACCAGATGGGAAAATTGGGGAACTGCTCCTGCCAAATAAAGGCATACCAAACGCTGGCTCCTGGGTTTGGCCGCAGGTGAAAATGGGCTAGGATAAAGGGGAGAATGCAGGAGGCGGTAATGAAGAAGAATGCGAAGGGTATCAGCAGCTTGTTGATTTTTCGCAGGCAGAAGTCGAAAAATCCGTTGTAGCTCTTGAAGAACAGCCCCGATAGAAAAAAGTACAGGGGCATGCGGAAGGTGGAAAGGGGCAACTTTAACGGGTAAGTGTCAAGTCCCCAGGTTGAGGCTACGTGGTGCCACACCACCAGCATAATGCACAGGCCCTTGGCCAGATCCACAAAGGCGTAACGGGGTTTTTCGACGGGGATGGGCATGGTGCCTGATTACTTTTCTAGGAATTCGAAAATGCGGTCCTTGTATTCCTTGAGTTCGTCGAACACGGCATGGCCGCGGCCCTCGTACATTTCCAGTTCGCAGGGAGTTCCCGCCGCTTTGAGCTTGTTGGCAATGATGAGGGAAGCCTGGGCTGTGACCACCTTGTCGTCTCCGGCGCCAAGTACCAGGGTGGGGCACTTGATCTTATGAAGTTCGTCGATAGTGTTGACTGTATCGCAAAGGTCCGCGCATAGGGCGAAACGTTCCATTTCGGCGTCGGTGACGTCTCTGTACATGGCCTGAATGACTTTGCGGTAGCGGTCGGCGAAGGGCTTGGAAAAACAGTCGTCGATAAAGGCGCTTACAAGGCCTTCGCCATCGTGGGCGCGGGCGAGACGGGCCCAGTTGCCAATCAGTTCAATCTGGGAGGGGACCGCCTTGGAGGTGGAAGAGGCCAGCACCAGTTTGTTTACCAGTTCAGGATATTGGATGGCGATAATCTGGGCAATCATACCGCCTTGGGACACGCCCATAAGGCTCACATTTGAAAGTCCTAGGGCCTTGAGGGCTAGGGCCTGGTCACGGGCCATGTCCTTCAGGGAATAGCCGGGCTGGATATCTTTTTTGCGGTCGAAGAAGTAAAGGGTGTATTTTTCGGTGAACACCTTGTAGGGAACCTGCAGGGCATCGGCGGATTTCATGACGCTCTTGATGGAAAGTCCGGGAATGATAACCAGGGGCTTGGGGCCGTTTCCAAACTGGGCGTACTCCATATCGAATCCGTCGGTGCAAACGGTATGTACAAGATTTTCGCTCATAGTGTAAAGATAGATAGAAAAATGTCCGCGGTTAAGTTATAAAGAAAAACCCCGCCCTTTGGAAGGGACGGGGTGACAATTGCGCGACTCTCGCCTTGTGAGGTTGTCGCTTGCAAAGAAATTATCTTACAGCTTCAACGAAGACCTTTTCGCCATTTGCATCAGATTCCTGCAAACCAGCAGTAGAATCCTTCCACACGATAGCGTCAGCCTGAGTTTCGCCCTTGATGTAAGATTCGTTTTCCTTCACAGCCTGCTTCAGCACTTCGCTTTCAGAATAAAGTTCAATGCTGATACGGTCAGAGATTGCAAAGTTCTGGTCCTTACGGCGGTTCTGGATGCGGTTCACGAGTTCGCGGGCCACGCAGGCGCGGCGGAGTTCGTCCGTGATCTTCAGGTCCAGAGCCACGGTGAAGTGCTGGTTGGCTTCCACGGCCATGCCGTCGGCCACGATGCGGTTGAGCATCAAGCAGTCGGCACCGACTTCAC
>CAMKNA010000012.1 GCA_946414075.1 uncultured Fibrobacter sp.
GGCACGGAGTTCAGCGACAAGATGCTCTCTGACCAGGATCTTTCGAATTTGCTTTTTGCGGCTATCGGCGTGAACCGCCCTGCCGACGGCAAGCTTACGTCGCCGACTGCCCGCAACTTCCAGGAAATCCGCGTGTTCGTGTTCACGAGCAAGGGCGTCTCGGAATACCTGAACAAGGAAAACGCGCTGAAGCAGGTGGCGAAGGGTGACCACAGGGCGCTCGTTGCCGACCGTCAAGATTGGGCGAAGGCGGCCCCGGTGAGCATCCTCATCGTTGCAGACGAGACCAAGTTCGGCAGCAGCGACGCCCGCGCGAAGGTGACCATGGGAACCGATGCGGGCATCGTGAGCGAGAATATTAATTTGTTCTGTGCCGGCATGGGCCTGGTGACCCGCCCGCGCATGACGATGGACATTCCTGCCATCAAGAAGCTTCTCAAGCTTTCGGACTTGCAGGTGCCCTTGCTGAACAACCCCGTGGGCTATGCGAAGTAGTTGAAGCGGGTTTTGTAAAATTTCCTTACTCCCCTTGCCAGTTTCTCAAATATTAGGTACATTACCGTCCGACGCATCTCGCTGTACAAAGGCGAGGTGCGTTCTTGTTTTATTCGACTTTTCGGTTTTGCAAGAACGCCTCTAACATCAACCGGCCACAATTTGTGGCAATATGGAGGCTATATGGCTAAAAATATGAAACCTATTGAACAACTGCCCGATTTGTTACGAGATGTAAAAAACAAAATTATCGTGATTCGGGAGCAAAACGTTATTATAGATGCCGATGTCGCTTGTTTGTACGGTGTAGAGACTAGACGAATTAACGAGGCTGTCCGAAATAATCCAGAGAAATTTCCTGAAACTTATATGTTTCAACTCAATCCAACAGAAACTGAAATTTTGCGGTCGAAAATTTCGACCGCAAATTTCTCCTCCAAAAGTAGAGTTCTGCCCAAAGTGTTCACTGAAAAGGGCCTCTACATGCTTGCGACAATACTAAAAAGCAAAAAAGCAGTAAACACTACTTTTGCCATCATAGAGACGTTTGCTATGGTAAGAACGCTGAAACAGGAACTTATAGAACTACACAAAGAGCCTAATAAGAATAAGCAGGCCTCAATAATGAGGGATTTTGGGAATGTTCTGTCAGAAGTTGTAATGCCAGATTTAGAAACAGCTGAAACAGAATCGTCCTTAGAAATCAACTTTTTTATAGGGAAATTGAAGCACTCTGTAAAAAGGGTGAAGAAGGCGTAAAAAAAGTGGGAAAAATTCCTATCTTTCCTGACATGTCCGACCCATTAAATGAAAATCAGTCTCCCGCTGCTGCCGAGGAGCGCAAGGCACGCATCAAGAAGATGCGCGGCTGGCTTTCGCCACGTGATACCGTTGCCGATGACTTCGGCCCCGAAGATGCTGCGCTGTATTACGGCGAGGGGCATTCCGGCTGGAACCGGTAGGGCGCAAGATGCTTGTCAAGATTCTGGTAGATAATATTGCCGGTCGCACGCCCCTCTGCGGCGAGTGGGGGCTTTCCGTCTATATCGAGTTCGAGGGCAACCGTTACTTGTTGGACACAGGAGCTTCACGAAAGTTCGCACGGAACGCCGCCGCCATGGGCATAGACCTTTCTAAGGTAGACATGGCAATCCTCAGCCACGCCCACTACGACCACGCCAACGGCCTTTCGGAATTTTTCAGCATCAACGAAAAGGGTCCCTGCTTTTTGAGAAAGGGCGCAGCCGAAAACTGCTACCATACCCACAAACTTTTCGGGCCATTCGCCTACCACGAATACATTGGCATCCGCAAGGGGGCCCTGAAACGTTTCGCGGGCCGCATCCGCTTTGTCGAAGGCGATGCAGAAATTGCCCCAAACGTATACCTGGTTCCCCATAAAGACAGCGTCGTGAGCCCAGAGGCCCGTGCCCACATCGCACAAGCTGCAGGGCTTTCTATCAAGGAGAACGGCCGTTACCGTTACGACAGCTTTGACCACGAGCAGAGCCTGGTCTTTGACACTCCCAAGGGCCTTTTCGTGATGAACAGTTGCAGCCACGCCGGCGCAGACAACATCGTGAAAGAAATCGAGACCACCTTCCCGGGCAAAAAGATTTACGGAATCCTTGGCGGGTTCCACCTTTACCGCTACAAAGACGAGACGGTCTACGCCTTCGCCAAGCGCCTGCTGGAACTGGACGTGCAAAAGATCTACACGGGCCACTGCACCGGCAATCGCGCCTTTGAGATTCTGCACGAAGTTCTTGGCGAACGGGCCTGCCAGATGTTCACCGGCATGTCCATAGAAGTGTAGCCTACAAGGCTACCCCACCGTCATTTTTTTGTGCGGCCGTGCGACGGCGACGCTTCCGTTTTTTGGGTGGGAGCGTCTCGGCAAGGCTATCCAGCAAGGATTGCGTCAGTTCTTCGTCGCCCTGGGCCAAAAGTTCTTTTTGGGGAGTCGCAAGTTTTTTGATGCGGGCTTCTAGCCTGAGGGCGTATTCTTTGCTGGGGAGCTCGAACTGCCGGAGAATTTTTTCGGGAGGGAACGCCTTGGTGAACTTGGCCCCATGCCCCGTGCGGTGTTCCTCGAAACGGGCCGCAATGTCCACAGCGTAACCCGTGTAGATGCGGTTCCCGGCGCAGCGCAGCATGTAGACAAAGTGGGGCATATTTCTCCAAGAAGGAATATAAAATTTTTTCAAAAGGAGCGTCTGATTCCGAGTCAAGCTCGGAATGACGATGGTGGCGGGAATGACGAAGGCAGTGGTGGGGATGACACCGGAAAAATTATTATCATTAGGTATTATGGAACATAAAAGAGAGCGCGAGACTTTTAAGACCAGACTTGGATTTTTGCTGATTGCCGCAGGCTGTGCCATTGGACTTGGCAACGTGTGGCGTTTCCCCTACATCGCGGGGCAATATGGCGGCGCGGCTTTTGTGCTGCCCTATCTCGGGTTCCTGCTGTTTCTCGGGCTCCCGGTGCTCATGGCGGAACTGGCCATTGGGCGTGGCGGCAAGAGCGGTATCGGCATGGCCTTTGACAAGCTTGAGAGTCCTGGCACCAAGTGGCACTGGGCCAAGTTCCCGCTGATTAGCGCCAACTACATTTTGATGGCGTTCTACTCCGTAGTCACGGGCTGGATGTTCTTCTACTTCTACAAGATGCTCACCGACGGCGAATTCTTGAAGGGAACGCCCGACCAGATCGCAAGCGGTTTCGGCGAGATGCTCTCGAACCCGCCGCTCCTGATTTTCTGGATGACCGTGGCCATCGTCTTGGGCCTTGGCATTGTGTCTCTCGGACTGCGCAAGGGCGTGGAACGCATCACCAAGAAGATGATGATCGCGCTGTTCATCATCATGATCTTGCTCGCCATTCGCGCGGTGACGCTGCCGGGTGCGGGCAAGGGCATTGAATTCTACCTGTTGCCCTCCCTGGAACGCCTGTCACAGTCCGGCAAGGGAATGGGAGAAGCCATCTTCGCGGCATTTGCCCACGCCTTCTTTACCCTGAGCATCGGTATCGGTAGCATGGCCATTTTCGGAAGCTACATCAAGCGGCAGCATTCCCTGACCAAAGAGGCGGCCAGCATCTGTGCGCTGGATACCATCGTGGCACTGGTGGCGGGCCTTATCATTATCCCCTCGTGCTTTGCCTTTGGGCAGTCCCCTGCGCAGGGCCCCGGGCTTATCTTTGTTACTTTGTCCAATGTGTTCGCCATGATGCCCGCGGGCCGGTTCTGCGGTGCGGCGTTCTTCTTGTTCATGTCCTTTGCGGCACTTTCTACCCTAATAGCCGTGTTCGAGAATATCGTGGCCTTCTGGATGGACCTGAAGGGCTACAAGCGCCGGAAGGTGGCGTTCTGGAACGTGATTGCGGTGTTCCTGATGTCGCTCCCCTGCGCCCTGGGCTTCAACGTGCTCTCCGGATTCGAGCCTTTTGGCCCGGGCAGTTGCGTGCTTGACCTGGAAGACTTTATCGTGAGCAACACCATGCTGCCTGCAGGCGCCATATTCATGGTGGTGTTCTGCTGCAACCGCTACGGCTGGGGCGAAGAGAAGTTCTTCACTGAAATGAACACGGGCGAGGGCCTAAAACTCCCCCGCCACAAGCTCGTCAAGATTTACTTCAAGTGGATTCTGCCTGCCCTGATCACGGTTCTGCTTATCCAGGGCTACCTGACCAAGTTCGCGCCGGAACTGGCGGCCAAGATATTCTAGACAATCGTCAGAATGTCGCTGAAGCCTGTGATGTCCAGGACTTCCATGATTTCGGCGCAGACATTCTTGACTTCCATCTTGCCCTGCTTGTTCATCTTCTTCTGGGCGCTAAGCAACACGCGGAGCCCTGCCGAAGACACATATTCCAGCTTGGCAAAGTCAAAGATCAAAGCGGTGAGCCCGTCCAGGTTCGCATTGACGACCTGTTCCAATTCGGGTGCGGTGATGGTATCCAGACGACCTTCCAAAGCCAGGGTCAAAGTGGTATTGTCACGGGTCTGTTCGATTTTCATCTTGTACCTCTATCTGATTTTCCTGAAAATAGTAAATTCGCGTTTCTTTCGTGGCCATAGTCGTGGCAAAATATATGAATTACGCATGAATCCCGCGTTTTTTATTTACATTGATGTTACGCATATCAAGGAGTGTTTATGAGAACCATGTTCAAGACTTTTGCAGGGCGTGCCATTCTAGCCACGGCATTTTTTGCGCTGGCCGCTACAGGCTGTTCCGACGATTCCAGTTCCGGAACGAATGTCACCGACGACACGGACAACTCCAGTTCCAGCACAACCGTCTCCACCGACACGGACAACTCCAGTTCCAGCACAAATGAAAACGCCGGCTCAAACGAATCGGATTGGCGTGAGCACTGCCTGGAGGTTATCAACGAATACCGCGCTAGCGAAAACCGGGCCCCCTTGGCGCTGGCCGACGAAGAAAAACAGAAATGCGCCGACGAGCAGTCCGCCGACGACCTGGCAGAAAACAAGGCCCATGGGCATTTCAAGGCCTGCGGGGAATGGGCGCAGAATTCTGGCCCCAATGTCAACATGGCCAACGGCCGTAAGGCCTCCGATGTGGCAGAATACTACCTGGAAATGATGTGGAACGAAAAGAAACTGGTAGAAAGTGGCGAACGGGATCTGGATAAAGATGAGGACTATCCCTACATCGGCCACTACATGAATATGCGCAATTCCGCCTACACCAAGGTCGCCTGCGGCATCGCCGTCTCCGAAGACGGAACCACGGGCTGGTTCAATGTGAACTTCTACTAATTCTCACCAAGAATATCTCGAGGCTTACATGAAAAACTTTAGCGATTCCATCAAGTACATTGGCGTTGACGATACCGACATTGACCTTTTCGAAGGCCAGTATGTGGTGCCCGCGGGCATGGCCTACAATTCCTTTGTGATCGAAGACGAAAAGATTGCCGTTACCGACACGGTGGACAGCCGCAAGGTCACGGAATGGCTGGCCAACCTGCAGGCGGCCCTTGCCGGACGCAAGCCCGACTACCTGATTATCCACCATCTGGAACCGGACCACGCCGGCGGTATCGCACAGTTTGTGGCGCTCTACCCCGAGGTAACCCTGGTGGCCTCGGCCAAGGCCTTTGCGCTGCTCCCGCAGTTTATGGAGCTCCCGGCCGATGTGAAAAAGCTTACGGTGAAAGAGGGCGACACGCTTTCTCTTGGCAAGCATACTTTGCAGTTCATCGGCGCACCCATGGTCCACTGGCCCGAGGTGCTTTTCAGCTTTGAGCAGACCGAAAAGGTGCTGTTCTCTGCCGACGCCTTCGGCAAGTTCGGCATCTACGACGCCGACCCCGACGACTGGGCCTGCGAAGCCCGCCGCTACTACTTCAACATCGTGGGCAAGTACGGAAACCAGGTGCAGGCGGTACTCAAGAAGGTGGCGCCCCTGGGCGTCAAGACCATCTGCCCGCTACATGGTCCCGTGCTTGCAGAAAATCTGGAATACTACATCGGCAAGTACAACACCTGGAGCAGTTACGCTCCCGAAGACACCGGCGTGCTTGTCGCCTACGCCTCCATCTACGGACACACCGCCAAGGCGGCGCAGGTTCTCGCGAAGGAGCTTGAAAGTGCCGGAGTGCCGAAGGTGGTGGTGTCGGACCTTGCCCGCAGCGACATGGCCGAAGTCATCGAGGACGCTTTCCGCTATGACCGCATGGTGGTGATGGCCCCCACTTACGATGCAGGGCTTTTCCCCGTGATGGAAGATTTCTTGAACCACCTGAAGGCAAAGAACTACAGCAACCGCAAGGTGGGAATCGTGGAGAATGGCACCTGGGCCCCCATGGCCGCCAAGAAGATGGCCGAAATCATGACGACTTTGAAAAATGTTACCTTGTGCGAAACCACGGTAACGGTGAAGAGTTCCCTTTCTGCAGAATCCCTAGCCGCCCTGAAGCAGCTGGTGAAGGAACTGGCTTAAAGAACTAGCTTAAGGATTAGTGCATCCGGAGCAGAGCGGCCACAATGTCCACTGGGCGGGGCAGGCTCATGGGGCGGCTCATACCCTGAGGCAGATTGCGGAACCCTACATTGCGGATTTTTTCGCATAGTTTGTCTGCAATTTGACGCAGACTAGATTCTTCTGGATTCTGGCACAGGTTCAGCGCCAGGTATCCGGCGCCAAGCCTTTGGGACTTGTCCACCAGAAGCCCGGCGCGGGAAACATCGGCCGTAAGCAGGCCCACCTGAAGCAGGCTATCGCCGTTCAGCTTGACCTTCACCTGGCGCTCTACGGCAGAAGCGGGCCGCACCTTCGGCAAGAGGGGCTTCACAAATTCGGCGAAGGTGCGGGGGGCCGGGAGCGACACGGCGCCTGTCGAATCACCGCTATATTGTTCACTAGGCTTCGCCATATCGCAGGCGCCAAAAAGCTCACGGGCCTTCGCGTTGCCACACTCCGCCTTGTATTCCGCCATCACCACGATGTTGTCCGCAAGGCTCAAAAAGTCTCCGCAGGCACCGGCCACCAGAATGAAACTAAATCCCATATCCACAAAAGTACGGATACGGTCGGTAAGTGGAATCAGGGGTTCCCGGTCGTCGCCCAGCAGGGCCCGCACGCGCCGGTCGCGAATTAAGAAGTTCACCGCCGACGAATCCTCGTCGATAAGGAAAGTCTTAGAGCCCGTCTCCATGGCCTCCAGCAGGTTCGCCGCCTCGCTGGTAGAGCCCGAAGCCTTTTCGGTAGAGAAATTTTTAGTGGAGACTCCGCCCGGCAGGTCACGAACCATGCAAGAAAGGTCGGTTCCACGCACATGGCGTCCATCCTCGACGCCCACGCGGAACGCAGATTCCTCCACCACAATCCCCTCGCGGCCGTCGCCGGGAACATGGGGGTAAACGGAACGCACCAGCGCCTCAAGCAGGGTGGATTTTCCATGGTAGGCGCCGCCGGTTATGACGGTCACGCCCTTCGGAACTCCCATGCCACGGAGCGTCTTGCCGCCGATGTCGAAGGTGACCGCCAGCTCTTCGGGAGTCTCGAACGGAACGGCGCCCGAAAGCGGCCGCTCCGAAAGCCCGGACTCCCTGGGAAGCACGGCCCCATCGGGCACAAAGGCCACCAGCCCGCACTTAGGAAGCTCTTCTAAGATGGCGCGGCGTGTCTCCAAGGTCTGGAAACTCTTCTCGATGCCGGCCAGAATTTCGGGCGTGCGATACAAGCTTGCCGAAAGCAGGTCGGGGAGCGTCATGGTCAAAATTTCTGCCGCCAGTTCGGCCTGGATCTTGCGGCCCTCGCCCGGAAGGTGTACCGCAAGGCTTGCCCGCAGTGTGCCGTTGTCCACCCAGAGGGCGTTCCGCACCAGCATTTCTGGCCCGGGGGTCTCCACCTCGATGGCGGCGTTCTTGTCGGGGAAGCGCGCCTTCACATTCTCGCTGAGCCTGCGGAGGAGGTAGTCCGAAATGGCAAGCTTTCGCTCGAAGGAGCTGCTCCACTCGCCCCCGTACCCGAGGGTCTGCAGGGGTGCCGTCACCAGAATCCGCGATGCCGGCGCAAAGGGGTCGCCCTGTACATGCAGAAATTCCAGCGTAAAGTCACCGAAATCCCAGGCCTTGTCGGCGAGGGAACGGTACAGACCGTAGCTTTTTCCGTCGAAGACGCGGATTTTCTGGTAAAGGGCCTTCATATCCAAGAAGATAGAAAAGTGCGTGGGGTGTGACAAATGCATAAGGCGAGAGCCGCGGTCAAGCTTGCTTGGACATGGCCGAGCCGAGCATTTGGTACTTGAGCGAAGCGAAAGTACAAATGTGGTGTGAGGGATTGTAAGCCGGGCGTTACGGGCTGGCGACTGAAGCCCGTTCAAAGGGGTAATGAGCAACGAAGTGCGAATTAGGGGAACATTTTCCCCTTTTTTACCTTGAGCAACATTATTTTTTGAACGAAAAAAATATAAATTCCTAGAGAACGTGAATTTTTGAACAACAAACAGGAGCAATCCATGAAGAAACTGTACATTCTGGCCTTGATGGTCGCATTCCTTTTCACTTCCGCCGTCGCCGACGAAGATCCACCTCCTCGTGGCAAGGCCGCAACCGTGACCATCATTACCAACCCGCCTAACAGCGATGTCTACCTGGGTGGCGAACTCCTGGGCAAGAGCCCCATTGAGAACCAGTCCGTCCAGTCTGGCCGCCAGACTCTCGTGGTTATCGACCAGGGTTTCGAACTGGTGAACCAGCGCGTGAACGTGTGGCCCGGCAACGACAAGCGCAACAAGTTTGACTTCGGTACCAAGATTCCCAAGGGCAACATCAAGGTGACCACCATCCCCGGCAAGTGCCTCATCTATGTGGACGGTGACAACGCCGACAAGACCGATGGCGCCGCCCTCACCATCACCAGCCTCGACGCTGGCGACCATGTTGTCCGTGCCGAATGCAGCAATGGCCGCTCTGCCGAAGAACTGGTGACCGTCCGTGGCGAAGAAACCGCCGAAGTCACCCTGGACGCTTCTAAGGGCAAGAAGACCAAGAGGTAATTCTCGCGACGCTTTCAACAGCGTCATTTCGCGCTCGATGCGGAATCTCATTCCCTGGCCAAAAGCCGGGGATTTTTTGTTTGACCCATCGACTTATTTAGCTATATTAACCCTTGTAAACTTAAACCTGAAAACAGGAGAAACAACATGTCTAAACTCTGGATTCTCTGCCTTTGCGCATGCATGGTCGCCTTCGTAGGCTGCGGCAAGAAGGTCACCCGCATCGACGAAAATTCCACTACCGACCTTTCTGGCGCCTGGAACGACACCGATTCCCGCCTGGTGGCCGACGAGATGATTACCGACTGCCTGAACCGTCCCTGGTACCAGACCATGATCCAGCAGAAGAACGGCATTGTGCCCACCGTGGTCATCGGCAAGGTCCGCAACAAGAGCCACGAGCACATCAATGTGGAAACCTTCATCAAGGACATGGAACGCGCCCTCATCAACTCCGGCAAGGCTGACTTTGTGGCCAACGCCGAAGAACGCGCCGAACTGCGCAGCGAGCTTGCCAGCCAGGCCGGCAACGCCACCGAGGAAACCCGCAAGGACGCCGGCCAGGAAATCGGCGCCGACCTGATGCTCACCGGCACTCTCAACTCCATCGTGGACCAGGAAGGCGACGAGCAGGTCATCTACTACCAGGTGGACCTGGAACTCACCGACATCCAGAGCCACCGCAAGGTCTGGGTGGGTGACAAGAAGATCAAGAAGTACATCTCCAGAAACAGCGTGAAGATGTAGTTCAGCGCCGCTGACGCCACCCCACTCTTATGAAAAAAATCCTTCTACTTCTCACAGCGGTTCTTTTAACGTCGTGCGCCAACAAGTCCATGACGCGTTACGAGACGCTTTCCCCTACATTGGAAAAGAAAGGCTTCGAGGCCACCATCGCCGAGGTGAAGAAGGAGAAGGACGACCTTTACGGCTCCAACAGCGAGTTCCTGTACTACTATGACTTGGGAATCCTGCACCACTACAACAGGAATTTCGACGAGAGTATCAAGAACTTGGCGCAGGCCGAAAAGATCTATGAGGATCTTTACGCGAAGTCCATCACCAATGAGGCGGCGGCAATCCTGACTAACGACAACACCCGCCCCTACCGTGCAAGGCCCTTCGAGCTCTTGACCATGTACCAGTACCAGATTCTGAACTACCTGGCCAAAATGGACTTGGACGGCGCCCTGGTAGAAGTCAGGCGTTCCCAGATAGCCATGAACGCCCTGTACCAGAAGGACAAGGACAAGGTGAACGACAACGGCTACCTGCGCTACCTGCAGGCCCTGGTCTACGAACTGGACGGTGACGACGACGAAGCGGCCATCGCCTACATCAAGGCCATCAAGGCCTACGACGAAAGCAAGATGGGGCTCCCCAAGGAAGTGTTCGAGTTCGCCACCGAAAGCCTTCGCCGCATGGAGCGGGAAGACGATATACGCGCCCTGAAAAAGCCGGAACTGCCAAGCACCCCCAAGGCCACCGCCGTTCATGAGCTGGGCCAAGAAATCATCGTGCTGGGCTACGCAGGCCACAGCCCCATTCTCGGCGAGATGTACCTGTCGGGAACCTTCGTGAGTGCCGGCGTCATGAACCTGTACTACAAGGACGGCGAAACCGGAAACCGCGTCTCCTTCACGCTGGTGGCGCCCCCCGTTCCCGGAGCCGGTAGCGGCACATTCCATATCGGGTTCGCCCTGCCCGAGGTCCGCAAGTACAAGAGCCGCGTAAACAAGTTCGAAGTCTCCCTGGACGGCAATACCCGCGTCAAGCCGGAGAAGGTCATGGATGTGGACCAGGAACTACGGCAGAACATGGATGACGAGCGCAACACGGTCATCACCCGCACCGCCGTCCGTGTAATTCTCCGCACCATCGCCGCCCAGAAGGCCAAGTCCGCCACCAACACGGGCAACGGCATTCTCGACCTGCTCAAGAACATCTTCATAGATGTAGGGCAGACCCAGCTGGAACAGGCGGACCTGCGCGTAGGGCTGTTCCTGCCCAACTCCTTCTACATGACCCGCCTGCCCGTGACGCCCGGGACCCACAGTGTAAGCGTGGCAGCCCAGGGTTCCCATGGTGAAACCGTCGGCGTATACAACTTCGACAAGATTCCCGTTCGCAAGGGGCAGAAGGTTCTGCTCATTGTCCCGGCGGTCAAGTAGCCAAATCCCCAAAAAATTTATATAGTTTCATTGTGAAGTTTTAACAGGGGGAACACCATGAATTTCAAAGTCATTCTTGCAGCGGCAGCCCTGCTTGCCACCCAGTCATTCGCTATCATCGGTATCGGCGGCCACTACGCCCCGGGATTCGGCACCAAGATGAAGGCCGGAGAATTCGCCACCGTGGCCGACGGCATTGAATTCGGGCATGGAGGTTTCAGCGGAACCATGCAGGGTTTCGGCTTCAAGCTGTGGATTGACCTGTTGCCCATCTTCGACATCGAAGCCACCTACAACATCCAGTTCGGCTCCTACGACGCGGCCCTATTCGTGGATAATGTTGCCGACCCGATTCCCCTGGAAATCGAACTGGCGGGCACCCCGTTTGGCAAGGCCAATCCCAAGTTCGTAGCCAGCAACCTGGACATCACCTTGACCTACCCCATCACCTTCATCCCCATTATCCGCCCCTACATTGGCGGTGGCGTCACCTGTTACCTGAACTCCTTCGTGCTGAACCAGAGCTTTGTGAAGGGTGTCATCGACGATCCTGCCGTTGCTGAAATGATCAAGAACGCCGCGAACAAGCAAGGTGTTAACCCCGAAGAGCTGCAGCAGAAGCTCGAAGAACTGGGACAGAATCTCAAGCAAAGGGTCCAGGACAAGGCCAAGGACGAAGGCCTGAACACCAGCGTCGGTGGACACATAATGATTGGCACCCGTGGCAAGCTCCCCATTATTCCCATTGCCGTCTACACCAACTTCAAGTACTACTTCGGCGGCGACTACCCGAAGGAAATCGACCCCGGGCACATGACCCTGGAAGTGGGTGGCGGTTTCGCTATCTAGAATTTGAATTGAAAGGATTAAAGATGAGCCAGAATACAAGCAACACCAGTATCCTCATTATCGAAGACGAGATTGCCATCGCCGAAGGCCTTGTGGACCTTTGCGAACTGAACGGTTACAATGTGAAGCACTGCGCCGACGGCGAAACCGGCCTTGCTGAAGCCCTGACCGGCCAGTACGGACTAATCCTTCTGGACCTGATGCTTCCTGGAATTGACGGCTTTACCGTCTGCGACAAGATTCGCGAAAAGGACAGGAGCGTCCCCATCATCATCCTTTCGGCAAAGAATTCCGACGAGGATATCATCAACGGTCTCAAGTATGGCGCCGACGACTATATCCCGAAGCCCTTCTCCGTTCCCATGCTGCTGGCCCGTATCGAGGCGGTGTTGCGCCGTAGCCGCCAGAGCGCCGAGAACGAAGGCAAGCTCATCGCTGGCAACCTGAAGATTGACTTCCGCGAATACCGCGGCACCCGCGGCAACGAAGAGATTGCGTTCACCCGCAAGGAAGTGGAAATCCTTGAATACCTGTGGACCAACCGCGATCACGCCATCCCCCGTTCCGAACTGTTGCGCAAGGTCTGGGGTTACGAGAATGCGGAATCCGTGGACACCCGCACCGTGGATATCCACATCACCAAGCTCCGCAAGAAAATCGAAGACGATCCTTCCCACCCGAAGTTCCTGGTAACGTTCCGCGGGGAGGGTTACCAGATGTGCTCGACCCCTGAATGCACAAAGTCCACGTAATCTTCGCTTCCATCTTTATTGTCATCACGATACCGCTGGTAATTCTTCTTTACCAGTCGTATTCGCAGTTGCAGCTGGGCACCAACTCACTCTACACGGGACACGCCATGTTCGTGGCCAACACCCTGAACCAGAGGCTGGCCCGCGACCTGGCCGTCGAAGAGAAGCGATCCTACTCCGAGTACGGGTTCATCCGTACCGTGCAGGTGATTGGCGGCGAGGAAAATACTTTGTCCGAACTGGTGGACTACCCCATCACCAGCCAGTACACGGGGCTTGTGGGGCACTTCCAGCTCACTCCCGACAACACACTGCGTACGCCGTTCCTGCCCGAAGGCCGTTTCGGACAAATTCTCCTGGAGCAGATTCCGCAAAGCGAAAGGTTGCGCCGTGAAGAAGTCCGCAACAAGATCAAGAGCATCCTGAAAGAACTGGATATCGAAAACCACGGCATCGAAGCCATGGCGCAGCCCAGAGATTCCGTGGAAAAGGTTATCGACTACATCTATAAGCAAGACCCAAAACTGGGAAGCGACGAGAAAAAGGAGCCTGCAAGGCCCCACCGTTTCGAGACCACATCGGAAATGGAAAACATCGCGTTCAACGCAGAATCCCAGGACATGGATAGTCTCTCCGCATCTACGGTGAACTACAACCTTGAAGTGGAAATCGAACCCTTCATGGCGAAAATAAACAGCGACTATATTGTCTTTTATCGCAATGTCACTCGGGGCAGCGAACTTTATATCCAAGGCTACATTGTAGATACCAAGGCGTACCTGAACAGTCTCGTCAAGAACGAGACGCAGTTCTACCCCCTTGAAAAGGACCTGGTGCTGGAATTCCGGGATGGGGCAAAAACCCTGCTCGCCTTCGGCACCCCCACCGCTTCCCAGGAGATTTTCTCCACCAAGCTGATTTCTCCCCTCAACAGAATTTCCCTGGTCATGCACATGAAAAACAGGGACGATTCCAGGGGAGCATCCTTCCTCATTTTTCTCGGGGCCGTGGTGCTCATCATCTTGGGCGGCGGTCTCGTGGCCATCTACCGCCTGACCCGAAGCGAGCTCAACCTGGCAAAAAAGCGCCAGGATTTCATCTCTGCCGTAAGTCATGAACTGAAGACCCCGCTAACATCTATCCGCATGTACGCCGAACTGCTGCAGAACTCCTGGGTAGCCAACGAAGAAAAAAAGCAAAAATACTACGGACAGATCGCCAGCGAGGCAGACAGGCTTACCCGCCTGATCCAGAATGTGCTGAACCTTTCCAAGCTGGATGGCGACCGCTGGAATGTGCAGCTCACCAAGGACAGGCCCAAGGCCGTGCTGGACGACTTCGTGGCCACCTACAGCAAGAATATGGAGAAGCATGGTTTCGAGCTTACCGTCTCCTCGGATACCGATGTCCGGGATATCACCCTGATGATGGACCGCGACGCCATTATGCAGATTTTGATGAACCTGGTGGACAACTCGCTGAAGTTCTCCAAGGATGCGGACTACAAGATGATTGTCATAGAACTCCGCATCAAAGAAACCGATGTGTACCTGGCGGTACGCGACTACGGCCCGGGCATCCCGCCCGCCGAAATGAAAAAGGTGTTCCAGGAATTCTACCGCGTCGAAAACGAGATGACCCGCAGAACAAGCGGAACGGGTATCGGCCTTTCCATGGTGAAAAAGCTCTGCACCCTCACCAACATGAAAATCGAGATGGAAAACGCCGGGCCTGGGCTCCGCACCAAGATCCACTTCCCGCCGCTTGAGATTTGATTTTTTTATTTTATTGCCATGACGCAAGAAGACATTCTCAACAATCCGGAACAGTACGACCTCTCCATCGAAACGGTGGGAACGGGAACCCTGAAATCTCCCATGAAGGGCATGCAGTTCGTCTCAGACGACGACCGCATCAGCCTTACTACGGACATCAACCGCATTAAGAGCTTCATCCAGAGCGGAAAGGAAATTCCTTCTCTCGAAGCGGCGGGTCCTCGTGAAACGATTTTCCACGACCCGGCCTGGACCCGCGCGGGCATTGTGACCTGCGGCGGCCTGTGCCCCGGCTTGAACAACGTTATCAAGGGTCTTGTTCAGGTGCTGTGGTTTGACTATGGCGTCCGGAATATCTTTGGCATTCCCTACGGCTACCGCGGGCTTAATCCGGCCTACGGCTACCCGCCTATCATGCTGAACCCCGATGTGGTGGACGCCATCCAGGATGACGGTGGCACCATTCTCGGAAGTTCCCGAGGCATGCAGGAACCCTCCGTGATGGTGGACACCCTCATGCGTCTGAACATCAATGTGCTGTTCTGCATCGGCGGTGACGGAACCCTCCGGGGTGCACATGCCATCGCCGAAGAGGTGAAGAAGCGTCGCCAGCCTATCTCCGTCATTGGCATTCCCAAAACCATCGACAACGACCTGAACCTTATCGACCGCACATTCGGTTTCGAGACGGCGGTGCTCAGCGCTACAGATGTGATTACCAGCGCCCACAACGAAGCCAACGGAGCTTTCAACGGGCTCGGGCTCGTGAAGCTCATGGGCCGGGACTCCGGCTTTATCGCTGCCTACGCGGCCTTGGCCACCACAGTGGTGAACTTCTGTCTCATTCCCGAAGTACCCTTCACGCTGGAAGGCGAGAACGGACTTTTCAAGGCTCTCGAAAGCCGCTACGGCAGCGGAAAGACCCACGCCGTCATCGCCGTCGCCGAAGGTGCCGGACAAGAGCTTTTCAAGGACCAGCCTGAGCGCAGGGACGCCAGCGGCAACATCCTGAAAAACGACATCGGCGAATTCTTGACCCGCGAAATCAAGAACCATTTTGACAAGGTGGGCAAGGAAGTCAACATCAAGTACTTTGACCCGAGCTACATGGTCCGTAGCATTCCCGCCAAGGGAACCGACGCCATCTTCTGCTTCCAGCTGGCCGAAAGCGCCGTACACGCAGGCATGGCGGGCAAGACCGACATGGTGGTGGGCAGCATGAACGAGCAGTTCAGTCATGTGCCCATAGAATACGCTGTGAACGAACGCAAGAAGATCAATCCCAACGGACCGCTGTGGCACGCCGTGCTGGGAGCGACCCGCCAGCAGGACTACTTCTCCGGAAAGGGCAAGGGAAGGAAGTAGAAAAGTGTGAAATGTGAAGTGTGAAATGACTAATTTCACATTACACATCACACATTACACATTGTTAGTATGGTGATAAGGTTTTTAACAGCCATCCTCCTCTTCGCCGCCATTTGCTGTTTTGCGAACAAGGATTTAGCTTTTGCGGATTCCTGCTACAATGCCCGTGCAGAACGCGCCAAGGGAGACAAGGCCGACAAGAAGAATGCGAACCTGATGATTGCCGCCTACAAGCGCGCACAGAAGGACCCTGCCATCCACGAGAAAGCAACGGAGGGCCTAGTCAAAAGCGCCTATTTCGCCTTCCGATTCGTGCCCTTCGACAAGAACAAGCGCAAGGCAAAACTGGACACGCTGAAAAGCATCAGCGAAACCGCCTACAACCGCTACCCGAAAAATAAGGAGATCGCCCACATCTACGCAGCCTCTGTTTCCATGTGGGCCGCCGAAAAAAATCCTTTGGCCGCCATCAAGGATGGCCTGGCTGCCAAGGTGCGGGATGTGGCCATATCCACCGAAAATTACCAGGTACTGGGACGCGCCCACCAGCTGCTCCCCTACATTCCCATCATCCTTTCCTGGCCCGATAAGACGCTGGCGGAAAAATACCTGAAACTAGCATTGGAGCAGGACCCCGCCGACATTTACAACTACTACTTCCTGGCAGAATTCCGTCTGGACCAGAAGCAATACGACGAAGCCCAGAAGATTATAGACAAGGGACTTGCCCGCGGCGTACGCACGGACTACTATCTCGAGGACCGCCGCGGACGCTGGCACCTGAAAGAACTTCAGAAGAAGCTCAACGCGAAAGTCGGAAAGAAATAAAAAGAAGAAGCACCGCAATCGCGGTGCTTTTAAGTTTAGAATTAGATCTTTCGACTTCGTCGCTTCGCGACTATCCCGCTTGAACAGCAGTCAGCGCGATGGTGTAAACGATGTCTTCCACAAGGGCACCGCGGCTCAGGTCGTTCACCGGCTTGGCCAAGCCCTGGAGCATGGGGCCGATGGCGATGGTGCCATGGGCACTGCGCTGCACAGCCTTGTAGCCGATGTTACCAGCGGAGAGGCTGGGGAACACGAACACGGTAGCCTTGCCAGCCACGGTGCTTCCGGGGGCCTTCAGGGAACCAACACTTGGCACGGTGGCCGCGTCGTACTGGAGCGGACCATCGACGAGCATCTCGGGGCGAGCTTCCTTCACCAGCTTGGTGGCCTCGCGGACCAGGTCGGCGTCGGGGCCCTTGCCGCTGTTCATGGTGCTGTAGCTGAGCATGGCGACACGGCTGGGCAGGCCGAAGGCCTTAGCGGTGTCGTCGCACTGCATGGCGATTCCAGCCAGCTCTTCGGCGGTGGGGTTCAGGTTGATAGCGCAGTCACCGTAGATGTAGGTCTTACCGGGCATGCACATGAAGAACACGGAGCTCACGGACTTGACACCGGGCGCGCACTTGATAACCTGCAGGGCCGGGCGCAAGGTGTCTGCGGTAGAGTGGATAGCGCCAGACACAAGACCATCCACTTCGCCCATCTTGAGCATCATGGTAGCAAGCATCACATTGTCGGCGAGAGCGGCACGGGCCTGTTCTTCGGTCATGCCCTTAGACTTGCGCAGTTCCACAAGAGTGGGCACGTACTTTTCAGCCATCTCTGCAGTCGGTTCGATAATCTCGATGTCGGCGGGCAGTTCTACGCCCTGTTCCTTGGCCACCTTGAAAATCTCGTCCTTCTTGCCAACAAGAACCGGCACGGCAATCTTGCGGTCGATCACCAGCTTCGCAGCCTGAACGGTGCGGGGCTCGGAACCTTCGGGCAGCACAATGCGCTTCTTGGCCTTAGAGGCCTTCAGCAGAAGACCGGCGCGGAACATGGCCTGGCTGGTCTTGCGTTCGGCAGGCTCGGCAGCCAGTTCCTTGGCCAAGCACTTTGCGCATGCCAGCAGGCGGTTCGGGCAAAACAGGTCGGCATCTTCGCCATCAGAGAAAATCTTTGCATCCAGAGCCGTAGCAAGGTCGTCGTTGAACTTGTGGGCAATGGCATCAGCCATGCCGGTAGCGCCTTCCACCACCACAGTATCCACGGCGGCAAAATCCTTCTGCAAGAAGTCGGCGGCAATCTTTTCCATCAGCACGGCAGAACGGTGGGCCTTCAGCTCAGCGGCAGCCTCAGCGCCGTTCACGCAAGGCTTGTAGACGGCAGACTTGAGACCAGCGGCAGCGACAGCGGCCTCCACTTCCTTCACCTTCGCATCCATGTTCGCACCGGCCGTAGCCACCAGAATTACTCTATTCATAATAATCTCCGTTTTACGCAAAATTGTAAAGGTCCGTGATGTCCTCATTGTTCTTGTCGTACATCCAGAACTGGTTCACATGGGCATGTTCGTCTTCCACCAGGTCGATCTTCATGCTGTGCTTGTATTCCAGATAATGGAACATACGGGCCATGTCCTTGCAGAACACGTCCACCAGCGGGCTGCTCACCACCAGGGTCACTTCCTTCAGTTTTCCCTTGCCGTGGGCACGGGCCATCCAGCGGTCAATCATGCCCAAGGTGGATTCCAGCGTGGCAATGCGTCCACCGCCGTGGCACACCGGGCAGATTTCCGTCTTCTCGGTCATCAGGTTCACGCGCACGCGCTTGCGGGTCACTTCCATCAGGCCGAACTGGCTAATGGGAGCGGGGCTGATAGGAGCCTTGTCCCTGCGGATCGCCTTGCGGAATTCCTGATACACGGCCTCGCGGTCGGCATCGGTTTCCATATCGATAAAGTCGATGATGATAAGGCCACCCACATCGCGGAGGCGCAACTGCTTTGCAATCTCGTGGCAGGCGTCGATGTTGGTCTCGAGAATAATCTTGCTCTGGTCCTTGCCATGGACCTTCGGGCCGGTGTTCACGTCGATAGACACCAGGGCTTCGGTCTGCTCGATGACCAGGTTTCCACCGCGAGGCAGCGGTACCTGGCGCTGCAGGGAGCGAGCGTAGTCGTTCTCGATCTTGAAGTACTCGAACAGGCTCTCGTTAGAGCTCCAGAGCTTCACCTTGTCCAACTTGTCCGGAGAGAGCACCTTCAGGTAATCGCGCAGGGCGAAGTATTCGTCGCGGTTGTCGATATACACATAGTCGGTGTTTTCGCCAAAGTACTCGCGGACCGTCTGTTCGATAGAATCCGACTCCTCGTAGATGCAGGTCTCGGCTGGCATGGTCTCGAAGTTGTACTTCGTCTGTTCCCACTTGCTCTCCAGTTCGCGCATCTGCTTCTGGATTTCGAACTCGGACTCGTTCAGCCCGTTGGTACGCACAATGTAACCCACATCACGGGCCTTCAGGCGGCGGACCACCTTCTGGAATTCCCGGCGCTTGGCGGGGTCGCGCTCGCGCTTGGATACGCCCACGAAGTTGGTACCCGGCATGCAGACCAAGAACCGTCCGGCAAAACTCAGATGAGTCGTCAAACGGGCACCCTTGGTGCTGATGGGTTCCTTAACCACCTGGACCATGATTTCCTGGCCTTCCTGGAGGATCTCGTCAATAGAGATTTCCTTGGAAGAACCGCCCTCGTCGCCGTCGTCGCCATATTCACGGCGCAACAGCTCATTTCTGTCCATGGCGTCGTCCTGATGGAGGAATCCCGCTTTTTCGAGGCCGATATCGATGAACGCGGCCTTCAGGGCGGGAAGCACCTTCTGGACTACACCCTTATATATATTGCCCAGAACCCGAGTAGAAGACACGCTTTCTACGACCAATTCCGCAAGCTCGCCGTCTTCCATGATGGCGATGCGTTTCTCGTAAGGTGTCTTGCTAATCAGGATTCCGCGCTTACACTTATTTGCCATAAAACTCCTAAAAGTAAAGCAAAATCGATTAGTCAAATCCCTAAAAGGCCTTCCAAAAGTATGGAACGCCTCCGAACCCCGCCGGTTTCTTGACGGAAAGTACCGCCCGCCCGCCAAACGAGATCTAGGGACTTTAAATATAATAAGTGGCTAGGATTTGGGAGCCAGGGGTTAGGGATTTTGGGGATAAAACGCCGATTTTCCGGTTAGTTTTAGTATTATTTGAATTAAGGGACTTGTTTGGACATGCTTGGAAAAAAACTTTGGACAGTGGTGACATTTGCTGCGGCGCTAGCCGCAGAATCGGGAGCAGTCCCTTCAGAGGGACTTGTGGCCTTTTACCCCTTCAGCGGCTCCTTCGAGAACACCGCCGGCACAGAGATTGACCCAGCCGAAAATCACGGTGCCACCTTCGCCGCCGACCGGTTCGGCAACGAGAATTCCAGCGCTTACTTTGACGGAAACGAATCCTACCTGGAAATTCCCGACAACGACGCCTTCAGCATTCCCACCACAGGGGCCCTGACCATCTCGGTATGGGTCAGCCCCGAAGTCCTGAACTTCCCAATTGCAGAATCGGGCGGGTATGTGCACTGGATGGGCAAGGGCGTGCCCCGCCAGCACGAATGGGTTTTCCGCATGTACAACAAGGACCTTTCCCAGGGGCAAGAAGACCGTCCGAATCGAATGTCGGCCTACGCCTTCAACCTGGAAGGCGGTCTCGGCGCCGGAAGCTATGTGCAGGAACAAGTTCAAGAAAACGAATGGATCCATTTTGTCGCCCGCTACGATGTAGAGACCAACAAGATTACTTTGTTCAAAAATGGTGTTCAAAAAGACCAGGACAATCTATATGACGCCACCTACGGCGTGCAGGTTCAGAACGGTACCGCTCCTCTCAGGCTGGGCACCCGTTCCCAGTGGAGCTATTTCCAGGGCCGCATCGACGACTTGAGAATTTATAACCGCGCCCTTTCCGAAAGCGAAATCCTGGAGTTATTCAACGAGCCCGACGCCAAGAAGAACAACCAGGAAAACGAAGAAGAATCCCAAGCCCTCCGGAAGGGCCCAATGGTTTTGGAAAAGCCAAAGACAAATTTGGGTAAGCAGAAATTTTACGACCTAAAAGGCCGGCGCGTTCGCTACTTCTCGTGGTAACCCGTGGGGCTGTAGGAGCAGCCGGAGCCATAGGATGTGGAGCCGCACCACACACACCTATCCCGACCCGTCCCATGACGGTGATTCCCATTAGGGCTATAGGAACAGCCCGACCCGTAAGAAGACGAGCCGCAGAATTCGCAACTGTCCTCGTCGTCGTGATGTTCATGCCGGCCGTGAGGGGAGTACGAACAGCTCCCGTACGATGAAGACCCGCAATACCTACAAGAACTCATAATCTCCTCCTTATCCTAACCTACTTCGTAATAAAATAGTCTTCCGGATTCACGGGCGTTCCGTTCAGGCGAATCTCGTAATGCAGGGCCACGCTGGACTCCGTGCCGCTCTCGCCGATGATGGCGATGGGCTGCCCGCGCCTGACACGCTGACCTGGCTGTACAAGGGCCTGTCCCAAGTGGGCGTAGAATGTCTTGATGCCAGGCATGTGCTCAATCTTCATGGAAAGCCCGAATCCGCGATGGCGCTGGACCTCTGCCACCACGCCTGCGCCTGTGGCCACCACAGTGTCGCCGATAGCGGCCACATAATCAATACCACGGTGGGGCAGTTCCTGTTCGGTAAAGTGGTCGTAAATCATCTCGAAGCGGTTCTTGACGGCATGGCTGTTCTTGAAGGGGTGCAGCACGGGCACCATGGCCGCCTTCGCGGAATCCTGTTCCAACTTGTTTAGCAGCTTCTTGAAGGTGGCCTCGATTTCGGTAAGGCTCTTGCGTTCGCTACCCGAGCGCATGTCACGGCCAGCCTCTTCCAGCGTAAAGCCAAGGCCGCTCAGGTTGATGGTGCTGTCACGCAAAAGCCGGGTCTCCTCGGCCTTCAAGATAGACTCGTCCACCGACTGGCGGATGCCCTTAATCTCCTTCTTGATGGCCATGTTCTGCCGGTACACCGAAAGCACGTTGCCGTCGGAAAGGTTCGCCACGATCTTCTGGGGCGAAAACAGCACGAACCCGAGAATGGCGCAGGCCAAAAGAACCACCATCACGATGACCCTGGTCAGGGAAATCTTGTAGTTCTTGGGCGCCGAGGTCTTGCTCGGAAAGACATGGACCTCAAGCTTCTTCACTCTTCCCCACGTTTTCCTTGGAGAGCTTCTTTTCCAGCTCGGCAATCTTCTTCTGGCTTTCCTCGATACCGCCGATAAGTTCCACTACCGCGGGGTCGTCCTTGATGGCCTTCAGAAGGTCGTCCTGCACGGCTCCGTAGAGTTTTTGCCCAAGGCTCTGGAACTTGGTCTTGAGGCGGCTTTCTTCGGTGGCCAGTTCAACCCGAACGAGTGCCGCGGAGGCCAGACTGGCGGCATGGTTTTTCAGCTTATTTAGCACTGTTTTATCCATATGCGTTCCCTTTTTCACTCTTAAAATAGTAGTTTTTACACCATAAAACAATGGAGATTTTTCTATGAGCCGAACCGAACGTAGGCGCGCAAAGCAAAATGCAAAGAATTTCGTGCCTAAAAAGTCCAATTCCATGAACAAGTGGGTCATCGTGGCCTTGGCAGTAATTGCGGTTGTATTCTTCGTAGGAACGACTATTATTCAAAGGGGTGCATAATCTATGAAATTCCAAATCCAAAAAGCTGTATTCCTGGACGCCTTGAGTGCCGCCGTCAATGCGGTGCCGAACAAATCCACAATCCAGATTCTCAACAACTTCGCCCTTAGGCTCGAAGGGAACATCCTGGAAGTGAGCGCCACCGACCTGGACCTGGGCATCAGGGTCAAGGTCGAAGTAGAAGGACAGCGTGACGGCTCCGTGGTTATCAACGCCCGTAAGCTTTTGGAACTCGTGAAGAGCCTCGTAGACCCGAGCATCACCACCGTCAGCGTGGATGTGGAAAACTTCCTCGCCAAGATCCGCTGGAGCGAAAAGGGCCAGGCCAGCATCACCGGATTCGACGCCAGCGACTTCCCCCCGTTCCCCGAAGTGAGCGAAGGCGAGACCCTGAACTTTGCCAAGAGCGAACTGGAATTCCTGGTCGAAAAGACCAAGTTCGCCACCTCTACCGACTCCACCCGCTTAAGCCTGAACGGCATCTTCCTGGAAGCGGGCGACGGCAAGATTTCCATGATCGCTACAGACGGCCACCGTCTGGGCCGCGCCGCCATCGAGCAAGAAGGCGCAAGCCTGAGCAGCGGAATCATCATCCCCCGCAAGCCCCTGGAACAGATCCTGCACATGGCCAAGGCCGACGCCACCATCGAGGTCCGCGCCTCTGCCACCCACGTGCTGTTCAACACCGAATCCATCCAGGTGATCTCCAAGCTGTACGAAGGACCGTATCCTAACTACCGCGCGGTGATTCCCCAGAACTTTGAACGCACCGTGCAGCTGAACACCGTGGAGTTCCTGAACAAGATGCGCAGCGTAATTTCCATGGCCAACGCCCGTACCCACAAGGTGCGCCTGCAGTTCGACGGCAACAACCTGGAACTCAGCGCAAGCGACCCGGATGTTGGCGGCGACTCCCGCGAAGCCCTTTCCGTGACACACAACGGCGAAGGCTCCTTCAGCATCGGTTTCGACGGCCGCTACATCACCGAAATCTTCAGCATGTGCAAGTCCGAAGAGACGGTGATGAAGATGAACAACCCCATCGGCGCCTGCATCATCGAACCCGTGGGC
Organism: uncultured Fibrobacter sp.; assembly: GCA_946414075.1. Lineage (GTDB taxonomy): Bacteria > Fibrobacterota > Fibrobacteria > Fibrobacterales > Fibrobacteraceae > Fibrobacter. The sequence goes on from CAMKNA010000012.1 coordinate 23,587, forward strand.
GAAGGCCTGAACTTCAGCTTCTTGCTGATGCCCACCCACCTGACCGACGACTAATCGCAAGGTGCAAACAAATTAAAGAGGGGTGTCGCACAGGCGATCCCCTTTTTTCTTCCCGCCGTAAACAACATGCCCAACGCCATCCGAAAACGCATCAGTAAAAAAATCACCAAGGCCTTGCACGACTTTGGCCTGATTGAAGACGGCGACAAGGTGTTGGTCGCCGTCAGTGGTGGCAAGGATTCCAGCGTACTCCTGATGGAACTGGCGGCCCGCATGGGAAAGTTTTTGCCCAACTGCGAAATTGCCGCCATCCACATCCAGAGCGACTTTGCCGACAAGGCCCCGCGAGAATTTCTAGAACGGATGGCGCAGCAGTACCCGCAAATCCCGTTTTTCTTCAAGGACGTAGCGGTAGAAGGCCGGCTCAAAGAAGGCCGCAAGCTGAGCTGCTACTGGTGCAGTACCCAGCGCCGAACCGAACTCATCAAGTTCGCCCGTGAAAACGGCTACAACAAGATTGCGCTGGGCCACCACATGGACGACATCGTGGAGACCCTGCTGATGAACATGCTCTACAAGGGCGAATTCAGCGGCATGCCGCCCATGGTGCCCTATGAAAAATATCCGGTAAGCGTCATCCGGCCGCTTTGCTACTGCGAAGAATCAGAAATTATCGAGTACGCCGAAGACGCCGACATCCGCAAGTTCACCTGCACCTGCGAATTTTCAAAAGCATCACACCGCAAGAGCATCCGCGAAGAAATCAAAAGCCTTACCAAGGGCAACTCCACCCTCAAGGCCAACCTTTTCGAAAGCATGCGGAATATCCGGATGGATTATCTGCTGTAAATTATTGTATATTGATTCAGACAACTTAAAAAAGAGGATAAAATCTATGGCTAACAAATACGCAGGCACCCAGACCGAAAAGAACTTGCAGGCCGCTTTCGCAGGCGAATCCCAGGCACGCAACAAGTACACCTACTTTGCCTCCAAGGCCAAAAAAGAGGGCTTTGAACAGATTGCCGCCCTGTTCCTGAAAACCGCCGACAACGAGAAGGAACACGCCAAGATGTGGCTCAAGGAACTGGATGGCATCGGCGACACCGCCCAGAACCTGAAAGAGGCCGCAGACGGTGAAAATTACGAATGGACCGACATGTACGAAGGCTTTGCCAAGACCGCCGAGGCCGAAGGCTTCAAGCCCCTGGCTGCCAAGTTCCGCATGGTGGCTGCCATCGAAAAGCACCACGAAGAACGCTACCGCGCCCTGCTAAAGAATGTAGAAATGCAAGAAGTTTTCGCCAAGAGCGAGGTGAAGGTTTGGGAATGCCGCAACTGCGGGCACATCGTGGTGGGCACCAAGGCTCCGGCCCTTTGCCCCGTATGCGCACACCCCCAGGCATACTTCGAAGTCAACGCCGAAAACTACTAATATAAAAGCCGTCGGCATAACCAACGGCTTCATAATCGTGAGCCCCATCTAGGGGCTTTTTTTGTGTTGTTACCTTATCATAACGCCACGCCTGTCGAGTGTACGCCCGGCAGGCGTTTCTAGCTGCACAATGTACCTGCCCACAGGTAGCCTGGAAAGGCTTACCGCAGAACCTACGCCTACTTCGGTCTTAAACGCCAAGCGTCCGTTGGCAGCGAACAGCTTCAGCACGCTCCCTGCGGGAGCGCTTACATACAGGGTCCGCTTCTCCAGCTGCAAATAGGTCCCGGCGGAAACATTGACCCGCTCAAGACCTGTCACGAAATTGGTTCCCTCGGGGGCGCCCACGATAAGCCCGCGGCCTACCGTACTCATGTACACCACGCCAAAATGGTTCATGTCGCCCTGTACAAAGTTCCCATTGCCCGGGCCGCCAAACTGGTGCATGTCATCGTTCACACGCTCGAAGGTCTTGCACTTGTCGGTACTGCGGTAGATGCCGATAGCACTACCAGACTTGTTCGCACCCCAGATAAAGATGGTCTCGTAACTGGCACCTTCCTTGGCCTTGCCGATACCCACGGCGGTTGCAGTAGAAGCCCCTTCGCAGTGGTTCCAGGTCTTGCCGCCATCTTCGGTGTAGGCAAGCCCGTATTCAGAAAAGCCCTTGGGCTGCCAAACCTGCGCCTGGTCCATGGGAACCCACAGGTGGCCTTCCCTGCCAGGAACCGTGCGGATAAGCCCACCGCCGTTGTAGTATTCGCCGGCGCCTTCATTCTGCAGGCGTGCGGTCTGGGCAGTAAAGTTTTTGCCAGCATCTGTGGACTTGTAAAGGGTTCCCATATTGCTCATGACGTAGAACGTCTTCGTATCAACCGGATCGGCTACGATGCGGGCATTTTGCGTCTGACCACCATCGAGTTCAACGGTCGTCCAGGTATCGCCATCGTCATCACTCCGGTAAACAATCGCACTCTGGTTGGGTCTGTGGAGAATCACCTCACCATCGGCAGAAAGTACCACAAGTCCCTTGCTGCCCTTAAGTTCCGTTTTCACGGAATCCCAGGTAGCGCCCATGTCTTCGGAACGATACATGACATTAAAATTTTTCGATTCGTTCGTATAGTACTTCGTTATCACGCCGGTACGCAACAAGGAACCGCTGAGGGGCGCATACGCCATGCTTTCGGTTGTACCGATAATGGGCGTGTGGCGCTTGGTGCTCTTGTTGATATTGGCGTAGGCAGCACCATCTACATCGCCGAGAGCCGTTACCAGCGGCCCACCCGGAATGCTCACAATATCGAGAGGTACGGTCTCCTCGATGCCCTTGGACTGGAATTTCCACAGGGGAACCTTCGCCGTAATGTTGTCCGTCTGGAAAATGCCATTACCGCTAGTCACCCAAACTTCCTTGTTGTTGAAGGGGTTGAATTCCACGGAACCTGCCCAATGGATGGCGTTGCCTGCAATCCAAGCATTTCCGTTAGCGTCGATATTCGGCACATCGTTATAATGCTGGCCGTGAACCCAGCTCTTGCCGCCATCGGTAGTTACATAGATGCGGTCGCCGTAGTTATCCTTGTTATCCTTGGTAACATGCCGGCCCGTGTACTTGCCAAGCGTAGACACCACAATATGCTTGGTATTCTTTGGATCGATAGCGATACCGCCATAAGGACTGTAATCCTTCTCGTAGGTGGTGGCGCTCTGTTCATGTTCCACGGAATCGCTGGGCGTAATGTCTTCCCAGGTGCCCGACTTGACATTGTACTTATAAACCCCACCCTTGGTAACGTTCTCGGGACCGGAGCCGTCGGCATAGGTGATATACATATCATCGCCAACAATCTTTGCGCGATGGGGCATCAGGTCTGCGGGGCCTTCTGGCACAGTATCCCAGATGGCTCCACCATTTTTGCTGACCAACAGATTGCCCTTCGACTTTTGGGAGATACCCATGTAAATCGTCTTCGTGGAACCGTCGGAGTTTGTACCTCGGTCTCCGTCAAACAACACAAAGCTGATACCATTCACACCGTCCAGGCTGTTGCCTGTGTTATTAGATAAAGCCACCTTGTAGGCGCTTGTCCAGGTTTTGCCATAGTCAGTACTCTTGTAAAGGCCCTTGGTACGGCTACCGCAAAAGAGGATACTCGGCTTGTTCGGGTCCACAGCCAACTTCTCGCCGGTCTGGCGGCCATGTCCGTTGCCGTGGGCAAGCATTTCCACATAGCTGGTGTCCCAGGTAGAACCGTAATCTTCACTCCGAAGCACGGCGGTATTGCCGTTGCTAAAGTAGCCTGTCCCGGCCAGCACATAAATGCGTTTCGGGTCCGTAGGGTCCAGCGCAAAGGCTTCCGTTCCATAAAGGCCCTTGTCGTTTTCGGAGATGAAATCCATCAGGGGAATCCAGGTCTTCGACGAAAAATCGTAACGGTAGATGCCACCCACATCGGTACGGGCGTATAGCAGGTTCTTTTCCTTGGGGTGGAACATCACGGCAGACACGAATCCACCGCCGTCAAAACGGACATTTCCCCATTCGTATTTTTCGTTAGCAAACGCCTGGGTACAGAGTACCCCAGCAAGGGCAATCACCTTCCAATCCATAATAAACTCCCTAGAATTGCCGGAAATATAGCCAATTGGCTCGTTATTTCAAGTATTTTAAGGCAAAGGTTTTCTTACCTTTTTCTATCTTTTCGCCGTAATTTTTAACAGTGTCCGCGGGTTATTGCCCCCGGCAGTAGAAAGGAAGTGAAATGAGCGTAGTCGATACCGTACTCCACAAGATTTTTGGTACGCCCCACGAACGCAAGGTAAAGCAACTTAGGCCCGTCATCGCCAAGATTCATGCCGCCAGACAGGCCATGGAAGCCCTGGACGACGCAGCCCTGGCCGCAAAGAGTGCGGAATTCCGCGAAAAGCTGAAAAACGGCGCCACCCTCGAAGACATCAAGGTAGAAGCCTTTGCCGTCTGCCAGGAAGCCTGCGACCGCCGTCTCGGTATCTTCAACATCTTCAAGCCGGAATTCGGCTTCGACTTCGCACAGCTGGGCCCTGAACTGCAGGCTGCCGCCGACAGCGCCAAGGCAGAACTTGCCGCCGGCAAGAACGAGTGGGAAGTCTACCTGCCCGCCGCCCTATACGCCAAGGTCCGCGAACTCTACCCCGAATCGGTCAAACCCTTCCGCATGATGCCTTTCGATGTGCAGATGATCGGCGGCCTAGTGCTCCACGAAGGCGCCATCGCCGAAATGGCCACCGGTGAAGGAAAGACCCTTGCCGCAGCCCTCCCCGTCTACCTGAACGGGCTTGGCGGACATGGCGTGCATGTGGTGACGGTAAACGACTACCTGGCCGGCCGTGACGCTAAGCAGATGGGCCTGGTGTACCAGTTCCTGGGACTTACCGTTGGCCTAATCGTGAACGGTCTCAATCCCGAACAGCGCCGCAAGAGCTACAACAGCGATGTGACTTACGGCACCAACAACGAATTCGGTTTCGACTACCTCCGCGACAACATGGCGGTAGAGCCCAACCAGCTGGTGCAGCGGGAACTGAACTTCTGTATCGTGGACGAAGTGGACTCCATCTTGATCGACGAAGCCCGTACGCCCCTTATCATCAGCGGCCCTGCCGAGGACGCCACCGACAAGTACGCCAAGGCCAACGAGATTGCCCAGAAGCTCATCAAGAACAAGGACTTCTCCGTAGACGAGAAAGACAAGAACATCCAACTTACCGAAAAGGGCGTGAACCATGTAGAAAGCCTGATGCAGATTACCAACCTGTACGGCGAGCACGCGGACTGGGTGCACTTCTTGGACCAGGCTCTACGCGCCTGGCACCTGTACGAGCGCGATGTGGACTACATTGTCCGTGACGGCGAAATCATCATCGTGGATGAGAACACGGGCCGCCTTATGGAAGGCCGCCGCTACAGCAACGGCATGCACCAGGCCATCGAAGCCAAGGAAAAGGTGCAGATCCGTCGCGAAAACCAGACTCTTGCCACCATTACCTTCCAGAACTACTTCCGCATGTACAAGAAGCTCTCCGGCATGACCGGTACCGCCGAGACGGAAGCTACGGAATTCATCAAGATTTACAACATGAACACCTGGGTGATTCCCACCAACAAGCCCTGCATCCGCAAGGACATGCAGGACATGGTGTACAAGTCCGAAGGCGCCAAGTGGAAGGCCATCGTGGCCGAAATCAAGGACCGTCACGAAAAGGGCCAGCCCCTGCTGGTGGGTACTGCTTCCATCGAAAAGTCCGAACACCTCCACGGCCTTCTGGAAAAGGAAGGAATCCCCCACGAAGTGCTGAACGCCAAGAACCACAGCCGCGAAGCCGAAATCATCCAGTTCGCCGGCCACAAGGGCAAGGTGACCATCGCCACCAACATGGCAGGCCGTGGAACAGACATCGCCCTTGGCCCCGGAGTCACCGAAGTGGGTGGCCTGCATGTGCTGGGTACCGAACGCCACGAATCCCGCCGTATCGACAACCAGCTGCGCGGCCGTTCCGGCCGTCAGGGCGACCCGGGTTCCAGCCAGTACTTCTTGAGCCTTGACGACAACCTGATGCGCATCTTCGGCGGCGACAGCGTCAAGAACCTGATGACCCGCTTTGGCGTGGGCGAAGACGAAGTGATTACCCACCCCATCGTGAGCCGCTCTATCCGCAGCGCCCAGCGCCGCGTGGAAGGCCAGAGCTTCGACATCCGTAAGCACTTGCTGGACTACGACAATGTGATGAACGAGCAGCGCAAGGTGATCTACGGACTGCGCCGTCGCATTCTGAACGGCGAAGATGTCCGCGACGAAATCCTGAACCGCATCGAAGACGCCTGCGACATCAAGGTCAGCAGCTACATTCCGCCCAAGACCTATCCCGAAAACTGGAACCTGGAAGGCCTGCATACCGACCTGCAAAGGACCCTAGGCATGGAATACAGCATGACTCTCGAGGAAGCCACCCAGAAGACTCCGGAACAGGTGCTGGACGAAATCATCGCGCTTTGCAAGGCCCGTTACGACAAGCTCACCAAGATTATCCCCGACGCCGACTTCCGCAATATCGAACGCCGGTTCCTGCTCATGACCATCGACCAGGTTTGGAAAGAACACCTGTACGCCATGGACCAGCTGAAGGACGCCATCCGCTTCCACGGATACGCCCAGAAGGATCCTCTGATGATCTACAAGAACGAAGGCTACAAGATGTTCGAAGGCTGCATCGAAAAGATCGCAACCCTGACGGCAATGCGTATCCTGAACATCCGGATTACGCTGCCCAACGGACAGACCGTCTCGCCGGACCAGCTGCAGCTCCGTGAGCGTCCTGCCTCCGAGAATGCAGACGAGAGCCAGCAGGAACCTGCGCAGTCCGCTGAACCTATGGAAGGCGCCAAGGCCGCAGGCCTCGCCGGACAGGCAGCGACTTCCGAGACCAACGCCATCTCCGAAGGTCAACAGGCAGCAAGCCAGCCCATGCCCCAGTCGGCACTGCCCGGCACAAGGCCCGCGGTACGCCGGACCTACACCAACCCCACCGTCGCTGCAGCCGCCCGCAAGGCCCAACAGGCCGGCCCCAAGCTGGGTCGAAATGACCCCTGCTGGTGCGGTTCCGGGCTCAAGTACAAGAAGTGCCACGGCAAGGACCTGGAGTAATCCGTCTCGCTAGTTTTTGAATAGAAAAATCCGCAGCCGAAAGCTGCGGTTTTCTTATACAAGACTCTTGCCTTGGATTTTTACTTGGATATCTGGACTTTGAATACGGCACCGTTCGCCACGGGCTTTACGATGTAGACCCCACTATTGCGGACCATGCGGCGAGCGTTTGCCTGCAGTTCATGAGCATCGGCAGCCTTCACCGTCCCCACGAAGGAACCGTTCAATCCATAGACGCGGTAAACCTGGGCGCCCCTTGTTTCAAGGCGGGGCTTCTGGGCTATGGCCGTCGTCCCGCACTTGCCACCCTTGCAGAAGTCGATCCAGTCTACATTCACATAGTCCCCTACGATTTCCACCTTGAGCGTATGCTCGCCTGCCGAAATCGCAGATGTCTTTACAGAAACGGCCGTATAGGTGCTCCAGTCCTCCCCCTGGTCGGCAATGACGGCATCCGTGACGGCCTTGCCATCGATGTAGAGTCTGACGCCTGCATTCTCAGAACGGGTGGCCATGTTCACTTTCACCTCGTACTCGCCAGACTCTGCAAAGTCCACCGTATAGCGCAGCCATTCCCCCTCCTGAGTATAGCCAACGGCATAGCCCATGCAATCCTTGGTATTCTCCTCATCAGAACAGCCGAATCCATAAATATCTACCGCCCCATCGCGATAGGCCTTGCCCCTGTTTTCGCCATCCTTATCGTAATAGGCGCGACCTGACTTGCCCACATCATAATTTTCGGCTTCGATGCGCCCCGGAAGCTTTACGGCAACATCGTTATAGGGCGTAGTCGGAACCACATTATTCGCATTGTCCAAGTAAATTTCGTCATTTTCGTCGACACCTATCTTAAACCAGTCAAAGTCGGCATGGCCACCCACCGTCTTGGTCGCGAAATTAAAGAGAGCGAAACGGTTGCCCACGAACATGTGAAGGCTAAAACTCAAACTGACATTGTCGCCAATCTTTGTCCAGGAATTTCCATCGGTGCTGTAGTAGAAGCTCGCAGTTCCACGATCAATGGGCAAGTCGAAATCCACACGCAGGTAGACCTTGGAATCTGAAATCGGGACGCTGGCCTTCTGGCTTTCGCCATCCTTATCCCCGCTGAACATCACCACCTTGTAGTTCCCGCCATCTCTTGCAAGAGCCACAAAGCCCTTGTCGTCTTGAAAGGCCATAAGACCCGCCATATCGCCATCCTTCATGCCGGAACCATCCACAAGGGTGCGACCCGAACACTTGGGGCCAAAGGTGCGCATCGTAAGCGTATTCTTTGCATTTTGGACACGGCTGTCGGTGCGGCTTGTGGTTATGCGGAAATGGCCCGGATTAGCCGTAAGGCTCCAGTTATTGTTGTCGGGATTGTGGTTGAACTGCCATTCCAGCGGAAGCACTTCGGAATCAAAATCGTCGCTGGTAACCATGCCGTAGCCGGGCAGCGGAGTCTCCGGCAGATCAAGGGTGGCAGGTGCCGCCCGGGTTCCACCCGTCGGCTCTGGCCAGCCATCCTTCCAAACCATGGGAACAAGGTGCGCCATACGGCCTACCGGACCAGAATCTCGGAACAAGAGGGCATACCACTTGTTATCGGGCGTATTAAAAATTCCACCCTGGGCGACACCGTTGTCCTGCAAAAAGATTCGGCCGCTATAACCGCTCAACAGACTCTTGGAACGGTACACGATTTCGGTACGGCAGGATCCGTTTGGCCAAGAAATGGTAAACAGGTAATACTCCCCGTTAATCTTTTCCATGTGGGAGCCTTCATGCAAACCGGTAGACCCAACCACCTGATTAGCACTCACACCGCCAAGTTTACCGCTCTTGCCGCCAGCTTTGACGCCAGAAGCATCGTCATTCAACTGCACGTAGCTCATCTGGTCGCCATTGCCATAGATAACCCATGCAGTACCATCATCATCAAAGAACAGCGACGGGTCGTGATAGAACGGGAGCTGTACTTCGGTCCATGGCCCATTTTCCACATCGGCAGTCTTATAAAGATGAGTCTTGTTCGTCGTATAAGACGGAGTCAACACATAGAAATAGCCATCCCGATAACGGATGCTTGACGCCCAGGAGCCCTTGCCATAGGCGTCCTGGCCACCATTCAGGTTCATATTGTCGTTATTAGTCAGAGTCTCATACGCATAACCCACCGTGCGCCACTGCGCCAATTCCGTGCTCTTGAAAACAGGGACCCCCGGCGCAAAGTGCATGGTGGTAGTCACCATGTAGTATGCATCTTTAACACGGACAATGGCGGGGTCCGGGCTATCCACATACATAATCGGGTTATTGACGGTCACCGCATAAGTCGCACTGGCAAGGGCCAGCGCAAAAACAATCCCTTTAAACAACATCATGAACCAATCCCTTTCCTAAAATCCCTTTTCTACCTACCGTTCACAATCACCTTTTGCATCATGACGCCATCCCTATTCTTAGACCGCACTAGGTAAATACCATTCGCATAGCCAGCCTGTTTCAACAAGGTGGACATGTTGCGAGACGCCAAGTTACGGCCGTCAATAGAGCCTAAACGCTTGCCCGACACGCTATACACACCGTAGGACACGCCCCCTTGCGAAACAAGGTTCATGTCCTGCTTAACTGTTCGGATAGCGTCCGGGTTGTTGGGGTCGGTAAACTTGAGCCAGTCCACATTCAGGTAGGTTCCCGTAATGAGCAACTTAAGAACATGGGTGCCCTTTTTCAGCTCTGCAGAACCAAGTTCCTTTTCCTTGTAGACATCGAACTTTTCTTCGTCGGTTTTTAGTCCAGTAATGGATTCGGTAATGGGTTTATCGTCAATGAACAACTGGAGCCCTGCGGTTTCAAAGGGCGTGGCCACATTTGCCGTAATGTCGTACTTGGCGTCGGCAGCCACATTTACCGTGTATTCCAACCATTCGCCCTCTTGGGTGTAGCCTATGGCGTAAGTCTTACAATCCTTGGTATTGGCCTCGTCAGAACAGTCAAAACCCACAATGTCCACTTCATCCTGGCGGTATGCCTTACCTTGGTTGTCACGGTCGGCGTCGTAGAAGGACTTGTTGTGCCCGCCTTCGTCATAGTTTTCGGCCTCGACAACTCCAGGAATGCTGGCGGCAACCCCATTGTAGGGAGCCTGCGGAATGGCCATTTTCTCGCTGGTCATATACCAGTAGTCAAAATCAAAGCCGCCCTGCTTGACCATAAAGAACAGGTCGTCAACGCCGGCGGCATCGGTTAACGCAACAGTGGTTTCCTGCCACCCAGAACTTGCCGGGACATTGATCGTTGCAAGCAAAGTGCCGTTTTCGGAGCCTGCACGGACCTCGATCTTGCCACCGTTACCCCTTGTGCAAACGGTAATGTCGTCTGCACCGTCGCCCATGTCCACGGAACGCACCTTGGTATAAAAATCACTACCCATATTGGTCAGGTAAACCGCACCATTTTCAGACTTCACATGCTTAATGACGGTGTATCCACCGCTCTTGTCCACAGAGATGCCACCCACCCAAGACTTGGTTTCGGCTTCGACGCGGTCGAACGGATCCAGATTCTTAATCGGCTTGACCACGCCGTTATCAGTCGACTTGATGGTCGGAATCGAACCGTCTGCATTCCAAGTGAATTCTTCGACAGCGGTGGAACGGCTATAACCGCCGCCACTCACATTCTTCTGGTTATGATAAAAGAAGAAGCTACGACCCTTGAAGTCGATAAGGCCAGAGTGGTTCGTGAATGCAGTGTTGTTGCCCTGATCCATGATTATGCCACCCCATTTCCATGGGCCGGTGGGGGAATTACTAGTAGAATACGAAATCTTTTCGGGCACACCATGAGAGGCGTAAATCATGTAATACTTGCTGCCACGCTTGTGAATCCACGGGCCTTCGGTGTACACAGAAGATCCACTGGGAGCAAATCCGACGCTCATATCCGTCACCCTGACATCGCCGTCGAGCTCAATCATATTTTCCTTGAGCTTGGCGTAATAGAGCTTCGGGTTACCCCAGTAGAGCCATGCCTGTCCATCATCATCAATCCAAACGGTCGGGTCGATGTAGTCCCAGTTCGGACCAGCAAGATGCTGGCCATTACGAGCATCCCTGAAGGGACCCTGAGGCTTGTCGGCTACCGCCACGTTTATCGCGCGGCCACTACCTATAGCAGATTCCACAGTTACGTAATAATAGTACTTGCCATTGCGGCGAACCACCTGGGCGGCCCAGTCACTGTTTTGCTTGGCATTACCACCAAAGTCCGCGTTCGAAAGGATAAGTTCGCCCATATCGGTCCAGTTCACCATGTCGGTAGAGCACGAGACGCGCCAGCCGTGCATAGTAAAGCCGCTACCGCCCTCGTCGTTTCCTGTATAGACACAGACCGTATCACCGAACACCACCGGAGCCGGGTCCGGGGAGTAGTAAGTCTGGAAAATGGGGTTCTCAGCAAAGGCCATAGAACACAGCCCAAACCCAACAAGAATGGCTAAAATTCTGGCGTTTCTAGTCATAACCATCAACTCATCCCCTTTTACAGCCAAAAACGGCATTTCTGTACCAAACGCAAAGAAAGATACCTACCCCTAGGAGGAAATAACGCGTTCGCTACCAATATCTTATGGACAAGTTGTCAATGAATGGCTTAAAATGGCCACAAAAGGCACAGTCGGGCAAATTCTTTCTCTTTTTTTACATCGGTATACCAAACTATGGGGCTGCATTTGACATGATAAACCTTCGGTAACTATATTGGAGACATAGGAGCAAAGGAGGAGACTATGACAAAGTATGTAGGTTTCTGGGCAAGGGTTCTTGCAACCCTCATCGACAGTGTATTGATCATGGCGATTACATTACCGCCACTACTCGCCATTTACGGCATGGCCTACCTGGACAGCAAAAAGACCTTCAACGGCCCAGCAGATGTTCTCATTTCAAGCCTTCTGCCCATGATCGTCATCATCCTGTTCTGGGCCAAAAAGCAGGCCACACCGGGCAAGATGGCCATATCCGCCAAAATCGTAGATGCGAAAACCGGTGGCGCCCCTTCTACCAAGCAATGCGTTGGTCGCTACTTTGCCTATATCATTTCCAGCGTCGTACTCGGGTTGGGCTTTCTGTGGGTAGCCTTTGACCCCAAGAAGCAGGCCTGGCACGACAAGCTTGCCGGAACCGTCGTGGTGAAGGTTTCCCGCTCGCCAAAAGCATAAGCATTTTTTATATTTGTCCCCGTTCATTTTTCACCTTCGAAGGGAATAATGCTACAGGGTGTGCTTGCATTCGAATGGATGGGCCTGTCGGGCAATGCCTGGTTCACTATAGTCGTCGTACTGTCACTTTTCGCAACCTTGATTTTCACAAAGGTGCGGACCGACATCGTGTTTATCCTGGGCATCTTCATCCTGTATGTCAGCGGGGTTCTCGACGCAAAGACGGCCTTTGGGGGCTTCAGCTCCACCTCCGTCGTGGTCATCGCCGTGCTTTACGCGGTCATCGCGGGCCTGAACTACACAGGCTTTTTGAACTGGGTGGTAAAACACCTGATGGGCTCCCCCAAGACCCTTACCCGCGCCATTCTGCGGACCATGTTCCCGGTGGCCGTCATGAGCTCGTTCCTAACCAACACCACGGTGGTGGCCATCTTTATCGACGTGGTGAAGATCTGGTCCAAAAAGTTGGGCATCTCGCCGTCAAAGCTTTTGATTCCCCTGAGCTACGCCTCGGGCATGGGCGGCATCTGCACCCTCATAGGCACGGCGCCAAACCTGATTATCTCCGGACTCTATGCCGACTACTCCGGCGCGCACCTGAGCATTTTTACACCGACCCTTTGCGGTCTCTTTTGCCTTGCAGTAGGAGTCACCGCCATCATCCTGCTGCAAAGGCTGCTCCCCATCCGCAAATCCCCCCTGAGCGGCGGCGAAGATGACGACCTGACGCTGGAACTCCGGGTTCCTTCTAGGCACAGGCTTATCGGCATGTCCCTGCAAGAGATTTACGAGCAGAACCCCAAGGGCTTCGAGAAGAACAAGAGTTCCATTCTCGCCATCCGTCGTTTCGACAACGATGTGGAAGTGGCCACGCCAGAAACCTTCATCATGGGTTCCGACCATATCATCGTCTCGGGCAAGGCGGAACAGCTCCAGTGGATTTGCGAAAACCTGGATCTAAAGAACGACCACCTGAAGGGCTTCCTGGAGAATGCGGCCGGCGAAAAAGCCATCGGCAAAAAGACTATCGTCTCCTCGCTTATCATGCTCGCCATGGTCCTGCTTTCGGCATTCGACGTGCTGCCCCTGCTTTCGGCCAGCATCCTCGCCGCGGTAGCCATGGTGGTTTTCCGCTGCTGTACCAGTACCCAGGCCATGAACTCCGTCAACTGGAATATTCTCATCATCTTCTCCGGCAGTATATGCCTGGGCAAAGCCCTGGAATCCACGGGAGTGGCCCAGATGATCGCAAACAACCTTTTGGATATCTGCGGAACCAACCCCTATGTGGTGCTTACAGCCATCTGCCTGGTAGCCACCTTCATTACTGAATTTATCAGCAATACTGCTACGGCGGCCATGTTCTGCCCCATCACCATCAGTGCCGCTACCGCCTTGGGTGTGAACCCCCTCACCTTCTGCATCGCCCTGATGATTTCGGTGAGCAGCAGCTTTGCCACCCCCATCGGCTCGGGCACTCACATGCTGGTCTACGGTGCCGGCGGTTACAGGTTCACGGATTTCATGAAGATAGGGATTCCCATGAATTTCATCATCCTTATCGCGAACCTGTTCATAACCCCCATCGTATTCCCCATGTATTCTACGTAATGGCTTGGCCACAGGCCTTACAATTATTACATTTAGGTTAGCTTTCTTAAAAAGGAAACACTATGGAAACATCCTTTATCGTATTCAACGTCATCGCCCTCATTGTTGTCATCGTGGCGGCCTTCCGTATCGGAGCCGTCGTCAACAAGGCTCAGAAGAAAGAAGCCGACGTGGCAAAGAACAGTGCCTCTTACGAGGATTGCATTGGCAAGAATACCGTCAAGTTCAACTACGATAGCTTTACGGATTCCCGTGACGGCGAGACCTACCGCACCGTCAAGATTGGGAACCAAGTATGGATGGTGGACAACCTGCGTTTCAAGACAGAAGAAAGCTATGCCCCGGGTAACGACGAGATGAATATCGCAAAATACGGTCGTCTCTACACCTGGACAGCGGCTCTCGGCATCCCTGCCGATTTCAACGAGCAGTCCCCCGCCAGGGACATGGAAATGTACCACAACATCCGTCAGGACAACTACCAGGGAATCGCACCCGATGGCTGGCATATCCCCAGCTACAAGGAATGGGAACAGCTCCTGGAGAACCTGCCCAAGAATTCCAACGGCGACGAACTGCGCAGCGAGTGCTTCTGGGGCAATCCCGGCGAGGATTCCTTCGGGTTCTTCGCCCTGCCCGCCGGCTACCGCTTCGACAACGGCGCCTTCTGCCGTTTCGGCAAGCGCGCCCGCTTCTGGTGCAAGGATGAATACGGCAAGTCCAATGCCTACCGCCTGAGCATCACCAACAATTCCGTGGACATCGAGGGGGTCTACCGCTCCGACGCCTTGTCCGTGCGCTGCGTTAAGAACGTGTAGTAGTAAAAAAATTCAAACGCTTCACCCCATTATTGTCATGCCCGCCGTAGAGCGGGCATCTTCTTTTTTATACCATCACCTCACACCCCACATCTGTCACTCCTCAGCCATAATTTCAAGCCTTTCGCCGACATTCATCAACTTTTGTTATCAAAAACAAAGAAATTATGTATTTGACTTTATGAATTTTGGAAGGTATATTATGGACATAAGAAACAAGGAATTCAAAACACAAAGGAGTTTATCATGAGACACGCATTCGCAACATTCTTTTTTGTCGCTAGCATCGCAGGTTTTGGCGGAGCCGCATATGCCATTCCCATCATATACGCTACCGATGGCGATCCCTCCAAGAACGTTGCTTTGGAGCAGGATGTTGACAATTTCATCTTACGTGGCGGAAGCATCGCCCTGGACCAAGGTGCTAACGAATGGAATCATTTTGTGCCTAAGGGCGGTTTCAAGCTTGCCTTGGATCAGGGCGCCAACCAGTGGAACCACAGGGACGACGACAGCAGGGTAAATCCACGCCTCGTGTTATAAAATTTCGATAAAGGGTCCTTGTCAGGACCAGGCGCCCACAACGGGCGCTTTTTTTTGCATATTTACCGGCATGAAAACGGCAAAGCGCTTTTTTAGCCTGGAAGGAATCGACGGGTCGGGCAAATCCACCCAGATAGACATGCTCATCGAAGCTCTCGAAAGCGAGGGCTATTCTGTCGTGAAGCTCCGGGAGCCCGGTGGTGCGAAAATTTCGGAACGCATCCGGGAGATCCTGCTGGACCCGAGTTTCAAGGGAGTCATGGCCGACAAGACGGAACTGCTCCTGTACAACGCCGCCCGCGCCCAGGTCATCGCCGAAATCATCCAGCCCGCCCTAGATGCTGGCAAGATTGTTATCGCCGACCGATTCGCCTGGAGCACCTACGCCTACCAGGGTTACGCCCGGGGCCTCGGGGCCGAACAAGTCCAGCGCCTAACGGAACTGACCTGCGACGGTTGCTTCCC
The DNA here is from genome assembly GCA_946414075.1 of uncultured Fibrobacter sp. Taxonomy (GTDB): domain Bacteria; phylum Fibrobacterota; class Fibrobacteria; order Fibrobacterales; family Fibrobacteraceae; genus Fibrobacter. The sequence continues at coordinate 39,355 of CAMKNA010000012.1, forward strand.
GGAACTGACGGTTGTGCTGGACATAAGCGTAGAGCGGGGCCGCGCTCGCACCGCAAGGCGGGGCGAAGCACCCGATCGACTTGAGCAGGAAAAGGCGGACTTTTTCGAACGGGTGCGCAAGGGCTACCTTGCCGCGGCCCGCGACTACCCGGAATGCGTCGCCGTCGTAGATTCCGACCGCGAAAAAAAACAGGTCTTTGCAGACCTGTATAAGCTAGTCAAAGCCCGACTGTAAAATCTACTGGCGGCTACTCGTCTTCCACGTCGTCCGACACTTTTTCCAATATTATCTTGTGGATAATTTCCCCGTAGTGGAGATCCGTTACCGTCTGCATGGTCATGGTGGTTCCGTCTGCAGAAACAAAAGCGGTATAGGTCTCACCGCCATAGGAATAGGAAAGCGTCCCCGTGGATTTGTCGAATGTGTAGTCGTACGACGCATCCGCTTCGCCATTGGCATCCAGGTGGTCCGCGCTTCCATCGGAGTAGAATATCACTGTCTGGCCCAAAGCATAGCTCACATCGTATTCATGACTAGAGCATTCCTCTTCGGACATGTCCTCCATTCCTTCACTGGGGCCCCACATGGCATAGCATTCATCGTAGTCCGTAACATTGTGGGCCATGGTTTCCTTGGTAGACACCCATTTCCCCACAACGCTCTTGGAATCCTTGTTCACCTCTGCCGAAGAAGACACCACCACCTTGCTACTGGAGCTAGCCTCCTTGCTGGCGGAACTTGCAGGGACTGCAGCCGCAGAGCTTGCCGCCGCTAAGGAATCCCTGATGGCCTTTTCGTTCATCTCACCTATCAGCTTGTAAATTTCCCCCGCCACCACATCGATTTTCTGGGTAAACTTCTCTCCCAATTCCGTCAAGAAAGACACCAGGTGTTCACCCTCTTCCCTAAGAACGATCTGGTGGTCGCCATCTTCGTTTTCTCCCAGGGCAATGGTCACCTTGGCGCTCTTTGCCGCAATGGCAATGGCGATCTTAGTGCCCCCCAAGGAAGACCCACCGATATCGGTAAAGGTCACCACAGAGACATCTTTAGAAGGAGCCGTCACCTTGTCTATGACCTTCTTGGTCACATTAGAAATTGCTTCGACATCTTCTCCCGCCATTTCCGACATCTTTTTCACATCGTCATAGCCGTCTACAAAAATACTGGCGGCGTTGTCCGCTATTTCCTCGGCCGTCATGTCCTTGGCATTCTTGACTAACTTCTCTACTTTCTCAACGGTCTCCACATCATCCATAAAGTCCGTAGATGCGTCCGGCAGGATAGCCTTCAGAATTTCCACCTCGAAGGCGGCCGCCTTCTTGGATATTTCCGCTCCAGTTTTCGCTACCGTCTTGTTAATGAATTCCGCCTCGTCAGCAAAGGAGGTCTCCGTATTGTAATACATCCTGTTGTATATCTGGAGCGAGGCATCGTCATAGTCGCCGTTATTGAAGTTCTTCCACCAGGTCAAATAATCCGTCTCGCCCCTTTTCTGGTTTTGGTCAAGACCATTGAAAAGGGTTTTCAGTTGGTTCTTGTCCAGTTCCCCGGCAACCGCCATGGCCTTTTCGCGGGTCGCCTTGCCGCAACCTCTCAAGGAGCGCCAAAAATCCCTGAAGGCGTACATAAGGCCAACTTCATTTTTCTGTAGTGAGTTCGGAGTCTCCGTCACCAAGGCCTGCATGCTATCGATACGCGCCCACGCGGCCTCGTACTCGTCGGCCTTCGAAAGCATCTTGGACATCACTTTGGCATATTCTTCGGCCTCGTCCTCGTCCACATTGTCGGTATACAGGCCGTTGTCCGAACCCATAAAGGCAATAGGGGCCACCTGAACATATTCGGCATAGAAGGCGAACTCGGCCAGGTTCTCCAGGTCGCTCTGCATCTCCTCGGACTCCAGGTAGTCCCGTAAGGCACCCTCGTCCGCGTCCGCGGCCGCGGTACCGCCGCCGCCGCCGCCGCTGCTGCAGCTGTCAAAGAGGATTGCCGAAGCGGCTACAGCCGCCATGAACCAAAATTTATTTGAATGTCCCATACGGGGTAATATATATTTTTTCCCTGCCAAATGCAAATGCCGCAAAAAAGCGTGATAAACGCCTTTTTTCATCCATAATACAGCGGACTGTACGCGGTTACCTATTTATCCATTGGATAATCTGTTTTTGGCTACCATGCCGGATGACCACCATGTACAATCCATTCGAGACACCGTTTAAACGGATTGCGTGGCTACCTGCGCTGCAATTACGGTCGAATTCCACAACGCGGGCACCGATGGCATCATAGACATCCACCTTGACACGGCCAGCGTTTTGCAGCGTTATCTGGAGTGTAGCACCATACATGTTCGCATGGATACCGCTTGCAAAATTATGACTTGTAAATCCCGATGCCGCTGAAGCCGGTTTTGCCGAACTTGAAGAAGATTTAGCCTTAGCCGAAGAGGATGACAATTCTGCTACCGAAGAAGACGATTCTATTGGCGGATTCAAATAGTCCCAATATTCCTGCATATTTACCGCAGAGCTCTCATCACCAATAATAAATGTAACTGTCTTAGAGAGCGCCTTGTAATTCTCAGTTTCTGGAGCCGTGGCCGTGACAGCGACAATGGCATTCTGGTTTCCTGCCACAAATCCCCCGCCTTCCTTAGTCAGATAAATTGAAGATGACTTTCCATTGTAGGTATAAGTGATGGGACTGGATTCGCCGAGCGTCGTATCCGGAAGTCCTGTTGTTGAAACGGCCCCTAAACTGACAGTCTGGTCCTTAAATTTATTTGAAACACGAGCATCCCCCTTCTCGTAAGTAATTTCAAAAGTATCCTGCATGGCACGGAAACCCGTGATGGCAGGTGCAGTCGCAACGACGCGACCAGTACCGTAATTGTGGAAGTGCAACATCCAAACCAGCTGATTCTTTTGGGTGTTGGAGCAGTTGACGCTTGTGCACTTGGACTTACTTACCGTAACGATTTCTGGGTCCAGCGCAGTCAATGTAAAATTGGAACCTTCGTTGGTTTTGTCTTCCGTCGTAAGAGGGTAATCGTTACTTCCATCGCCATCAAAATCAAGAGTCCTGCCCGTCTTTGTCTCTGACTTACAAGTACCCGAATAGGTACAAGTGACTTTTTCGAGGTTCGGGATGGTCTGACCGGCAACCTCACGGATGGTTACAACGGATTGGGAGCCGTCATTGCCTGTAAGGATAGCATAACCGTAATCATTAATGATAATGTCGCTACCGGATATAGAAACCACATCTTCATTGCTGGAGGTATAAGTGCAGCCAGACTTGAGCACGCCGGAAATTGTACCATCGGTCTGCTTTGCCGTCTGATGCCTGAAGCTGCAAGCTCCGCTCTTTCCCTTGACTAGGGAATCCGGCCAAGAACGTGAATTCTTGACGAGGTAGCTCCTGACGATGCTGCCCGAGGGGGTGTATGTTGCGGCATCGAGTGCCGCCGCCGTAGTAAGAGCCCTATCGCCCGCGAAGATGGCCGACTTTTGACTCTCCTGGTCATCATCACTGGTCTGCTGACGCAAGCTCCAGTTGCAGTTCGGAATGTTGTTCTGGTCCATGAACTGGGTCCATTCGTTTGTGGCGCCGGTGCTCGGATTGCCATCACCGTCTGCATTCGTTGTACCCCATTCAGAGATGAATACCGGATAGCCTGCGCTGAGAGCACTCGTTACAAATCCGCCGTAGCTACCATTGGAATGGGTTGCTGCATAGAAGTGCAAAACGTAAGCGATGTTTGTTGCGCTAATCGGATCTCGTGCGCCCTGTTCCGGGTGCTGGGACCAGTTCGGTGTACCGACAATAACCAGGTTCTGCGTGTTGGCGCGGATTGCCGGAACTACTGTATTGGCGTAGGTCTTGATGGCGCTCCAATTACCGCCGCTACCGCTGACCGGTTCACTGTAAATCTCGTAAATGATGTTGGGTACATCCTTGTACTTCTTGGAAATCGTTTCGAAAAACGTCTTGGCAAGTGATGCTTCCAAATGGGCTCTATGGCTATGCCAGTCGATAATAATGTAAACATCGTTTTCGATAGCGGCTTCTACCATCTTGTCGATCATGGAAAGCTGGAGGTCCGGAGACTTTGCATAGGAAACCTGGTCTTCAATCTTGTTCCTGGTACCGCCATCACTATCATAATATTCGATACCCATGGCATAGCGGAAAACATCTATCTTGAGATTATCCACCGCCCATGAAATAACGGCCGGGTTGTAATAGGGCAAACCTGTCGCATCGGACCAGTAAAGACTTACACCCCGAAGCATCGCCTGCAAGTTATTCTTTGCGCCAACGATTTTGTTGCCGTCGGTGTGGAGGGCCCCATAATATGATACCGGACCCACCTTTTTAGGAGTCGCCGTGGCGGCACTGGCAAAAGCGGAGGCTACGGCAAAGGCAAGGATACTTGCCAAAATTCGAGTAATTTTCATGAAATTCCTCATTTTTTTATAAAAGGTAGTAAAACGACCGAGGCCACCCGCTCATGGCTTTAGCTATATTTTGAAGCACTATGGCACTTTGCTTGGAAACAGATCAATTGGAAACCGTCCAGAGAATCGTGGGCCTTCATTTCGAAGGACTCGAGGTCTGGGCATACGGCGCCCGGGTCACGGGCGTAGACCTGACTCCCGACACCCAACTGGAACTGGCGGTCATTACCGACAAGCCCCTTTCCTTCGAGGCCATGACCGCCGTGGAGAAAGCCTTTGCCGACAGTGGTCTGCCCTTTGGCGTGGACATCATCGACTGGGTCAAGCTCCCGGAATCCCTCCAGAAACAAATCAAGAAAGAACACGACGTCGTACAGGCCGCCCCCGAAAACTAGGCGGTCCCCACCATGAATCGAGTCCTACCCCTTCTCCTTACATTCCTGCTCTCTACGGCCGCCCTTGCCGAAGGCGAGATCAACAAGGCCAAGGCCCTCGTCAAGGAGGGCAAGTGCGCAGAAGCCATCCCCGAGCTTCAGAAGCTCTCCAAGTCCCAATTCAAGAAGCATGCCGGCGCCCAGGCCTCCGTGATGCTCACGGAATGCTACCTGCGCGAGCACAAGCGTGCCGAAGCCCAGGACCTGGCATCCAAGTTCCTGGAATACCATGTCTCCTCGGAATACCGTGAACGCATGGAACTGGCCCGCGCCATCGTCTCCGTGGAACAGGGCAATGTCTACGAAGGCGTCGAAGCCATGCTCCGGATCCTGGCCTACTCCCAGAACCCGGCGGCCAAGGGCCACACCAAGGATGTGCTCATCAAGACCCTGGCGGCCGACCTGCTGAACGCCGACCAGCTCCAGTCCCTGCTGGAAAAATACCCGGCGGACAAGGAAGTCATCGGCTGGATGCAGCTGCAGATTGGCCGTGAATGCCAGAACGCCGGCCGCTACCGCGCCGCCCGCTACTGGTACAAGAAGGTCGTCAACGGCGGGAACGCCGAAGGCCTGACCTCCACCGCCCAGAAGGGCCTGGACTCCATGAAGGACGCGGGCGCAGGCAAGCCTACCCTGCTGGTACTGGCCCCACTATCCGGGAATTTCGCCGAATTCGGCAACGCCGCCGTCCAGGGCGTGTTCCTGGCCCACGAGCAGTCTAAGTTCAAGGACAAGGTAACCATCCGCTTCGCCGACACCCGCGCAGACGCGGCTACGGCCCTGATGCGGACCCAGCAGGCCATCAGCCAGGACAGCGTCATCGCCATCGTGGGCCCCATCATGAGCGCCCCGGCAGCCACTGTGGCGGCCTGGCTCGGAAGCAACTTCCAGAACATCCCCATGCTGACTCCCACCGCCACCGACGACGGCATCGCAAAGCTTGGCCCCAACATTTTCCAGGTGAACATCACCATGGACAACCTGGCCCAGAGTATCGCCGACTTCGCCACCAGGTGCCTGGACATCCGGGAATTCGCCATCCTCTCCCCCCTGGGAGACTACGGCGCATCCATGTCCCATAGCTTTACCCAGGCAGTGGACCGCAGGGGCGGCTCCGTCATCGCCTTCAGGAACTACGAAGAAGGACGGCCCGACTACAAGACGGAATTCGACCTGCTGCGCGATGTGCGGTTCAAGCAGCTAAATCGCCGCAGGAACATCGCCCGAGGCGTCTCCGACCTGGACGCCATAAGCCCCAAGGAACGCCGTTTCTACCTGCAGGACTCCACTTTCGAAATTCCGGGCATATTCATCCCGGCCACCAACCCCGGTGATGCGGGACTCATGGTGGGCCAGGTGGCCTTCAACAAGATTTCCGGTATCAGGCTCGGTACATCTGGATGGTACGGCCGAGAGTTTCTGATCCAGGCCAAGAAACTGGCCGACAGCACCTTCTTCAGCGTGCCCGCCCTGGACATGAATACCGAGGAAGAATCCTACAAGAAGTTTGCCCAGAGCTTCCAGGACAAGTGGGGTGAAGAACCCGGCGAAGACAAGGTGAGCGGGCTCAGCTACGATGCAGCGAACATCGTGTTCGAGGCTTTCGGTAAGAACCCGAGCGACTTGACTGGCTCCATCAACAAGACCGCAAGCTTCAAGGGAATCTACGGCGACATCACATTCAGCCGCGGGGTCAACACCAACTCCAAGATTGTCACGGTCCGCAAGGGCAAATTCGAAACCATGGACGGGTGCAAGATCCCGAGTCTCGAAGCCGAAAAGGCCGCAGAGGAAGAGGAAAAGAAAAAGGCCGCCAAGTAGGCGACCTCAGGTACCCGCGCTATGCGGCCTCCTCGTCATCAAATTCTACCATGGGTCCGTTGATACTCGCCACCACGAATTCGGCGGATTCACCATCACGGTAGATTCTATATAAGCTGTCGTCATCCAATACATCGTCAAGAAAGACGCCGCTGGTGGCACTCAGCTCTTCGCGGATGCGGTCCTTGAAAACCTGAAATCCCGGATGCAGGATAGAAAAGGTTATGGCGGATGTCTTATGGAACAAGTTCATAATGGTTACCTCCATAATGGGATTCTCCCTTGTGCCTATAATACCACTTTTGCAGCTGCAAAGCAAGTACTGTAAGGATTAAATAGGGATTGGGGAATCTACACAGATTCCGCATGTGAGCGCACCAGCGACACCATCCGTCTAACACAACGCATTGACTGACAAAATGTTGCATGAAAATTCTTTTATGTTTTGGATAGTTTCAATAACATTTTTTGATTATTCCAATTTGGATTAAAAAAATTCTATCTTTATTTCTATGTTCCTGCGTTCCTTCGCCATAATGCTACTGCTTGCGGCAATTTCCTTCGCCGAAAACCTGACGCTTGCCCTGCCCGATTCCCTGGAGAACCTGGTGGAGAAGGCGACGGCCCAGACTATGGCGCTGGACTACAAGTCCGCCCTCAACACGGCACAAACACTCAAGGCAAAAGAAGAGGGCGTAGGCTGCGTCATCGAGAGCATCGTGCGGGTCAGCATGTACGACGACCTAGGCGATACGGCGGCGCTTTTCAAGGCAAACGAGAGCCTGGAGAATTGCAAAGCCACAGGCCTGTGGCAGGGGCTCCAGATGTTTGAGCTGGGCTTTGTCCAAAGCGAGACAGGGCACTCCTTCAAGGGCGCCATGAAGACCCGCTCCGCCGCAAAGCTTTTCGAAGACTCCAAGGAGCTTGACCCCCAGGCGTTCTATGCCATATACGCCTACTATGTGGACCAGAGCTTCAGCTGGCTCCCCTTCAAGTCCGACAACCGCAGCCACTACCTCTCCGTGCTGGATAGCGCCTCCAAGGTCTCCAAGCGGTTCTGGCCCCTGTTCCTGACTCCGCTCATCTGGATGTACTACGACAAGGAAGATTTCCAGAAGGGGCTGGACCTTTCCGAAAGGGGTCTCAAGAAGTCGCCCAACCACCCCGTAATGCTGCAAATCAAGGCCGACATGCTTTATCGCCTAAAGCGCTACGACGAAGCCGCCAAGATTTACGAACAAAGTGCCGAAAGCTACCTGAAGCGTACCGGCAAATCCATTCGTTACTGGTGTTCGGTGCTAAACCTAATCCGCATCTATAACGATAAAGGCGACAAGGAAAGGGCCGCCACCTGGAGAGAAAAACTGAAGGATCCAGCGTACAAGTCGCTTGAAAAATGGATGCCCGGCTCCCTCATGGACGACCTGAAAAAGAGGAAACTATTATAGTCCTTTTGTAAACTTTACCCCGACATTTGTAAAAAAGAGCCCGTAAATAAAAATTACAGGCTCTTTTTGTTTTGCATCTCCGTTTTATACATGAGCAACAAGCCCAACCCAGGAGATGCCATGCACCACAAGCGTCCTTTCCATATCGCCTTCTATGTAGACGGATTCACCCTCAAGAAGGTCAACAGTTTTTACCGCAAGTACCACCCCTTCCATTCCTCACTTGACTTCCTGGGAATCAAGAACTGGGCCCGGGACCAGGCGCTCCGCCTTTTCAACCCACCAAAAAAATACGCCCTGATGGACTGCCACTACTACCACCCCGACAGGGATCCAAAAACCTACGGCTATGCAAACGACGGCCTTTTCAACTTCGAGCGGGAGCTGCGCTATGCAGGTTTCCAGATACACTATTCCACAAGGGGGCACGACAACTCCCCCAATCTTTCGCTGATAGAGGACGCCCTAACCTTCGCAAGCTATAGGCATGTGGATGCCGTAATCCTGCTCACGACACAAGGGCAATACTCGCCCCTGCCCGACAGGCTGAACGAGATGGGAATCCCCACCATGCTCCTGGGCTGGAACTTCGCCTTTGAGCGGAACAGCCGGTGGGTCCACTGGAAGACGGACGGGCTCCTGCGGGACCATTCGGCCTACTACATCGCCATGGAACATGTGGCAAACAGCAACCCGCCCTCGCCCCTTTCGGATATTAGTTTGTTCAAAACAGGCGAACGCAGGCGCAGCACGCTTCACCACAGCCTTGTTTCCTAAAGCAAAAACCGAAGGCAGGCGCCCCCGGTCTTTCCATCATCCGAAAGGAATTGGAGATTACAGCTTGTTATCCTGTTTCTTCTGCCATTCGCTCCGGAAAATCCAAGTCAGGCGCACACCTATAAACCAAGTGTCGCCAACATTGTCGGTATCGTAATCGCCGTATGCCGTATCCACCCTTATTTGTTCGATCTCCAATTCGTTGTAGCGGACGCAACGGTAGCCACCATACACGCCCACGGCTATTGGGCCAAATTCCAAACGCAGTTCCAACTCCGAGTTGAAGGTAGAAGCAAAGGTGCTGTAATAACGGTCTCGCGTGGAAGCTGCAGTATTTTCCGGATCCTTCCGGTCAAACACCACGAAACCAGACGCCAGGTGGAAATTGATGAGATTGAAACCAAAACCCACAGACGGAATCAGGTTGATGAATGTGCTTTCACCAAAGAGCTTCCAACCAAACATCCAGTCCGCCCCGTAGGCAAACCAGCGCACATCGTACAGCGGGAAGGCCATGGTGGTGGAGCCATCTTCGGAGGTGGCCGTATAGGTGGCGCTAGGACGCTCAGAAATCTGGGTAGGCATGAAGTTGATATCGAACCAGGTCAGGAACTGCTTGTACTGGGCACCGACATTGAAGTGCAGGCCAAAATAGTAGTCGTCAAAGGTCTCGTACTTCAGGTTACCGGCATACTTGGTGCCAGGCTCTTCCGGGTCCTCCTGGTAACCATTCAGGAAGGCAGTCCTGTTTACGTATTTCTGGAACTCCGAGAACATGCCGCGGTAATCGGCTCCAATGGAGATAAAGCCCCGAATGTGTTCCTTTTCATAGAAGCCCGATTCGGTATCCGCAACGGCACCTGTCGCAAAAGTCATGGCGCACAGAATGGCGGACCAGAGAAAAGAGGTTATTTTTGTCTTCATAAAAGACTCCCAAGGGAAATACTGGCATATAAAATACATTATGTTGGGGCCATGTGGAGGAAAAAAATCATAAAATGTTAAAAATCAACATGTTACGCACATTTTTTAGGTCGGTCCTGGGGGCGAGGACGGCTCTTTTTGCGGCCCTGGCCCTATCGCTTCTGGCCTGTTCCGACGAAAAAAAAGCAGACAGGGCGACACCGGACTGTGCCCACCTGCCCGCACTGGAGTTCAGCAAGAATCTCAAAATCGGGGATTCCTGCGGGACACGGATGGCCGAAATACGCTCCATCGTGGGCCGCGACACCCTGATAAGGCGTTTTTCGCCAGAAAAGGCACCATCGAGAGTAGTGGCGCTGTCATCGGCTCAGATCGGCTATCTGCTCCGCCTTGGGCTGGGCGACCGCATCGTGGGCGTGGGCGAAGGCAAGTACATAGCCGACAGCGCCCTGTACGCCCGGGTCCAGGAGGGCAAAGTGGCCGAAGTGGGGAACGGCCCCACGCTTTCCATCGAGAAGCTCATGGCCCTGAAGCCCGACCTGGTCATGAACTTCGCCACCGGTGCCGGCTACGACGATTACGAGCGTATCGAGTCCCTGGGGCTCCCGCTGATGCTCACCTCGGAATGGCAAGAAGAGCACCCCCTGGCCAAGGCGGAGTGGATTAAGTTGTACGGAATGCTGTTCGGTGTAAATGCACTCGCGGATTCTATTTACGAACAAAGTAAAGTTGCATATAATGCGGCCAGAGATCCTTCGCTCCCTACGGTCACTCAGGATGACACAATTCCACACTCCACACTCCACTTTCCACATTCTTCCTGCCCCCGCGTAATCGTAGGCATGAGCTATGGAGGCACATGGTTCGCGCCTGGTGGGCAGAGTTACACGGCTAGGCTCATCAAGGACGCAGGCGGCTGCTACCTGTGGGCTAGCGATTCCAGCAGGGAACTGCGTTTCTCGCTGGAACAGATTATTGCGCTGGCCGATTCCGCCGACATCTGGATTAACCCGGGAATGTTCTCCACTGCCGAGGAAATTCTCGCCGAAGAACCCCGCGTGTCCGTTATCAAGGCATTCAAGGAAAAACAGGTGTACCAGAACGACAACCGCAAGGGGCCTGGGGGCGGCAACGACTTCTACGAGAGTGCGGTCACCTACCCAGGGGAACTTCTCAAGGAAATGTCCCAATTTTTTGGGCAAAAGGCAGACAGTACAAAAAACGGCTCTCCCGACAGCGTTTCTCCCCGCTGGTATAGAAATATTTTTAATTTTTAACATCATGAAACAACATACAGGCATTGGCGACTGGATTGCGACCTCCTATGAATCGGGAACGCCGTTTTTGCAGCAAGTTCCTAGGGACTGCGCCGACTTTCTGTTACTGAACGCCCAAATCCGTGAGTTCGATACGGGCGAGATTATCATCAACGGCAATTCCGAAGGCCAGGCATTCTGCGTATTGCAGAGCGGCCGCGCTCAGATTTGCGGACAGATCCTGCCCGACGGGCACTATAGCGTGCTGGCCTATATCGAGACCGGCGGATGTTTTGGCGAAATGTCCATCATCTGCAACGAGCCCACCAGCAACACGGTGATCGCTGCCGAAGACGGCTGCACCGTACTGATTATCCCCCGTGACGAGTTCGTGGCATTCCTGGAAAAGAACCCGAGCATCATGGTGTACCTGTACAAGGTGGTGGCCGGGCGTCTCCGCGCTAAGAACAAGGCCATCGACGAATTCGAAAGGCTATCCCTTTTGGCTTCGGGCAAGGTGCTACCGTTTATCGATTTCGCACAGACCATGGAAAAGAGCCGTATCACCGGAACGGTCCTGTTCGAGAGCAACGAAGGCAAGGGTTTTATCGCCTTCCAGGACGGCCGTATCTGCTGCGCCAAGTGTGGCAAACTGGCAGGGCCGGATGCGTTGGAAAAACTGCTCTCCTGGGGTGACGAGACCCTGTTCAAGCTGGACACCCACCTTATGCCGGACACCGTGAACATCAATCAGATGTCCGACACCACGAGCCTCATTCTGGATGCCCTGAGAAATATTGATGAAAAACAAAGCGCCCAGTAAGGAAGGGCGAACACATGCTCCCAAGGGAGCAAAGGAAAAAAGATGAATTACGCAGACGCAGGAGTTTCCCTGGCCCGAGCTGACGAAGCGATGGTCGGTGTCAAGAAATCCGTACGTACTACATTCAACCAAGGCGTCCTGGGCGACGTAGGCAACTTCGGCGGCCTGTTTACGCTGAACCACCTGGGCATGAAGGACCCGGTGCTGGTAAGCTCCGTGGACGGCGTGGGCACCAAGCTCAAGGTCGACATCGAGATGGGCACCCACGAGCTGCCCGGCCAGGACATTGTGAACCACTGCTGCGACGACATCCTGGTGCAGGGTGCACGCCCGCTGTTCTTCCTGGACTATGTAGCCACGGGCCGTCTGGAACCGGGCGTCATGGACAAGCTGGTGGCCGGCATGGCCAAGGCCTGCCGCGAGAACGACCTTGTCCTGATTGGAGGCGAGACTGCCGAAATGCCGGGCTTCTACGGCCCCGGTGACTACGATATTTCTGGCACCATCGTGGGTGTGGTAGAACGAGACAACATCATCGATGGCAAGAAGATCAAGCCGGGCACCATCATCCTCGGCCTGCCTTCTACTGGCCTGCATACAAACGGTTACTCCCTGGCCCGCAAGGTGCTGTTCGATGTGGCCGGCTACAAGGTGGACACCGTCGTGGACGGCATGGACAAGTCCATCGGCGAAGCTCTCGCCATGCCCCACCGCAGCTACTACCCCAGCCTCATCGACCTTTGCAACAAGAAGATTATCCAGGGACTCGCCCACATCACCGGCTCGGGCTACCAGGGCAATATCCCCCGTATCCTCCCCGACGATGTTGATGTGGTCATCGACCGCACCACCTGGGATCCTCCCATGATCTTCAAGCTTATCCAGCGCGAAGGTTCCGTGGAAAAGGACGAGATGTACAACACCTTCAACATGGGCATGGGAATGCTCGTGTTCATCGACCCTGCCGACAAGGCCGAAGTGGTGGCCCACCTGGAAGCCAAGGGCGAGAAGTGGGTGCAGATCGGCGAAGTCGTGAAGGGCACCAAGCAGGTGAAGTTCAGAGATTAATTTCACACTCCACATTAGAAAAAAGGCCTGCACTTTCGTGCGGCCTTTTTTTGTTTGCAAGAACTACTGTTGCGAGTAAATTACTTTATTCGTGATTCTCGGAAGGAGCCTCGGCCTTATGCGGCTTTGAGACGATGCTCATGTAGATGGTACCGAGAATCGCCGCGCTGAAGCTGCCCAGCAAAATGCCCAGCTTCGCAGAATCTTGACGGTCACCCACATCGAAGGCAAGCCCCGCCACGAACAGCGCCATGGTAAAGCCGATACCCGCCAGCATGCCACCGCCCCATAGAACTTTCCATGAATAGCTAGGCTTCTTGGAAATTCCAACCTTAACAGAAAGCAGGCTGAACAGGAAAATACCGATAGGCTTGCCAAACACAAGGGCAAGCGCCACGGCCCCCATCACGGGAATCTCCACGCCACCAAGCTTGATTTCCACACCCGCATTGCTGAGCGCGAATAGCGGCATAATGAAGAAGTTCACCCAAGGCACCAGGGGCTTGAAAAGCCGTTCCTGCATGGGAATGCTTTCGCGGGCGCCGCGTTTGAGCAGCGTGAACACTTCGTACTTTTCGTTACGGTCCTTGGATTCGCCCGAAAGTTTGTCGCCTACATTCTCCGCAAAATGCGCCAGCTTGCCGCTGGCAAGAACCGCCTTCGCCGGCACAGAAAGCCCAAGCAGCACACCCGCAATTGTCGGATGCACACCACTCTTCACAAAGAAGGCCCAGACGGCTATGCCGACAACGCCGTGCAAATACAGGTTCCGCACGCCAATACGGAACATCACATTGATAAGTGCCAAGAGCCCAATGCCTGCACCGAGAGCCGCAAAGTTGATACCATCGCCGCTGGGGTAACCGATGGCAATCACAAGGATCGCGCCAATGTCATCGGCAATGGCAAGGGTCAGAATCATCACGCGCAAGGCATGGGGAATCTTCTTGCCGAGAATCGCCATACAGCCTACCACGAAGGCGATATCGGTAGCCGTCGGAATTCCCCATCCATGTCCGGCCCCTGCAGGGCAAAGAGCCAGGTAAATCAACGCCGGGAACAGCATACCGCCAGCCGCCGCAATAATCGGGAGGCTTGCCGCCTTGGGATCGTGCAACTCCCCATAGGTCATCTCCCCCTTCACCTCCAGGCCGATGTTGAAGAAGAAGATGGTCATCAGGGCGTCGTTGATGAACCAATGCAAGTCTGCAACGCCTACCCAGCCCGCGATAGTAAGCGAGAGAGGCAAGTGCCAGAAATGGTGGTAAGTCTCGGGACTCAGGTTCGCCCACAACAGGGCGGCCACAGTCATGATGATAAGGACGATACCGCCCGTAGTCTCCACCTTCATAAGGCGCTCCATAGGCGTAATAATCCTACGGATGGGAGTTTCCGGGAATAGCGTCTCTATCTTATCGCTGCTGGTCACTTTTGCGGACATGGATACCTATAGCCGTTGAAGATTAATAGAACACAGGCGGCCAACGGGGGTTCTTGGAGGACATGTCTATCTTGTAGAAGTCCTTCTCGAATCGTCCGTCGTCGAGACCATACATCTGCATCACATGGCGAGCAATCCACTTGCCCAGCTTCATCACGGTGAGCTTCTTGCGCAGGCGGCCCTGGCAGTCGCGGTTCATGATGTCCGGGAGGGTGGATGTCGTGAGAATTTCGTCAATGGCGGGGCTGTTGAGCTTTTCGCGGGCCTCGGGGCTCGTGTGGAAGTGCGTCACGCCGAAGCAAACGCGGTTCGGGTTGCCCTTCTTGATGTGTTCGCAGCACTGCACAATCGTCGTACCGGTACGCACCATGTCGTCGAACACGATCACGTCCTTGCCTTCGATTTCTTCGATGCTGATGTCGGAAAGTTCCGGGTTGAAGGTCATGCTGATTTCACGTTCGCCGGTACGGACCTTGTCCATCACCACGCGCTTGCATTCGGGGAGCTGCAGGGCATCGTAAACGGCGTTCATGAACGGGCGTGCGCCCTTGTCCGGAGAGACGATCACGAGGTTGTTGCCGTCCTTACCGGTCTGAACGAAGTTACTGCTCTTGATGTAGTGAGCGTAAACGTCAGTCGGAATCAGGTTGTGGAAGTTGCCTTCGAACACTTCGTTAAAGAGGTTCTGGACCTTGACGCTGTGGTTGTGGCAGGTCACGACGGCATCCACGCCGGCGGTCTTCAAAAGTTCAGCATAGAGGTGGCTTGTGAATGCCTGGCCGTCGAACTTCTTGAGGTCGATATCCGGGCGATCCTTTTCGAGCGGACCGACGCGGTGCGGACCGCGGTCCTGGGCGCTGTAGAACAAATCGGGTTCCACGAGCACCACCTGTTCGGCACCGTTGTCCTTGGCGGCACGGGCCAAAATGCAGTTACGCATGGCGTAGTCGTTACGGCTGCGTTCATGGTTCGAAACCGAGCAAATCAGGACGATCTT
>CAMKNA010000013.1 GCA_946414075.1 uncultured Fibrobacter sp.
TCCATTGCTGGAAGGCGGGCGAGGCTCCCCCGGAAAACGGCTGGACGAATCCGAGTGCCGGTTGCGAGAACTAACCTCGAAAAGCCGTTAGCGAGTTTCAACCTCCGCGTAAGCGGGGGTTGTTGTTTATGGCGTGTTGACAATTGTTCTAAATTTCGGTTATGCCGATTTTCCTTTTTCTGTTGCTGTCGGGCCTTGTCCTGATTTATATCAATGTGAGTGCCGTTGCGCCTGGACGCAAGGGCAAGCTTGTGGCGCTTGGTGTGCTTGTCACGATTTTTGCGGGGATGTCGCTTCGCGGGACGCTGGCGGGGAGCATCGTAGTTTCGTTCTTTGCCGTGTGGCTGTGCCAAGCGCTCCTGTTCTATATTCCCTGGGGTCTTTTCCGCCTAGTCCGGCGGAGTGTCGTCCGCCGCCCGATGCGCGCAAATACGGTGTTGGTGGCAAGCCGTGTGTTGCTCGCGGCGACGGTCGCGGTGACGCTCTCGTTGATTGCGTACGGTGTGCCGCATAATGCACGTTACGTGTTGCATGAGACGACGGTGGAGTTGCCCGCGACGGTCGCCGGGGATTCGGCTGCTCCAGCGAATTTTACGGCGGTGTTCTTCAGCGATGTCCATGTGGACCCGCTGTTTGACCGAGCAAAACTCGAACGCATGATTGCCGACGTGGATTCCATAAAGCCCGATTACCTGCTGTTTGGCGGCGACCTGGCCGACGTGCCTACAGGAACGCTCGACGAGTGGGGTTACGACAGCCTGTTCAAGAAACTTGTTGCGGGGGCGAAGGTGGCCGCCGTTGCCGTAAATGGGAACCACGAAGGAATGCAGGAACACCCCGGTTCGGATCCTGGCGCCTGGATGCGCAAGGTCGGGTTCGTTTTCCTCGATGACGCGACGGAATGTATAGGCCCTGCATGCTTTACAGGACGTACGGACTTCCAGGTGGCCCGCCGTCGCGACATGGAACGCCGCCCGCTTGCAGAACTTACGCCTACAGATTCTAGCCGCCCCTGGATTCTGCTCGACCATCAGCCCAAGGGAATCGAGGACGGTTATTCGGGGCGCTTGCCCGACTTTGCATTCTCTGGCCATACGCATAACGGCCAGTTTTTTCCAGGGAACTTCATTATCCACCTTGTGTGGCGCCTTGTTTACGGGGAAGGTGTACTCGACGGAGTGCCCTGGCTCGTGAGTGCAGGTGTCGATTGCTGGGGCCCACCCGTACGCGTCGGCACCGATGCCGACATGTGGGTCGTGCATTTTGTACAGGCGGCCAAATAAGCCACCTGAAAATGTTGGGAATTGTAAAATTTTTCCAAAAAGTGCAATATATTGCGGTTTTTTATTGACGAAACAGGAAAAAAATTTAAATTAATGTAGAAACAGCAATATATTTCTGTTTTTATGGAAAAAATCGGAAAAGAAATCGCGGAAAGACGAAAACAACAAGGCCTGTCACAACAGGATCTTGCCGAAATGTCCGGTGTTTCTCCTAGAACTATTAATGCTGTTGAATTAGGAAAAGCGAACCCGTCTATTAATGTGTTGAGTAAAATAGTAAAGCCACTAGGTTTCATTGTCACTTTGGACGAAAGGGTCAAACATGAATAATTATAATTCTACAATGGCTCGTAGAGCGCGTGTGTTCTACAATGATATTCTTGCTGGCTACCTTATGGAGTATAAGGGGCGTTATGCTTTTCTTTATGATTCTACATACGTGGAGTCACGAAATCCATCTATTGCTTTGGACATGCCTAAGAAAAGACGTTTGTTCAGGTCGACATATCTTTTCCCGTATTTTCAGGGATTGTTGCCAGAAGGGATGAACAAATCTTTCTATTGCGAGCGTCTCGGAATTTCACGTTCAGATAAATTTGCCCTGCTTGTGAATCTTGCCAATTACGAGACCATTGGTGCAGTTACTGTGCGTTAAAAGGATTCCTGATGGGTTTATGCCACTGCTGTTTAAAAGAGACTGAACGAGATTTTTGTCGTTCGTGTTCAAAAGCGTTATTTGGTGTTACAAATATTCGCTCCAAGCTGGATTATAATGCCTCTCAGTTTGCGTATAATGCAAATGGAAATGTTAATAGATTTTCCATTTCTGGTGCCCAAACTAAATTTTCGGCAAAGATTCAAGATAAAAAAGTAATCAATGTGGAAAAAGGTGGAACACATATTCTTAAACCCACCTTAGAGCCACGCTACGAGAACTATCAAGATGCCCCGGCCAATGAGCATGTGACCATGCTGATGGCGCGTGTGATTTTCAAGATTCCTACGGCGTGGTCAGCGTTGCTTTCTTTTGATAATGGCGATCCTGTTTATATCACTAAGCGTTTCGATGTAATCGAAGATGGTGAGCGGGCCGGAGAGCGTCTAAGTCAGAGCGACTTTGCTCAAATTGCGGGGCTTGTCCCCGAAAAAGATGGTCGCGATTACAAGTACGAAGGAATTTCATACGAAGGAATTGCCGCACTGATTCGCGAGAACGTGAGTGCCGCCGATGTCGCCGTCGAGGTGTTTTTCAGGATGGTCCTGTTTAATTACCTTGTGTGTAATGGCGATGCGCATGCGAAGAATTTTTCGCTTCGGAATTCTGCTGAAAATCCCGAGGTGTACGAGTTGACTCCTGCATACGACTTATTGAACACTTCGCTCCACATTCCCTTCGAGCAATCACGTACAGCGCTTGATTTGTTCAAGGACGAGGACTATTTTAAGACTCGCTTTTACAAAGATAACGGTTTTTATGGTACTCCGGATTTTATGGAATTTGCCAAGAGAATTGGAGTCGTCGAGAAGAGAGCGGATCGTTTTATAAAGCAGGCTATCGATGCCGTGCCCGCAATGGAAGAAATGCTGGACAAGTCATTCTTGAGTGAACAAGGCAAATCGAAATATAAAGAATCTATCCGCGACCGTGCCAAGGCTCTTAATTTGCTGCGGCTTGTGTAAACCAATTGAAAAATTGGATATTTCAAAGTCTATATGAAGTTTTTCAATATGGGTGGAAATAGCAATAGTTTTTTCCTATATTCTTCAGTATGAAACGGATTATTTTTATAGTAGTCGCCTTCGCGGCCATATTGGCGTCGGCAGCCGAAGACATCAAGATTGTCAAGGTCAACGACAGCAACTTTGAGAATGAGGTTCTGAAATCCAAGAAACCGGTCATCCTGGATATCACTTCCACGAGCTGCCCGCCGTGCCTCATCATGATTCCCACGCTCATCGGTATCGCGAAGAACTATCCCGACATCAAGATTGCGACGGTCGGCATCGACGAACCGGGAATCGACAATATCAAGGCATCGCTACCTATCCAAGCTTTCCCGACATTTTTCCTCTTTAAAGACGGGAAGGTCGTAAACCAGCTTGTCGGTGTCGTGAAAGAAGAGGAACTGTTTGCCGCGATGCAATACACGCCTTCGAAAAAAGCTGCGGCCAAGTCCTCCAAGAAATCAAAAAATTCTCCGAAGAATCTCGTCTGCAAGACGAACGGCCAGTTCAACGGTCTCAAGAATCTCGTGACGATTTCGTTCGTGTTCGGTGCCACCGAAATCGAGAACGTCGACATTGTGACGGATGTGTTCGTGCCGCCTGAGAAGGAAAGCCAGCGCGAGCAGATGATTGAACATGTGCGTGCAAGCGGCAAGGGGGAGGTGACCCCGACGATGACCGGGTTCCGGATGCACATCGACAACAACTGCCGATTCATGAAGGCGATGGACATGAAGCGCACTTCCACTTACGGCGAAATGCGTGCCGGGTTGGAGTTGCAGGGATTTAACTGTAACTAGCTATTTCCCCCTCTCATACCTTACGTAGGCAAAGTGTTTGCTGTCGGGGGCCCAGGAGTTCACATTGATGGTTCCTTGGCCGCCGAAGAGCTTTAGGATGGTGCGGGGTTCGCTCCATCCGTTTTTGTCGTTGCCGGTCATGAGGCGGATTTCCACGTTCTTGTTGGGTACGTGTTCGCCGGGGCGCACGTCGCGCTCGTGGTAGGCGAGCATTACGACTTTTTTGCGGTCGGGGGAGATGTGCGGGAACCAGGTGTTCCAATGCGTGTCGAACGTCATCTGCGTTTGTTCGGAACTGTCGGCCTTCATGCGCCAGGCTTGCATGCGGCCTGTGCGTACCGAGTTGAACCAGATGTATTCGCCGTCGCAGTCGTATTCCGGGCCGTCGTTTAGCCCGAAAGCGGTTGTGAGTTGTGTTTCGTTGCCGCCGGCAGCGGGAATCGTATAAATGTCGTATTCGCCGTTCCGTTCGGCGCAGTAGGCGAGCGTCTTGCCGTCGGCGGTGATGCCGTGCAGGTAGCTCGGGGCTAGCGGTGTCACGAGTTCCGGCATGCGGCCGTCGAAGAAAATTTTATAGATGCGTGAAAGGCCGTCTTCTTTGGTGTGGTGGCTTACGTATAGGCCCTCGCCATCCGGAGAAAGTACGTGGTCGTTATTGCAGTTGTCCACGAAGTGGCTCGGCACTTCGGTAATTGTGCCTGTGGCGATTTCGAATTTGTAGATGCGGCCTTCGCTGTTGTACGTGAGGAACTTGCCGTCGGCGCTCCAGTTGGGCGCCTCGATAACCTTATCAAATTCCTTGAGCAGTTTTGATTCGCCGGTTTCGATGTCATAAACTTCCAAAAAGGACTTGTCGCCGCTGCGGTCCCACACTTCGCCTAGGCTGAGCTCGAATGGGAAACTTACGCCCCATTGTGCGCGGAGCGAGTCCATCTGCGTCATTATCTGCATGGTCTTGGTGTGCGGCATTTCGGGGCATTCTTTGAGGCCCATCTCAAGGGCGGCTTTGCAGCCAAGCACTTCGTATTCGTAGCAGTTCTCGATGCGGGGTGGCTTCACGGATTCCAGTAGCGTTCCGGTGATATCGAACAACTGGATTTCCACCATGTCGTTGAGGTTCTGCACGCGGATAAAGCCTTCGGTTCCGTAAATTACGCCTTCGTTATGGAGCGGGGCCACCATCGAGGTTTTGAGGTGTGCGACTTGGCCGTTGGCATAGACTAAATCAATCCAGTCCGTGGCATCGACGCCCGTATGGAACTTGACGCACTTCGTCTTTGTCTGCACAATATGATTTGCGACGCAGTTCCCACCGGTGGCATCGCGGCCGACCTTGCAAATTTCTGGATCTGTCAAGAAGATGTCCGCGAACGTGAGGCTGTAAATTCCCAAATCCAAAAGTGCGCCGCCTGCAAGCGCGGGATTTTTCAATCTTTCGATATGCGAAAGCGGCATCGAAAAATCGGCTTCCACGCTTTCGACTTTGCCGATTTTCTCGGCCAAAATCCAGTCCTTCACCATCTGCACTGCGGGCAAAAAGCGGGTCCACATCGCTTCGCTCATGAACACGCCTTTTTCTTCGGCGAGTGCAATGACTTCCGAGGCGAGCAAGGCATTTGCGGTAAAGGCTTTCTCTACGAGCAGGTTCTTGTTGTGTTCTAGACAAAGTAAAATGTTGTTGTAATGCTCGGAGTGCGGGGTCGCAATGTAAATCAAATCCACATCTGGGTCTTGCGCGAGTTCTTCGTAGCTGCCGTAGGCGCGCTCGAATCCGTATTCGCTGGCGAACTTTTGTGCTTTGTCAAGTGAGCGGGACGCGACTGCATAACATTCCACACCCATTCCGCGCTTTTCGAGCGCCTTGACGGCCTTGGCCATCTTTGTGGCGATATGGCCACAGCCGAGAATAGCAAATTTCATAATGGAATTACCCATTGCAAACCCTCACATGGAAAATCATTTCGCAATGATATCAATATAGACATTGATTAAATGGAAATGTGGGGAATTTCCCCATATAAATGGACACATGTGTAAACAATGCAAAAAAACGGGTCGCATAGCGACCCGCCTTGGATTAGGTTTGGATGTTTTATGAAAAAAGTTGCTAGAACTGTACGGTCATGCCGATGGACATGGGCAAACAGATTTCGTCTTTACTGAGTCCGCCATCGTCCATGTCGAGGTGTGTGTAGTAGCCGCCGTCACCTGCATAGAATTCAAAGCCTGTTTCCATGAAGACGCCCAAGTTCTTTGTGAACATGTGTTGCAAACCGAAACCGAACACCAAACGCCAGTAATAGAACCGTTCCTCTTTTACGCCGTGCAGGTCTTCATGGTAAATGTGGTCATTCGTCCTGCCGGTGAGGAATTCGGATGCGTGGAATACGTACGGGCCGGTCAATCCGTTGAATCGGTAGGCAACACCAAGACCACCCATGAAGTCGTAGTCGGAATCGTAGCCGAGCCAGTGAAGGTTCGCGGACACGTGTTCGTTCATGAATGTTTGTTCTACACCGACCAACCCGTGGTATGTTCTACCGGCGGATGCAAAAATTCCGGTTTGTGCGAAACTTGCGCAAGTCAAAAAGGTGAGAATTAAAATAATCTTTTTCATTTTCGGTTTCCTTTGTTCCTATTTTATCACAGACGATTTTTCTGTGAGGGGCAAATTAGGAAATCTCTTTTTGTGAGACAATGGGATTTAGAAAAATGACGAATTTATTGCAATTCCGTCACTCTTTTTAAACAAAAAAAAATTATTTTTAAACAGCATAGGGGATTGAACCTTCTTACAGGAGGTAGATGCATGACCGATTTGCCAAACGAAAAACAAGTTCTCTCCGCAGGAGAACAACCTGCCGCCAAGGCTGCAGAATGTGCCGCCGACAAAGCTGCTGCTGAACGTCGTGCTCGCATCAAGAAAATGCGCGGCTGGCTTTCTCCGCGCGATTCGGGGCCGGACGATTTTGGCCCCGAGGATGCCGCCCTCTATTACGGCGAAGGACATTCGGGATGGAATAGGTAAAGGGCACCTCTAAAAATCTAGACGCATTATCTATTTTTGGACGCATAAAACCTTTTCAAGGATAACTATATGCGTTTATTGAATTTTTTGTTTGTAGTTTGCAGCTTGTTCCTTCTGGCTTGTGGCGATGATTCGTCTTCGGCGAATGATTCCCAAAAGGGTTCTAGTGCGGTTGGTGGAGCCTGCAAAGGGGATGCCTATGCGAGCGAGATTGACAGGAACCAAAACACGATTACGCTACATCACATAAAATACCGGACAGAATGTGATGTGCAGGGCCCTGTTCCCACATTTGCGAGCGTAGGAATTGCCCAGGACCTTGTTTACGACTACCAGTTCGTTGGCGATACGTTGATTATTAAAGCACGCGGCGATGGCTTTAAAGAAATTGTGATGGTGGGCGGCAAGAACGGAAATCCCTTGGCGCGGTGGAAGGTGCTGTCGGGATACAATTTTGTCGACGGTGCCATCGTAAAAGACGAAGAAAGTGAAGAAGATTCCTCGAACGACTATTTCAACATTGCTGAAAACTGCATGTCCATCGAGAACGACACCTTTGATTCATGGGATTATATGGAGACGCAGATGGTGGCGTGGATTTATGACGAACTTTTCTCGCATTACAAGTTTGATCATTTTAGTAATGCCTATGGCGAGTTCCTGTTTACCAAGGGTGGCGATCATGTCGCGTCTGATATTGAGTTATACGGAATATCGGTTCTCGAAAAGACGAAAACATCCGAAACCATCTCGGCTTACAATCAGACCGTCTCGATTCGATTCTCGGATATCGTGCGTGACAGCCGTGATTACATCTATTCGTCCTACAAGGCGACCGTAGAAGCGAACGGATCCACTTGCTCCTACGAGTATCTCTATGCGAGTTCGGTGCTGGAAGAGCTTTGCAAGATTGAATATAGGAACTCCATGGAAGTCAATAACGGCAAGGCGGTACGTATCAATAACGACGATACGGAAAGCTTTGCCAAGTGCCTTATGGAATTGCTCCCGTAACGAGATGTTCTAGAAAGAAGACCTGATAAGGGAGAGATAGGAATGTTTAAATTGGATGAGTATAAAAAGCAAAATATTGTTATAGGGATTTTGTGCTTTCTTTTTGGATGTCTTTTAGTTTTTTTAGGTAGTAATGATTTTATTGTTAATGGATATTATGTGCCTAAAGATGTGACGGTAATTTGCCGTATGCCCAGAGGTCCGAGTTACCTTGTTATCCCTGCATACCTGAATGCTGGTGTTTTTATCCGATTTTTCTTTACTTCGCTTTTGGCTTGCGTCAGTGTGGCTGCTTCTGTTTTCTTTGGCAGGAAGTATCATCGGAAAGGGTATGGTAAAGAGCAAATCATCGCTTATATATCTGCTTATATCGTGATTTTTATCGCATGTTCGGTATATTTGATTATGCTTTTTCCGAACCTGTTTGTAAAATGAAATACTCCAAGAATGGGGATTCCTGTAACTTTTTTCATTTTTATGCTGAATACTCTTCCTGTTTTTCGGCGACGCAAGGAGTGATGGTCAGTTTTAGGCCCATAGCCTTGAGCACACGCATAACAGTATCAAACCTTGGATGGGCATCTCAATCGGCTACAAATTGTCAATACCATAATGAACGGACTGCTTTCTATAATGCAGGTGTAAAGGTTTTTATATTGCGAAAATCGCAAATTGGTGTTGATGATATTTCCGATTCAGATGTTTCAGAAAAAGGTCTGATATAGAAATTAGGACGGAAAAATGCGGTAAATGCGATTAGGGGTTTTCTTGGAATCTTGAAAAAAGTTATATTCCGAATAAACCCAAGGTGCAAAATGTCTGTTCTTTCGTTTAAGACATACTGTATTGAAAACTACGCCGAATATACCGGCAAGGCTTCGAGCGAAGTCTACGAGCTTTTTGCGCACTCTGGTTTGCTTAAAATGTTGCAAGACGACTATGAAGACTTGCACGGCATGGGCAAAGAATACCTGATGGATTTCTTTGACAAGTGGTTTAGCGGGGCTGTAAAATGATTTTATACCATGGTTCCGATTTAGAAATTGTCACACCCAAAATTATCACCTCCGAAAAGGGGCGCGATTTTGGATTTGGCTTTTATACCACGACCATCCGGGAACAGGCGGAACGTTGGGCCAAGCGTATTGCAAAATTGCATGGTCGCCAAGATGGCCTGCAGCATACCCCTGTTGTAAGCGTTTTTGAATTTGACGAAGATGCTGCTCAAAATCTGAAACGGAAATCTTTTAGCGAAGCCTCGATGGACTGGCTTGAGCTGGTCGTCAAATGCCGTTCAGATCTCAAGTACCACCACGATTACGACATCGTGTTCGGTAAAATTGCAAACGACAGCGTCGGCGAAACTATCGAATACGTGCTTGCCGGAATCATGCGCAAGGAAGATGCGATTGAACGGTTGAAGTTTGAAAAGATTAACGACCAGATGTGCTTTAATACTGAGGCGTCGTTGAAAACGATTCGCTTTGTAGAATCATATACTTTGAAGGTGTAGCATGGCAGCCGATACACATCATCTTGTTAAGTCTATCTTGATTCCGCAAGTGGTGTCAATGCTGATGGAAATTTATTCCATTTCGGAAAATGATGCCATACGAATTGTGTATACATCACCGACAGGCAAATGTCTTGATGACGATTCGCTAGGACTTTATGGACAAAGTGCCCATTACATTTGCGGGCTCATTGAGAAGGATGTTCAGAGGAATCCGGAACTGCTGAAAGTGGCGGGGTGAGGGAGCATTCGACTGTTTGTTCTTTCCCCGGCGACGATGCTTGAGTTTTTGGAAAAATAAAACCTTAGTTTGTCGAGTGAAAGCAGAAATGTTCACTTCGGCGAGCTCTATGAACTTTTTTTTCAAAGAAACTTTATGAATCTTGGATTAGGAAGAATCTCGTTTTGCTACAGCCTTCCTACTACTTTCTCGGCAAATTCATCCAGGGGCTCAAAGTAAGCATTTTCGCGGATAGTGCGATAGTTGTTGTATAGATCCGTCAAGTCTATGCGCAAAGAATCATCCGTGTATTGTTCTTCATAGGCGCTACGTTTTGCCATGGTCCATAATTTCACGACAACCTGGTTCAAATAGGGTTGACGTTGGACCATAGCGTAATTTTCCATACGCTGGATTGCGGAAAGCAGAGCCGCATTGGGTGCTGGACTAAAAATAGCCTCGGTCACATGCGCCGAAAACTCGGCGTCCAAATTTAGGGTCAACTCCGGGTGTTCAATTTGATCGACAATGTGTTTTGTCTCGTGGATGGCAGTGTTCAATTCATCGACCCGTTTGATGTAGGCGAAATTTTTTCCGCCGAGGTCTGTTTTCAAAAGACGATTGTAAATTTCGCTCGCCTTTTGCAAACTCAAATCTAGGCCCAAGTAACGCCAAAAACGTTCAAAGCGTTTATCGCCATATTTCCTGTAGAATTCTCCCTGCTCCAGTTCTAGCGAATCGGATTCTGCGCGGGCCGCAATCATGTCGTCAAGGACGACGACATAATTCATCCCTATGGTATAGTAGCCCGCTTTCGAGGGCATCAACCCAGGAATAAAACGTTTAAGGTTTATTGCCGCCAAGGAATCACCCTTGTACGCCGTCATTGGCAAAAGCGTATCTTGGACTTTTAGGATACTTGCCATACTTTGCAGTTCAAAATCCAGAAACAATCCGTATTTTAGCAGGTTCCTGTTGACCGCATTTTTGAGATCTACATTGAAAGATTCCCCGCTAAAGTAAACCTTTGCCGCATTCATAAATGCAAATAATGATTGGGCGGCTCCATCATCCGGGAAAAACTTTCCATAGAGGTTGCTTACAATGCGTTCAAAAGATTCATTGTCTGGTCCAGACTTGTAAATCTCATTACGGCTCAAGGCATCCAGATACGGGGCAAGGACATTGACCACAAAATCCTTTCGTGCAGACTCTCCGTTCTGTTGCTCAAGCTTGACTGCCTTTTCATAAATGGCTTTCTCATAATCGGACTTCATTTTATCGGTCGTCTTTTTTGACAGGATATGCTTTTGGACGGCAATGATTGCGCCCTCGTTCATTCCAAATGACTTTGCCAACATCGCCACATATTCCTTATTCGAGCTACCAAGTTCAATCGGATTCTGCGAATAGATGTGCTGAGCCAAAATATCCGGTTCCATATCCGGATACTCGGAACAAGCCGCGAAGAATAGCGCAAGAAGCAGGAAAAGGAACTTCATCATATGGCAAATATAATCATTCGAATAAGTTGGATGGTTCAAGTGAGAAAAACTGTTTCCCTAAAAGCTATGCCCTAAAATTTATAGAACCACTAAATGCCCATCTTACCTCAAAAACACTCAATAAATAGTTTTTTTGTAAAAATGCGCGATTTTTATAAAAATTGGGTAGGGAAATGTGTTTTTGTTTGAAGATGTTTTACTTCATTGTTTATTTCCGCAATTTCAATGGCAAAATTGTTTACACAAGCACCCTGCCTGATTGCGTAAACAGTCATGTATAGCATCTTCATATTGATGTAAAGTAGATGTGTGTTAATTAAGTGATAACAATTCCTCGCCTTCGCAGACATGACAAATGAAAAAAAATCCCCGCGCATATTAAATTGCACGGGGAGATTTTTTAGAGATCCTTCGACTTCGGCGCAGTACGCCTCCGCTCAGGATGACAGCTCAGAGGCACGAAGTGTCGCGCTCATACCTCAGAGATTGTAGACGAAGCTTCTATTACGGTGAAGGGTATCATTCTGCTGAATACTCTTCCTGTTTTTCGGCAACGCAAGGAGTGATGGTCAGTTTTAGGCCCATAGCCTTGAGCACACGCATAACAGTATCAAACCTTGGATGGGCATCTCAATCGGCTACAAATTGTCAATACCATAATGTGAAGGGAAATAATCTTTGCTGCCGGTATCGGCGCAGAATCAACGCATTTCTGGTATGAATGATTATATTTATCAATATAAATTTGAATTGGGAAAAAGTTAATTAGGAGTAATTTGATGGAAC
Organism: uncultured Fibrobacter sp.; assembly: GCA_946414075.1. GTDB lineage: Bacteria > Fibrobacterota > Fibrobacteria > Fibrobacterales > Fibrobacteraceae > Fibrobacter. The sequence continues at coordinate 11,875 of CAMKNA010000013.1, forward strand.
AAGTAACATACAAAGCTAATGTTGTATATGCAATAAGAACTGGTGTTTTATTAATTTGTTCGATTATTGATACATACCTTCTGTTTAGCGTTTTTGTTTTGGGGAGTTTAAACGGCAAAGACGGTTTTTTTGATATAACTCCTTTCGTTCTTTTTTTGACGTTTTGGGTTGCTGTTGGGGTCTATCTTTTTTGGGGACTGCCGTATAAGGTTGAAAAAACCGAAAAGACATTTACATTCTTTCTTTTGGGAAAAACAATAGAATTTACTTTCGATAAGAGTGAATTACAGAAATGCGGGAGGGATCGATTTGGGAAAAAGGTTCTTTACTTCAAAAAGAAGTATCGATCTTATGCCATTTATGAATCTATGTACCCCGAGCTCTTTAAGATTATGAAAGAAATCTATATGGAAAAGCCTAGCGATCCCGATCTTAAAAATGAGTAAGGGAATGTTATGAATGATTCATTTGAAAATGGCAATAGCAAAGTCCATCAGAATAAAAGAAAGTTGCTTTTCTTTTCACCATTGATTTTTATTCTTATAGTCTTAGGTCTATTTCTTTTTTTCTATACGTGTGACGTTCCCTTTGACGTATCCGTTGTCCTATTTCTTCTTTGTTCCTTTTTTGCATTTATGTTTTTGCTGAGCCCCTTTTTTTCAGAACCTCTTAAAATTGAGGAAAATGAAGATTCTTTGATATGCCATCTGTTTTACGGGCAAAAGGTTGTTTCTCTTACAGGGGATTGCGATTATAATATTCAGCTTTATACTGATGGCGGGTGGGTAATTTCTTTTAGAACAGGCTTGTTGTCAGTAAGATTCTCAAATGATGCGTTTGCGGATCTTTCGAAAATAGTTGATAAATTGAAGGATTGCCCGAACAGTCAAAAGAGGAATGCCTTTACCATTACTATGAATGCTGTAGTCGGTGTTGTAACTTTGATTGGTGGCGGGATAGCATTTATGATGGGGACGAAGGAAGGAATTTTTTTGGTTATGGGTGGGCTAGCGGATATATTGGAAATTGCAAAAGAAATGCTTGGGGGCAAGAAACAATCTGAACCGTCCGTAAAACCTGTTCCTCCGACATTTATGGAATGGGTAGTGATGATATTGATTCTTTTTCCTCTGCTGTTTGCTTTTATGATATTTGCAAATGAAGGGATTTCTGTAAAGCCTGCGTTTGCATTGATTGCTGGCGAGGCTTGTATTTGCATATATATTCTAAACTACCAGAAAAAAGTAAAAAAGGGAATGGGAATAATGTTGTCATTTTTGGATTCTGTAAAATATTTACTCTTTTTCTTTTTTGCTTTGGGATATCTTATTTATCACTTTGTAGTCTCGTAGTTTATAGAGTCCCACAAAAAAACTCTGACGCATAAACGCCAGAGTTTTTCTTAAGATTGCTTCCACCACGCTTCGCTCGTGGCAGGCTCGGCCGTTGGCCCCTCGCAATGACGCGTGTTTAGGATGACTCCAAAAAATAAAGTTCACTTCGGCGGGCTCAGTGAACTTTATCTTCTCTCGTCTCTCGTCTGTAGCTCGCGCAGCGAGCGTCCTCTCGTCTAGTACCTATAGTGATCCGCTTTGTACGGGGTTAAGAAAAATCGGTTTGGGCGAAAAAATGACATTTTGTCGATTCTTCGCCCTAAAATATATATAAACATTTTCGATTCAGCGAACGCATGAAAAAAAATCCCTCGGCAATGCCGGGGGATTGTCGTTAAAATTTGTATTAAGATTGCTTCCACCACGCTTCGCTCGTGGCAGGCTCGGCCGTTGGCCCCTCGCAATGACGCGTGTTTAGGATGACTCCAAAAAATAAAGTTCACTTCGGCGGGCTCAGTGAACTTTATCTTCTCTCGTCTCTCGTCTGTAGCTCGCGCAGCGAGCGTCCTCTCGTCTAGTACCTATAGTGATCCGCCTTGTACGGGCCTTCGACGGGCACGCCGATGTAGTCGGCCTGGGCCTTGGTGAGGGTCGTCAGGTGAACGCCGAGTTTTTCGAGGTGGAGGCGTGCGACCTTCTCGTCGAGGATCTTCGGGAGCGTATAGACGACACCGCTTTCGTACTTGATGCCGGCGACGGTCTGCTTGCCCTGGGCGTTGAGCCAGAGGTCGATCTGTGCGATGGTCTGGTTCGTGAAGGAGGCACTCATCACGAAGCTCGGGTGACCGGTAGCGCAGCCGAGGTTCAGCAGGCGGCCTTCGGCGAGCACGAGGATGCTGTGGCCGTCGGGGAAAATCCATTCGTCGTACTGCGGCTTGATTTCGTTACGCTTGATGCCCGGAATCTTCTTGAGGCCGGCCATGTCGATTTCGTTGTCGAAGTGGCCGATGTTACCGACGATGGCGCGGTGCTTCATCTTGCTCATCTGCGCGGCGCTGATGATGCCGGTGTTGCCGGTGGTGGTCACGAAGATGTCGGCGTAGCCAACGACTTCGTCGAGGGTCTTGACTTCGTAGCCTTCCATCACGGCCTGGAGTGCGCAAATCGGGTCGATTTCGGTGATGATCACGCGGGCGCCCTGGCCGCGGAGGGACTGGGCGCAGCCCTTACCCACGTCGCCGTAGCCGCACACGACTGCAATCTTGCCTGCCATCATCACGTCGGTGGCGCGGTTGATGCCGTCGATGAGGGAGTGGCGGCAGCCGTAGAGGTTGTCGAACTTGGACTTGGTCACGGAATCGTTCACGTTGATTGCCGGGAACTTCAGGCGGCCAGCCTGGGCCATCTGGTAAAGGCGATGCACGCCGGTGGTGGTCTCTTCGGAAACGCCGCGGAGAGCTTCACGGGCGCGGGTCCACTGCTTGGGGTCCTTCTCGAAAATCTTTTTGCAGGTGGCAAGGAACACGCCCCATTCTTCGCTGTCCTTTTCGGGATTGAATTCGGGCACCTTGCCCGCGTCTTCGAATTCGGCGCCACAGGTCACCAGCATGGTGGCATCTCCGCCATCGTCCACAATCAGATCAGCGGTCTTGCCATCGGGCCACACGAGGGCACGGGCGGTGTTTTCCCAGTAGTCTTCCAGGGATTCGCCCTTCCAGGCGAACACGGGCACGCCCTGGGGGTTCTCGATGGTTCCCTTCTTGCCGACCACGACGGCGGCGGCGGCGTTATCCTGGGTGCTGAAAATATTGCAGGAGACCCAGCGCACATCGGCACCCAGGTCTACAAGCGTCTCAATCAAGATGGCGGTCTGCACGGTCATGTGGAGGCTGCCCATAATGCGGGCACCGGCCAGCGGCTTTTTGCCGGCGTATTCCTTGCGCAGCGCCATCAGGCCCGGCATTTCGGTTTCGGCCAAGTCCAGTTCCTTGCGACCTTCAATCGCAAGGTTAATATCCTTAATTTTGTATTCCATAGAAAAATTCCTTAAATAAAATCTTATCTATGCATAAATATAGTTTTATGCATAAAAGTGGTCAAGCGTTTTTTTCTATCTTTCCGGCTATGGACAGAGCACGCCGCCGCAAGTTTGGCCAGAACTTTCTGGATGTTCCCACCGCAAAGCTAATTGCAGGGGACCTGCCCGCCAATGAAGGCGACTGCGTGCTGGAAATTGGCCCTGGGCACGGCGCGCTGACCGAGCACCTGTTGGACCGTGCCGTGCAACTCACTGCCGTCGAAATCGACGAGCAGTGCGTTGAATTTCTGAAACAGAAATTCCAGGGCCGCGAGAACTTCCACATCCAGAACATAGACTTTCTCAAGTTCGACCTGCAAGCCTTCCTAGACGCCCACGAAAAGCCCTGGGTCACCGGGAACCTGCCCTACAATGTGTCCACCGCCATCATCGCAGGCCTCATGCCCAAGCTGCACCTGACCAAGGGCTTTATGGGCATGGTCCAGCTGGAAGTGGCCGAACGCATTTGCGCCGCCCCGTGCAGCAGCAATTACGGCAGCCTCTCCGTTCTGGTGTCCGCCTACGCCGACACGCAAATTCTCCGAAAAATCGGCCCCGAGCACTTTACGCCACGGCCCAATGTGGACAGCGCCACCATGCTCCTTACGCCCCGGGCCAATGCCCTGCAGGCTCCCGACGGATTTTTCGACTTCGTGCGGGCCGCCTTTACCCAAAAGCGCAAGACCCTAGCCAATTCCTTCGGCAGGGCCTACGACAAAAAGAAAATCCAGGAAGCCATCGAGCTCCTGGATTACCCTGCCACTGTCCGGGCCGAAGAACTTTCGCCTGAACAGTTCCTGGAATTTTACAAGGTCCTTACCCTACCGCAGCTGGATACGCCTGGTCTGCGAGAGGCCTGAGCCCTTCAGCTGCACAATGTAGGCCCCAGCTCTTAGGCCGCTCAAGTCCAGCGTCCCGGGGCCATGCAACTGGCGCCTCAGCATCACACGGCCCTGCATATCCAGAACACCCACGGAAACATTTTGCCTGCTGCCGAAGATTTCCATGACACGGCCATGAAGCCTGGTCTGCAAGCCCACCGTGGGGCGTGCGGCCACAATCCCATCGACAATCTCAATGGGCTGGTCATGGACAATCCTGTTGCCTTCTTCGTCCACTTCCAGGAGCCCATAGTTGACACTGTCCGACGAATCCATGGATTTTGCCCAGAAGGCGTCGAACATCAGGTCGCTGGCGGACACCCCGCCCAAGTCGAAGTTGATATAGGAGGTGCCTTCTCTCAAAGCGATGGAAGATTTATTCGCAGTAAAGGAGCCTTTTGTCTTTGGCAAAGTCAGCGTGGTCGAACCCGCAATCCCATCTACCGTGTACGAAATTTCTATATCCTTGTTGGGAGCCTGGTACCTGAACACCAGCTTATAATGTCCATCGGCTGGGACACTGTTCATCTTGTACCTGGCCCAGGCCTCGGTGCCATCGGTAACCACATAGATGTTCTCAAAGGCGCTGACATTTTCATCGTGAATAGGCTTAATGCCACTGTAGTCGTTGTAGTTTTCGGCTTCGATAGACTGCGTGAACTCGCCTTCACCGGTCCACTCGAATTCATGTATAGTGGCACTGCCGTTAAAAGCAGAACAGTCGCTGTAAGTAGGCTGCGTCAGGCCCATTTGCGACAGGGTCTTGCCAGAATTAAAGCCCTGGATCATCCTTCTCACATACTTGCCCGACTGCGTCAGCTGACTTTCTTGCCAATAGCCACTGGAACCGCCACCAGAAATGGCCGAAGAAGTTTCATTCTTGTCATATACGGACCAGTTGGCCCAGCTATACCCCAGGCCTTCGATCCAGGCCATCCAAGAATCGATGTAGCTCGTATTGAAGGCTCCATTACCGTCGGCCTCGGATGTTCCCCATTCCGTAATGAATACGGGGAACTTCTGGCAACTGGCCCTGAGCAGCGGGGTCTTTAGGCCTGCGTGCCCCTCGTCAGAGGCGTAGAAATGGAGGACATAGCCGATATTGCTATAGCCCGTTATGGGGTCCTTCTGGGCAGCGCCAATCCCCTGGGAATAGCGCTCCGTGCCCACCAGGATAATGCCGTTGGGGTCGTTGGCGCGAATCGCCTTTATCACAGTCTCGGCATAGGACTTGATGGTTGACCAGGATGTCAGGGCACGGCCCTGCCAATGATCCGTATCCGTAGCACCATTGCAGTCGTTGTACAGGGGCTCGTTATAGATTTCGTAGATGACATGCTTGTAGCCCTTCTGCTTTACCTCTGCAGACACGCTAGAAAAAAAGCTGACCGCCTGGTTCGTGGCCTTGTGGGCACAATGGGAATGGTTGTCGATGATCACATAGATTCCCGCACTGTTTGCCCACGACATCATGCTACTGGCAAGGCTCGTGCTGAACTGGGATATGGGGGCACGCACAACGGAGGCGCTCCACCCCGTGTTGGCATCGGTAGAAGCCAGGGTCTTTACCACATTCTCATTGAACCAGCCGCCAGCCCACTGGTCCCAGAAAAGGCTCATACCGCGCAACTGGACCACATTGCCGTGCTCATTGACAAACTTTCCATCGTTATTGATGGAAAGGGCCCCATTGACAGACAACGGGGACGCGTAAAGAAGGGCCGCCAGGCAAACCACCCAAAAGAGTATCTTATGCATATCTATCCTCATTCCTCTAATCCCCAAAGCACTCCCCTAAATTTAGATTGTTTTTCCCCTTATATTCCCTTATGTAATAATTATTTACACAAAAAGAGACTTTTTGAAAGTCTCTTTTCTTTTGTGTGATTTGTATCAAGCCCTAGCGTTTCATATTGCCGTTCAGCAGCTGCAGGTACAGCAACTGGATACTCGGTTCAAAGTAGTTGGTACCAGAACCCAGGGCCGTGTTCAACAGCCTTTCGTTGCAGTCCTTCAAGAAATCCGCATACTTGCTGTCGATCATGCCAAGGGCGCAGAAGGCCCCCTTGTGGGCCACGGAGCCAACGGCAACGCCAGTTGTCGTCACCTCGCCCTGGTACTTGTAGCGCTTTATGGTATTCTGGATGTTGCCATCAGTAATACCCACGGCAAATTCCGCAGCCTTTTTGATCATGGCCTTTACGCGGTCGTCGCCGAACCAGGAATAGTACCACACCAGGCGCCAGGGGATACGCACCCCTTCAAGGCCCCAGTACTCGTTCAAGTCTCCCGTCGAAGAACCGTTCTCCGGGTTCGTGGGGGTACCGTTAATGTCGCACCAGTCGGGCCACAGGCCATTACCTGCTTCCTGAACCTTCTTCATGTACTCGATGGTGCTTTCCAAAACCTGTTCCCATTTTCCGGCGCGTTCCGTGTCGTACATCGAGAATAGCTTTACGGCCACCAGGGAGAAGTAGCTGATGTTATAGACCTTTCCGGTAGAGAGCATGTCGCCAGCATCGGCAGGCACTATCAGGTGGGACTCCGGATTGACTTCCTTGGCCATCATGGAAGAAGCTTCCTCAATGGCGTGCTGCAGGTAGGTGTTGTCGTTATTGGGCTTGCCCCACTTTTCGTGGGCAATGAGCAGGGATGCCGCAATGTCCAGGTCTGCATCGGAAGCAGAGGAACCGTGCCCCGTCCTGAAACCGGTTATCTTCCACATCATGTAGTACTGCTTGTCGTCTGGCGCAAAACGGAAGGCCAGGTAATAGTTCATCAGGGCATCGTAGCGGGTCTTGTCGCCCTGGAACACGGCCACCAGCATTCCATAGCCGATACCTTCGGACACGGTGTTTTCGGGCTGGTCGAACTTGATACGGGCCGATTTTTCCAACAAGGGCAACCTGGACTGGCTAATCAGCGAAGTGTTTGTAACCTCCTCACCAAAGGTGACATAGTACCTGCCCATCCAGCTATCGTAAAAGGCCTTGGCCCCTTCGGCGTTCTTGTTCGAAGGGTAGTAGACCGTGCCCGGCTGGATATCGCTACCGGAATCGCCAGAACCACCGGAAGAACTTCCCGGGTTGTCGTGATGGTCGTGATTGTCTGGATTGTCGGGCGTACTGGAGTTGGAGCTACCAGGGTCCTGGGGGGACACCGGCGTAGAGTCGTCACTAGAACAGCCCCACAGGGACATGGCCACGGCAACAGATAAAATGAGCAGTTTCTTCATAAATAACCTCAGGTAGAAGATACATTATTTAAAGGCGATTTTCAATTCATTTTTGTATAAAAAAAGTCTACAAACGACAAGGGGAAGGCAAAGCCTTCCCCTTGCTGTGAGTATAATCACATTGGAATTACTTCAGAATCACCTTCTGAGAGTAGTTCACGGACTTGCCCTGAACGCGGACCATGTAGACACCGGCGTCCAGAGAAGCGAGGTTCATGGTGGCAGAGCCACTCAGCACCTTGCTTGCAACCACCTGGCCACGGAGGTTCACCACTTCCACATTGGCAGAAGCGGAGAGACCAGCGATGGAAAGGGTGCGATTGCTGAGCAACACCTTGGCGGCAGCGGCGCTGTTCACAGCGGCAATACCGGTAGAGGGGGCACCAGCGCCGCAGCCTTTACCTTCGGCTTGCCAACCCAGCTGGGTAAGGCCGAATGTAACGGTCTGGGGAGTTGTCGTACCGTTCTTGACACGGAACTTGACGCTGACAGCGTAATCGGTAGCCGTGCTAATGGTGGTAGAGTGGTCGTCGTCCCACTTGTCCTGGGTAAAGTCGCTCCAAGCTAAGGTGATAGCGTTAGAACCATCGGGAAGTTCCACATACCAGGTGTCGTAGCCATAGGTGTTTTCGGGCCAACCCAGTTCCATCTGGATAACACCGTTACCCGAGTAGGAATAGGCAAGGCAGAAGCCACCCTTGTCAGTGATGCTGATGTAGGATTCATCCTTTTTCCAGTTGAAGCCGATACCAGTCACACCGGGAACGGAGGTAGACACGCCAGTAGCGGAAAGTTCAGCCCAGATACCCTTGTCCGGATCCAGGTTGCCACCAGCAAGCATGCCACCTTCGGTTTCATCGGTAGTGATGAGCTTCCAGGTGCCATCGTTGTTCTTGGTGGACGGCTGAACATTAGCCACGGTACCGTTCTTCACCTTCTTGCCGTCTTCCCAGGAGTCGGTAGCATCATAGGCGAACCACCAACCGGCGGTAGCCTTGAAGCAGGCGTCACCATAGTCTTCCATTTCACCAGGAGCGCCACCAGTACAGGCAACCACTTCGGGAGTCTGGACTTGCCAAGACTTATCCTTGTCCCAAGTGATGTCGAAAAGGCTACCACCAGCAAACGCAGTCGTTGCGGCAGCGGCCAAGCCGAAAATTGCAAGATTCTTGTTCATAATTCTCTCTCTTTTTTAAGGTTATGATATTAAAATATATCTTTTTTTTGAAAAAGCAAAGGGATTTTCCGCTTTATTTTTGTTTTTTTACAAAAATGTGCGGGAAATCACTTACTTCCTCTTTTTCTTGGGCTGATAATTGATATCAGGCCGCAAAACCTGCCCCACGGTCACCAAAAGGGACACAATCGGCTCCTTGTGGTCACCAGACAGGTCGTACAGGGCCACCCCACCCAAACCGGACTCCTTGACATACTTGGCAAACTCCCTGAAAGAGGGGATGCCGTTAAAGACAATCGTCTCCGTAGAGCTGACGGCCACCTCGCTCCAGGAAGCTTCGTCGAAGGTCACCTTGTAGTCCGGGCCGTCAAAGGCCTTCATCAGGTCCTTGTACGAAAGCACCCCTTCGTTGCCAGAACCCACCCCCTCGTAGGAAGAACCCAGGCCGCTGGCCTTGTAGAAGGACTTGCCGTACATGGGTATGATGGGGACCATCTTTTCGGCGGCAAGGCCCGCCCCGACATAGGCGTCAATGACCTCCCTTGCCTTTTTCAGGTTGGCATTGGGGGCCACGGAAGTGATTTCTTCGCTCATCTGGTCGGTGAAATAGATAGACGCCGAAGCCAACTTGCCAAAGACATCGGAACCATAGGCCGAAGCCTTGGAAGCGTCATTGCTCAGGTTGGCAGAAACCTTGACACCGGCATCGGCCAAGGCAGCGACAATCTTCTTGAACACGGCAAAGTCGTCGGATTCTTCGGGAACCCAGTCCAGCTCGATGCCTTCGGCCTTGTACTTCGAAAGTTCACTCTTGGCCGAAGCGACAAAGGCCGCCAAGGCGTCGTCGCCAGCGCCCAGGGCACGCATGGCGTCCTCGTTGCCGGCACCACCCACGGAGATAATCAGGTCCACCTTGTTCTGTTCGGCCAGGGCCGCCAGCTTTTCCAGGTTGGGCCCGTCGTTTTCGTCGGCCAGGGCCAACTCGCCCGACTCCGCCGGGACCAGGGACACATAGCGGATTTCGGTCAAGAACTCGTAGCGGACGTCTTCGGGGGTAAACTGGGAATACTGCAACCAGTAGGGGAAATAACCCGCCACGCGCCCGCCACCGGCGGCGCACACCGCCGTCACCAAAACAAGGGAAGCAATGGATAATCGTCTAAAGAACATGGTCACCTCACTTTACCACATATTTTTGATTTGTCTTGGAATCGTAGCAGAAACGCCACGCACTGTAGACCAGCATGGCCGGTGCAGACCCAAGGGTATCGGGAACCACCTTGCTAAAGGGGGTGCTCTTCTCGTCGGACTTGGTGCAGTAGCGGTAAGCCCTACCTTCCAGGGAGCCCAGCAGCAAGTAGTGCTGTTCCATAAGGCTCTCGTCGTAGGGGAACTTCTCCAAGAAGGCCTTGTCCTCCTTAAGGTTTGGCTTGCCCGTCTGCTGCTTGTTGAATTCGAACATGGCAGCCTTCTCGTCGCTATCCAGCGAATCCACGCCCTTCCACAGGCTGTCGGCAAAGCCGACATAGGTAGAGAATACCTTGTGGGCAAAGGCCGAATCCGCCAGGAAGGCTTCGTTGTCGGCATTCATATTGGCCTGGGCGGCTGCACGGGCATCCTTGGCTATCTTTGCCCCTGTAGGGGGCATAGTCCCCTCGGCCACAATGACAATCTCGCCTTCGGGCGTTATAAAGGCCTTCTTTATGGTATCGAGCCGGGCCTGGTTGTAAAAGCCATGGTCCTTCAGGTCCTTACGGGCCTGCTGGTACTTTACATCAGGGTTAAGCTCAAGGTATTTTTCCAACGAATAGTCGTCGGGAAGCCCCGTGGCCTCGGTCTCGTCGATTCCCATATCAGAACAGGCGACAAGGCCCAAGGCAAGACTAAGGCAAGCGCCAATTTTTTTACTTATACGCATCTACTCAACCTCTTTTTAGAAATCGACCTTGACATCGGCCATTACAATGTTCTTGGTAAAATCCACAGTCTTCGCCACGGCGTTCCCCGATTCGTCAAGCATACGAAGGTCCACGGAATCGTTCATCCAGCCGTACTGCAGGGTCAGGTAGGCACCCTGGGCAATCTTCAGGCGCGGGCCTGCCAAGACCAGGGTTTCCTTGGTTCCATCCAAGAACCCGCCATAGGCCACACCAAAATCGTTTTTCAGCAGGTGGAACCCGGCCAGCAGGGCCAGCGGGCCGTAGATGTCGGCATTGAGGCCAGCCGTTATGCTAGAAGACTTGCGTTCCAGGTAATCCTTCTCTTCGGTCTGCTCGTAGGCGGCCGACACATCCAGGGTGCGGTTCCAGTTCAAGAAGTTCCCCACCTTGGCAAGGACACCGCCACCAAGACGGATGTAAGAAGATCCGCTGGCAAAGTAAAGGCTATCGCCGTCAATCTTCTTGGCCTTGTAGTAGCCACCCAAAACCCGGACCGTCAGGGCATCGTTCCAGTTGAAGGCCAGGTTCATGTCGCCGCCGGTGCGGTTGGGGGTGGCATAACCGTAGGGCAGGGCAATGCTTGTGGCCGGGTCCAAGGCCCTGGACAGGGCCAAAAGTTCGCTGCGCCTTAAGGTCTTGTGGCTATAGCCGTTCCTGTAGAACTGGCCATACTTGTAGTTGTTGTCCAGCTCAAAGGTGTCGCTTTGCACAAAGTAGCGGTTCTCGCCCACAACCTGCACGGCACCAGACGATTCATCCAACATCATGTTGTAAGCCGCCAGGGGCACCGCTTCGTAAACGGAAAAGTACAGGTTCTCCAGGGCCCCGGACCTGCTCCCCAAAAGGTTGGCCACGGAAGGGTCGTACAGGGCATTGCTGTTCAGGATAGAGGTCAGCCCCATGGTCACAGGGGTCATGGCCAGCTCCGACTGGAATCCCTTGTCGTTCATCAGGGCGTTGATATCGGCCCTTACGCTCCACTTGGAAGTTTCGTATTCCACATAGCCATCGCCATGGAGCCCCATCTTGTTTTTCAGCCGGCCCAGGTTCCGTTCCACGGGACTCATGTCTATGGAATCCTTGTAGAACATATAGGCCCTAAGGTCCTTGGACACGTCGGACAGATAGACGCTGTCCGTGTAGAAAGCTATAACCTTCAGGGTGTCGGTGCCAAGCTCATCAACAGACTGTTTCCAGTACGACATGGCCACTTCTACATTGGCGCCAAAGTTCAAGCCAGACTTGCCCGGTTTCTTGGAATCGTAGCCAAGGTTTCCGCTCAGCACATTGTTCCATTCATAAACCGCCGGGTAGTTGCCCTGCAACAGTGTCGCGCGGGTGCTGCGGACACGGTCAAAGGCATAGGCGTCGTTGACACCCGCCGTAAACCCAAAGGCGCTCACGCCCAGGCGGCCACCGGCAAGGTAGCGGTCGGCATCGTCAAAGTCAAAGAACAGCTGGGTAGACTTCTTGCCGTTGTTCCTTAAGCGGGCCAGCGTTCCCTGAACATAGATGTCGTCTAGGGCGCCCATCTTGTAGGAATGGTAGGTGGCATTCAGGCCCTGCATCAGGCGGCGGTTAGAACCGTCCAGGCTCCGTTCTTCCATGACCGCTTCGCGGCGTTCCCGGAATACTTCGGGCTCCATGATGTAATCCTGTTCCGGCTGGTACATGGTTAGGGGAGTGTAGGCCACCCGCATGGTTCCCAGGTTAAAGTCCACATGGCGGTTGAGGATCAGGCCATCGTAAGACCACCAGTCTATCAACGGAATACTGTTGCCTTCGCGGTGGGCGTTGTCCCAGTCCTCGTGGATGCGGATACCAAACTTGGCCATGGTCTCCTTGCTGGGCCGGATAGAGAACAGCAGGTTGGCGTGGGTGTAGGCCTGGGTCTCTGCCGTCTGGGAATCGTCAAGCAGTTCGTCGGAATCCACGGTGGAGCGCAGCACCCCAGCCTTTACGGTCCCGCCCACAGAAAAGCCCAGGGTGTTCCGCTGGATATCTTCCAGCTTTTCCAAGAAGCTTTGCTGCTTCTGCTCCACGGTGGCAGAATCGGGAGCGTCTTGGGCGAAGGTCGAGGCTGCGGCAAAGCAGGATACCAGCAACGAGCAATTAAAAATTTTCGTTTTCAAGTTCATAGTCTCAGCCTCTTTTAAAATTCGATATTGATTCTTGCATCGATGATGTTCTGTGTGAATTCATGGGTAAGCTTGGAAGCCCCGGCATTATCAGGCAAGGCCGCCATGTAGTCGGGAACATTGGATTCGCCCAGGTTGTCGATGCCCCTTGTGCGGTACTTGTTCTTCACCAAAATCTGCCCATAGTTCATGGAGAGCCATGCATGGGGGGTCACCGTGTAGTCCAGGCCAACCATCCACTGCATCTGGCGGCCCTGCATAATCGGGGCCATGGTCACCTTCAGGCCCGAAGTAAGGCCCTGCTCGTAGTTGGTCATGCCAGAGTTGATATTGGTCCGGATCATCTGGAACCCGGTCGACACGCCAAAGCGCTTGAAATAGCGCCAGTAGAGCCCGCCGTTGACAAAGTCGGAATTCATGTTGGCCTGGTCGATTTCCGTGGTGGAGTACTTGTAGCTACCGCTCAGTTCCAGCATGGCGTTAAAGCCCAGCAGCTTGAGCACATCGACCTTGGCACCACCGCCCATCTCGGTAAACTTGGCCTTCTCGCCCGAAGGGATAATGGACTTTACCTGTTCCTGCATCACGAACAAGCCCTGGGCCTCAACGGCATTATCCTTGCCAAGACCTGCCACCAGGTTCGCCTTTACACCAGTGCGGTTCGTGGTGGCAAGGCCAGCGGGGAGCGCCATTTGCAGGCCCGGATCAGAAAGCACATCCAGCAGGGCCAGTTCCTGGCGGGTATACACCGCCGCCGTATAAGATGTTTTGCTGTAGGGGGCAATGTTGTAGCTCTTGTTCTGCACCTTCTGCCCCTTACTGTTCAGCGGAGAGGCGTTGGCCAAAGCCGAGGACACGGGAGAGTGCCGCGGCGTAAAGTAGTACATGGCGTCGAAGGAAGAGTAGAGCGGGGCATAGGTCCCGTACTTGGTCAGGTTGCCATCCTTGTCCGTGTTCAAAATGCGGCGCGCCACAAAGGAGGGGGACTGGGCCAAGTTGTTGAACCAAGAAGAATCGTTATACAGGTACACGGCGTTCAGGCGGGCGCCCCAGAAGTCGGTCTTATAGCCGGCCTGGAGTTCGCCATTGGCGGCCATGCCATTGTCGTGGTTCTTCACGGTCTTGTAGAGCGGCTCTCCATTCTCGTCGACGCCCTTCTGCTTGTAGGTGTAGACATCGTCCTTGGACATGGCCAGTTCGCCAGTCACATCGAGAATCAGGTTCTTGTTGCCCAGGAACCCGGCAATATCGCCACCAACACGGCCAGACACTATCTTGGTGTTCTGGGGCAGGGAATCCAGGTAGTTGGTGGGCAGGTAGTGGAAGTCCTTTTCGGAGGGGCTGTAGAAGTAGTTGCGGTTGATGGAGTTCTCGTCGTCTACAATCCACAGGTAGGTGGCCCCCACCATCAGGTTCTTGTTCAGGGGGAACCATTCCAGGTTGCCGCTCATGGCGTACTTGTCGTAGCTACCGGCCTGGGAGGCTCCGGGAATATCCTCGTTAGGCAAGATATTGCCCTCGTAGCCGGAAAGGTCTATGAATTCACCACGGCGGACCCTTGAGGCAAAGGCTTCGGCACGGAGCTCACCCAGGGTTTCGCCCAGGCCCTTGCGGAACTGGAGGTTTATACCCTGCAGGTTGCGCTGGTTACCCACCAGCAAGGCGTCGCCACGAGCCATCTCCTTGTTCCGGGCAAAGATCATGGGTTCGTACATGATGTCGATGCCGGGAGCATACACCGTCAGGGGCGAAATCTGGCTGCGGAAATCACCCACAACCCAGTAGAAGGAATTACCCACATTCCCCTCTACATTGAGCCAGGGGAAGGTAACGCTTGTCGCCGATGCCGCAAAGTAGTCCTGCATGCCCGCAAAGGCACGCATCTTGGCATTGACCCGGACATTGTCCCAGGGCCGGAACCCGAAATCTAGATCCAGCTGGACAAATTCCATCACTTCCCTATCGGGCATCACATTGTAGGCGTTCGCATCCTGGTCCGACTCCACATGGGAATTGGAGTACACGGCACGGACCGTCCCGCCAATCTCCACACCCTTCTTGGATTCGATAGATTCTACGGTGCTGTCTATCTTGGCCGCATTTGTCGCGTTCACGGATGCAGCGGCAAAGGCCACAGCCGACAACAAAACAGTCCCTGTAACACGCAACATCTTCAAACCTCTTTCAGCATTCATTTGATACCTATTCTTCATGTCAAGCCTCCCTAGAACCAAATCTTCGTTTCAGCTTGAACATAGTGGCCCTTCCAGTCGTTCTCGGGAACGGTCTCGTCGGAGTTGGTCATCCACTTGTAGCGGAAATGGATACCGGCGCGATCAGCAAAGTCCCAATCGAAACCAAAGCCCAGGGCCGTCTGCAAAACATTCAGGGGTGCCTTCTCGCAATATGTTCCACCACTGCTATACGGGGCCTGGTAGGGGCCCGAGCTGCTGTTCAGGCCCGTGGACACCGTACGCAAGACATAGGCATCTTCGGCACGGAATGTTTCGAAACCTAGGGTCAGCACCGCGTGGAGGGTAGGCGTAATGGCCACGGCCGGTTCAGACTGGACATACCAGTTGACCATGAGCATGTCTTTCTGGGATTCACTGTACCCCAGGGGCGAAACCGTCGTAGACACGCCCGACAAGGCCGTATACAGCTGCAGCATAATGTTACGGTCCGTATTGAACCAGTGGCCTATATCGTAGCCCAAGTCCAGGGCCAGCGTAGAGTTCCACTTGACATGCTGGGGAACCTGAACGGTCTTGGCATCGTCAAGACTTTCGAAGGGAACAAAGCTATCCCACAGTTCCCAGGTTCCACCACGGACACCGCCCTGCTGGTTCACTAGGCGGGACTGGCCGGCACTACCCGCAATACGGGCAAGCTGTCGACCGCTAGCATTTCCGGAGTCGGCCCTGAACAGGGGCTTGTGGCGGGTCCAGGAGTTGGTGGATTCCCACATGGCACGGCCATTCAGGTTGTACTTGTAGTTGATCACATCGTCACCCTTTTCCACCTGACGGTGTATGCCATACTGCACATGGGTGCGGCCCCTGTTGAAGTCAGGTTCCAGCTTGACATTGGCGCCCATCATGTTGGGGCCATAGCGGAAGGTACCGGCACCGGCATACCACTCATCCTGCCGCCAAGAACGGAAGCGGGACGGGTCGGTCATGCCGTAGGGAGAGAAGAAGTCCTTGGCAAAATAGACACCTTCCACCGTAATGGGAATCAGGTGCTTGTCCTGGGCCTTCACATATACGCCCACGGCAGGGGTAGAAGTCCCCGTGCGGTTGTATTCCTTCTCGTACTTCTGGCCAGAGCCCACTTCCTTAAGTTCTTCGGAAGCGTCCTTGAACACCGTAGAATCGTCCCAGCTCAAAGCCACATCCATCATCAAGAAGAACTTGGGAGTCAGGTTGCCCTTGATGTCGACCGAGGCCACATGGTAATCCGAAATAGCCGGGTTCCCATCGCCATCGATCACCACGGGGCTAACCTGGTAGGCCGGCTCGTAAATCTGGTCCTTTTCGTAGATCACGCCCATGTAGTTTCCGCCAAGGGTCATGTCGGCATCCAGGAACCGAATCTTTTCCTTGGCCAAACGACCATGGACCACCTGGCCACGGAAGTCGTAGGTTCCCGTCATTTCCAATTCGCCAATCTGGGAACCCAGCATACGCAAGCCATCGCGCTCGCCAATGTCCATGTCCATGGGCTGCGACAGCATGGCCTGGGCCTTCAAGTTCCAGGGCAGGGTGTGGATATCCAGGAACAGACCACCGAAGGAACGGTTAGTCCAGAAGGCTCGGCCGCCTTCCTTAACGGGCTTAAAGGCCTTTTCCTTATAATAGGTGCTCACCACCTTCTCGTCTTCGAACAGTTCGTACTGCGACAAGAAACGGGGCATGGTTTCGCGTTCCCACATGGTCAGGGGGCTCGCACTTTTCCAAATGACACCACCAGCCAAAAGCGTTGCGCCAAAATTACCGGAACGCATGTCGACTCCGGCCAGCATGTTTTCGGAAATGCGAAGTCCGTAGTAGTCCGTAGAGTGCAGGTAAAGCACGCGTTCACTGTTGTTGAAGGGGCCTTCGTTCGGCTTGGTGGCATTGGAGTTCTCGAAATATCCCGAGAAATCAAAAGGCAGGTACAAGTTGGTGAAGACGGTCAAGAAAGAAGCCGGAGAAACCACGACGCCCACCGTCGCAGCGGCCTCCACCTTGGTCCTTACGCGGTCGTCCTTCTGCAGGGGGGAAGGTTCGTAGTAGTCGAAGTTCTTGAACCGGATGGCAATGTCGCCGGACACGGCAACGGGATTGTCGTCCTTGCCCACCACCGTAGAACCGGCATAGGCTTCAAGGGAATCCAGCCTCTCGTTCAGGGAATCCAGCTCCGTAGCGGTCATGGGGGCGGCCCAGGAAGCGGACGCAGCCAGGCCAAAAGCTATCAAAGAAAAAGATTTCAAGTGTTTACGCATAAAAAACCTCATCACAGCTCGTTACGGAAGGGATAACCGCTGGGACCCTTATATGCTTCGCCAGCTTTCTTGATGACGATATCGTCCATCCAGACCTTGAAGGATTCGTTCTCGCCCGCACGCACCTCTAGACGGAAGCCCTTGAAGTTGCTCCAGGCAAAGGGGAGCATCACTTCGCGGGTGTTCTTGGCATCCCAGTAGACACCGGTCATGCCAAAGCTCTTGAGCGGGATGCTGAAGTGTTTCCAGTCCGTGGTTATTTCGCCAAAGCTCTTGGAACGGAGCTTGACCTGCAGGGACTCGCCATTGCTCTTGACGCCGTCGTCCACCAGCACGAACAAGGCGTTCTCTTCGCCCTTGGCACCCTTGATCCAGAACTCGAGAACCCCTTCCTCCAGGTAGGGGGTCAGGTCCACGGAGCCAGCGATACAGATGGCCACGCCAGAATAGTCGTTGGCAATGAGCTCGATCTCCATGGCCAAATCGCCTTCCTTGGCCCCGGCCACATCTGTCATTACCGGTTCGGGGTTTTCGCGGGGGTACTGGTAGGTGTATCCACCGCCACGGGGAATGCCTTCGCGCATGACCACGGACACCACATCGGCGTCGCTGTGGAAAGGTTTCACCTCTTTCTTAATGAAATGAGAGGCGTCTCTGTCACGGTAATCACTAAAGGCAGCGAACGAGACTGTCGCCATGGACAGCAGGGTCACTCCCAACAGGTAAGGAATTCTCATAGAAACTCCAATTTGAAACAAAAATTCGACAAACCGAAACTAAATATACCACTTTTTTCAAAAATATCACTTTTTTTTTAAAATTATCCCCTATACAAGTGTAAACACATATGTTTTCCCCCTTTTTCCCACTCTTTCCTTTTTTATCTATCATTCCTACTATGAACAAACATGTACTTTACTTTACAATCTCTCTCGGCATGGCTGGCCTTTTTACCGGGTGCGGCGATTCCGATTCTGACGGCAACATCGTAGGCCCCAGCAAAGGCGACTCTTCTAGCAGTGTGGAGTCTTCTAGCGGTGCCGAACCTGTACCCGTGGTCAAGCCCATAGACTATTCCAAGGCGGCCGCCATGAACAAGAAGCTGGGCAAGGGTATCAACTTTGGCAACACCTTCGACGCCACCTGCGAAACTTGCTGGGGCGCAGGTCCTGTGGAAAAGGAGCAGGTGGACTATGTGGCAAAAATGGGGTTCCAAACAGCCAGGTTACCCGTGCGCTGGGACGAAGCTACATCTAAAGAGCCGCCTTATACCATCGACCCCGCCTATATCAGCCGAATCAAGGAAGTCCTGGGGTACTTCAAGGCCAACAAGATGCGGGTCATGATGAACATGCACCACCACGACTCCTTCCTGTACGACCTTGTCTACAAGGACGAAGCATGCAATAGCAAAGACTATATGCAAAGGAAGAACACCGGCTGCAACCACGGCAATGCCAAGCCAAACGAGGCCAATCTCGAAAAGAACCTGACCCGGGTGGATTCCATCTGGGCCCAGATTTCCAGGGAATTCAAGGACTACGACAACGACTTCTTGCTGTTCGAGCTGTTCAACGAGCCCGTGTACGGCGTGTCCGCTGCCACCCATAACGAGATGATCAAAAGGACCTACCCCATTATTCGCGCCAACAATCCGGGCAGGACCCTAGTCTACAACACCTACCCCTGGGGCGGCTTGAACGGCATCAAGGGTCTGGAGCTCCCGGAAGATGGCAACATCATCATCGATGTCCACTACTACGAGCCACAACAATTCACCCACCAGGGGCACA
Organism: uncultured Fibrobacter sp.; assembly: GCA_946414075.1. Lineage (GTDB taxonomy): Bacteria > Fibrobacterota > Fibrobacteria > Fibrobacterales > Fibrobacteraceae > Fibrobacter. The sequence goes on from CAMKNA010000013.1 coordinate 30,936, forward strand.
ACAGCAAGTGCAACCCGGCAGACCCCGTCATCTGGGAAGCCACTCGTTCAAACAAGGAGAAAATAACCAGCGATTTCGCCCGGATGCGCCAGCTGGCCGATGATAAATTCCCCGCCACCAATGCCGGTGGAATTCCTATAACCATCGGTGAATTTGGGGCATCTACATGCAACAATGTGGATTCAAAGGCCCTCTGGACCAAGCATGTCGTGGCTACCGCCGACTCCATGGGCATGAGCTGGCAGTACTGGGCATTCACCTACGTCGGGGGATTCGAAATCTATATCAAGAGTGCCGGCGCCTGGGAAGCCCCTGTAGTCGCGGCATTGGGAATCGACACCACGGGCCTTGCCAAGATCGTGATTCCGCCGAAGATAACGGAACCAACCGAAGACTCCACAGAGAACACGGAAGAAAACTCTGAAGATTAATCCGTAGATAATCCTGAAAAGTAACACCTATAGATAACCCGAAAAGGGAACCTATAGAAAAAACAGAACACAAAGAAGGCTTCCCAGCGGGAAGCCTTCTTCAGTGCCTATCGGTTGATGAACCGTGTCGATTTCACCTGGCTGCCGTAACGGAGCCTTGCGATATAGACTCCCTTGGGCAATTGGCCGTTCATATTCACGGCATGGGAACCGGCCGGGAGCGTTCCATGGAACACGGATGCCACCTTGTGGCCCCTGGTATCGAATATTTCCAAGGACACCCTGGAATTCTGGGGCACGGTCAGCATCACCTGGCCATTCTTGATGGAGAAATCAGCCGTTCCTGCAATCCTGGAGCCGGAAGCAACGATTCCCACCGGAGGTTCATAGCCGTCGATAGAAGTAGGTACAGGGATTGTGCCATCGAAGCTTGAACCCGAACCCGTGACCTTTATCTTGACGGAACCCACCTTGGAATCCAGCGTGCCATCCGTAAGAACGGCCAGCACAGTAACCGTGCCAATCTTGTTAACTTCTGGCGTGTAGTACAGGGTATCGGCCGTACCGTTCAGCTTCAAGGAGCCCGGGAACTGGCCCTTGGTAAAGGCCTTAATCCAAATGGAGTCGCCATCGGCATCCTTTCCGCGGAGACGGTGCAAGCTGATGGCGCCCACTTCCGTGTTCGCAATGGTCATGGTCGCACCATCGTAAATGGTGGGGGCCTGGTTTTCGCAATTCAGGGTGAGCGTGGCCTGGGATGTTCCGTTGGCATTGGAAACCCTATAGGTGACCGTTGCCTGGCCTTCGCCAGCAGGCTCGTAGATGATGGTATCAGCAGAGACGCTGGCGGTGCCCTTCGAAGCAGTGACACTTTCAATCCTTAGGGAGTTGGTGCTGCCGTTAGTAGGGTCGGACGCCCGCAGCTTCAACAGGGTAAACTTGGTCGTGGCCTTGTGGCTCACAGAAATGGTGGTATCCTTCAGAATCGGCTTACGGTTCTTCAGCTTGACAACCACCAGTTCCTTGATTTCGACATCGCCACTCTTCACCTTGTAGGTCAAGTAGACTTTTTCTGGAGACCCATATTCCGGAGACTGGTAGGTAATGGAGCTGGCCGTAAAGGAGGCTTCTCCATAGGAAGCCTTGACTCCCGTAATGGAGCCCCTTAAGCCCAGCTGCGAGGACAAGGTCAAGCTTTCACCCTCAGAAAGGTCGACCTCGATGGTGTTGCCCATGGGGTGGCTGCTGGGCACAAAGCTGGTCCACTTGTTGGTGCTCATGAAACTATTGAAAACACCTGCAGTGGTGCTTGTTCCCGAAAAACGGGATTTGTAGTTGTCAAGTGTCTGGGGCGTTGCATCTGATGGGAACATGGCCGAAGTCTGATTGTCGTTACCGGCGAACCACATGCAGCCGCTGACCTTGTTCTGGTCCATCCAGGAAAGGTAGGAGGAAAAGTTTCGTACAGAACCATCGCCACTGGCACCCGTGGCCCCCCATTCCGTCACGAAGGTGGGGGTGCTAGAAGTCTTGTTGTTCAGGTAACTACTATGGCCATCTTCGCCCGTGTAGAAATGCAGAGTGTAGGCAAGGTTCGAGAAAGTATTATGCAGCCCCTGGCCCTCCTGTTCCCTGGGTTTAGAGGAATACCAGTTCGTCCCGATAATCACGAGATTATCGTTACCGGCATCACGGATGGCCTTAACAACAGTTTTTGCATATTCATTAATCTTACTAGCATTATCATTAACCGGTTCGTTGTAAATTTCCCAGATAATGTTGGGAACATCCTTGTATTCCGTGGCCATTTCCTTGAAGAACGTTGCAGCAGCAGCGGTTTCACTACTCGCATTATGGGAATGCCAGTCCACGATCACATAGATGTCGTCCTTTATAGCCTGGTCCACAATAGCCTTGATAACCCCTTTTTGCTGGGACTTGTACAGGCCCTGGCCCGAGTTGTCTGTAGACAAGTAGCCATACTCAGCCACCGGTTCGGGATTGCCATCGGACTTTGATATAGGGCTAGAATTTTCCTTATAGAACTTGATGGCCATAGGGGCACGGATGACGCTGATATTGTAATTCATCACGAACCACTCCACCGTTATAGGGTTGAACAGCGCAGCCGGCTTACCCGTAGACCAATAAAGGCTTGGACCCTTCAGCTGGATCGGGGTAGAAGTGCCCGTTTTTTCTCCGCAAAGGTTAGCTCCACATGCAACCAACCTGCCAAAATGGCTTACAGGGCCAGCGAAGGCTACCGCAGATGCCAACACCACTAAACCCAAGACTTTGTTTTTTATAGACATAGGAATCTCCCAGGGTACAACATGCCCCTCGTTACTTTACCCCATAAAATAATCTATTATTCCCCAAATTTCAGTAATTGTATGTAAAAAATTCGGTTCGTATGGAAAACAAAAGTTTATTTTTGTTAACAGACGAAACGATTCGTGACGATAATCACGCTACAGGCCCCTTTCAAGGGTGTAATCCGAAATCTTGATAAGGGTATCCAGGGTGGCCTTCAGGTAGGCGCCCTCTTTTTGCGTGTTATCCGAAAGGTCTGAACTACCTGCAAGAAGTTCGTGTTCCTGGTGGGTGTCCCCGTCAGCAAAAAGGTAGGTCTCTTCAAAAGAGGGGTATTTGGCAATAAAGCGATAGCCGTCTAGGCCGATGGCGGAATAGCCAGAGTAGACGCCCAGAGAAAGGCCTGCAAGCGGCGGCGGCAAAGATGCTCCCAAAGAATCTTCAACGATGGGTTGGTATGCGTCACGCAAAAGGTTATGTCCCATAAAGATGTTGGGCACGGCATACCCGGCCAATTCAAGCACCGTAGGCGCAATGTCTATCTGGGCCGCCGTAGTGGTATCGAGAGTGGCGTCCAGGCCCTGCCCATGGATAAAGAAGGGAATCCAGCTTATGTTGGAAAATCCGCCGCCATTCATGGTGGAAACGCCGTTCTCCCCCAAGGGGAACCCGTGGTCCGCCATGACGATCACATAGGTGTTCTGGTACCAATCTTCGTTTTCAACCGCACGGATAAAGCGAGCCAGCTGCCGGTCGGCATAGTTCATGGTCACATTGATACGCTCTTGCAGGGGCTTGTTCTTCTGCTCGTCGGTCATGCCCGCCGCAAAGTTGAAGGGGTAGTGGTTGGAGCGTGTCATGAGGGTGGCAAGGAAGGGCTTTCCGCTCTTGGAAAGGGTGTCGCGCACATATTCGATGGCATGGTCCATAAAGGTGGAATCGTCTTCCCGAGACCGATCGTAGTGTTCGGCAGTGTACCACTTGGCCATCCAAACACCCAAGTTATCCCAGGCCGGGTCGGCCGCCGACATGTAGTGGGTACTGTAGCCATTTTCGGTGAGCACAGAAACAAAACTGGGGAGCTTCACATGGGCCAGGTCGGTAGCCTGCGCCAGCCGGGAATGCTGGGGGATGCCGATGTGGGTAGAAAGCACCCCACCTGTGGTAGGGACGCCGCTAGTGTGCATGCGGAGCCACACATGGGAATGGGCCGCCATAGAATCCATGAAAGGCGTAGGCGTAGGCTGGATCTGCGGGTTCATGTAGCCCGTATTGAGGCCTCGTTGGGATTCCATGAGCACCAAAATGAAATTAGGCTTTTTTTCGCGCTGGGATTTCAGGGATTCGTTGTCCAGCAGGGACTGCGTCGGCACGCGATAAAGGGGAAGATGATTGTTCGCATCGCTATCCAGGAACTGCCACAGGGAATCCCCTTCGATTTTTTGCCACAGGGTCTGGTAAGATGCGCGGTAACTTGCCAAGTCCGCCTCGGCAAGCCCACCCGTCTTTTCCGTCACGAACAGGTCGTTGTAAATCAGGGAAACCACTGGACGGAGCTTTGTCATGCGGGCATGGCCCGTCCAGATAAAGTAGACGAACAGGTAGGAGGCGATGTAGAACACCACCATGGCGATGACGGACTTTTTCAGGTAGAAGCTGTCGCCGGAATCACCGGCCCGCAGGCGGCACCACTTGCGGAACAACCGGTAAAGCCCGTAAGTTGCCGGCAGCATCAGCACCAGCACCACGAACTGCAGGTACGGCACGGACAGGTCGTTGGCCACATAGTCGTAGAACACTATGATGGAAGAAGTGTCCTTGTAAGTATCCACCAGCCCAAAGGTCAGGTGACCGCCCAAAAATCGTTGGGTCTCGTTGTCGAGAAGCGTAAGGAGAAGGATTACACTGTGGAACACCGCATAAAGAATGGTTGTGGCCTTCGCAACTATTGCGACCTTAGGGCAACTTCCGGAATCGGAACTTTTCGTAATCTTGAAAACAAGAAGCGCGGCCAGCACCCCCAAAACCAGGAACACCACCAGGGCATTCACAATCCACATGAAGTCTATGCAGACCGCATGGAAAATGAACCAGTCCGGCTTGCTTACGAAGGGAAATCCGTAAGGGTTGCTACGGAACAGCAACAGCACCCGAAGCAGGATGTGGGTTACCCACGCCGCCAGGGATATCAGGACAAGATTCTGGAAAGGGGCGAAAAGCTTCATTTACCCTTCGCGACTTTAGGTTAACCTTCGCGGCCCAGCATGAACGCCTTCTTGTTCCCTTCATGGAACTTTTCGGCGAAAAGCTTGTTCAGGGCAACTTCCCACTGCTCGACGGTAAAGTCGAAGTGCTTTGAGAGCTTGCCCAGCATGGCCACATTCAGGGCCTTCACATTCTCCAGCTTGGAGACATCGATATCAGCCGGGGTCAGCAGCACGCCGCCCTGCTTCATGTAGGCTTCGTTCACCACCACCTGGGTCTCGTCGAATACCACCAGGAAGTCGGCTTCGCCCGTGGGGATCATGGGGGACTGCACTTCTTCGCCCTTGGCAAAGCGAACATCAGAAGCAATGGAACCGCCGCGCTGGCTCATGCCGTGCACTTCGGCCTTCTTTACATCGTAACCCTGCTCAAAAACTAGCTCAGCCATCACATCGCTAGCCTTGATAACACCTGTTCCACCAAGACCTGCAAACTTTACATTCACTACGCTCATAAAAACATCTCCTTAAAAGTTGCCACTCTTCTTGGCGGCGGCTTCGGACTCGGCAAGAGCCTTTTCCGCCTTTTCCTTGTTGGCCTTGTCCCAGGCGAGGATGCTCTTGAGAGCCAAAATACAGGGGCTCTTTGCCACAATGAGCGTGAGTTCGTCCTTCTCCAGGGATTCCTTCACCAGGCGCTTGAATTCTTCGGGTTCCTTGACCTGGTTCACTTCGTAGACATTGTCGAAACCGGCAGTCTTCGCGATGGCGCCATAGTCCAGCTTGTAGGCCGGGCTGTGGTCCAGATGGCGGCCCGTACCCGGGTGTTCCTGCTGGCCCGTCATGGCGGTGATGCTGTTGTCCAAAATGATGACCACATGGCCGGTGTCGGGGCGGTTGTAGCCCGCTTCCACAAGGCCGGTGATGCCGCTGTGCACAAAGGTGGAGTCACCGATCACGGAGACAACCTTCTTGGCCTGTTCCCGCGGAAGCACATTGCGGAGCCCAATGCCCATGCCAATAGCGGCGCCCATGTCAATCATGTAGTCCATGGCGCTGATGGGCGGGAGAGCGGCCAGCGTGTAGCAGCCGATGTCGCCGGAAACGATGCAGTCCAGTTCCTTGAGCACTGCGAAAGAGCTGCGGTGCGGGCAGCCCGGGCAGAGCATAGGCGGCTTGCCCTTGACCGGAACCGGATCCGGGTTCTTGTCGCCAGCGATAATGCGGCGGACGCGGTTCACGTCGAGTTCACCAAAGCGGAAAATCGGGTCAAACTTGCTTTCGCACTGGATGCCTGCGGCCTTGATGTTTTCAGCAAGCCACGGGTCGTTTTCTTCGATGACCATGAGGCGCTTGCCTTCGAACTTCTTCGCGAAATCCTTGATGAGCTGCATCGGCAGCGGGTAGGTCATGCCGAGCTTGAGGATGCTTGCTTCTGGAGCGGCTTCACGCACGTGGTGGTAGCTGATGCCGCTCACGATGATACCGAAGTCCTCGCTGCGCATTTCCACCCGATTGGGGCCTTCCGCGACGTTCCAGGCTTCCATCTCGTCCATCTTGGCACGGAGACGGCGGCCGGCCGGCTTGCTGAAACCGGGCACCATCACGTGGCCGGCGATATTGCGTTCGAAGTTCGGCACCATGGCCGGGAGTTCTTCTTTGGGAACCACGATAGACTTGGAATGGTCCACGCGGGTCGTCATGCGGAGAATTACAGGAATCTTGAACTTTTCGCTCGTCTGCACCGCAATGCGGAAGAAGTCGTAGGCTTCCTGGGAGTTGGAGGGCTCGAACATCGGGCAAACGGATGCCTTCGCATGGTTACGGGTATCCTGTTCGTTCTGGGAACTGCCCTGGCCCGGGTCGTCGGCAACGATCCACACCATGGCACCGTCCACGCCCGTGTAGGTCGCGGTGTAGAGCACGTCGCTAGCCACGTTGAGGCCGACCATCTTCATGGTGACCACGCTGCGGGCATGGCCAAAGGCTGCACCCAGGGCCACTTCGGCAGCGACTTTCTCGTTGGGGGCCCACTGGGCATAGCCACCGAGTTCAGAATAATCTTCCAAAATTTCAGTAGAGGGAGTTCCTGGATAACCTGCGGCAAACTGTACATTGCAGTGGCGCATGGAAAGCGAGATGGCCTCGTTTCCCGAAATCAGCATCTTCTTCGCATTGGGATCAAAAGCTGGCATGATATTCCTTTATAATGCACAAAATTACTTGGAGGCCTGAGCCTGGGCCAGTTCTTCTTCGAGTTTCTTGTTCTGGCCATCCTGCTTTTCACAGATGTTCTTCAAGTTCTCGATTTCAACGCCCTGCTTGGCCACCTGGTCCTTGAGTTCTTCGCACTTGGCGGCATAGGTCTGTTCCGATTCAATGCGGTTATTCAGCTCCTTGCGCAGGCACTCCACGGAACCACGCAGAGTATCCACGGCTTCTTCGGCTTCTTTCAATGCCGGATTCTCGTCGGCACTGGCCTTTTCGGAGCAAGCGCACTTGCCATCCATAAACTTCTTGGAAAAAGCGACAGCAGCGGCAGCACCGGCAATCGCACCAACTAGAAAGGCTCCTGTTTTCATAAGAACTCCTTGTGAAATTTATCCTACTCCGCAATATAGAAAACTGAGTCTAATCTTCGTCATATTCGCGAAAGCGAATATCTACTAAAAGGATGCTCATAGATTTCCCGTCAAGCGGGGAATGACGAAAGTAAGGGGCGAGAATGACGAAAGCGAGAGATGAGAAATGTTCCTAAACCGCCCTATTTCTTGGGCTTAGGGAACAGTTCCTTGATAATCTCGTCGATATGCTTTTTGGGGCGGATTTTCAGGCCCTTCTTTGCCGGAGCCGGAAGTTCCGCCACATCCTTCTTGTTGCCTTCGGGCAGGTAAAGCGTCTGGACACCTGCCTCCTGGGCAGCCAGGGCCTTTTCGTTCAGGCCGCCGATGGGCAGCAGGTCTCCCGTAAGACTTACTTCTCCAGTAAAGGCGATATCGGGCGCCACAGGCCTGCGGGTAAAGGCCGAGAGCAGGGCCAGCGTCATGGCGATACCGGCCGACGGACCGTCCTTAGGAACGGCGCCTTCGGGCACATGGATGTGGATGTCGGTCTTTTTTACGATGGCCGGGTCTATCCCGAAACGGTGTAGTCGCTCGCGCACAAGGCTGAGCGCAATCTGTGCCGATTCCTTCATCACATCGCCAAGCTTTCCGGTGAGCATCAGGTGGCCCTTGCCCGAAAGGAGCATGCACTCCAGCGTCAGGATTTCCCCGCCGACACTAGTCCAGGCAAGTCCCGTGATTACACCGTGATGTCCCGGAGCAGGCAAGCGGTTTTCGGTAAAGCGTGGCACGCCCAGATATTCCTGGAGTTGCTTTTCGGTAAGCCCCTTCTTCACCTTCTTGCCCATGACAATTTCTTTGGCCCGATGACGAACGATACTTTCTAGGGAGCGTTCCAGTTCGCGGACCCCCGCCTCCCGGGTCCATTCCTTGATAATCTTTTCGATGAGTGAATCAGGAATGGAAATGTCCTTGTCTAAGGCAACGCCGCAACGCTCGCAAATTTTCGGTATCAGGAACTTGGAAGCTATCTGCTTTTTCTCATGGGCATAGTAGCCTGGCAAACGCACCACCTCCAGACGGTCACGCAGGGCATCGGGAATTTCGGCTTCGGAGTTGGCGGTAGCGATGAACAGCACCCGAGAAAGATCCAGGCCCACTTCCATGAAGTGGTCCGTAAAGTCGTGGTTCTGTTCCGGGTCCAAGACTTCTAACAAGGCACTGGCCGGGTCTCCCCTAAAGTCGGCCGCCATCTTGTCAATTTCATCCAAAAGCAGCACGGGGTTCATGCATTTTGCACGACGGAGCGCTTGGATAAAGCGGCCCGGCATGGCACCGATATAGGTGCGGCGATGACCGCGAATTTCAGCTTCATCCCGGACGCCTCCCAGGGTAATGCGCACGAAATTGCGCTGCATAGAAGCGGCAATAGATTCTACAAGAGTTGTCTTACCCACACCTGGAGGGCCTACCAGGCAAAGGATGGGCGCGCGGCGTTCCGTACCCGTAAGTTTCAGCACAGCGATATATTCCAGAATGCGGTCCTTCACCTTGTCCAGGCCGAAATGCTTGGCATCCAGGTCCGCCTTCACCTTTTTCAGGTTCAGCACCGTATCGCTATAAACGCCATAAGGCATGGAAAGGAACCAGTCGATGTAGTTGCGGACCACAGCGTATTCCGGCGTGGTGGGGTGCATCAGGCGCATGCGGCTGATTTCCTCTTCCATCTTTTCCATGATGGCCGGTGAGAAATTCTTGGCCTTCAGCTTTTTGAGCAACTGGTCCGGCTCCGAGGAAGAATTTTCGCCGTCATTCAGCTCGTCTTGCAGCTGGCGAATCTGTTCGCTGATGAACCATTCCTTCTGCTGCTGGGCCATCTTCTGGCGAACGCTCTGCTGGATCTTGACCATCACATTGTCGTTGTCGTCGGTGATGGACATGAGGGCCAGAAGCTTTGCAGCCATGTCGTCCAGGGATTCCGCCTCCAAAAAGTTCTGCTTTTCGGCCAGGGAAATCTGCAAGAAGGGAATGATCCCGTAAAAGGCGTTCAGCTGGCTGTCCATGCCAAAGAAGGCGTCCACCATTCCTTCGGCGATGTTCCGCTTGGCGGCATAGTCCCTGAAATTGGCAAGCACTTCCCCAAAACTTTCTGTCTTGGCCTTGTCCCCGACAGGAACTTTCCGCGGGGAGACCGTCACCTGCAAATAGCCGTCCTTCATGATGGCGGAACGCAAGTCCACAATCTGTTCGCCTTCCAGCACCACCTTCACACAGCCGTTGGGGAACGGCGTCACATTGGAGACACGGGCGGCAACGCCGACAGAGTATAAATCCAAAAGGGGATTGGATATTTCTTCCTGTTCTATGTCCTTCTGGGTCACCAGAATAATTTCGCCATCATGAGCCTCGGCATATTCCAGTGCCTTCAACGAAATATCTCGGCCCACCAGAATGCGACGGGTCGTATAGGGGAAAACAATAGCATCCCTCAACGGAAGGAGGGGGAAAACCTTAGAAAAGTCAAAAGCCATATTTCAATAATAGTAAAGCGGGCTAGTTTAAACGCTAGGCAACGTTCTTGCCGGCTTTTTTCGAGGATTTCTTTCCAGAAACCGCCAAGGGGTTCAGCCCCCTACGGATTATCTCGTCCGTAAGAACAAGCTTCTTGGCTCCCGTGCCAGGCATCTCAAACATGGCCTGTTGCAGGGACTTTTCCATGACGGAACGAAGCCCACGGGCACCAGTTTTTCGGCTCATGGTCTCACGGACTATTTCTTTCAGGGCGTCGTCGGTAAAGTCAAGTTCGATTCCATCCATGGCGAACAGGCTCTTGAACTGCTTGACCAAGGCGTTTTTCGGCTGAGTCAAAATGTTCAGTAAGGCGTTCTCATCCAATTCTTCGAGAGCGACAGCAATAGGCAGGCGGCCCACGATTTCGGGAATGAGACCAAACTTGATAAGGTCATCGGGTTCCAGCTGCTTGAAAAGTTCGCTCAGGGAATTGTCTGATTCGCTGCGGATGTCGGCGCCAAAACCCATACCACCCTTGTTCACACGCTGGGAAATAATCTTGTCCAAAGTCTCGAAGGCGCCACCGCAAATAAACAGGATGTTCTTGGTGTTCACCTGCACCAGCGGCTGTTCCGGATGCTTACGACCACCCTTTGGCGGCACAGCCGCAACGGTTCCTTCCAAAAGCTTCAGAAGACCCTGCTGTACACCTTCCCCACTCACATCGCGGGTGATGGAGGGGTTTGCCGTCTTGCGGGCAATCTTGTCGATTTCATCAATGAAGATGATGCCTCGTTCGGCACGGGACACATCGTAGTCGGCAGCCTGCAACAGACGCACGATAATGCTGTCCACATCTTCGCCCACATAGCCAGCCTCGGTGAGAACCGTAGCGTCGGCAATGGTAAAGGGCACATCCAGGAAACGAGCCATGGTCTGGGCCAAGAGGGTCTTGCCGGAACCGGTGGGCCCCACCAAAAGCAGATTGGATTTTTCCACTTCTACCGTGTCGCCGTTAGGGTGAGCCTGCTTGTAGCGCAAACGCTTGTAGTGGTTGTAGACCGCTACAGAAAGGGCAATTTTTGCCTGTTCCTGACCGATGACGAAGTCGTCCAAATGAGCCTTTATCTCGGAAGGAAGCGGAAGGGGCTTCTGGCTTGCGGTCTCTGTAGCCTGCTTCTCTTGCAAGGAACGGGACTTGTCCTCTTCGATAATCCTGTAGCACATGGAAACGCAGTCGCTGCAAATATGCACGCCTGCGCCAGCGATCATCTTGTCCACCTGCTCAGCGGACTTTCCACAGAAACTACATGTTACCGTCGGACGATTTTTCCCATTCCTGTACATGAATTCTAGACTCCCTCTTTCCTGGGCACAAAGACTTCGTCGATGACGCCGAAGGCCTTGGCCTCCTCAGGCCCCATGTAGAAATCCCTGTCCGTCTTTTGACGGACTTCGTCAATAGACTTGCCCGTATGCTTGGCCACGATTTCGGCAAGGGTGTCCTTGGTACGGATAATTTCCTTGGCGGTGATCTGGATATCGGTAGACTGACCGGTGGCGGCACCAGAGGGCTGGTGCAGCATGATACGGGAATGGGGCAGCGCATAGCGCTTACCCTTGGTCCCTGCAGCCAACAAAACCGCCGCCATGGAGGCACAACTACCGATGCAGATAGTGGCAATATTGGGGCGCACATGCTGCATGGTATCGTAAATGGCGAGCCCCGCCGACACATAACCACCCGGGCTGTTGATGTACAGCGTGATATCCTTCTCCGGATTCTCGTATTCAAGGAAAATCAGCTGCGCCATGACGTTGTTGGCCACTTCGTCGTTGATAGGCGTGCCCAAAAAGATGATGCGTTCCTTGAGGAGACGGGAGTAGATATCGTAGGCGCGTTCACCACGCCCCGTGTTCTCTATGACGGTAGGGATGATCATTCAGCTGACCTCTTACTTGGATTCTTCTGCAGCCGGACGGATACCGACGATGAAATCGGCGGCCATCTGGAAGCGGAGCTCTTCACGGAGCTGGTTGATACGGCCGGACTGGCGGAAATGGGACTTCAGGTCTTCAAATTCGATATGATAGGACTTGGCCATCTCCTGCAGGCGAGCGTCCACCTGGGCCTGTGCGGGGCGGATCTTTTCCTTAGTGGCCACGAATTCCAGAATGCGGTGCTTCTTGATTTCGCGGATGGCTTCGGGAGCCAGGGTCTTCATCTGTTCTTCCGTGGGTTCCACGGCATCCTTGGGATCCTGGACATTGCGGTTGATGGACCACTTGATCAGGTCTGCCACGCGACCATTGGGAACCTCGAACGGGTTCTGTTCAATAAGCTTGTCGATAGCCTCGTTGATGGCCTTGGTCTTGGCGGCGTCCTGCTTCTGGTTGGCCAGGCTTTCGGCGATGTTGCTTTTGAGTTCGGCTTCGTCCTTCACGCCCACCTTCTTGCAGAATTCTTCGTCCAGGGTGGGAGGAACAATCTTGCGGACATCCGTCACTTCGACCTTGAACTGGGCGGTCTTGCCGCGGTAGCGTTCGTCCTTGTGGTCGTCGGGATACTTGAAGTTGATTTCCTTGGTTTCACCGGCAGAAGCACCCGTGAGGCCTTCGTCGAAGCCGGGGCTGGCAGATTCGCCCAGCAGGCTACGGAATTCCCTGTTCTCGGGCAATTCCTGCTTTTCACCGTCAATCACCACTTCCAGGTAGTTGCCCACCACCACATCGCCCTTCTGGGCAGCGCGGTCCACATGCTCATCCTGGCTCCACATCTTCATCAGGTGGTCAAATTCGGCCTGGACTTCTTCTTCGTGGACGGCAGTCTGGGGAACGGTAATGCCCGTGTCGGCATAACCCTTAATGTCGATTTCCGGGTCCATTTCCACTTCCACCGTCAAGGTCACGGCGGATTCCTTGTCGTCGTTGAACTTTGTGACCTTCAACTGGCCCACGGGGATGATGTTTGCCTTCTTGAGTTCTTCGTTCAGGACTTTGTCCACCGTCTCATTCACCACTTCGTGGCGGATGGAGTCGCCAAACTGCTTCAAGATCATGGCCTTGGGAACCTGCCCCTGGCGGAAGCCCTTCATGGTCACCTGTTTCTTGTACTGGGACAGCTTCTTTTCAAAAGGAGCCTTCAGGTCCTCCTGGGGGATGGTGACTTCGAGGGTACGCAGGGTTGCGCTGGTTTCTTTGATTTCAACGGGCATATAAACTCCGGTATTCGTTAGTTAAAAATTCTGCGAGGGGTGGGAGTCGAACCCACACACCGAAGTACCAGATCCTAAGTCTGGCGCGTCTGCCAATTCCGCCACTCTCGCGTTTTTGCACCCAAAGATACAAAATTTAAAAGACAAAAATGTCAAAAAGACGGGGCGATGCTGTAGAAAGCCTTCAGAGGGCTCAATTTCTAGCAAGAATTGAAAATTCTTTTTTCGATATGTATCTTGTGCCCAAGATCAGCCCCATTTCTAGCACCACCGTCAGTATGGCAAGCCACAAAGGGATACATGCGGAGACAAAAAACACCACCAAGCAGGGGGCCAAAACTAGATGTATTCTCACGACCCCCCAAAAACGCCAACGCATGGCTGAATTGACCGAGAAAAACAGGAACACAAATATGGATGTTTCCGATATAATCTTTGCAAGAGCAGCCCCCTGGACCCCATAAGAGGGGACAAGGCAGACATTGGAAATAATGTTGACCACGCCAGCAATAATCGAAAGCTTCAAGTAGCGCTTTTTCGATTGAGAAATAAGCCATTCGCTCCACGGCACCGAATAGAAGGACACCACCAGCCAGCAAGCAAAAAGAACCATGAGCCTCGACGCCGGGAAATCAACAGATATAGGCACTATTTTTGAGAAAATGATTTCGGAAAACAGCAACGAAAAAAGAAGGAACCCGGCACTCATCATTCCCAGTATCTTGTGACTCGACAGCACCAATCGACCCGATTCCTGTTTCTCGCCTACTTCCTTTAGTCGGGCTAGCTGGCGGCGTAGCGGTTCGCTCAAAGAGCCGCCCAATAAAAAGACAAACAATGCATAACGGTAACAATAGTCGTAGACCCCTACCATGGCGTTTCCGCCAAAGAACTTCAAGAAAAAGATGTCCACATTTTGGTGCAGAAGCAACAGGGCCGATGAAACAAACAGGATAAGGGAACCATGATAACACTGTAAGCCTTCTTTCCACTCCGCTTTGCTCGGGAACCCTAGAGGAAAACCCTTTCGGGGGCCGACAATCCACAACGCTATTGTAGCCAATACCTCTGTCCCCACATCCATTACGGCAAAATACTCAATGGAAGGAACATGCATGAAGTAAATCAAGGAAAGCAGCAGACCCTGCCTAAAGAACTGGACCAGTGAATTTATACCCGCAAGGCCCTTTCTGGCAATCAGCCAGTCTATATTTACCGGCCTTAAAAAAACAGTCAAAAGGTATATCTTCAAGACCGTTCCGCAAGTCAGGTCCATCGCAAAGTAGGCCGCTATAGCGACAAGGGCAAGACCTGTTACTAAACAGCCCCGGATATAGCCCATTGCCGTAAAAATCTTCCTATCCAGTTTTGTATCGTCCGGCCGCTCAATCAGCGCAAAAGACGACATACCAAAATTAAGGACGAAATTTATATAAGTGATAAGGGTGTAGGCAAAGGCCACCTCTCCCCAACCGGCAGCCCCAAACTTCACAATGGCGATGCTGGTAGTGACGAAACGGACTAGCCTACCCAAACCCTGGGCGGCTCCGTTGACTGTCGCATTCAAAAGAAGTGAATCCCGTCTCATGATCTTTTTATCCACTTCTTATAGAAGTTCTGACGAAGGGCTTCCCGAACATTCCAGAACAGCCAAAAAATGCTCTTTCCAAAAGTGGAGCGGCAAGATACGGGGCTTGGACACTTGGCCTGAATCAATTTCACCAGCTCTTTGCCATTCTGCTCCCAACGAAAACGGCTGTCCACAAACTGGAACATTTTTTCGCCATCCGCCCTCAAGGAGCTCCTGGTCGCTGTCTTTAGATAATCGCGAATTTCCTCGTAGCTGTTGAATACGAAAGGCGTCACCTCCGGATGGGCGCAATGATTCAAGGCCAGGGCTGGCTTATGGGCAAACCCCGCCTCGGCCAGGGGCAAGTTGAACAACTCCCACTGCGAAAAACTCACCAGGACATCGCAACAAGAATAATGACGCGCCAGCTCTTGGTCCGAAACAACACCGGGAACTTCTATTCCGGCATCTTTCAAAATTTGAGCCGATTCCCCATCGCCACGACCAATTACCGTTATCTGACACGCGCTACCCAAGTCTTTTTTCAGGCGAACTACTTGATCCAGCCCCTTGTATTTCCACTCCCCCTTGCGGTAACGGGTCACGGCCAAAATGCGGATAGGGCCAAAAGGTTCCCCTTCAGCAGGTTCATACAGGTGTTCGTAATGATCTGCCCCGTTATATATCACATACGAGCCCGACCAGTTAAGGTATTCCACCCCGTAGCGGCTAATTGTCACGACCTGTGTAAGCGCCGGATAAATCAGGCCCAGACGATTTCCGATTTCTTTGAGCCGCGATTCCTTTTCCTCTGGAGGGCACAGTTCTACCGGCGGATACCCATGTTCGTAACCTATCGTCACGGCGCCGCAATTATCCTCTGCCAAAAATTGGTAGAAAGGATCCGTATGGGCAATGATAACATCGTAGCGGCCAGCCTTTAAAGCAGCCCTAAGCCCCCTCAAATGTGTGGGGACACGAACTGCCCGCACCTTAGGGAAAAGCAGGGATCGGTCTAATTCGCAGGCATACAAGTCTATTTCAAAACCAGCCTCCACCAAATGGGGAAGCTGCGAGGCGATTACCCTTGCCACACCGAATTCAGTGCGATACACCGATGTTAAAATTGCGATTCGCATCCCTAACAGTGCTACAGTATTTGTAGAAAATGAATATCATGTAAATCCACAACCAGAGAAGACCTCTTTTGTACCCTTCCACAAACCACCACCAGCCTACATAATACAAAAACAGCGAGTAAAGAATCATGTTGCGAGGTGTCGCGTGCCGATGGATCCGTTCATACAAAAAACACATGAAGAAGGACGCAAAGAATGGGAACCAGACCGTCCCTACAATTCCCCAGTCCTTATACACCTCCCACAAATAACTCGTCGTATTTAACCCCGGCACCTTCTGGACTTTATAGTTAAACATATTGTCCCACCCCATCATATCCCTTATTGCCGGAGGAATGCGGGTATATTCAAGCATTCCATGCAGGGCATCTACACCCATAGTGAACGGGTGTATCGTTCGGTCTGGGGGTGGGTTAACCGCATAATCAAGATTCCAATAGTTGTTGGCAATGTACTTGTAGGGCATCAGAATAATCTGACGAGATGTCATCCCCTTTATGGAATTGGTTCCGTATTGCGACCGCAATTGGGAAACAAATACGAAAAAGACCACTATCAAAAGCATTCCCACGATGATATACTTGACATCTATCCTCTTCTTTATGTAGTTGTATATAATCAGGGACCAACCTAAACACAAAAGCAATGTCGATCGGTTCGGGTAGCACAAAAAGGCCATCATCGGCGTCAATACGGCAAACACTCTCGAAATTATACGGATCCACCTGTGGGGATTTAAATCCTTAAAAGAGGCCAAGAAAAAATAACATGTGGTAAGAGGGGCGGAAGATTCCAAAACCGGCAAATATCCATAGTCTATGTCTGCTGATACCCAATGACCAGGATTATCCGATAAAATAATCAGACCACCAGCTACATAACTAATCCCGACAACGCCGCCCAAGAAAAAAAGAAACAGAAATATGGAACAGACAAAATGCCGTTTCCAAGAATAGTCCTCCAGGTGCATCTTTAGAACGCTTTGGTTATCGATGGATTTCGCATCTGAAGGCGAAAGGCTATAATACATCAGCGCCCCCATCACGAAGGAAGCCAGAGCCCCGCCCCAAACACACCAAGTTACAGGCCTGAAATCTGTCATCTGCGGCACGACCTTTAGATAGGAAATGCCGAGAGTCAGGCACTGGGTAAATACATATATGACAACAGGATGAAAAAAGTCTTTCTTACATATCCATGTGTAAAAAAGGCAGAAAGCGACTACAAGAAAGCATACAGCGCTTACTGGGCTCTGTTCAACAAATTCAAGCATTTACCGGTGCCTAATGGCAGATTTTAGCTTATTTATTTCCTGAGTCAGAACAGAACCTTTCGGTTCATTCTTTATTTTTTCTAAAAGTGTACATACAACAAGAGCCAACAGGGACGAAATCATCACTGTAAACACCAGCATAATCCCACGCTTGGGGAACACCTTCTTGTCGTTTTCCCAAGGGGGCTCCAGGATATGCAGGTTTTTCAACATCTTCGTTTCCGCCAATCGCATTTCCTCACTTTGCGCCATCAGCATCTGGTACATGGCTTCGAGAACCTTTATCTCGGCCTTGTACTGCATATATTCAGCAGCAAGCTCTGGAGACTTTTTCAACGAAACAATGCCAACTTCCTTGTTCTTTCCACTCAGCGTACCCGTAAGGGCCTTGTTCACCCCCTCGTAGCGCTTGTGCAACTGGTCATACCGCTTGCTACCTTCACCGCGATCTTCCTTTTCGTATTCCATCTCCAAGGAAAGGTCTTCGCGCTTAGTCTGCAGTTCGCTTAGGTACTTAATGGTAGATTCCATTTGGATGTCCGGATCGTAGAAATTATTATCCGCCTGGAATTTCGCAAATTTTTTCAGCAACTTGTTGAGTTCTTTTGTACAAGAATCCAGACGCTGCTGCAGGTATATCCTGGACTGTCTCGCCTGCGCCGTTTTGTAGGCGTTATATGCAGAATCCGCCTTATCCAACATAAAATCGACGATTTCTGCAGCCAGGTGGTAATCTTCATCCTCGATAGAAACTTCAAACATGTTTTCGTCGTTATAATCGAAAACGAAGTTTTTCCTAAACTCCTTAAGCATGTCTGCAGCGAACTTTCCTTTAAACTTGTAATGCTTTACCAGATCAAAATGTTCAATGACCTGGAAATGCAATTCCCAAGAGTTAAAAATCGTCCAGACAACATCCGTCTCATTTTGTGCTGAAAAATTCAGCAAGGAACCGAGCATTCCACCGGCACTCTTGTCGGATTTTATGAAGTTGCTGATACCGCTTCCAATGGAGCCGTCATTGCTTGGGGGAGTGATAATCGCAGAAGCCCTATAAACAGGCTGAAGGACCCACATTACAAGGACAAAAACAAGAAGTGTAGGAACAACGACAATGGCCACACACAACTTTAAGTGCGCAAGAATGTTGTTGACCATTCTCAACATTAGTTCCATAAATGTCAATTCACCCTGTTCTTCCATACATCACTTGCTGTTATTATAGGTTACATAAACAATGAGGGCCGAAGAAATCACCGTCAGTAAAGAGGCAAGGAACAATGTGAAGTCCTTAAAGGATTCATAACGGCTTCTTGGAATTTCAATCAGGTCCCCCGGCAATATTTCATCTTCTGCAACCTTCACCGAAAGGGCCTTCGGTTCATTCCCACGCCATACGGTAACCTGCCCCCAACTACCCGTGGTGATATTAATACCGGCAGCGGAGATATAGTCAATGGCGTGCCATGTGGGGTCATAGGGGAACTTGCCCATCGCCGTTACCGCACCACCCACATAGACGACCATGTCCTGGATGGAAAATTCCACTTCCGTGTTTGGAGCGACCTTTGTCATTTTCATTTCTGACATGGTTATCCACCTGGTCGGCTTTCCCGGCTCCCTGACGCAAACGGATTTATACCCAAGATTATCCATTCGGCTTCCGCCTGCAAGATTGAAATAATCCTGCAAGGTACGCCCTTCCTGGTAGGCAACGCTGGTTCTGGATTCGGGGAAAATCAACACCACATTGTCGCCGACGGCTACAAACGGAACATAAACCTTGTCGCCCTGTTCCAGCATTATGTCGGCACTAAAATCTCCACGGGATGACATGGCGTTATAATCGATATGCAGGGTGTCGTTACCCCGTATCACCCAGATATCCTCTCTGTTGGCGTTGGAAACAAGGCCCCCAATCTGCCTAATGAAATAGCTCAACCTGGTTTGAGATTCCACCAGGTGCTGCCCCACCTGAGAAACCGCACCCATGGCGTTAATCCTGAATTTTTTCAAGGCGGCCAATTGCACATAGCAATATTCCCGCTTGTAACGCCTGGACACCAGATCCAAAATCAACCGGCGGGCTTCGGCAAGAGTCTTACCGCCAACATTGACCGCTCCACATTCTTCAACGGCAACGGAACCATCCGGATAGACCTGAACCGTAACATAGTTGTTTTCCAGGACCAAATCCAAGAAGTCCCCAGGACCCAGCACATAGCTGGAATCTACGGACTGGTCTGCATAAGTGGGATTTAACGCAATTCCACTACGACTGGAAACCGTCGGAGAAGTGCTCAATATAATGGATTTATCCTTTTCCGTCGCAAAGGACCCCACCGAAGCAAAAAGCACCAACAAAATGCATGTAACCACATGACGCATAATCAGTTACCAAAAATAGGACTCTAGAAATATACAAAAAAACACCCCGCCTAGAAAAGCGGGGCGTTCATAATTATTTAAAAATTATTCGGCAGCCTTGCTTTCGCCTTCGACCATGTTGACGGCTTCGGACTTAGCAGGTTCAGCAGCCTTCTTGGTCTTCACGACGATTTCGTCTTCCACAAGGCCAACGAGAGCCATTTCGGAAGCGTCACCGGCGCGGTTGGGACCGAGCTTCAGCACGCGGGTATAGCCACCGTTGCGGCCCGCATAGCGAGGACCGATTGTGGCGAACAGGTCTTGCAGGACCTTGGGGTCCATGATGAAGCGGGCAGCTTCACGACGGGCAGAAAGGTCGCCCTTCTTGGCATAGGTAACCATGCGGTCCACCACGCCACGAACCATCTTGGCCTTGTGCAGTGTTGTACGCACATAGCGCTTGCCCTGTTCGGTTTCCATGCCCTTTCCGATGATAGAAGTGGCAAGAGCGCGGAGAATGGCACGCTTGTGCTGGGCGTTAACGCCGAGTTTCTTGTTTTTTACACCGTGTCTCATTTTTAATCCTTCAAGTATTCATCGACATCCATGCCAAAAGAGAGGCCCATGGAGGTCAACACCTCGTTAAGTTCCACCAAGG